>CBFGMV010000059.1:0-50883 GCA_965649915.1 uncultured Dyadobacter sp.
ATCCGGTGGAAAAGGGGCATTAATTCCGATAAACTGCGTGAGTTGCTCTGGTCGGACAAGACGGCTGAGAGCGCGCGGAACAACCGGTCGGTGAACCTTACGAAACTCAAAGCGATACTCGCCAACATGCAGCATGCCCAGATCGCATTGGCTGCCGGGCACTGGAAGCTGGATTTCGACCCCGACGGCATCAGTATCGATTATCTTGATTTTCTCAACATAACCTCCGCACAGACCATCGATCGTCCCATGATCGAATCTTTGATCCGCATTACCGACAAGGGCAGCTTCCTGGCTAATGTGGAATACGAATGGCTGGATTCGTTCAAGTCGGAGATCTCGAACATGGTGGTCAATACGTACCTGACATTTGCGGGTAGCATTACGCTATCCGACGATCCGGAATTCGTGATCCGGCTTGCCAATAATATTTTCTATTTCGATCCGGCCAACGAAGAAGCGATGATCCTCAAATGCAAGTCGTTCGCATTACTGGGCAAGCATTCGCTGGCGAAAAGCACCTTCGAAAGTTTTGCCCGCGAGTACAACAACATCTACGGTGAAATCTTCCGGCGCGAGCTGACGGACATTCTCAAATCAGAAGTCTGAAATTGTGCCGGCAGGAAAACAGAAAAGCGTTAACCCATGCCCGGCAATTTCAGGCCGGACCCTTTTAACGCTTCCATCAGCTTCTCCTGAATTACCATTTTATTGTCGACGAAGCCGTGGGCGTCGAGCCACACATTCACCATTACCTTGTAGCCATCCGGCTCGATGGACGATATCCCGATTCGTCTTTCGGGGACTTTGAGGGCACTTTGGGCACGATCGAGGACACCGTTGACGATCTCCTTCACGGTGCCGAAGTCGATACTGTTGCTAAACTTCATCTCCACATCCAGCCGCCGGTTGCCGGATCCGCTGATGTTGATAATGACCTCGTTGGAGAGCTTGCTGTTTGGAATGACAACTGTGCGGTTATCATAAGTCCTCACAACGGTATAGAAGATCTTGATCGCCTGCACAGTCCCCTCCTGCCCTTGTGCCACGATGTTGTCGCCGACATGAAAGGGTTTGAGAATGAGGATCAATACCCCGCTGGTAAAATTCTGCAGCGTACCCGACAGCGCCAGGCCCGCTGCAACGCCGATCGCGCCGATCAATGCGGCAAAAACGGTCATTTGAATGCCCACGATCTGCATGACGGATATGATCAGCAGAATACGTAAGGTGGTGACTGCCAGGCTTAAAAGAAATGGCGTAAGCGACGGATCGATGTTCTGCCGGTTCATATGTCCTGTGAGCCAGCGCGAGAGCATGCGGACGAGCCACATTCCCACGATCAATACCGCAATACCGATGAGTACCGAAGGACCTGTTTCCAGGATCCATGTGTAAGCTTTGTTATAAAACTGCTGAACTTTCATATTTAACTGCATTGACTGAAAATAGCCTCTGGCCCAAAAAATCCGTTCCAATGCGTCCTGGCATGTTTTTTGAAAACCTGATGAACATATACCAAGGCAAATTCAGAAAACATGGAAATTCATCATCAACCCAAAACCAGGTCCTACCGGTATGTCGTGTACCTGGTGTTCGCGGCCATAGCCGTCGGTATCAGTTTCTATTTCTACTCACCGAAACCGGTGAACAAGGCGGCCAATAAAAACATGGCGCTTTTTCTTCAGAACAAGATCAGCGACATAGACCTTAAACTGCAACAGGGCGATGCGGACACGGATCTTGCCACCAGGCTATCCTGGCTTAAATCGAACACGGCACTTTACAATGAAGCAAAGGGCAATCACGACCAGAAGATCAGCAGCCAGCGCGAGGTCCTGAAAAAGAAGATGGTTCAGGTGCAGCAGCGCGACTTTCCCGAGTTAAGGAACGCATATGTGGAATCGAAAAAAGAAGTGCTCGACCAGCAGCATATTGCGATCGAAGTTTCGGGGGATCATCAGGAGGTCCTGACGTTTGAAGGCGATATATTTCAGCCGGAAAAAGTCCAGAAGGACTTTATGAAAAACATATACGGGATCGTCAATGACCTGCGCTTTAAGAAAGTCGTCTACAAATGGTCCGACCAGTCCAATGGCTTCTCCGACTACCCCATTGAGTCAAAGAGCGATACGGAGATCTGAAACAGGTGAGTCCGGCGGGGCCCGCTTCCGGTTTGACTGACCGGCGGCGGGCCTATTTCGTTGTAGGGGCAGCAGGTTTTTGCGATTCGCTGAACTCGCTTTTGTAGATCCGGACCAGGAGCAGGAGATAGCTGATCAGTAACGGCCCGAAAATAAAGCCCCAGAATCCAAAAAGTTTTAACCCGGCGATCAGCCCCAGGATCGTGATCACAGGATGCACATTACCTACTTTTTGCAGGAAAGTAATGCGCGCCACGTAATCGATGTTACCGATAATCACAACGCTGTAAATGGCCAGCCCGATCGCCTTGCCGTTTTCCCCGGACGAGAACAGGTAGATCACCAGGGGAAGCCAAATCATAGCCGTTCCAATCACCGGAAAGAAGGCGAAGATGCCTGTAATGAGCCCCAGCAATACAAAATCCTGAACACCGAATATCCAGTAGCCCAGCAACGCCACACATCCCTGGATCAGTGAAATCAAGGGTATCCCCAATGCATTGGCTCTGACCATCCCTATCGTTTCGTCGGCCAGCAAGCCCACGTTTTTCGGGCGGAGCGGTATAAAGTGTTCCAGCGTTTTCTCCATGTATCTACCGTTTTGAAACATAAAGAATGCCAGAAAAAGAATCATCAGCAGGTTTCCCAGCATGGTGGCGGAGCTGTTGAGAATACCTGGAATAAAACTGGCCGCCTTTTTGCGGACATCGGCAGTAGCTTCCTTGGTCAGCAAATCCTGCCCCGTCCACTCACGAAGCTGTGCGGATATCGCGTCGATGGCGTGATTGATCTGCCCGGGGTCTTTCAGGATATCGTCGATCTTGGAGAAAATCATTTGCAAGGAGAAATATACCGGCGCCACGATACACGCCATGAACAGCACCATAAACAAGATCGCAGTGATGCCTTTCTTCCACTTTCTCTGCTCAGTGAGGTAAAAATAGTACTGTCTGCAAAGTATGTACAGCGTGAGTGCCCCCAGGAAACCGGGAAAGAAAATGTAGAGCTGCTTAAAAACGAGCACTGCCAATGCGGTCACAATCAGCAGAAATATAACCTGACGAACACGATTATTAAAGTCGGAAACCATACCGGTCTGATTTTGGTGTATATACGCAATGCAATTACTGTACCTGAAATTTCATTTTCCCAAAAACAAAAAGCGCAGGACATTTTTTGTGCCCTGCGCTTTTTACAACTATCAAACATTATGCAGCCGTCTCGTCCTCTGTGGCGGCATCCGGAGCATTCTTTTTTACCGATTCGATCCCATTGTCACGGCTCGCAACACTTTCGTACATCTCACTGCTTCCGATGGCCTGCCCATTGGTCGCTTTAAGGAGGAAGTAGTACTTGTCGTTTTTCGACGTCAGACGCTCAAAACGGGCATCGTCCTGTGAATTTTTCTTCACCGACTCAACGCCGTTTTCACACGCCGCTTTGGTTGTATAACCTTCGCTCGCCAGGATCACCTGGCCGTTGCCGGCTTTCAGGTTGAACTGAAATTCGCCATTGGCCCTTTTTGAAATTACAAATTTTCCCATGTTTGAAAAGATTGGATTAGGCGGTCAAAATACGACTAACTTTTTTGAATGCAATGCCTATACGTTTTTTGTGCCTGCATGTAGCGTTTTCAGAACCTTCGCGCGGTAATGGCCGCTGATCGGCAGGATGCAGTTGTTTATCTCGACCGCGTGATCGCTGAAAGCGGTGATCCTGTTCCGGGCCACGAGAAAAGCACGGTGAATGCGCAGGAAACCTCTCCGGACGAGGGATGAGTGGATCTCGGCAAGGCCCTGATGAACAAAGATCTGTCCGTTGACCGTCGTCACCCGCGCACAGGTTTTCACGCCCTCCACATACAGGATGTCTTCCAGGAATACCTTGATAACCACTTTACCCGAAACCAGGTAAATGAATGGTGCGCTGGCACGGCGATCAGGCTTGTATGCAGCTGACGATACCATACATACCTCGGGCGTTATCGTTTCGAAACATTTGTCGATATACCGCAGGAAGAGCTCAAACCGAAAAGGTTTGAGCAGGCAACCGAGAATATGGCTTTCCTTCGGATTCACGAAACGGTGATTCAACGGCGCCAGGAAAATGACCTGCGGACGGCTCGGAATCAGTTTCAGGAAATCGATGCCCTTGATATTGGGCAGCTGTACATCCACGAACAGCACGTCCGTTTTGTTTTCCAGCAGATACATCAGCGCATCAATCGGATTATAAAAGGTGGCGGTCAGCTGAAGGGAGTCCAGCTCGCCGATGTACGATTCGAGCACACTCACAGCGTAGGGCTCTTCTTCTACAATGACACACTTAATTTTGCTCATATGGGTTATTCGGCCAAAAACTTCACATCAACAGTTGCCACTTTCCCATAGCGGGCAATGGCAGTTGAACAAAGAGGCTTTCCCGGAGCAGTTCAGGCAAGAAACAGGAAGACGGATTGAGTATTGATTGCCATCAAGTTCTGCATAATTCATGACATGTGCAATGTCGCACGGGAAGAAGATGCCCGCAGATGCAAAAAAATGTGTCTTACAGTTTCAAAACAGCCGTTTAATGGCCCGGACAACACGGCCCGGAAGGCACTGCACACGACAGGCCCGGGCCGGAAAGCATCAAATAACTGGTATTCAACAAATTACTAAACCAGCGTCAGATCGCATCTTACCAAGCGCTATTTCCCCCGACCGGCCGTCAGATACTTTTCAGATAAGTCCGCAAGGCCCGCATTTCGGTATCCGAGAACGCGGCGGTCATTTGCCAGGGCATCGGCGCTTTGAGCTCCGTGCCGTCGGGACGCTTGCCGGTACGTAAAGTATTGAAAAACTGCTCATCGGTCCATTTACCGGCGGCACCGGAGGATGAGATGTCGGGCGTGCCGTGCTCGCCGGGGCTGCCCTTCATGTTAGGCTGGTGGCAATGCGTACACACCTGGGCCACATACTTGCCAAAATCGGCTGTAACGCCTTCTTTCACAGCCAACGGCGGTGCGGCGTCATGGTCTATTTTCTCAGCGTGGAAAAGTTCGAGTTCGCCCAGATCGGTGAGGATCACCGCCCCTATCCCGATGTCGGTGGAAGGGTTTTCGCGGTCAACCGCCGGAACTTGCGAGCAGTAGGCGACAATGGCCGTCAGGTCCTGTTCACTGAGCTGATTATAATCGCCTGAGGGCATGTATGCCAGTGGCGTACCGTCATGCTGAACGCCATGCCGGATAGCGCGGACCCAGTCTTCCGTGCTGTAATTCTTTGGAATGCCTCCCTTTCCCTTCGTGAGGTTCCGGGCCACCAGGCGGCCCATTCCTTTCTGTTCGAAAATCACCCGACCGCCCAGATCTTTGCCGTGGCAGTCGTCACAGCCTTTGGTCGTCACCAGGTGCCTGCCCAATGCCAGAGTGGCGGAGTCCGTTGGAATATCGAGCCGGATCGGCTTGACCGGGTAAACGATCGTCCGGCGGTTCTCAACGGCAAAATAAGCTTTGGTGTAATAACCCATAGCGAGCAATACGATGACCAGCACGACCCGGCCGGTCCATTTCAGGATCTTTTTTAACATGGCTTTGTGACATTATAGTTTGGAAGAAACTGCCGGAACATTGCTCCGGCCTCACAAAATTGCCCGGCGGGGCTTTTCTTCCCATTGCTATCCTGTGCGAAGTGCCATAAAGCGTGCATGAAATGTCAGAATACGCGGATCAGCATCGGCTCGGCGGAAGCTATTTCCCCAGCCACTTTTTGAAGTCCATTGCCTTTTCCCTGCTGATAATCACCTCGCTGTCAGGCACGGGCGTCAGTGTAAGTTTAATTTTATTATTGAAATAAGGATTGATCTGCTGTACACAGTTAACACTGATGATGAACTGCCGGTTGGCACGGAAGAAACGCTCGGGATCAAGCATCTTTTCGAGCTCGTCGAGTGTGTAGTCGACCGGGAATTTCTGGTTGTTGCGTGATTTGAAAAGACTTGTCCCTTCTTCTGAATAAAAATAGGCGATGTCACTGACCTCTACGGGTATCCACTGCTGCAAATGCTTCACCAGGAAACGCTTGCGGAAATCGGACGGCTGCATTTGCTGGCGAAGCTGCTGCACCAGCGTGTCGATAGCCTCCCGGTCGATGTTAGCCTGGCTTTTTGCAGGTTCGGCTTCGGAATTCTTCGTGAGCCGGTTGTATTTGGCCAGGCTTGCTTCGAGCTCTTGCCGCTTGATGGGCTTCAAAAGGTAGTCGATGCTGTTGACTTTGAATGCGCGGAGGGCATATTCGTCATAGGAAGTCGTAAAGATTACGGGCGACTCCACCCGCACCTGGTCGAAAATCTCAAAACTCTGCCCATCGGCCAGCTCTATGTCCATCAGGATCAGGTCCGGGGCGGGATTGTTCTGAAGAAACGCCACGGATTCCTGTACACTGGCGGATTTCCCTACGATTTCAATGGCATTGTCAATTTCGGCTAACAGTTTGGAGAGCTTTCTTACGGCCAGATCCTCATCTTCAATTAGTAATACCTTCATAAATTGGTTTCCGGTTCTTGTGAATCAGGGGTAAAAGTTAGGTCAAAATAAAGAAATCCTGAAACCGGCGGTCCACAGAAACACACATTGCCGCCCTGAAACGGTATTTTATGGTATTGAACCGTCAGCCCTTCCGACCGGTGATCTTCCGGCCCGTCACGAGCTGCGATGCATTGCCGGACAGTTTATGCACCGCCTTGCCCGCTTCATGCTGCGGTTTTCCCGTTTGGTACTGATTGCCAATGGCCCTGCTGGCCGCGCAGCCTAATTTTGGCTCAGCAAAACAAAAGTCTATTAGCCATGAAACATTTCTCTACCATTGCTCCGCTCCTCTTGCTTGTCGTTGGATTGCTCGCCTGCAAGGACGATGACAAGAAGGTGACACCAGAACCGGTCAAAATAACCTTCGCCGACAAAAAATGGAAAACCGAAACCTGGGACCTCATCCGGCCGCTGGACCTGGATGAAGACGGTGATAAGGAAACCGACCTGATGCAGTTGCTGATTCCCTGCGACCTCGATGATTTTATTCTATTTAAAAAAGAAGGAAAATTTGTGTCCAATACCGGCGACCTGCGATGCAACGATAACGAGGAGCAGGAAATCTACTCCGCGGACTGGACCTATGACGAGGCTGCCCGGCTCATCAAAATGAAAAGCGTACCCGCCGGACTCGACAAAGAGGACTGGGAAGTAATGGAGTTGACTGAAACCACTCTGAAAGTACGCTTCAACCTCCTGCCGGAAGATGGTGAAAGTCAGGCGGTCAAGTGCGTCATGAAACTCAAAACAATCTGATGCGACGCTCGTTCCAGCTATGGATCATGGCAGCCGTGGTCTCCGGCTGCATCCATTCTGCTCCGGTGCCCGACATGGTCAAATCCTCCGCGCCCGGTTTCGGCAGTTCGCGACTGCGCCCTACCGGCACCCCGCTCACATTTCCGAAGGGCGTCGAGATCGTCGGAAGGCCGCATCGGGATACGGCGTGCATGAACGAAGCGCATCGGACAAAAAGTGTTTATGGCAGCGGAAACGCGGTGCGCTTCTGCATTGTGCTTTCGAATCGTACGCACGGGCCTCTCACCGCGACGCTCCCCGCCGGTACTGTCTTCATTTCGATGGACGACAAATCGCAGAATGGGCTGGTGGTGCAAACGATCCGTCTGGCAATCCCGCCGCTGAGCACGGCTTCGTTTCACGTTCTGAGCAATGGCATCAACGAAGACCGGGACGATTCAAGCCATTCCGGCGAATTTGACCCACAACCTCTTCTGAGCGACTACGCGCCGGTGTTGGAGCTGACAGATCTGTTGCGCGGCAAGAAGATCAACGTCGAAGATTACCCGTCGGCAAACCTGCCCTCGGAAATTTCGGCCCCCGTGCAGAACGCGGTACACGAAATCGCGCATACCGGCCGGATGTCCGCGGACACGCGCACGGACCTCGCGCAGCTTCCCGACAAATGAGCCTCAGGCCAGAGCGAGTAATGGAAGACTGACAGAAAACGATTGCTGGTTTTCTTCGATACTGATTTCGCCCTGCCCGAGCAACCCGTATTTGGTGGCAATATTGGCCAAACCAATACGGCTGGACGGCACGGTAACCGTACGCCTTTGAAGGTTATTGGATACGACCAACCTTCCTTCCCCCGTCGTCACGAGCCGGATGTACAATGGCTGCTGCGGCATGATTACGTTGTGCTTTACGACATTCTCCATCAGCAGCTGCAGCGTGAGCGGTGGCAGCATATGACTGCGATATACGGGATCGATGTCTTCTTCCAGGCGCAGGTTGCTTCCGTAGCGGGTGCTCAGCAAATGGAAGTAAGAACCTGCGAAGTTCAATTCCGATTCCAGCGTGGTCAGCTCCGACTCGTTACTGCGGAGGAGGTATCGGTATACGTTGCTCATTTCATCGATGAACTGCGTCGCCAGGTCAGGATCTTCTTCGATCAATGAGGACAGGGAATTGAGGCAGTTGAAAAGAAAATGCGGATTGATCTGCTGTTTCAGGCTTTCGAACTGGGTTTGGAGATTGGCCTTCCGGAGCTTTTCCGTTTCCAGTAGTTTCTGTTGCCACAATTCAAATGCGAAAACACCCTCGTGGATACAGGTCACCACCACGTTCATCAATGCACCCAGTGCCAACGCCCACTCATAGCTGGCTCGATCGAAAGTGTAGCCCGGGAACCGAACCCATTCATAACCAAAGAACAGTCCGCTGATGATCAGCACATTCACGAAAATATGCACAGGAATCATAAGCAGCATCCGCCTGGGCGTCTCTCTGAAATTGGAATACCTGTTCCGGAACCAGTCGCCGATGCGGGCATGGATAAACTGGTAGGCCAGCCCGATGATCACGAAAAGCACGATCGTCGCTTTCGCGAAGACACCCGCACCCGAAAAGTAAAGCTCCCCCAGCAGGAGGTAGTTCATCAGCAGAATGTAGGAGGGCAGGATGAACACGGCGATCCAGATGTCCTGCCTCGTGTAGGTTACTATTTTCATGATCGTTGGCTGTCTGCGAACTGGCGAGGGACTACCGGTACTCTTACAGAAAAAACTTCGCCGTCATCGAATAAGAGCGGCGGTTCCAATCCAAGGTCCCTGAACCGCGCGATCAGCAGTTCCAGCCCTTCCCGGGCGGCTTTCACCTGTTTCGGCTGGACCGTGTTGCTCACTTCCAGCCATTGGTCCGTCGTGGTAATGGCCAGCTTCAAAGGTTTTTGCTTCATCACCACATTGTTCCGGATCGCATTATCCACCAGCGTCTGCAACGTCAGTGTGGGCAGCATGGCTCCCCAGTACGCATCGTCGATCTCGACTTTCGCTTCGATGGCCTCCCCATACCGGATCGCGGTAAGGAACAGGTAGGAGGTGATGAAATCGTTCTCGCTTTTGACGGACGACAATCCATTGTCGCTGGTGTGCAACAGGTACCGGTATACGCTGGAGAGTTCATCCAAAAACGCATTCGCCTTCACACGGTCCTCTTCGATCAACGCGGACAGGGAATTGAGGCTATTAAAGAGGAAATGCGGGTTCACCTGGCTTTTCAGGCTATCGAACTGATTCTGTAATCCCGCTTTCTTAATGGCTTCCTCCTCCTGCAACACAGCGCCGTACTGGCTGAGCGAATAGATCAGTTCGTACAATGCGCCCACCGAGAAGAGTGATACAATGCACAAAGCCACGTAAATACTGTATTCCTTAATGGTAAATACTTCCCAATCCCAGCGCGCGAAGTACATCAACAGAAAGAAGAGCGCCTGACTTAGTACCTCTATCACCAGGTAGCCCGTAAAAGTAGCGATAATCCGTTTTCTGGTCTGTCCCATATCGGGATACCGCTTTCTGCATTTGCCGCTCCATTCGGCCATGACCTTCCAGGTAACGAGTGCGCAGCCCAGCCATGCCAGGGTGATGGTGAGGCTTTTCCAGTTGCTACCGACAAATTTCTGGACCAGAAACAGGTTCAGCAGCAACGTCCAGGTGACGATCAGGACGGGGCGGAACCATTTCCATTGTGATGGATCTTTCAATTGATACTGACAGGTTAATGCAATTCCCGGGAACGTACTTTTGATTTCAAATATAAAACTAAACCCGCCGGAGCGATTTGTCAACAGGTTTACGACGCCTGAACGGAAGACGCTCCCGATCCGGAAAAACGACCGTCCCGAATTTGATCAATAAATGCAATTTTTGAGCTTCACAGCAAAAAAATCATCACTAATAAAACTTATTTTTGATTTACAAAATGATCACTCAGGTGACTTCTTACATCTTCTGCCAGCCAAACAGACGCAAAGATGAACAACGGATATGAATTTCGCATATACCTGCCCGGGGTATACCAGCACTTAGCCCGCAAGGGAATGACTTTCGTGTACCACGATGGTCCGTAGGCCTGCAAAATCGTCGACAGTTTCAACCACTATTCCGATTATGGCCAACCGCAACAATCCCTCGCCGGCACACCCACCGGGCAAGGCTGCCAGCCAGCAAAAAACATCCCTTCCGGAGGTAATGGAAGCCAATTATCTGTACAACCTGTCCCTGTCCGAATTTGCCAGAATTTCGAACAGGAGCCTGGCTACCTTCAAAAGGGAATTCAAGGCAACTTTCTACGTTTCGCCCGGCAAATGGCTGATCACCAGAAGGCTGGACTATGCACAACTATTGCTATTTACCACCCGAAAAAGCATTAACGAGATCACATTGGAAAGTGGCTTTGAGAATACGTCGCATTTCAGCCGCGTGTTCAAGGAACGGTTTGGCACCTCACCCCTCCATTTCCGTAAAGCGCAATCTCACGCCTGATCAGCAGTCAGTTTTATCCGCATCCGATACCCGGCCCGCCATGCGAGCCGCAATACCTTGATTTTCACGTCAAACCCCGTAGCACTTATGGAAACAATTTCTCCCGCTCTCGCCCGCCCCGACTTTCGTGGCCGTGTGATCGCCCCAGGCGATCCGGATTACCATACCGCCCGCAATGTGCACAATGGAATGATCGACAAATACCCCGACCTGATCGTCCGTTGTGCGGATGAAGAAGATGTCGTCAGGGCCGTGAACTTTGCCCGCGAACACCACCTGTTGCTGGCGGTGAGAGGGGGTGGCCACAATGGCGCAGGCCTCGGCGTATGTGACCGAGGGTTAGTCATCGATCTTTCCCTGATGCGGCATGTGGAAGTGGATCCCGGCGCGCGGACCGTGCGGGCCCAGGGAGGTTGCCTGCTGGGCGATCTGGATGCGGCGGCACACCCCCATGGACTCGCCGTGCCTACGGGGATCAATGCCACCACCGGCATCGGGGGACTGACACTGGGTGGTGGTCTGGGCCACCTGACACGCTTTGCCGGCCTTACCATCGACAACCTCCTGGAAGCGACGATGGTCCTGGCCGACGGCAGCGTCGTGCGCGCTTCGGCTACCGAGCATCCCGACCTTTTCTGGGCAATCCGTGGCGGCGGCGGCAATTTTGGCGTGGTAACTTCATTCCTCTTCCGTGCGCATCCGGTGCATACGGTGTACGGAGGACCGATGTTCTGGCATATGGACGATGCCAAGGCGATGATGGAGTGGTACCAGGATTTTATCACAAAGGCGCCGGAGAGTGTGGGCGGTTTTTTTGCGTTTCATAAAATCCCGCCGGCCCCCATGTTTCCCGAACAATACCACCTCGAAACCATGTGCGGCATTGTATGGAGCTGCATCGATGAAGAGGAAGCCAATGAGGTTTTTGATACCGTCCGGAAGTTCCGGCGTCCGCTGATCGACGCGGTGGGGCCATTACCAGTGCCGGCATTGCAAACGATGTTCGATGACCTCTTTGCCCCAGGGATGCAATGGTACTGGAAAGGAGATTTTGTCAAACACCTGAGCTCCGAAGTCATGGACGTGCATATCCGCCATGCGCACAAAATCCCTAATTTCTTTTCCGGCATGCACTTGTATCCTGTCAACGGGGCAGCCGCCAGGGTACGCAACGAGGATACGGCCTGGAATTACCGCGACGCCACCTGGTCGATGGTGATCGTCGGCATCAGCCCCGACCCCGGTGAAAAAGAATTGGTGACCCGTTTTGCACGCGATTACTGGGAAGAACTCCATCCGCACGGTGCAGGCGGAGCCTATGTCAATTTTATGATGGACGAGGGCTCGGACCGCGTCAGGGCCACTTATGGAAGCAATTTTGAAAAGCTCTCCCGCATCAAGCAGCAATACGATCCCGGGAATCTGTTCTGTGTCAATCAAAACATCAAACCTTCTGAAAGCTGACTAAAACCCGGGGCAGGCATTTAAACCCTGCCCCGTTATGCTAAAACAAAACGCCTTCGTCGTCCGATTTGGCCGGAGGCGTATACACATCCGCGCTATCGGCTGGTGCTGTGGTGCATTCGCCCGCAAAATTGGCTGGCTTCGTGAAGGGCCCTTTGCGGTATTGGACCAGGGTCTGATCATTGTATACTTTCTGCATGAATGCGCCCCAGGCCGGCATCGCTACTCGCCCGCCCTGGCCTAACGCCAGCGTGCGGAAGTGAATGCTGCGGTCTTCACCGCCCACCCATATGCCCGCGACCAGGTTGTGCGTCATGCCCATGAACCACCCGTCGGAATGGTTCTGTGAAGTTCCGGTTTTGGCGGCGATCTCGTTGCCATCCGTCACGCCATACTGACGCAGGCGTCCCGCGGTGCCGCCTGCATCTTCCACCGCGCCACGCATCAGGTACAGCATGTTGTAAGCCATATTTTCATTCAACTCCTGGCTCTGCTGCTCGTGAAACTCTCCCAGCAGCTTGCCGTGGCGGTCCTCGATCCGCAGGATCGTCATCGGCATGACCTTGTACCCGCCGTTGGCGAAAGTGCAGTAAGCGGAGACCATTTCATATACTGACACATCCCCCGTTCCGAGGCAGAGTGCCGGAGTAGCCGGCAGTTCGCTCGTAATGCCCAGTTTGTGCGCATAGTCCACCACGGTATTGGCCTTTACCATCTTCATGATGTAGGCCGTCACCGAGTTCACCGATTTACCCAACGCCTGCCGCAGCGAAAGCGGTTGCTCGGAGTATACGCTATTGGAGTTTTTAGGCGTATAGTCTTCCGACACATCATCGATCCCCGCCTGAAATGTGACCGGCGAGTCCATGATCTTCTCACAGGGTGTGATGAAGTTTTTATCAAGACCTGCGGCGTAGACAAACGGCTTAAATGTAGAACCCGGCTGCCTTTTACCCTGTTTCACATGATCGTATTGAAAATATTTGAAATTAATCCCTCCTACCCATGCCTTCACGTGCCCGTTCTGCGGGTCAATGGCCATCATACCGGCCCGCAGGAAGCGCTTATAGTACTTAATGGAGTCAATGGGGCTCATCGTTACTTCCTTCTCTCCGTCCCATGAAAACACCTTCATTTTATAAGGCTTATTCATCACTTTCCATGCTTCCTCCTCACCCAGTTTGTTTTTAAGTACTTTGAAATAGGGCAAACGACGGACAGCCGTGTTGATAAAACCGGGAATTTCCTTCCCGTCCTCACTGATCCACGGGTTGCGTCCTTTCCAATGCTCATTAAAGATCTTCTGCTGTTCCTTCATGTGCCGTGTCAGCGCTTCTTCCTGGTACGTCTGCATGCGCGAATCGATGGTGGTGTAGATCCGCAGTCCGCTGGTGTAGAGATTGAGATCGGTGCCATTCTCCTCATTGTACAGTTTCACCCATGCTTTGAGGTAACCCCGCACCGATTCGCGGAAATAGGGAGCGGGGCCGTTGGCATGTGTTTCCATGGCAAAGTCGAGGCCCAGCGGCTTTTCCTTCAACTCATTGAAATCCTCGTCCGTAATGTAGTCGTAACGCGCCATCTGGGCCAGCACGGTATTGCGGCGATTGGTAGCGTTTTGCGGAAAACGCATCGGGTTATAGATCGTCGGATTTTGCAACATACCCACCAGCAATGCCGACTGTGGGATGTTCAGATCCGATACTTCCGTATTGAAATAGGTTTTGGCGGCCACTTTAATGCCGAATGCATTGTTGCCGAAGGACACCGTGTTGAGATACATCTGCATGATCTCCTGCTTGGTATACTTTCTTTCTATGATAATGGAAAGTATCCATTCCTTGGTCTTGGCGATGACGATGCGGACGCCCGGAATTTTCCCCAACACACCTTCAAACTCCTCCGAACGGGTGTTGAAGAGGTTTTTTGCGACCTGCTGCGTGAGGGTACTACCGCCGCCCGAACTCGAATTGCCGGTCAATATCCCTTTTGCAACACGCAGGAGGCTCCTGGGGTCGATGCCCGAATGGCCGATAAAACGGGTGTCCTCCGTTGCCAGTAATGCATTGATCAGATTGGGTGAAATCTCCGAGATCTCGACCGGCGAGCGGTTTTCATTGAGATACTTGCCCAGTGACTTCCCGTCCTCGGAAATAAGCTCGGAAGCCACTTCGCTTTTGGGGTTTTCGAGCGCGATCAGGTCGGGCATGCCGCCGAACAGCCAGAAGAAGTTATAGTTGACGGCAACGATGTAAAAGATCAGCAGCGCCAGGCCGATGCCGAGCGACCGCCATAGCCAGAGTATACGACGCCGGTATTTACCCGGCTTCAAATCAATCATGCAATTCCAGAATAATGTCCAATAACCGACCAAATAAGTGAATAAAATTCACAAATCAGGTATTAGAACGCAGCGCGGCCGGTTTTTGCTATTTTTCAGGTCAAATATTTAAGTAAATCAAAATACCCCAAACCTTCGAAAATCATGACATTAAACTGAAATTCAGTCAATCTCCGAAATCAGGAGAAGATGGAGATGTCTGCCGAAGCCTGACTGAGGCGCGAATCGGCATCCGGTCGGTATTGTCATCCCCGAATGATCAGGCTAATCCCGGCTGTCCGGGATATTCGACGCGCTTTTTAAACTCGTTGGGACTGAGGCCGGTTTCCTTTTTGAACAACCTGGAAAAATAGGGCGGATTCTCGAAACCAAGCAGGTAGGCCGTTTCAGCGACCGTTTTGTCGGAGCTCAGCAGCATGTTTTTGGCTTCCGACACCAGGAAAATGTGTATCAGTTCAATGGCCGTTTTGCCGGTTTCCTGTTTCAAAAGATCGCTCAGGTAACGTGGGGAGGTATTGAGCATGTCGGCCATCATCTTCACGGATGGAAGTCCGTTCTGCTGAAACTGTCCGCCCTCAAAATAACCCGCAAGACTCTCGTTGAAGCGCGACACGGTGGTGCCGGAAAGCTGTGTACGGTTGATAAACTGGCGTTTGTAAAAGCGCTGCGAGTATTTCAGCATCGAATCCAGGTGCGTAAGCATGATGTCCCGGCTGTATTCATCGGTGTTGTTGTAATACTCGGTCTGTATCTTGGCAAAGAGATCCCAGATGATCTGTTCCTCCCGTTCCGACAAATGCAGGGCTTCGTTGGCCTCATAGTCGAAAAACCCGTACTTACGGATTTCGGAATGCAGCGGGTGCCCGTTCAGAAAATCCTCGTGTACATACAGGATGAAGCCTTTCTCTTCCAGTTCGATATTATTCATTTCGATTACCTGGCGGGGTTTCACAAACAGCATCGAGCCATTTTCGTGGTCATACTTGGTGCGCCCGTATACTACATGACCGGATCTGATCTTTTTAAAGGCGATCATATAGAAATCGGTCGTAAACTCCCGGTGCCCCAGCGTACAGCTGCTCAGCTCGTCGCAAGTGAGCATGCTGATCAGCGGGTTCTCGGGACCGGGATAGTTGCTGGACCGGTGCAGTTCACTAATGCTTTTATAGTGTTCCATGGTTTTGAAACGTTTAAATCTGCACCCATAACGGGTGCAGATAAGTGATTTATATCAAGTGTTGCTGCTCAATGATCAGGCAGGTACCGCACCGTGGGCCGCATCAGCCACTTCCTTCCACTCTTCCCATGTTGCGAGGCGCTCGGTATAAACCTGGCTCAGCCATGGTAACCCTACTTTGCCCAGGAAAATTCGCAATGGCGGATTTTCTTCATCCACCACTTTCAGGATCGCTTCGGGAGTTGCTTCGGGCTTGCCTATGACGTCTTCGGTGAGTCCGGAAAAGAGTGCTTGCTTAACCCCGTCGTACAATGCGATCGGCTCGGAATGGATGGCCGATGCGCCGCCCCAGTCGGTTGCGAAGGCGTTAGGCTCCACGATGGTCACTTTAATACCGAAGTCCTTCACTTCCGAGGCCAGCGTTTCGCTGATCGCTTCCACAGCCCATTTGGAGGCATTGTACAATCCCAGCACCGGCAGGGTGGCTACACCAAGGATGCTCGAAACCTGGATGATATGCCCACCGCCCTGTGCTCGCAGCACCGGAATGGCCGCCTGCGTAACCCACAGCAAACCGAACACATTTGTTTCGATCTGATCGCGGGCTTCCTGCTCGCTGGTTTCCTCGATCGTACCGAACAAGCCATAACCGGCATTGTTGATCACGACGTCGATGCGGCCGAAATACTCGTTAGCCTTGTTGATCGCCGCGAAACTGGCGGCGCGGTCGTTCACATCCAGCTGGATGGGCAGCAAAGTATCAGGGTACTGAGCTACGAGGTCTTTCAATGTATCGGTATTGCGGGCAGTAGCTGCCACTTTATCTCCTCTTTGCAAAAAAGCTTCTGCCCATATGCGGCCGAATCCCTTGGAAGCGCCGGTAATAAAAATAGTTTTTGACATCACTAAAAATGTTTATGTGTTTTAATGAGACAAATTTACCGGGTCGCTTCCGCCTGCATCTTATACAAAAATCCGGAAGTATGATACACTTTTACGTTGGCGTCACAGGAGCATGTCGAAATGGATCGGAAGATTGGTAATGCGCTTCCCTGTCGCGTGAAATATTGCATTGGCAATGGCAGGAGGCATTGCAACCAGCCCGATCTCCCCTACTCCTTTGGTGCCGAGCTCATTCACCACATCATCCTGCTCTTCTACAAAAATCACATCCAGCTCGTGGATATCGGCGTGCACCGGAATATGGTACTCGGCCAGGTTCGGGTTCATATACTTGCCCAGCTGATGGTCCGTAATGGTTTCTTCCCGCAGCGCCTTGCTGATCCCCCACACCATACCACCTAGGATCTGGCTGCGGGCTGTTTTGGGGTTGATGATCCGGCCTGCCGCCACGGCGGTCAACGCACGGGTGACGTTGATCACACCGAGGTCTTCGTCTACCTCTACTTCCACAAATGCGGCGCTATGTGCGGCGCGGCTGTATTTTTTGAGTTTCAAAACGTTGGGAACGGAAAATTTGGCGGCCTTTACCGGCTTTCCGCCGTTAGCCGCCACCAGGTCGTGAAAAGAAATCCGGACCTGCGGATTGCTTTTCAGCACAATGTACCCGTTTTCAAAATCCACATCCTGCTCTCCTATTCCTTTCCAAATGACGCCACCAGTTTTAACCGCGATTTTATACAGCTTCTTGCGCAAAGCCCTGGCCGTTGCCCGGATGGCCGCCCCCACCGTCGTGGTCGTAAAAGATCCACCCTGAATCGGCGCGAAGGGCATTTTACTGTCGCCATACGCGAAAGCTACGTCGTCTATGGACAAACCCAGTTCGTCAGCCGCTATCTGCGCCATCACGGTGTAGGTGCCGGTACCAATGTCTGTTACAGCACTCGACACTTTGAGTTTCCCTTCCGCCGTCAGCAACATCGCCGCCTTCGCCGGCAATTGATTGGCTTCCCAGATCCCGGTAGCCATGCCGTAACCTACCAGTTTGTGCCCCCGCTTCATGCTCCGCGGAACAGGATTTTTATTTGTCCAGCCAAACTTTGCGGCACCCTGCCGGAAGCATTCCCTCAGCTCCTTGCTGCTGTAAGGCCGGCCGAGACTCTCGTCCTCCCCGGCATAGTTCAGCAGCCGGAATTCGAGCGGATCCGCATCCGCCTCGTACGCGAGCGCGTCAATCGTGCATTCGATCGCGTGCATACCTGTGCTCCCCCCGGGCGCACGCATATCCAGGGGCGTGAACACGTCCAGGGGCACGAGCCGGTACTGCATCAGCCAATTTTCGGCCGGATAGAGCATCGGGGCCCAATTGACGACCGTTTCGGTATAATCTTCAAACTGTGATGTTTCGCCGGTCGCGCTGTGATTCATCGCGGTAATGCGCCCGTCCTGATCCGCTCCGAACCGCGTCTGCTGCAAGGTAGGCGGCCGGTGGCCGAAGGTGAACATCTGACTCCGGTCGAGCGTTACACGCACGGACCGACGCAGGTCCAGCGCGGCCATAACTGCCATAAATAGTTGGTATTGCGGCCGCAGGCCCGACCCGAATGCACCGCCCACGTAGGGAGAAATGACCCTCACATCTTTGTATTTCAACCCAAATACATTGGCCACATACAGCTGGCTGTTGACCGTCCCCTGCGTTTTGTCGTAAATCGTCAGCTTCCCCTTTCCGTCGTACACCACCGTACTCGCAAAGAGTTCTAGCGGGTTGTGGTGCTCGGTGCCGTGCACGAATTCGGCTGACACAAGGAACGGTGACGCATTGAAGGCCTCTTCAAAATCTCCTCTTGGCTTCGGCGGCGGTGGTTTCAGGAGCGTTGCCAGACCCATTTTGGGCGGACGGGCATTACCAAGGTTTGCCGCCAGGTCTGTTTCAAACGGTTGGGTTTCGTACACGACCTGCACAAGTGTGGCCGCATACCTTGCCGCCTCCCATTCCGACGCCACCACCAAAGCAATGGGCTGGCCATTATAATGTACTTCATCGGTATCCAATGGCCGGAACGGAGAGCCCGGCGGCGCATCCATATCGGCATATTGAAGATCGAACCGGGCCAGTAAAGGACGGTTCAGATGGGTAAATACCTTCATGACCCCGGGAACAGCCTCTGCCCGGGATGTGTCCAGGTCTTTGATTTTGCCTTTGGTAATAGTCGCATTGACCACATAGCCATACAGCAAACCGGGCACCGTGTAATCGCCGGCATAATGCGCGTCGCCTGTCACCTTTTGTTCTCCTTCCAGCCGGTTGATCGGTTGGCCGACTGATTTCAGATTTGTCATCATCGTGCTATTATGTTTAGGCTGATGGCTGCGCACCCGGCCGCTGTGATGCCGGATCCAGTGCCATTACGCCGCAGCGCACGATAGCGCGTTTGGCCAGCTCTATTTTGAATGTATTATGCTCGTAACCCTGCGCATTTTGAAGAATGATCGCCGCAGCCCTTCCAAAGTTTTCGACCGAAGCGGGCTTTCCCATTAAAAAATCTTCGGCTTCAAAGCTCCGCCAGGGCTTGTGGGCCACGCCGCCGAGCGCAATGCGTGCTTCCCGGATCATATGCCCTTCCAATTCCAGACCGATCGCTACGGATACGAGTGCAAAAGCGTAGGAATTCCGGTCCCGAAGTTTGAGATAGCAATAATTGTCCGAAAAGCCTTTTTCCGGCAGATCGATACTGGTGATGATCTCGCCGGGTTGCAGGTCGTTATCGATATGGGGCGTGTCTCCGGGCAGGCGGTGAAAATCCTCGAATGCAATGGAACGCTCGCCCGACCGCCCGGTTACCTGAACCGTAGCAGCCAGTGCAGCAAGCGCCACCGACATATCCGACGGATAGACGGCGATGCAATGCCCGCTCGTCCCGAGGATAGCCATGATCCGGTTGTACCCGGCAATGGCGGAACACCCCGAACCCGGCTCCCGCTTGTTGCAGGGCACGTTGGCATCATAAAAATAGTAGCAGCGGGTCCGTTGCAGCAGGTTACCGCCATTGGTCGCCATATTGCGGATCTGGGCCGAAGCCCCGGCCAGGATCGCTTTGGAAAGCAGGGGATAACGGGTTTCTACAAGCGTTGACCAGGCTGTATCGGCATTGGTTACCAATGCGCCAAGCCGCAGGCCTCCATCGGGAAGCGCTTCGATCTGCCGCAGCGCTTCCAGGCCATTCAGGTCCACCAGCTTGCTTACGTGTGCAATGTCATACTTCATCAAATCCAGCAGATTGGTACCGCCGGCAATGCAGGCAGAATTCCGGTCTTCGGAGATGTCATCCAATGCCTCTGTCAGGCTTCCGGCTTTTTGGTAATTGAAATCATTCATCGGACTACCTGATTTTTGACCTCCATAATGGCGGCAATGATATTGGAATTAGCGCCGCATCGGCATAGATTACCACTCATCAACTCTTTCACCTCCTCCTCCGAATGCGCCCTTCCCTCCCGGAGCATGCCTATTGCGCTGCATATCTGCCCCGGTGTACAATAGCCGCATTGAAATGCGTCGTGCTCGATGAATGCCCGTTGCAACGGATGGAGCTGCCCGTCTTCCGCGATGCCCTCGATCGTGGTGATTTCCGAGCCGTCTTTCATGACGGCCAAGGCGAGGCAGCTCAATATCCTTTGCCCGTCGCACAGCACAGTACACGCACCGCACTGGCCATGATCACAACCCTTTTTTGTCCCCGTAAGGCCCGCATGGTCGCGAAGGGCATCCAGGAGACTCACCCACGGCCGGACATCGAGGACGTGCGGGTTGCCATTGATACAGATTTTCACCGGAACGGCCGTCGAGGCGGCTTGCGGTTCGGTGATTTCAGGGTGGATTGTCGGCATGGTGATGTGTTTGGATTGGATTGCCGCTGTATGATATAAGAATTATGCCAAAAAACTGTCATTTCAACGCACCAAATGCCCGGCTCCGGGGAACTGATGACCGGAGCTGCCCGTTTTTACGGTTCATGGACATCCTTACTTACTTCCCCGGCCCGCTGCTGAGCCCGTTTGTCAAATGCTACGTCGTCATCGAGACCGCAGCGGAGACGATCAACCGGGTATTGCCCGACACATCGGCGGTTATGGCTTTCAGGTGGAGGGGAAAGGTGCGCATCGGCGCAAACCGGGTCGATCCGCTTGCCCCGATGGTGTTGTCCGGATTGCGAAAAACAGGGCGGGACATCCACTATGAAGCTGGCACGAGTAACCTGCTGGTGATCTTCAAAGAAGGAGGCATTACCCCATTCCTTCGTGAACCGCTCCACCTGTTGAGCGACACCAGCGTAGGCCTCGACTGCCTTGACGGCTTTTGCGACACCAGCCTGCTGGAAGAGCGGCTAGGCGAAGTGTCGACACACGAAGAACGCATTCAGGTAATCGAACGCTTTTTAACAGAACTAATCCGCGATCCGGGCACCGATCAACTGATATTGACGGCCATTGAAAAGATCCGGCATACAAATGGTCAGATCAGGATCAGGGAACTGGCCGATTCGCTGTATATCAGTCAGGATGCATTCGAAAAACGTTTCCGGCGGATTGCAGGACTTTCACCCAAAAAATTTGCGGGCCTTATCAAAATGCGCAGCCTTGTCGCACAGGGTCTTTCAGGAACTTCTCTCACGCAGATTGCACTGGACGCAGGTTACTTTGATCAACCTCATTTCAACAGAGACTTTAAACTTTTCACCGGACAAGCGCCCTCGGCTTTCTTGAAATCGCCTGTTTTTTGGTAGATCAATGATTTTTTACAAGCATTCGTCTTCGCTGGCAAAGAGCTTTGTGGAAACAAAACCAACAGCTATGCAAACGAATCACCAGACATCCACTGCCAGTCGGGAACGCTCCCATAATGCCATTCGCCAGCCACAACCGGAAGAGGTGAGTTTTATAGACAGATTCCTCGTACCCGCCGCATCCCGGAAGGAGTTTACGGAACGGGTCCGAATCAACAGGCAGATAATAAGCACATTACCCGGTTTTATTCAGGACCATGCTTACGAGCGTACTACGGAAAACGGGGACACCGAATTCATAACGGTGGCGATATGGGCAAGCCGCGAGGCATTGGACAGCGCCAAAGAAACCGTACAGGCCGCCTACCACCGGGAGGGTTTTCATCCCGCCGCGATGATGGAGCGACTTGGCATTACCATGGACCGTGGAATTTACAAGGAAGCGACAGCAATGCATTGATCAGGCTACTTCCGTACGCATTTCCCAATCCCGGCACCAACTTGCCGGGATTCGCTTTTATTAAACGGGTGTATTGTATATTTAGGCTCCCAATGCCACATAGCACCATGAAAAACGAAGTACTGGACGTATCCGGGAATAAAGCCATTCCGCTCGATATCGACGCCGCCATTTCTTTTCTGCCGTTCATCCGGTACCTGGAAAAGCGTGCGAGCGAAGAGAAGACCCTGAAATCCGCATTCTATCAATCCATCCTGGATTATTTCAGACATAACACCTTGCCTCAGGAGGACGTCCCACTCGGAGACACCCACCTATACGGGGATTTTTATGAACATGTTTATTCGGTACTTTCAGCCCCGCTGATCCCCGAAGAGAAACTGGCCTGGGGAATGAGCTTTCCGCTCAATCCCAAAATCTTTTACGGTACAGATCTCTTGTATGAAATGCTGGGAGCCAAACCGATCGGGCTGGAAGGGCAGTTCGACATCCAGAAGATGCCGGTCGATTACCAGCGCGAG
This sequence comes from uncultured Dyadobacter sp., assembly GCA_965649915.1. Lineage (GTDB taxonomy): Bacteria > Bacteroidota > Bacteroidia > Cytophagales > Spirosomataceae > Dyadobacter. Next base: position 22,645 of record CBFGMV010000059.1, read on the forward strand.
CGCCTGCATATGATCTACACGATGATCCTGCACCGGCTGTACAATTTTCAGGTACCCGCCAAAATCCAGCAATACCACGCCTGGACGCACGCCGAGACCGGTCTTCTGCGCTATTATGAAGTCCTGGTAAACCCCGATTTTGTAGAAATCACCGCCACCCGTCCACTCCCCGAACTGAATTTCGTTGAGGTTTATGCGCATTTCAGCGAAGACAATGGGCACGAATTGTTGCAGCAGGTGCTGCCGCTGGATATGTTCAGATTCCGCGGCTTCGCCGTTATCACTGTTTCGGACGTGACGGCCAAAATGGCGGTGGAAAATATCAAGAAAGTTCGCTTTAACCGAAAGCCCGGCGACAGCCCGGCCCGCTACCAGCGCATTATCCAGTCGCTGAAAACGCTGGTACAGAACAACCGCATCGAGTTTGACCTCTTCCCGTTCGTACGCGTGAACGGACAGGCCGTGTACGGGTACGAGCAGGCGGGCACTGGGATATTGTTCCAGATATGGGGCGAAAACAGGCTCACCCCGGAGGAATTCCGGAGGCAGGCCGAAGGCTACGCCGCCAAGCCGACCTCTTTTTTCTCGCCGGACATACAAGGGGAAGAAGAGGTTAAAATCGGCTGGCTTAACCCATTCCGGACGGCGGGCGTGCGGTCGCTGGCCCTGATTCCGCTTTTCGTAGAACAGAAAGTGGTGGGCGTGCTCTGCATGCACACCTGGGACGATGAACGCTTCGACGAAAAGATGCTTGCACAGCTTGATATGGCGTTTGCGCCCGTGGCCCAGCTCCTGAATATCTATATCGAGGAATTCAACATCGAGCTCGAAAATATCATTAAGGAGAAATTCACGTCCATTCAGCCTGCGGTGCAATGGAAATTCAACGAGGCCGCCTGGCATTACCTGCACCGGCGCAAGAAAGGCCTGCCGGAAGTCACCGAAAACATCAGTTTTTACGACGTGTACCCGCTGTATGGCGCGATCGACATCCGCAACTCCACGGCCGAACGGAACAATGCGATCAGAACGGATCTGACCATTTATCTGGACCTTCTGGAACAGCTGCTTACGGCTTTGCAGCCATTCGACAGGTCGTCGCTCATGCAGGAGCTTCGTTTTCATTGTACCAAATGGCAAGAGACCATCAGCGGCGGAGAACTCAACAGCACCTCGGAAAATAACCTCAATACTTTTCTGAACGAGGAATCGAAGAATTACCTCGTGCATTTGTCGCAACAGGATTCCCGTACGACGGAACTGATCGAATCCTACATCGAGGCATCGCATCCTGTGCATGGGAAAGTCCATCAGCACCGCGCGGAGCTGGACCGTTCCATGGAACTCATTAATTCGGTGGTAAACCGCTATTTCGAAGATGAAAAAGACGGATTACAGCAATCATTCCCGTGCTATTTCGAAAAATTCAGGACGGATGGTATCGAGTACGATATTTACATCGGACAGTCGATCAGTCCTGAGAGGTCATTCAGTCCTTTTCATCTCAAAAACCTGCGTCTCTGGCAACTTTCCTCCATGATAGAAGTGGCCAAACGGGCCCGGGAACTGCTGGCCGAAATCCCCAAGGAACTGCATACCACCCAGCTGATTTTCGTCCATAACCATATGATCGACATCAGTTTCCGTGCCGACGAGCGCAAGTTCGATGTGGAGGGAGCTTACAACATCCGCTATCAGATGATCAAAAAAAGGATCGACAAGGTCCGGATCAGGAATTCGGAAGAACGACTCACCCAACCCGACAAAATCGCCCTCATCTACTTCCACCGGCGCGATGTCGAGGATTACCTGCCATTCATCCACTATTTACAGGAAACCAAAGCCCTCGAACCGGCCATGGAAGAACTGGAACTGGAAGACTTACAGGGACTCAGTGGCTTGCGAGCGCTCCGCATGAGCATTGTTTATTAAGATCTTCATATACGCAGCTTCCCATTAATAAAAATCAGGTAATCAGTTGCATCAGAGGCTTCCGGCACCGCGCCGGAAGCTTTTCTTGTATTACGATCCACGATTCCGGCTTGGTTTATCTTATTTTTTATCACAAATATTATTTGGACTTATTATAAATAAATTATATTTGCGAAACTACAACGCAGTCTGAGTTTCATTTCCAGCTGCATTTACTACTCACTTTTTCATCTCATGTTTAAAAAACAATTTCTGATTACCGCTTTCCTGATCTGCTGCTCAGCCCAGCTATTCGCGCATGCCCTTTGGATTCAAACAGCTCCGAAAGGCAAAGCCGGCCAAAAGCAATCCGTCAAAATCATTTACGCCGAACCCGGCGATAAGCCTGAAAAATTAGGCGAATGGTATTCCGATGTCAAGGACTTTGAACTTTGGCTGGTAGCACCCGATCAAAAGCGGACCAAACTCGCTACTGTTGCGGCTGATGACCATTTCACAGCCGAGTTCACACCCGACCAGCAGGGCGTATACACGCTAGCGGTAGGGCACACATCCAAAGAGCTGGGCGGCACGACCGTGTATCAGTTCAACGCCAGCGCGATCGTGACCGTTGGAAAAGCAGATGCGGGCAACAATGCGGCCGCTGGCGGTACCGAACTGAGCCTGTTCGCCGATCCTGCCAAAACCTACAAAGTGAACAGCCCGATGAACCTGCGCGGACTTTTCAAAAGCAACGGGAACGAAAAGTTGTATGTAACTGTGGCCTCACCCTCGGGATGGAGCAAGCAGATCAGCACCGACGAAAAAGGGCTGGCCGAATTTGTACCACTCTGGCCGGGAACCTATTACATCGAAGCATCCAAGAGCTGGAAAGAAGAAGGCAAGCATAATGGCAAGGATTACAAGGCTTTCTGGCGTAGTGCCACCTTGCTCGTAGAAGTAACAAAGTAACATTCCAATCGCATATCGCATCGCATGTCCCTGTCCGAGCAAATCAATTCATATTGTATAAATAATAAGATTCGGCTGGCCGAAAAGCGGATCATCGTAGCCGATCAATTGCTGGTGTCGGAAGAATTTACAGATGGGGACACGCTTTGGCGGGAGATGCGCAGTCGCGGGATCAAGATCAGTCCCGCGACTGTCTATGAATCACTCAACTGGCTGGTCAATGCCGGCTTTGCGGAAAGGCGGTTTGCGAGCAACAGCAGAAAAAACCTGTTCGGAATTCCGGAGCCGATTAAAAATGCAATAAGTCAATAGCTCCTGTTTTCTTTCCGCTTCCCGAAATTTTGAAATCCCCGACCATACAACACCCGGGCAAATAACCCTCTTCCGATAGTGATCTCGCGGAACGCCCTCCGATAAATCTGATGGGCGGCTTTCAACAGTCAGCGAAGCTTTTGTATCCACTGTTGCCACGCTGTTTTCCGACAGCCAAACAATGGATTCAAAAGCAATCAAACTGCGGATTTATTTTTTGAAAGATGCATGCAACGGAGCGCATACAGTAACACCGGCAATGGGAAGCAATGCTGGTTTAGCATTGGGAATAGTTGCAGATGCCGGAAGGATAATCAGGGAAATGCGGGTATTGACAAGTGGCGGAGAACTCCTTGAATACCCTGATTTACAGGATGGTAAACAAACAAAAAAGGGTCCGTTTAGCGGACCCTAAGATTTTGTTATTCTGCTACCACAGCGTTTTTAGGCTTGCGACCGCGGGGTTTACCAGTGTATGCAGGCTTAGGTTCTTCCGTGCTTAGCGCCAGCTCATAACCTACAACTCCTTCATCGTAATTAAAAAGCGTTATTTCAAAAACGAATTTGGTGTTTTCGAAATCAACACCGCCCTTGCGAAGGATCAGTTCCAGCGGAATAGAATACCCACGACCGCTTCTGGTCAATGCAAATGTTCCTTCTTCTTCTGTACTTGGGATCAGGTAAAGATACTTCAATGTTCTTTTGCCTTGCTGTGTCCCGATTTTGAAACGGCTGTTTTCCGCTTCGATACCCAATTCTTCCAGTGTTTTAGGAGGGAGAACCAGTTTTCCAGAACCTGAAATGTAGCCTGTTGGTTTTGGCTGCTCCTGCGTTTTTTTAACTACTGAAACGTTTTCTTCGGGTGTAAAGAATTTAATTGCTCGTGCTTTCATAAATAAATAATGGGTTGCTGGTGGATTATTACTTTCGCAAAAGTAATGAACTTAACATTTTATTAAAATACTTTTTTTTATAAATAATGCGCCAAAAATTGAAAAACTAAATTGCACCATTTCAGTTGTGCTCACACTTTTATTTATCGTAACAGCTGCACATTCTTAATTGGATTTTAATTTAGATTGACGACCGGGTTAATAACTGCCCTCCTTTCCTTCCCGAATTTCCATTTTTCAATCAGGCCATGCTGCATAAACTACTTGGCTGCAAGTATTATTTCAATCCGTAATTAAACGATTGGTACCGACCACAGTTGCCAACTAAATAGCGCCATACGGTTACAAATTAACAAAGCTAAATTCGGAAGCAGTTGTATTTCTGCGGATACACTTAGACAAACAAAAAAAGAAAGCCCCGGAATGATTTGCTGAATCATTATGATTAACCGTTGGGAAAATTATAAAGTGTAAAAGCAATTTCAGTTGTAGAAATAATTTGTCACCCCTATTTCACCTAAATTTTAAGTTATATAAATCACTCGTCCATTGGAATGAAAAGCAACTCTCTCTCAGCACTTAAACAAATGCAGGATTCGGAACGGCCGCGATAAACCGAAATATATCTGTAAGTAAATTGAAGGTAACACCGCCGGCCTGAAAGGGTAGTGAAAAGTCGTGCAGCCACCCTCATTACCGTCGGATCGCCCGCGGGCTGGCGGGTCACCTCCGGCGGATTCCGGAAAAAATTTTCAGGAATTTTTCAGGACATCCGATCGATCTCTGACTCTAGTGATTAGAAACAGATGGAAATATGAACTATCCCAGTCATAATTAGATAAAAACGATTCGCAATGCCGCCAACCAACCCTGCCTGCTCCGATACCCAGCCCGTAAGCACGATTGCCGTGCAGGAACACGAGCGGGCCATGCGCGAAGCTTTTCAGGCGGGCGACCGGAACGCATTTGCTGAAATTATGCAAACCTACTACCCACTGCTGCTCAGCTATGGCATGCAGTTTCAGCGTGACAGGGAATTTGTGAAAGATTGTCTGCACGATCTTTTCATTGATCTATGGAACAACAGGCAAAAGCTGGGGGCAGTCGAGAAATTGAAACCTTATTTGCTCAGCTCGCTCCGCTACCGGCTATTCCGGGAAACCCGTCGCCTGCGCTGGTTCCGGGAGGCAGAGGAATTGAAAGACGATTATGCACTGGAAGTACAATTTGCGATCGAATCGTATTTGGTCAGCCACGAAATACTGCACGAGGACCTGAAACGCCTGCAACTCAACCTCGATAAGCTATCCAAGCGGCAGCGGGAGGCCATTTACCTCCGCTTTTTCCAGGAAATGGACTACGAAGACATCGCCAAGGTGATGGCGATCCATTACCATTCCGCGGTGAACCTCGTGTACGAAGCGCTCCGCATGTTGCGTAAAAACTGGTTTCTGTCGGTGATGACCGCTATTTCCTCCCTTTTTCAAGCATGAAAACATACCTGACATACCGCACAGAAGACTTTGTCCAGGACCTTTACTTCCGGAAGTGGGCGTTAGGCGAACTGCCGCCGGCGGACCGCTTTTGGGAAACCTGGCAAAACACGCATCCCGAACAGTACGAGATATTGGAAAAAGCAAAATCCATGGTCATTGCATTGCGCATTTCCGTCTCTGCAACCGATCCGGGGGAAGTGCAGGAGGCCATCGGCAGGATAATGGCCGAAACGGAAACAGAAAGGAAGCTTTTTTCATACAGGCCGAACCTCCTGCCCATTGCGGCCTCGGTGATCCTGCTGCTCGGACTCGCCTACTGGTTTGTAGACCGGGCGCAGTCTAGCCGTCACGGTGACATCGCGACACCCTCTTCACAGCAGGCTAACCCCGAGAAACAAGAGATCAACGATTCCGAAACCGCGCGCGTGATCACATTGCCCGACAGTAGCCGGGTAACCCTCGAAAGCCATAGTTCACTGCGTATCGGCAGGCATTTCGGAAAACGGCAGCGCGAAGTGTACCTCACCGGCGCGGCATTCTTCGACGTGAAGCGAAATCCGGAGCAACCCTTCATCGTATACTCCGGAAAGGTCATCACCAAGGTACTCGGGACCAGCTTCCGTATCAGGGCCTATGAATCGGATGCGAACGTCTCCGTGGGCGTACGCACCGGTAAGGTCACGGTTTTCAGGCAAGCAGCCGGCGAGGCCAATCCCATGTTGTCGGAGGAGGTGTTGCTCACACCTAATCAGCAGGCCGTTTATGTGAAAAAGGATGAGAAGTTTGTCAAAACATTGGTAGAAAAGCCGGTCATAATCAGCACGGAAAGCATCAAAGGGCGGCTGGACTTCACGGAGGCTCCGATTCCGGCTGTGCTCAATGCATTGGAACAGGCTTATGGTGTGAGGATCATCTTTGATACCGAGCGGCTGAAAGACTGTAACCTGACGGGCTCGCTGAGTGAGGGGTCCCTGTACGACAAACTGGACATCGTTTGCGAAACCATTCAGGCAGGTTATAAAGTCATGGATGGCCAGGTGGTCATCGATGGAAAAGGTTGTAAATAAATAGTTAGTGTATAAAAAAGGTCAGCAGTGTTCGCGGCACTACTGACCCGGAAGTCCCTCTCCCCTGCAAGTGTCCACAAGCGGGAGTCAGGACTGTTTTTGCCCAATCTTTCTGTAAATCGTTCAAAAACCGCCTTGGAAGGCTGATCAAATCTATGAAAAAACCCTTTAAAAAGCATGACCTGCTGCTGACAGTCATGAAAATCACCTTTATACCGCTGCTCCTGGTCGTGATAGGCCTGCAAATGGCCTGGGCCGTCAAGACGCCCGCCCAGGAGTTGCTGGACAAGCGCATTTCCTTCCGTGCCGACGATGCTTCCCTGAAAATTATCCTCAACCGCATTGAAACACTCACCGAAATCCGCTTCACGTATAGTCCCAGGGTTATCCAGGCCCACCGGAAAACTTCGGTCAGCATTCAGAACCAGCCCGTTCGTGATCTGCTGGAAACCGTACTGAAACCGATGCATATCAACTACCGGGTGATCGGAAACCAGGTTATCCTCAGCCAGCAACCGGCACCGGCGGTTGAGACGGGGCGGGCGGATCCTGCACCGCAAGCCAGCGTCCCCGACCGTACGGTGGCCGGTTCTGTCAAGAGCGAGACCGGTGAAGGCCTTCCCGGTGTGAGCGTGGTGATCAAGAACACTACCCAGGGCACCACCACCGATGCGGCGGGCCAGTTTTCCCTCACCCTCCCCGATCAAGCGGAGATTCTGGTGTTTTCCTACGTCGGTTACCAGAGCCAGGAACTTACGCTGGGCAACCAGACCCGCCTGGACGTGCGTCTGATTCCCAACCCCAAGTCGCTGGAAGAAGTAGTGGTGGTGGGTTATGGCACGCAGATCAAGCGTGAGCTGACCAGCGCTATTTCCAGGGTTTCTGCCAAAGAAATCACCGAGCTGCCGGTAGCGGAAGTGGGACAGGCATTGCAGGGTCGCGTTCCAGGACTGACCGTCACCAATGTCAGCTCGCCGGGCACAGCACCCAATATCCGCATTCGTGGCGTCAGCTCCGTCAGCTTTTCGACCGATCCGTTGTATGTGATCGACGGCTTTCCGACTACGAACCTTTCGAGCTTCGACAACCGCGACGTCGAATCGGTGGAAGTACTGAAAGATGCAAGTGCGGCGGCGATCTATGGTTCCCGCGCGACCAATGGAGTGATTTTGCTTACGACTAAAAAAGGGCAAAGAAACAAGAAAATGACCGTAAACCTGGACTCTTACGCCGGCGTGGAATCGGCCTGGCGCAAGCTGGATCCGATGAGTACCGAGCAGCGTTCACAGTTCATGGATGCCATGTTTTCGGGCGCCAATCAGGAAAATGCCCCTGCACGGCCCAGCCGCTACTCCACGGCTGAAATGAGCAAATACCCCTACCCCGGCGCTGCGCAAACTTACGCTCAGACCAACACCGACTGGCAGGACCTGTATTTCAAAAGAGGCTTCATGACCGGCAACAACCTTTCGATTTCCGGTGGCAGCGATAAATCCACTTTTTACAGTTCGGCTGGCTACACGAGGCAGGAAGGCATTGTGAAAGGTGTGGGGTTTGACCGGTATAATTTCAGGATCAATTCGTCCCATGACCTGGGCGGGCGCTTTACATTCGGACAAAACCTGCTGGTCGCCTACACCTCTCAACTCTATAACAATTCCGACGGACAGACGGGCGACCAGGGAACACCGCTTTCGCTCCTGCAATTTGCATTACCCCATTTGCCTGTCAAAGACGCAAATACGGGTTCATGGATCAAGGCGGGTGGTGATGCCATCGATGGGCACCCGTTCCCGAATCTGATCGCCGATATTGAGAATATTGTTTTCAGGAGAAATACCACCAAAATTCTCGGCAGCGCTTACCTGGATGTGAAGCTGCTCCAATGGCTGAAATTTCGCAGCACTTTCGGTATAGACTATGCCAACTCCCTTGAAAACGGCGCGGATAACAGCTACACGGTCAACGACGGGCAGAATGTTTTCAAAACCAACGACGGCCTTTCCACGATTTCGAGCAACCGGAATGCCTATTCGTCGCTGCTTTTCTCCCAGCAGCTCACGGCCGACAAGACCTTCGGCACCGATCACCATCTGAATGCGATCCTCGTTTTTGAAACACAGAATGGCAGGATCCGGACGGAAATGATGTCGGGTAAGCAGTCCAACCCGGATATCAAAACCCTGAATGGCGCAACGAACATCAGCGCATTGAATGCCCTGGAAGAGAACCTGCTGCTCTCCTACGTGGCGCGTGTCGGGTATGCCTACAAAGGCAGGTACATCGTGAATGCGAGTATCCGGCGCGACGGCTCCTCGGTGTGGGCACCGGGCAACAAGTTTGCCAACTTTCCGGCGGCGTCCATTGGCTGGAACATCGGGCAGGAGTCTTTCATGCAGAAGCTATCGTTCCTGTCGGACATGAAAATCCGGGCCAGCTATGGCGTTACCGGACTGAACCCGACCGCATTGAGTAACTATCCCTGGCAGTCGCTGGTGTACAACTCTTCCTACCCATTCAACAATGAAAATGAGGTGAATGCTTCATTCTACAATAAACTGGCCAACCAGAACCTGAAATGGGAGAAGACCAACCAGCTGAACGTCGGCATCGACGCGTCGCTGTTCAACAACACCGTTTCGGTTACAGCCGAGTATTTCGACCGTACCACCGACAACCTCATTCTGAAAGCCCCGACTCCGCCGTCGTTCGGTTATGTCCAGTTTACGGATGTGAATATTGGTAAAATGGAAAACAAAGGCTGGGAATTGCAGCTCGGTTACCGTTCACCCGGTAAAAAAGACTTTAATTGGGGTGTGAGCGGCCATATCAGTGTGGTGCGCAACAAAGTACTGCGCCTCGATTCACCCAGCGGTGTCATTTACGGAGGCGACGGCAATTACTTTTCGAGCTGGGGCGTGCCTGTTACACGCACCGTCGCGGGAGAGTCGATCCAGGCATTCTACGGGTGGGATTTCGATCACATTTACCAGAACCAGGCCGAGGTGGATGCGGATAATGCAGCTGCACGCGCCAAAACCGGTTCCAATGGCGCATTCTACCAGAACGCTGCCACAGCACCAGGCGATGTCCGCTTCCGCGACCTGAACGGCGACGGCATCGTCGACGATAAAGACCGCAAGGTGATAGGCTCCTTCCTGCCCGATTTCACGTATGGCCTGAACTTCACGGCGAATTACAAGCATTTCGACCTCTCGGTGCTCTTCCAGGGTGTGCAGGGAGGAGAGATTTACAGCGGTGTTGGGGTATATGCAGGGGCATTCCGCTGGCCGCTGGGGGGCAGTTTGAGTGCATTCGAAAATGCTTGGACGGCCGAAAACCCGAGCACGACCAACCCGCGGATCAAATGGAGTGACCCTAACGACAATTCCCGCGTGTCGCAGCGGTGGTTGCAGGACGCTTCCTACCTGCGGTTAAAGAACATCAGCATCGGCTACGAGTTGCCGGGAGATGTCTTGGCGAAGAAAACCAATGGCGCATTCAGCCGCTTTCGCATTTACCTGTCTTCTCAAAACCTGCTCACATTCACCCAATACGATCTCGGCTACGACCCCGAGATCGGGATGAAGATCGGCAGCAACCGCGGGGCCGGTAACCTCACCAACGGCATCGACTACGGCCAGTATCCGGCTGCCCGCTCATTCACCCTTGGTCTTCAACTGGGATTTTAACACTGACCAACCTTATGTTATGAGAAAATATAGCTCTATCCTCAAATTCGTCGCCGCATTTGCCCTGCTCACTTCCTGCGAAAGCCAGCTCGACAAGGTGAACCCCAATGCGGTGACCTCCGAAAATTATTTCAAAACGGCAGCTGAGCTCGAAAAGGGCGTCAATGCGGCCTACACCACGCTGAATGGCAGCTATCTGGTCGGCAACTGTTACATCTGGCTTCATGATCTCCGTTCGGACGACTTCGTGGGCACTACCCTGGCCGACGACCGGGGCGAGATCCTGCGCGGCACGCTGGGTGTCAACAATTCCTACGTCGAGCGGGTTTGGAAAGGCTTTTACATTGTCATACACAGGGCCAATGTGGTGATCAACAACACCATCACCAGCGACCCCGACGATGCAAACGGCGCATTAAAAAGCCGGGTGGTAGCCGAAGCGAAATTCCTCCGTGCATTCTCCTATTTCGAGCTCGCCAGCCTCTGGGGCGGTGTCCCGCTCATTACCCGGCCCGTAACCGATTTCAGCGGATTTGTGCCGCGTTCACCGCAGGCAGCCGTTTACGAGTCAGCCATTAATGACCTGAAAGAAGCCGCAGAAACATTACCGGCGAGCTACGAAGCCAGGGACAATGGCCGGGCGACGAAAGGTGCGGCCAACGCATTGCTGGGTCGTGTTTACATGCAAATGGGTGATTTTACAAATGCCAAAACGTATCTGGAAAAAGTGCGGGCATCGGGCCTCTATGCGCTGACCGCCGATAGTAACGAGAATTTCAGGGAAGAAAGCGAGTTTAACAAAGAATCCGTTTTCGAATGTGTTTTCTCACCCTATCCATCTGCGGCCGAAGACGAGGGCGACGACTATGCCCAGGGATTGTACCGTGAATCCACCAATGGTACCCGCCAGTATGACATGAACACGGGTAACGGCATTGTACTACCGGCACCGAGCCTTAAAAACGACTTTGAAACCAATGATATCCGCAAAAAAGCAGCCATTTATGACGTCGGAGACACCTGGGCGGGCGGCAAAATGACGCAGGAATCCTGGAAAAAATATACGCTCAGCTATAAAAACGCCACGCCGGGCAATGTGGCCAGTGCCATCAACCGCCGGATGATACGCTATGCCGAGGTGCTGCTGATGCTCGCCGAATGTGAAAACGAAACCGGTAGCATGCCCAATGCCATCGCCCGGCTGAACGATATCCGGAGTCGTGCCGACCTGAAAACGGCTAAACTAGCCCCGTTTCCCAACCCCGCATTTCCCTGCAAAACGAAGGATGATGTGATGAAAGCCATCATGCACGAACGCAAAGTGGAGCTTGCGGGAGAGCAGGTACGCAACCGCGACCTCATACGCTGGCGGGCCACGGGCAAGCTCGCGCTCGCAGGCGGCGATCCCGTCACTTACTTCCAAGCGGGCAAACACGAGCTCCTGCCCGTTCCGCAATCGGAGATCGACCGCAACATTGCATTAGGTACGGGCGGTGTGCCCGCCCAAAACCCAGGCTACTAATTCTACCTAAACCTCCCTTTTCAAAAACATTTATCCCGTACATTGCAAAACACAACGTCCGGGATAAATGATAGTCACCATGAAAAAACTGCTACTCCTAAACCTTCTATTTTTTTCAACCTCCTCACTCTTCGCCCAAGGCACCCACACCGTCACCTCTCCTGGCGGGACGATCCGGATAGAGGTGCTGGCGCAAAAACAACTCCGGTACAGTGTCTATTTCAAAGATCAGCTGATCGTAGCACCGTCCGAGATCGACATGGCGTTAGGGCACGGAAAAAAGCTTTCGGATCATCCCGCCAAGCCCCGGTTTACGGAAAGACTTGTGAATGAAAACATTATCTCGCCCGTTCCCGAAAAGCGCAAAAACATCCCGGACCATTACCGCGAATTGAAAGTGAACCTGGGCAATGCATTTTCCGTCATTTTCAGAGCATATGAGGACGGCGTCGCTTACCGGATCGCGACGGCGTTTCCGGACAGCATCACGGTACAGTCTGAAACGGCTGCATTCCATTTTCCGGCCGCACACCCGGTGTATTACCCCGAAGTACCGTCCTCAGGAGGTATGGACGTTTACCACACGAGTTTTGAGGAACTTTACACCTTCAAAACCATGGAGAGCATCACTTCCAAAAACCTCTTTTTTAACCCAGTGCTCGTTGCCCCGGACGCTTCCCCCAAAATAGCCATTACTGAATCCGACCTGGAAGATTACCCCGGCATGTTCCTCACCGGCACCGGCTCCCAGGCTCTGACGGGCCGTTTTGCGCCCTATCCAGCGGAGGAAAAAGAAACCAGCGAGCTTTATTCCACACGCTACGTAAGCCGGCGGGCCGATTACATTGCCCGTACCAAAGGCACGCGGAATTTTCCCTGGCGGGTGCTGATGATCGCGCCGACAGACAAAGATCTGCCCGCCAACGACCTGGTGTACCGGCTCGCCAGCCCCTCGCGCGTCGCCGACGTTTCATGGGTCAGGCCGGGAAAGGCCACGGACGAATGGATCATCACTTCCAATATTTTCAATGTGCCTTTCAAGAGCGGGATCAACACGGCTACCTATAAATATTACATCGATTTTGCGAAAAAATTCGGCTTTGAACGCATTATGATGGACGCCGGATGGAGTGACAATAACGATCTGTTCAAGATCCATCCCGACATCAATATGGATGAGATTATGTCCTATGCCAAAAGCCAGGGCATCGGAGTGAGTATGTGGACGTTGGCATTGACCCTTGACAAACAGCTTGAACCGGCATTGGCTCAGTTCAGCAAATGGGGCGTCGATTTCATCATGACGGATTTTATCAACCGCGATGACCAGAAAGCCGTACAGTTCTACTATAAGGTCGCCGAAGCCTGTGCGCGTCACAAACTGATGCTGATGTTCCATGGTGCATTCAAACCCGCCGGGTTCAACCGCACATTCCCGCACGCCATTGCGCGCGAGGCGGTGCTGGGCTCCGAGTACAATATGTGGAGTGCCAAAGCCGCCCCGGACCACAATCTGCTCCTGCCCTTCATCCGGATGCTCAGCGGACCCATGGACTACGAACCGGGCATGCTGAACAATGCTACCGCGAAAGGCTTTCACCCGATGCCCGAAAACGTGATGTCACTCACCACCCGGACCCAGCAGCTCGCCATGTTCGTGGTGTACGAAAGCCCGGTCCAGTTCTTTGCCGGCAACCCTTCGCAGGGCATGAACGAACCCGCATTCATGCAACTGCTCGGCAGCATCCCGACCGTCTGGGACGATACCCGCATCCTGGATGCGAAAGTGGGCGACTTCATCGTCACAGCCCGGCGAAAGGGCACCGATTGGTACATCGGCGCCATGACCGACTCCACTGCCCGGGACATCAGCATTCCATTACAGTTCCTGGGAGAAGGCAGCTACGAGGCCACAATTTGTGAAGACGGGGCCAATGCCGACCGGTACCCGGCCGATTACCGCTTATCCGAAGCGGTGCTAACCGGCAAAGACCATCTGAAAATACACATGGCACCCGGCGGCGGATATGTGGTGAAGCTCGCTTTCAAAGAGTAGCCGTACGTCGAATATTCGCGCCATTGCTCTACATTATTTCCGCGTGCGACCCGGATTCGCTTCATTTACAGCAGGATCACCAACAGAAAACCGCGTAGTGTCATGAGAACAGTCGCATTAATCTTCATGGCGGTACTATTTTTTACCGCCATGCGCAGAACCAATTCCGGTTCTGATTTCAAACCGCATTTTGAATGGAAACGACTGGTGGAGCACGCTCCCTGGGCAGAGAGCTATAATTTCCAGATGTTCAGTCTGCACGATACGCTCTGGGTATTTCATCCCGATGGCACCTGGTACTCTGTCGATGGCAGGCAATGGTCAAAATCAGTTTGAAAAATGTTATTTCCAACCATGCTTTCCTGGACTATGTGCCTGTTCGTGGTGAAATACTGGGTTTGGGCTGTTTGGAAGGAAACATCGAAAAATATCAATGGCAAAGCACCATCTACCGGACCCGCGACCAGAAAACGTGGAAGACGGCAGCGCAAACAAGCAATCTCCCGGACCGCTTTTTCTACCACCAGTTTACATTTCAGGACAAAATCTGGATCATCGGTGGCGAAAATAAGTCCCGCCAGTTTGACGATATCTGGAACTCCGCCGACGGCATTCACTGGAAGCGGATCACCACTCATGCTGCATTTGGGAAACGCAGTAATAGCCGGGTCGTTCAGCTTGGCCATCAACTTTTCCTCCTGAACAACGACGTATGGTCTTCCACCGACGGCACACACTGGCGGCAGGAATGCAACGAGATCATCCCGGGCCAGGAAATTTTCGGATATGATGCGGTGGTGTTCCAGGACCGTATCTGGTTGCTCGGCTGCAACCGCAACGGCCGGTTCGAGAGCAAGGTGATCAGCAGCAGCGATGGAAAAAACTGGTCTGCCAGCGAAGCACCGTGGTCCCCGCGCGGCGGGGTTGCCGCATGTACGCACAAGGGGGCGATCTACATGACGGGCGGGAAGTTTGGCGGCCAGGATACCAGCCATCCGGACTTCGAATACAGTAACGACGTATGGGTTATGCAGCCACGCACAGCCCGGTAGCATGAGAACAGTCGCTTTCGGATGATCTGAACACCGGAAGTACGGTTCAACGGACAGTGCCCCAACCATTCAGCCCTTGTAACAGCCAACCATGTAGTATGCAATACATAGTACCAAGCATTACATAGTTTTGTATCAAAACTATTAGCCATGAAAACTTTCGATGATGCACCCTACCAGTTCACATTTCCCGGTCGATGGCTGGGAGGTGTGTCGCTGGTCCTCGCACCCGCATTGCTGCTGGCGGGCGAGATCCTGAAATTCCGTTTCGATTTTTTCTTCCCCGAACAGCTCCGTGCGTTTCAGAACCACCCGGCGCTGATGTTCACAGCTTACAGTCTTTTTCTGGCCGGTAACATCCTGCTTTGGCCGGCTATCGTAACACTCGCAAACCTCATTGGTAAAACGAGGCCGGTTTGGGCTGTCTGGGGCGGTGGGCTGGTGCTGTTCGGGTTGTTTGCGCGCACGTTTCATTCGGGTATCAACCATCTCGCGTTCCAGCTGGTGAACATCCTGAGCCTGCCCAAAGCCACGGAGATCGTGGGACAAGCTTATGGTTCATTTCACATTATCTCCACCTTATCGGGAGCGATCCTGTTCGGTTGGGCCGTGCTGGCCATCGGTGCCTGGCTGTCGGGTACGTTAAAACCCTGGGGAGTGATTGCACTGGCGATGATGTCGGCATTGATGATCGGCGTGCTGAAAGGCGGTACAGTGATGTCGCTCGTCGCCACGGGCTGCCTTTGCATTGCATTCCTCCCGCTCGGTTTTCGTGTCCTTACCGACGGGCCGATGCCTGCTCCCCGGGTATTCTGGGGTTGGCTGATATTCGTGATCGCGGTAATCGGATTGTTCTTTTTCCTCGGGCAAGCCGGATAGGTCGCCCCTATTCGACAGTAACCTTTGCAAGTTTACTTGCCCTTACCGGCTTCTCCTTGCAGTTCTTCTTCCTTCTGCCCCACCAGATTACAAAGCCGGTGACGGGTAGGCTGGCGCAGATCAGTCCGGCAAAGAAGGTCAGGATCTTACTGGGGAGCCCCGCCCATGCGCCTACGTGGAGGTCGAAGTTCATGGTATAGATCTGTTCGCCATTGGTGAGCTGGTCGAATGACCGCGATCGGAGGTGCTGGCCGGTAAACTGATCATACTGTCCCTGGATTCGGTCGTACCGGTTACGACCGGTGAGATAGGTAGATGTATTCACCGGCAGCTTCCCGGTCGTGGGGAAATTGATGAGATAACCGTAGGCATTGGGTTGCTCGTGCTG
This sequence comes from uncultured Dyadobacter sp., assembly GCA_965649915.1. Taxonomy (GTDB): domain Bacteria; phylum Bacteroidota; class Bacteroidia; order Cytophagales; family Spirosomataceae; genus Dyadobacter. The sequence continues at coordinate 38,885 of CBFGMV010000059.1, forward strand.
TAACGTCGCGAAAATACGGTCCGCAGCAGCCGCGTCTTTCGCAAGGGTCGTGTCGGAAAAAACGGCGGGCACTTTCACCGGCTTTCCACCGTCGGCAATGGTACGGACCCCGTTTTCGAACCAATCGAAAGCCCAAACCAGTCCTGTGAGGGCACTCACCAGCAGAATGATGCAGGCATAAAAGCCCAGCACATTATGCAGGTCGTAGTTGACCCGCTTCCATTTGGCGTTCCATTTAATTTTGAAGCTTTTGTCGACATTGCCTTTGTTCCACTTCTTCGGCCACCATAGTACCAGTCCCGAAATGAGGATCAGTACAAACGCCAGCACCGAATAGCTCACCACCGCATGCCCGATCTTTTCACCAAACAGCATACGCATATGCAGCCCGAGCACGACGGTAAAGAACTCGTTCTTTGTATCTTCCAGCTTCACAACCTCCCCGGTGTAGGGGTTGACGTACGCCCGATAATAATATTTGTAATAATCCCAATGCGAAATTCCCTCTTTGTCTATTTTCAGCGCCCGGAAAATGTAGGTTCTGTCGGGCTGCCAAGCGATTTCGACCCTGGTAACCGGCCGTTTGGCGCCCACCGCGTCCTGAGCGATCCTCAGCAAATGGCTTAGCGGCAGTTTGGGTTTGTTCTCAGGCTGGATGAAAAGCCTGTCCTGATAAACCAGCGGTTTCAGTTCATCTACAAAAACATAAATAGCACCGGAGAGCCCGAGCATTACCACCACGATTCCGGACGCAAGCCCGAGCCATAAGTGCAAAGTGCCTATGATTTTGTTCAGGACCGTCTTTTTCTGCGACATGGATCGGAAGTTGCGTTAAATACAGCCGAAAAAATATGCTTATTGCCCTTAAAACAGCCGTTTGGCAAAGAAATATCCTATTTAGTTTAATTACAAACTAACAGTCATATAAAGTAGCTTAAAAACTAAAACCTGCGAAATAATGCAACGACATCATGAATAAATCAAAACAACCATTCCGCTGAAAGCGCTTCGGCAACCTGATAGTGACCAGATAATCACGATACGGACGATCACGCGTAATACAGATCAATTTCAACTATTTTTGCGCCAATTCTGTCTGTTTCCCTGTATTGCATGAAGCCCTCTTTCTTTTCCCGATATGAATGGTGGTACCACCTGGCGATGATGCCGGTGTTTGTGGTTGCGGGCAATCTTTTCTTTACGGGACTTAGCTACTTCTCCGATCTCCGCATTTTTCTCCCGGCGACGGCGTTGATTCTTGCACTCTACTGGATTACGGTCGTCACGCTTACCATGGCTGTCAGGAGGATGATCGCACGCTTTCCGGGGGTGGACCAGACATCGAGGCGGTTGGCCGCGACGCTGCTGCTCGTGGGGGCGCTCACGACCGCGCTCGCCATCTTTACCGTGTGGTTGTACAGCCTGATGCCCGGCCTGGCCGTTGCGTTTAACCTCATGACCGTCGGCCCGGTAATCGCTGCCGGCCTCGTGTTCGATGTATTTCTTTGCGCCGTAATGGCTCTTTTCCATTCGCTCGAACAATGGCGAAAAAATGAGGCCGAGAACGAAAAGCTGGAAAGGATAGCACTTGAAAATCAGTTTGATGCATTGAAAGGGCAGGTCAATCCGCATTTCCTGTTCAATAGCCTCAACACTTTGTCCTCGCTGATCAGTGTAGCTCCGGACGAAGCCGAACATTTTGTGGAAGATCTCGCGCGGATCTACCGGTACATGCTGCAAGCCGCCAAGACCGAACTGATACCGCTTCACACCGAGCTCGAATTCCTGAAAGTGTATACCCGGTTGATGAAGGTGAGGTACCAGGAAGGCCTGCACGTAATCCAGCCGGAGACAGTTTCTCAGGAGCTGATGCTGCCGCCGCTGACGCTCCAGATACTGCTCGATAATGCGATCCAGTACAATGTGCTATCGGCATCCAGGCCGCTCGCGATCCGCATCGAACTTACGGAAAACAGGGCGCTCCTGGTCAGGAACGACATCCAGGCCCGCCATCGGACACTGAACGCCACGAACGTGGGACTTCGCGGACTTGCCGCCCGGTATCTTAAACTCACCGCACGAACAGTTTTGGTGGACCAGTCCGAAAGTGAATTCTGTGTGACGGTTCCCCTCTTGCCCGAATAATGCGTAACGCTTATGGGCTCCGTCAGGAATGACAATTCATGGCAATAAAAATGCACTTGATACAACAATTTGCTTCGCTTGATCACGCATTACCCTATTTTTGAACCATGCCCGACGAGCTGACGCCCCGTTCCGGCTGAAACCTGACCATGAAAAAGAGTGTATTGGTAAAATTTTCGGGAATACTGCCATCCAGGCATCGCTGGGCATATGCGCTTTCGATGCCCGTCTTCCTGATTCTTTTCAATTACCTGCTCGTGGGTGCGCACAGCTTCCGTGACTGGCGGATTTTTACCGGTACGGCACTGCTCAGCACCGCCATCCTGATCCCTACATTTTTTATCCAGTCGGCGGTCAACAGGAGGATTGCCAAACGGTATGCGGGACTCGACCAGACTTTAAAACGAATCCTGGCAGGCTTCGCGGCGCACGCGGTATGGTCGGCGGCGGCATTGATCCCGATTGCCTGGTTTTATATGGGAACGCGCATTTTTGGCTCCACGGCCACAGTTCACAGTGTTATTATTCTTTACGTCGGCAACCTCGGTATCGTAGTGCTGTTATCCGGCATGGTCGAAACATTCCATGCGATCAGGCGGTGGAAACAGCAGGAGGTGAATAAAGAGCGGTTGCTGAAAGAAAACGTCAACGGGCAGCTCGAAAGCCTGAAAGCACAGATCAGTCCGCATTTTCTGTTCAATACCCTGAATTCGCTTTCGGCGCTCATCGGGGAAGATCCCGAGAAGGCGGAGGAATTTGTGGACGAAATGGCACGTGTGTACCGCTATCTCCTGCAAACCAACCACTCTTCGGTGGACGAGGGCGATTTCAGTCAGCTGACCACGCTTAGAAAGGAGCTGTCGTTCATCGCATCCTACGGGCATTTACTCAAAACCCGTTACGGTGAAGGAATGAAGCTTTACATTCATGTTGAAAATTCGTACCTCGACCACCGGATCCCGCCGCTCACGCTTCAGTTGCTGGTGGAGAACGCGGTCAAGCATAATGTGATCAGGGCAAGCAAACCTTTGACCATTTTTATATTAAGCACGGTCGAGGGCCAGCTGATGGTCCGGAATAATTTGCAAAAGAAGAGTTTCACTGCCGGAGTTGAGCAGATCGAATCCACACAGGTGGGACTCGCCAACATCCTGAGCAAATATAAGTTACTGGGCGAATACCGACCGGAATTATCCCAGCCGGTGATAGAAAGCAACCATGAATTTTTTACAGTTACCTTACCACTGATTTCCTAAAAAAATGAACGCACTTATCGTTGAAGATGAAGACCTGTCGGTTCGCCGGCTCAAAAAAATGCTGGGAGAAGTAGCTCCGGCGCTCATCATTGCCGGGATCACCGACAGCATTGAACAAACCGTGGAATGGGTCACCGAAAACCGCCGGGCCGGCAAACCCGACCCGGACGTGATCTTCCTGGATATCGAGCTGTCCGACGGCCAAAGCTTTGAGATCTTTAACCGGATCGACGTGTCCAGTTCCATCATCTTCACGACGTCCTATGACGAATACGCATTGCAGGCCTTCCGGCACAACAGCATCGACTACCTGTTAAAGCCCGTGCACCGGGACGATCTGCTCCGCAGCTTGCAGAAGTACGAAAAATTGAAGGGACAGCCGGCGGACGACTCGCTGGCCGGCATCAGGAAGTTGCTCGAAGATTTTAAAAAGACCACTGCGGTAGAGTACAGGCAGCGTTTTCTCGTGAAGCAGGGACAGAAAATGCTCTCCATTGAGGTCGGTGATATCGCATACTTCTTTACCGACGACCGTTACAGCTTTTTCATGACCGATACGAACCAAAAAATGCTCGTCGACTACACCCTCGACGAACTGGCGGAAGTATTGGACCCTGCCCGTTTTTTCCGCGTGAACCGGAGCATGATGATCACCCATCGCTCAGTCGACAAAATAGACCCCTACTTCGGTAACCGCCTGGCCCTGACCTTACGTCCGGCCCATAACAAGGAAGTGCTCGTCAGCCGCGAGAAAGTGGTTGATTTTAAAGTATGGATGGGAAAATAGCTCCAAGAATTCAAAATTATCAGCCCGGTTACAACCATTGCCGCACAGCAGGAATCTGTTTAGAAAATTAGCCATTGAACAATGAAAACAACTCAACTCCTGCTCCTGCTGGCGATGCTATGCGCTGCCTGTTCTCAACCTTCAACTATTCCGATTCCGGACGAGTACCTTCACGGAGCCGGTACCAGGCTTGAATCCAGCCGTTTCTTTTTTGTCGATCAATCGCATTACACCGTTGATTATACCTATGCCTCAACAGGGCTGCTCGATAAGGAAACCCAGCTGAAAACTGACGGCAGCCCGCTTTTTATTACATCCTACGAATACGACAACGGAAAGATCGTGGCGCAGCATAATGGCGCCGGCCCGAGGCTCGCTTCGTTTATTTTCCGGTATCAAAAAGATTCACTTGTTCACGCAGAATATGAGGAATTCCGGGACAAGCCGGAAAAGCAGCATTTCACCCGCACCTATTCCTATCCTGAAAAAGACATTGTCATGATCACTGAAAAGGATCTGGTGAACGACAAATCACAGTACATTTTACTGTACATGAAGGACGGCAACACCATCCGCACCAAAACCCTCGACCCGATCACAGACGACGTAAAGGAAGAAACCGCTTTCGAGTACGACAACCATCCCAACCCCTACTATGGCCTGACCGGCACGCCGGACTTTTCTCGGTTCCGGTCAAAAAACAATGTCACCGCCATCAAAACACTATTTCGGAACGGAGTTTCCGTTCAGGACGAAGTACGGTATGCGTATGATTATCTGAGCAACGGGCTTCCCGCTAAAAAGTATCAGGTCCTGACCGGGAATAAAAAACTGGCTGAACAGGAATACATTTACAGCCGGGACTGAGGCAGCGAACGGCCCTGTGAAGACCACGTCAGACTTTCAGGACCAGCCTATCCTCCAATGCGGCTTTCTTTCCGGGCTCGATGCGCCGCTCGTGCGGGAGCGTGTAAAACTCGACGATAATGAGAATGCCGTCCGCCGACCGTTCCAGGAGCACTTTCAAAAAACCATGCTTTGTGTCGCAGCTGGCTTCCAGGTTGACCCCATCGAATACTGGAAGTTCACTGTTAAAACGGAAGTCGTTGGTATAGGCAACGGGATGCAGCTCGTCATATCCTCCGCTGCCCGCCACAATGAAAGGCAGCACACGCCCGCCCGGGTAGTGCCGGCTGAACCGCTGGTAGTTGTGCACATGCCCGCTTAACACGATGTCGGGATATATTCCGGTTTCTTCAAAAGCGCCTTCGAGCAATTCGATCATCGGCATGCTCGACCCGTGATTGATGTCCGCCGAGTAGGGCGAATGGTGGAGGCAAAGTATAACTGCTTTTCCGGGCCGTTCCTTGTCGGCAGCGCGAAGCTCGTGCAGCAGCCACTCACGCTGTTCATCGCCGACAACTCCGAATTTCGTCACGTTGCAGTACAGGCCGATGATGTTGGCCAAAGGCGTGACAAGCGTCCAATATACATTCGGCTGCATAGCGCTTTTCCGCTCCGCATTGCCGCTGAATACGACCGTACGAGATTCTGTATCACAAAAAACGGCCTTGAATGCGTCCAGACTGCGATAGCGGACGCGACTGTCGGGATTGATATCGCTGTCGTGATTGCCTGGAATGGCGAAAATCGGGCCGGGATATTTTTGATAGGGTTCAAAAAACTGCCGCTGATATTCACTCGCTTCCCCGAAATTGTAAACCACATCGCCCAGGTGAAACAGGAAGCGCGGCTCATAACCCGTATCGTCGGCAGCCTCGTATTGTCTCACCATTTCACCGACCACCAGCTTCTGAAAATCGGGCGTGCGGATACTGCCGGTATCGCCCACCATGTGGAATGCCAGCTTGTCGGGATCCGGGGACGGCAAAACGGATTCCAGGTCCAGACGGTAGGGGTATTTCCCGGTCGGTGCCGGAGCGGGCTGAAACTTGAAGGAATCGTCGGGAACGTCGCGTTTAAAGACGGGCTTACTGAATTTCTGCGGGGTATTGGACTTCATTATTAGGCGCTGCTCATTGTCAGCCTTTTGGGTAGTTGCTATGTTCATAACAGCGTTTTTGACTAAACTAAGCTAGTAAAAACGCTGTCAGTGAATGTAAACATAGCATTAATTTTGGTTTAAGGATACCCTTTTCCCCTCCTTTCTGCCTTCCCCGGTCCCACAACTTGGAATCACCCAATTATAACTTGATTTGATGATCACTGATCTTCGTCGGAAACGTGGATGTCACCCGGTCCGGGGCCGCAGGACTGTAAACCGTGCTCCTGCCTTCTATGATCATTTGCCCGGCGGTGTCCAGGGTTACAAATGCGTACAACGGGTCTTTATAGTAATAGGCTCCGGTTTTGGTATAAACATACGTAGCGCTGTTAACCATGACGTAATGCACCCCATTGCGTTCGCCGTACCGGTCGTCATGGTCGTGCCCCATGAAAACCGCACAGACTTTCGCCTGACCGGAGGTTCGTGCAGCCTTGAAATTGGCTTCATCAAAAATCCCCAGGATCTCTCCCGCATTTCCCAGCTCGGCATGAAAATCGCTCAGAAATACCGGCTGATGCATGAATACGACCACTGGATTTTTTGCATTCGCAAGGTCCTTCCGCAGCCAGTCCAGCTGCTCCTGGTCTGTAAAACTACGTTGGGGCGAAGGAAGCTTGCCCCAGTTCGACGTATCGTAGTCCTTCAATGTCCCGTCCTCCTCTTTCAGAAAATTCCGGTCCATTACCACGAAATGGAAACCGCCCTGGTCGAAAGAATAGTAGCGCTTCGGCATTCCCCAGAACTGCATGATAGCCTGTTTATTGCAATAATCCATATCGTGATTGCCCAGTACGTGGTACTTCGGCCCTTTGAAACGGTTCCATTCCGTCATAATGCCCTCAGAACGGGTATGCCGGCAAAAATCACCACATTGTATGATGAAATCGGGTTTCACTTTGGCAACATCATCCATAAATCCACTCAGCCGTTTCACCTCGTCTTGTCCGAATTGCAGGTGGTGCAGATCCGAAATCATGCCAAAGCGGATCTTCCCAGGCTTATCCGCCGCTTTTGAAGGAATGGCGTAGGAGTTCTGATAAACTGCCATACTCCCGGCTGCCGCACCCAGGTTAAGTATAAAATCTCTACGGTCCATATTGTCGCGGTCTGACTTATTTAGAGACACTTTTTACCGGCTCGCCTACCGCGTGATTGGCCGTAAAACGGAAGCCGAGCAGGTTGGCGACGGTCTGCGCGAACTGATCCTGATAGATCTGCCCGGACGTTTTCACTTCACCCATTGCCGGGGTATCCGGCCCGATGACCGCCATCCAGGTCTCGTTGGAGCCCGGCGCGGACGTTCCATGGCTCGTCCATTTGTCCCCGGTACCGCGTCCGTGATCGGGGTAAATGATGAAAGTGGTGTTGCCTTTGTAGAAACTGTCCTTTTGCATCATCTCCCACAAACTCGCGATCATCGCGTCGAGGTAATGCGCGCCGTCGAGAAATGAATCATACTGGCCATGGTGGCCGAATTCATCGGTATCGGCAAAATCGATATGCAGCACGCGCGGGTGGTTCGCCTGCACGTACGACTTCGTGAGTGCGAACGTATGCGCATCGAATCGTACCGTTTTGCCAAAATACTGGGGCAGGTAATCTTGCAGCTCATTGGCCAGCTTTTGAGCCTCGGTCAGTTTCGGGCCCTTTACTTTTTCGCCGGGAATATTCACCAGCATTCCGTTCCGCTCACGGTTAATAATGCGGGAAAGAGCGTCCCAGGAGGCAAACGTCACTACTTTTCCTTCAAAGCCCTTCTGTTTGTTGAGAAATTCGAGGACGGTTTCGTTCGGATTATTGGGATAATCGTTGCTATTGACTTTTTCGTCGTAAAACCCGCACAAGGTTTCGCTCCTGCCCGGGTATGAGAACCAATATTTATTCCTGACATTGACCAGGTTACCCAAATCCCGGTTACCGTAGAGCTGCCCTTTACCCGCAACGGTACCCCAGAAAAAAGGCATTAGTTTGACGCGCCGTTCGAGCGGGGTTTTGGCCCAAAACTTAGCCGCCATTTCGGCGGAATCCTGATGTACATATTTCTTGCTGAAAAAAAGCGCAGAATCGGCTCCGCGGAAGATCTCCTGCCAGCGATAGCCGTCAATGGAAATCATGACTACATTTTTTGTCTTCGTCTGAGCCAAAGCAGTGAAACTCAGTGCCGTCAGCATCCAGATAAGTAACTGATTTTTCATTTTTGTTAAGGTTAAGTTTAAGGTAAAAAGTACGGAAAAGTAACAAACTTCCTCATGACTAAGTGTCGCCCGGAGAAGCCCGTTTTCTATTTAATCAGCCACACTGCCTGATACCCAGCCTCCCGGCTTTCGCTCAAAACACGGCCCTCAATATTGTAGTCGCTACGATTGCTCTCCCCACGGCCATCCTTGCATGCAGACCGGAAATCACTTCCGGTCCGGTATCTCGGAATGGTATCGAAAGCCATTAAAATTATTTGTTAATAAATATTAAACAAAATTCAGCATTGCGTCATTTCCCGAATGGTCGCTTACTGGTGACCAAAAGTAAAATATTATTTAACCAAAACACACAACACCGGCCAAATTTTATTACCCCTCCCCACCATTCAACAAAAATCAATAACCGTTTGATAACACATACATGCTCCTTTGTAATCATATATTTTTGAATTCCAATGCAGTACCGATATTCATTCCGTCCAAAAAATAATCAAAACAAGTGTTAATTAATATTTAACAAATGGAGCATTAAGCGAATAAACTCCCTAACAGCTCCCAGTGGCGCTACTTTATAGGCTCATTCAAAAGTTTAATATTAATAAACACACTAAAAGTTATCATTTGGCCAATATTCAATTAACACTAGAACACCAACTTTACCACACTATGAAAGCACCACGCATTGCCCTGATCGTCCTTTCTACCCTCGCCCTCTGGCTTGTTGTGATACAGTTCTTCTTTTGCCCCCGATATGAGTTTCGCGCCCCCACCCCGTTTCAGGGACCGGTCGTCGCTAATCCCTACGAGTCGGCCGCCCCTTCCCAATGGATCAAATGTAATTTCCACGCGCACGCCAGGGCGTGGAGCGGGGTCACAAATGGCCACGGAACCCCAAGTGACGTGCATAAGGCCTACCAGGAGCTTGGTTACGGGGTGCATTGTGTGTCCAACTACCATCACATCGATTCGACAGGCCAGGGACAAAGCGGCTATCTTTCCGCTTACGAGCATGGTTACAACATCCTTAAAACGCACCAGCTCGTGCTCGGGAGCAAACAGGTCACCTGGCTGGACTATATATTCCCGCAAACGCCCGACAATAAGCAGCATCTTCTGAACGCGCTTAGCGAGCCGGGGAACCTGGTCATTCTGAATCATCCTGCGCTGCGCCGGGGTTACACGCCCGAAGACCTTGCATTACTCACAAACTACGACTGTATGGAAGTGCTCAACCCGTCCGTCACCTCCACACGTGAATGGGATGCGGCTCTTTCCGCAGGAAGGCGCGCGTTCATCGTCGGGGATGACGATATCCACGACATTATTTCGCGCGACCGGCTGGGCGTCCGGTGCACCTTCGTCAATGCCAGCCATCATTCGGGCAGCGAGGTAATAAGCGCATTGAAAGCCGGGCGAAGCTATGGTGTCATTGTGGGCAAAGACCAGCACTATGCCGATATTCCTGGTCTTGTCGGCGTAACTGTGCGGAAAGACAGTGTCATAGTCGAGATGAACCGGGCCGCGCAGGATGTAACCCTGACCGGACAGAACGGCCGGTTGCTGGCAAAAACGCAAAACACCAGCAGCATTGCCTACCGCATCAAGCCCGGGGACCATTACGCACGCGCCACCTTTACGTATGCCAACGGAACAACCATTTTTCTCAACCCGGTGTATTTCACCGACCCGAAAGCGAAGCCGGTACCTCCGGTCTCAGAAAACAGACCGCAAACGATCCTGTTTCGCCTGACCGGGGCTTTCATCCTGGCTGCATGGACTGCCCTGATTACGGGATTCGGCGCGAGAAAGCAGCTGAGCGCCGTCAGAAAGGAAAGGGCTCTCGACAAAGATGTTCCGGTCATATAAACACCACCTATGCTCGATTCCACAAACGGTCAGAAGACTCTCATTTATCTCGTGCTGGTATTCACGATCATCCGGCTCCTCATCGCCAGCCTGATCAACCTGGGCAATGACGAGGTTTACTATTTCACCTATGCCGTCCTGCCCGACTGGAATCATTTCGACCATCCGCCGCTGGTAGGCATTTTTATCAGAATATTCACCTTCAATCTGCAACTCCCCAGTGAGGTAATGGTCCGGATGCCGGGTATTGTAGCAGCCGGAGTCAATACCTGGCTTATCGCACGGTGTGGTGAGATGGTTAAAAATCAGCGCGCCGGTCTTGTCGCTGCATTGCTCTACAATACTTCCATTTACACCAGCATTATCTCCGGCATTTTTATCCTTCCCGATTCGGTCCAGCTCGTTTTCTGGCTAGGGGCGTTGTGTACGATGCTGAGGACGATACAATCCGGGCATCCGGCAGTGATCCGCCGGAACCTGCTTTTAACAGGCCTCTGGATCGGTCTTGCGATCATGAGCAAGGTACATGGCGCATTTCTCTGGTTTGGCTTTTTGGGCTTTATGATCATCGACCGGCCTGGCTTACTGAAAAGTCCTTACTTATATGTTTCGATCGCGATAACAGCAGTCATCGCCTCGCCTATTCTCTTCTGGAATATCAGCAATGATTTTATCACCTGGCGCTTTCATAGCGAACGCGTCACTGTAACTGAGCAAGGCATTGACCTGAAAGCATTTTTTCGCACTTTGATCGGTCAGGTATTATATGCCAATCCGGTGCAGATCGCACTTTTTGTCCTGACGGGGCGCGTGATCGCACGGCGACAGAACTTCCTGGATGCCTCGGTCGTGGCCTTACTGCTTTGGTGCAGCATCCCCATTATATTGTGCACAACGCTCATTTCGCTTTTCCGCGATACGCTGCCGCATTGGAGCGGCCCCGGCTTCATAGGGCTGATGCTCATTGCCGCTAGCTGGATAGAAACGCAGCTGGGCGACCCGTTACGGAATTTTTATCGTAAAATGCTGCATGCATGCATCGGCGTCATCGCATTTGTTCTGATAGCAGGTCCGATACTGATCAAAACCTATCCGGGGACTATGAGCCCGAAGCCCTTCCCGCACACCGGCGACGGCGACGCCACCCTGGACATTACCGGCTGGGAACAACTCCTGCCGGCATTTGAGAAAATACGGAACGATGACATCCGTTCCGGTAAAATGAGCGGCGACGCCCCCATACTGGTTCACAAATGGTTTCCGGGTGCACACATTTATTACCATGTCGCGTATCCGCTGGGTATGCGGGTTACAGGTGCGGGCGAACTGAATGATCTGCACCAGTTCGCCTGGCTGAACGGGCTTTACGGACAATTACCGGCAAGCGCCGATGCCTGGTACATTTCTCCCTCCAACAATTTTACCGATCCGGCCGAAATATATGCGGGTCAATTCCACTCCATCGAAAAAGCGGCAACCGTCACCCAGCGCCGGAATGGCCGTACCGCGAGATACTGGTTCATCTACCGTCTGAAAAGCGCCCACCACCCCATCGGCCTCGAAATCAACCAATCCCATTGAAACAAAATATCTACACCATCATCCCACACGAAACCCATCCCTCAACTTCTCATCCAACCATTAAATCACCCACCCATTCCCCGTTCCACCGCGACTCA
>CBFGMV010000060.1:0-50811 GCA_965649915.1 uncultured Dyadobacter sp.
GGATATTTTAATTCATACCCAGGTGATGACACGGCATATCGAGATGCTGGACGCACTGTTCAAGCACGCGACCGAAGGGATCGTGGTGGTGGACAAAGGCGCCAGCATCGTAATGTTAAACCCCAAGGCCAAGGAACTTTTCGGTTACGGCGACCAGGAACTGATCGGGAAGAAGATCGAGACACTGATCCCGCAACGCTATTCAGGAAACCACATCGGCTACCGCAACCATTACCTCGAAGCCCCGCGAGCCCGTGGTATGGGTCATGCCATGGACCTCTTTGCCAGGCGTAAAGACGGAAGTGAATTTCCGGTGGAAGTAAGCCTGAGTCCATTCAAAACAAGCGACGGGGAGTTTGTAGTGAGCTTTGTGATCGACATTACCGAGCGTAAAAAACAGGAAAGCCGCATTATTGAAGCCAACCTGGAAATACAAAAACTGAATGCGGAACTGGAAGAGCGGGTCCAACGGCGGACCGAAGAGCTGGCTGCCGCGATCCGTCGTATCGAGCTGTCCCAGGAAGAAGTTGTGCGCGCGTTGAAGAAGGAACGGGAACTGAACAACATGAAGAGCCAGTTCGTGACCATTGCCTCGCATGAGTTCCGTACACCCCTCGCGACCATCCTGTCATCGGCCTCGCTGATCGGCCGCTACGCACGCACGGAAGACGAGGAAAAGCGGCAGAAACATGTTCAGCGGATCAAATCCACGGTGAGCAACCTGACCGAAATCCTGAACGATTTCTTGTCCATCGGCAAGCTGGAAGAAGGCCGCGTGCATTGCATCCCGGTGCTGACCGAACTGCCGGAATTCTCCCGCAACCTCATCGAAGAAATCAAAGGGCTATGCAAGGAGGGGCAACAGATCGTGTTCGAATATCAGGGAGAACAGCATGTCTGGCTTGATAAACAATTGCTTCGGAATGTACTTTTCAACCTGCTTTCCAACGCCATCAAGTATTCGGAACCGGGCAGGAGCATTTTTCTCCGGATCAAGACCACGCACGAAAACGTCAATATGGAAATCGAGGACCAGGGAATCGGCATTCCCCGGCAGGATCAGGCCCACATCTTCGACCGTTTCTTCCGTGCCCACAATGCGGGCAATGCGCAGGGAACCGGGCTCGGCCTCAATATTGTACAAAACTACATCGATCTCATGGGCGGGTCGGTCCGCTTTCACAGCGAAGTCGGTCGCGGTACTACATTTTTTGTCGGGTTACCCAACCGGGAGCCCTCCCAAAGCAAAACAGAGTCTTAAATCAAACGAAATCCATTTTGGAAACGAGAAAAATACTTTTGATCGAAGATAATCCCGAAATGCGGGAAAATACAGCTGAAATACTGGAACTAGCCAACTATGAGGTCATTACGGCCAGGAACGGAAAGGAAGGTATGCAGCAGGCGGCCCAAACCACGCCCGATCTGATCATCTGTGACATCATGATGCCCGAACTCGACGGCTACGGCGTATTGCATATGCTTGGCAAAGACGAGCGTACTGCCTCCATCCCGTTCATTTTCCTCACAGCGAAGGCTGAAAAGGAAGACTACCGGAAAGGGATGACCATGGGTGCGGACGATTATCTGACCAAACCCTACGACGATGTAGAGCTGCTGAATGCCGTGGAAATGCGTCTGAAAAAGAGCGACCGGCTCAAACGCCAGTTCGACCGGTCAGCCGACGGGCTCGACCAGTTCATCCGGGAGGCGCAGTCGTTCGACCCCATCGTGAAGCTTGCGGAGGATAAGAAAGTTAAAGTATTACGTAAAAAAGAGACCGTCTACACGGAGGGAAGCTTCCCGTCCCACATATTTTTCCTGCAAAAAGGAAAGGTGAAAGCGTACAAATCGAACGAGAACGGCAAGGAGTACATTACCGACCTGCACAAGGAGGGTGATTTCTTTGGCTACCTCGATCTGCTGCAAGGCGAACCGTATGAAGAAACCGCCATTGCCCTCGAAAAGTCGGAGGTGGCTATGATCCCCAAAGATGACTTCTTTAACCTGCTGCAGGGCAATCGCGAGGTGGCGTCGAAATTCATCAGAATGCTTTCCAATGAAATCAAGGACCGGGAGGAGCGACTTTTGCAGCTGGCCTATAACTCTGTCAGGAAGCGTGTTGCACAGGCATTGGTCATGCTGGTTCAACGTTACCAGGAAGACCGTTCCAAGCCGTTTTCGATGGCTGTTACCCGGGAAGACATCGCTTCCATGGTGGGAACTGCTACCGAAACGGTGATCCGGACGCTTTCAGATTTTAAAGACGAACGTCTTGTCGATATGAAAGGCAGCCTGATCACCGTACTTGAATATGAAAAACTGGCCAGGATGCGGAACTAGATACCGGCGAGCCTGCTTTCGATGGCTTGCAGCTGTGCCATCATTTCCTGCCGGTAGGCGGCCGTCTGATTGCTGATCTCGGGGATTAGTTTTTTGTAATAACTGATCCCTTCCAGCAGGTTTCCTCGGAATTTCGAAAAATACTTAGCCTTCTTCTCGTTCAATTGAGCCGTGTGCCTTTCCACGTCTTTTTTGAGATAATCCACGTACAGATTGAGCTCATTGATGAACATATTGGGACGCAGGTTCCTGGCCAGCAGATCTATTTTCCCATAAATGTGCCCCACCATCTCATCCAGCGAATAAACTCCCGAAAACCAGGCCAGATTTGGTCCCGGACAAATCGCGACGGCCTTATTCTCTCTGGGCTTCATCAGGTTATTCTTAATCAATGCGGCAGTGCTTAATCCATCGCACAGACATAACTTTTCAGTAACCGCGCTGATCTGCGTATCCAGGTCTGCCGGTTTGGGATCAATGGCCATTAATTGTTTGATTTTCAACTGCTGGTACTGCCTCGACGCTGTGCAGATCGGCTCTTTGGTAAATTCCGTATTGGAAACCAGATACCGCTTATGGCACGGACTGCCCGGCCTACCCTTTTCGATCCTTTCGAGGCGTTGCTTTTCGGCACTGCTGTTCCGGAAGTTGTTGAACAGGACGCCGAGGGGCGATGAATCGCTGACATAATAGGCGTCGCTGTCCGCAGTGGAAAGGCTGTGCAAAGTAGCATTGTCGACGTTTGTCACCTCCGGCACCAGCAGGAACGGGCTGCCCCATCCGGTGGCCTCGATCCCGTAGTGTTCGAGCAGGAAACGATCTTCCGCGGCGGTGCCGATACCGCCCTGTACGGTAATGCGGATAGCGGGCGTCCGGTTAAGTGCAATGCCCTTGCTTTCCAGCGCTGATTCATAAAGTGCGAGCAGTTCGGCGGACATTTCGGTACGCCTCGTCTTAAATTCTTCCAGCACGGGACCTAGCAGACTTCCTTCCGTGGCAAAGGCGTGCCCGCCGCAGTTCAGCCCCGACTCGATCCGGAATTCCGACACCCATATGCCTTTTTTAGCCAGAAATTTAGCCTGGATCAATGCCGAGCGGTAGTCGCTCACTTTCAGGATCAGCTTTTTCTTCATCGTGCCCGTTTCATCGGGAAAAAAGTCTTCGAAGCTTTCCAGGTAACTGTACAGCCTGGGATTCATGCCCGCGGAGAGGATCATGGACGATTGCAACGTACTCTGCGCGAATCCCCTGAGCGCAGCCAGGGCGTCGGTGTAGATATCGTCCAGTGCGTTTCCGTCTGCATCCAGGTTCATCTTATCGACCTTCGACATGATGTTGACATCTATACTGCCAGGAACGATCAACGCGCGAATCGCGGCAGCCTCCTGCTCTTTTTTCGCACCTTCCGGTAAAGCAAGCATGGCATCGTACCGTTCTTTCAATTCCGAACCCGCAGGCAAGAGGCTGAAATAACGCGCAATGTCATTATCCTGCCCGAATGGCTGCATTCTGAGTTTTTCAAACTCCTCACAAACGATCCTGTGCATTAGATTCAGATAACCCGTGATCCTGCGGCTCCGGTAATCGGGCGTTCCTTTGGCGATCGGGCTATCATCTTCGCCGCGCTGGCGTGCGTAATGCACCCGCATTCGCTCGATGAGCTCGTCGTCGACGATCGAGGCGACCGACGAAATGCCGTATTTGGCAACTTTGATAGGGGTATCGATGGAATATCCGAGCCCAAGGACCGGGATATGAAAAGTATGCGGCATAATGGTATGAATGAGAGTTGATTATTCATTCAAAAATACCGCCGCGCCGGTCTATGAAAACTGACCGTGCTTAGCCGCATTACTGAGAAACGTCATACCACAATGCAACATCGGAGAGCCGGCTCGTGATTATTTCTTCTTGGATTTTGAAGCGGCGGCCAGCTCATTTTCCTTCATCCTGAACACGACGATCCGTCGGATCAGATCAGTGGGCAACGGATCCTTATCCGGGAGCTGAATGGCCGATTTGCTCACTTTGTATTGGGCAAGTTCGGATTGGAACTCACTCAGCAATGCGTCGCTGAATGGGTAGGACAGCGAAATGTGATGGGTCGCGGCGGAATAGTAGACCAGGAAACCAAAGTGTTTGTAGGCGGGAATCTGGTAGCTGATCACCTCCTCCGCATCAGGCGCTACATCGCGGATAATGCCCCGGATCGTTTGCAAACGCTCCTTTTTATCGCCCTGAAAGATGTCCTGGTATTCGTCGACGGATTTGAAGTCTGTTTTAGCCATGGCCTGGAAGCAGGTTTGATGCGTGTCTGATATCAGGAAAAGGCAGTATTCCATTCATTTTAACGGCTTTTCCCGCATTATTTAAGTTAGCCGGTGACCATCAATCAGGATCCTTCCCGCGTAAGTGCCTACAATTGGAGAGCCGACTAGCCCTGCAGATTATTCTCCGGATACTCCCCCGGGTAGAATACCTGTTCTAACAGCAGCAACAATTCCCCTTCCGAAAATGGCTTCCCGAGCACGCCATTAATGCCTAATCCCGCGTAGAAGTTCTTATCACGGTCGGACGAATCTCCTGTAAAACCAATAACAGGTATCCCGGCTTTATCCGCCTCGACGTGCGCACGTATGCGTCGTGTAAGTTCCATCCCGTCCATTTCCGGCATATGAATGTCCGTAATGACAAGATCATAAGGTTGTTTCTCAAACAGTTCGAGGGCATCGTCACCGGACGTAACGAGGTCGTACGAGATGCCGTATTTTTCAAGAAACCTGCTCATCAACACCAGGTTCAGTTTGGTATCGTCGGCCACCAGCGCTTTTTTCCCTTTGAAATTTCTTGAAAGCGAAGCCGGGACGGCCTTCCGGGTTGCTCTTTCATTGATCTTTTCGGCCACGCCCATTGGAATAGCTACTTTAAACTCCGACCCCTTGCCAATGGCGCTTTCCACCGATATCGTACCACCATGCAACTCAACGATCCGCTTGCAGATCGCCAATCCCAGTCCTGTCCCCTGCTTGCCGGATGTGGCAACGCCGTCTACCTGGCTGAAATCCTCAAATATTACCTTCAGGTGCTGCGGCGCAATGCCTATCCCGGAATCTTTCACACTGAATTTCAGTAACTTTTTCTGCGGATCGGTCTTTTCGAGCATCGCCTCAACGACAATCTTCCCGTGAGCAGGCGTGAACTTGATCGCATTGTTAAGCAGGTTGATCATCACCTGTTTAATGCGGAATTCATCCCCCTGCAGGCAGGAATCTTTTAAGATGTTCAGTTTGGATTCGATCACGATATGCTTTTCATCCGCCAGGACACTCAGCACGCTGATCACTTCATCGAACAGCGCGACCGGGCTAAAAGCATGGTACTGCAAAGTCAGTTTCCCGCGTTCCAGTTTAGAAAAGTCGAGCAGTTCATTGACAAGTGTTATCAATATCCGGGAAGAGCTCTGGATGGCTTCCACACTTTCCCTGGTTTGCCCGTCCAGCCGGTTAGTTTCAATAAGTTGTGAAAATCCGATAATGGCGTTGAGAGGTGTCCTGATTTCATGGGTCACCTGCGCCAGAAACTCCCCCTTCTTTTGAGCTGATTCGGCCGTCAGGGTAGCGTATCGGAGAATGGTCGCATCGTTCCGGTAGAGTTTGAGAACGTTCCTGACGATGATAATGGTCATCAGAAACACCACGATCGCAGCACCCCAGAGCAGGCGGTTTACTTTTTCGAATTCATTGGAAGTTTCAGCCAGCAGCGAGCTCCGGAAGATTTTCACTTTCTTCTCTTCAGTCCCTTTCAAGCGTTTGAGTGTTGCCTGCAAACTTGCAAACAACTCCCCGTTCAGGAACAACAAACGCTGTTCGGCCTCATTGAGCTGCTTCCGAACCCTGGTATATTCGTCGTAGCGGCTCAGATCGAGCTCCCGGGCGAGCAGCCGCGATGTGAGCAGGGAGTCGCGCTCGGTGATCACCTTTGTCCTTTCCTTGGTGATGTGGTCATCGCCCTTGTTCGCTATGGCGTCAGCGATCCTTTTCAAAAGGCCTTTTTTTCTTCTGCTCGTATCCGCTACAACAACGGAGTCGACTTTCGAGGTCTTTTTGACGCGAACGGTCGGGCGTACGGATTTCGCTTCCTGCTGCTGTTCAAGCTCTCCACGCTGCACCGAAAGCGATAAAAGGCTGTCTACCAGTATTTTCATCCGGATAAATTCGTCATTACTTTCCCGCTTGCTTTCGATCAGCCCTGATAATGCCGAAGAGCGGTTGGCCCGCTCGGTTTCGAATTCGGTCAGAATGTTCGAAACCGTCTGAAGCTGGCCTGTAAACGCGTTGAGGTAGCTCGAATCCTGGGTGGTGATGAACAGCCTGCTGTTATTTTCGGCCACGTACAGGATCGATATGCAGGTATCGATCTTCTGGTAGCCATTCATATCCTTCTGGAGTTCGTGGATATTCTCACGGATCGTCCTGGATTTAACGCGTGTCAGCAATATCACGAATACAAACGAGCCAAGTATGACAACCAGCAGAATGGTCCATATCAATAATGCGCGGGATAATGAGCTCAGGGGTATCTTCATTTCATAACAGCATCCCGGTTTGTCCTCCAAGCAAGTGAGATCAGAAGGCCTAAGCCGAGCATTTGAGGATGGATTTGTGGCAAAGGTATAAAAGCGGATACAAAATTAAACCACCCTTCTGCGCATTATTTAATCTACAAAACCTCTTGATTAGGTGACATTTAGTACACCACAGTCGCTGTCCGAACCGGCTCTCGCAGCCCGAAACTTCGCATTGTTATATTATTTAGAAATATAAAACAAAACCGTTGCCACATCAGGCTTTTGATCACTCTTCCAGCGCTATTTTAACCAACTAATAACCGGCTGCGATAGCTCAGACCAGGGGTCACCGCCGATACTTCTGGTGAGATTTTTTATTTACATCAGGGAGATTTTCATAAGCTAAGTTTCCAGCCAGGCCTTGAATGCAGGCGCCTTCTCCCGGCTGACAACCACTTCCTGGGTTGTTTGAGGACGAAGCTCAATTTTCAACTTCCCATTGAAATAGGTATGTATTTTCTGAATGGCATCAATACGGGCGATGAACTGGCGGTTAAGACGGAAAAAACTAAGCGGGTCGACGAGCGATTCCAGTTCTTCCAGCTTATAATCCACCAGATACTGGCGTCCGTCGGTGGCCACAAGGCACGACATTTCATTGGCAGTATAGAAATAAGCGACATGCTCCTGATTGATCGGGATCAATTGTTCGCCATTCTTAACCAAAAAACGGGTTTTGAACGGCTTCCGGCTCATTTCGAGGCTATCCAGCAATGTTTCTACCTTGCGTGCGTAAGCTTTCGGAGAAAAGTCTTCCTTAATGTCCTCGTACTTCTTCAGCGCATCGGCCAATTCGGGCGATTTAATGGGTTTCAGCAAGTAATCAATGCTTTTGACCCTGAACGCCTTAATCGCGTATTCGTCGTAGGAAGTCGTGAAAATGATCGGGCTGTGCGCCGGAAATTCCTCGAATATCTGGAAACTCAGGCCATCTGCCAGCTGAATATCCGAAAAGATCAGGTCCACCGGCTCTCCCCTTCCAAACCACTTTCGTGCCGCATCAACACTTTCCAGCACCGCGGCGATCTCGGTGCGGGGTTCCAGCTTCCGGATCAGTTTTTCGAGCCGTTCCGCCGCAGGGTATTCGTCTTCGATAATGAGTATCTTCATAGTTTACAGGCTGTCAGATGCCTTCTGGTGTCATTGTTTTTCCTATTGATCCGCGGGCTGGCCCAGCAACGGTATCCTGACGGTAAAAAGCTCGCTGCCCCGGATCACTTCCACCTCCCGGTCGGTCAGCAGGCTGTACCGGTTGATAATGTTCTGTAATCCCACCCGTGTCGACTTTTCGAGTATTGTCTTTTCAAGAACATTATTCTCTACCGTGAGGTAACCGTTATTTTCTTCCCGGATCATGATCGTCAGCGGGTTATCCCTGGAAGCCACATTATGCTTGATCGCATTCTCGATCAGCATCTGGAGGCTCAGCGGCGTCACATGCTGCGCGAGTGCCCTCGCCGAGAGTTGCTTTTCAACGAGCAGGTTTTCACGGAACCGTATTTTATTGAGATACACATAAGCATCCACGAATGCAATCTCCTCACTCAGCGGCACGGTGTTCTTGTTGCGGCTCACGAGCACGTAGCGGTACACGTCCGAGAGCCTTTCCAGATAGTCCTGCGCCGGTGTGTTGTCATCGTCGATCAGCGCTGCCAGTGTATTCATACTATTGAACAAAAAATGCGGATCCAGCTGGTTTTTAAGCACTTCCAGCTGAGACTGTACATTTTCGCGGGTCAATGCTTCTGTTTTACGCACATTCATTTTCCAGGCATCAAAAAAATAAACCGCCTCGTAAACCAGGTATACGATGACCGTCGGAACAATGCTGATCCTGAACGCCATCGCGAGCGCGCTCACATGGTAAACCGGTTTGTAGTAAAATTCGTCGAGCAGGAAAGAGACCAGCCACACATAAGCCACAGCCAGGACCGCCTCCGCCAGAACACGTTTGCCGGTTTCGCTGTAGTCAGGAAAAATACGGCGCATGTGAATGATAATGAACCGGTTGCCCTCCCAGAATGTCAATGTGAGCAGCATTGAAAAAAGTGCGCTGATGAAGAATAACCTGCTTAGTTTCGCAAACTCCTCGAAATTGACCATCATCGCAATGAGCACACCGAGCAGAGGGATACCGATCAGTCTCCATTTCTGGTCATTCAGTGTGTAGGCCTTTTCTTTCATCCGGGAGTGGGCTTCGTTGGGCAAACCGGGCATTCGATATCCGCTTCAAATTACCGGTTTGCCCCTTCAAATTCCAATTAAAATGTGTATCTGAAATACGGGACCGGGAAGAATGGCTGCTGGTACTGATTGACCAGCTCGCTTGTCCGTGGATTGTAAGTTTGCTGGAAAATGTTCTTGCGTGCAGTTACATTCTGCAAATCCATCGAGAATTCCATGGTGCTCCGGCGCATTTCCCTGCGGTAGGAAAAGCGGATATCCGTCCGAAAATACGCGCTTTGCCGCAACGAATAGGCCCTTGTTTCATCATACACGGCCGACCCCTTGGTTTTTGAAGCGCCCAGGTTCAGGGGTGTGAAGTATTTCCCTCCTACCAGCGAGGTCTTGATGTTGGCACTCAGAATGTTGTTCTGTCCAAAGCGAAACTCCTTGCCGCCGAGCACATTCAGCACATACCTGGTATTGAAAGCCGTACTCCGCTCCACCCGATCACTGCCTTTATACTTGGAGTCAAAAAGCGAAGTTGTGAGCAGGAAGTAGTATCCTTTGTTGAAATACCGCTCCAATGTGAGCTCGATACCCATATTGTGTCCTGAACCGTTATTAACCAGGCTGTCACGATCGGAAGGGCCGAATGACGCACCGGTATTCAATGTCGAGAACGTCGATGAACGTTGCTCAACCGGCACATTGAAGAGTTTCTGGTAATAAGGCTCTATTTTCAGCAGCAGGTTTTCCGTCAACCGATTCTGATAGCTGAACACCATATGATGGCTGCGTGTGAAGCCAAGATCCTTGTTGGTGTTCACCGGCCCGGATTCGCCAGGTGTCTGCACGAAATAGGTATAAATCTGCTGCGCCTGGCTGTTCAAACCGTACCCCAGACTTACCGATTGCCCTTTACCAAATGCATATTGCAATCCCGCCCGCGGCTCTATCGCCATATTATTGTTCAGGTTGAAATGCTGGAAATGCAAGCCGGTCGTAAAAATCAGTCCCTGCGAAATACGGTATTTCCATTGGGCATAGGCCTGGGTGAGCACGGTATTTTCCCCTTTCACATTCACGCGCACCGTGTCTACTTTACCCGCCTGGTATACGGCCCGGTTGTAGAGGTCAAAATTCAGAAGGTCTACCGTAATACCTCCGTAAATGCTGCTTCTTGCATTCATTTTGTGCCGCATGTTCAGCACTGCCGAATATTTGGAAGTATTATACCTGGCTTCACCTGCGAGAAATGCCTCCCGCGTCGCGTTGCTGATCGAGTCCCCGCTAAACCGCTCGCGAGTTTTGCTCATTCCCAATGTGAGCTTGGCAAATGTCCTGGGCGAAAGGTTATGTTCGTACGACAGCCCAAACACGCTCGTGCCGTATTTTACCCGGGTGTTTGTGTTTTCGGTTCCGTACAGGTTTGTCAAAGTCGTATCGACTTCGTTACCGAGGAACTGCACGTCGCTGCTGCCGGTAATGCCAAACAGCGTCAGTTTGCCCTTATCGCCTGTTGGAACAGCTATTTTAAAGTTCAGGTCCTGGTAATCAGGTACCGCTGTTCCCGTACCAAACTGTAAACCCAATGCTTTGAAGAGACCCAGCGTAGAGTAGCGGTAATTCAGCAGAAACGATGCATTTGATTTCTTTGAAAAAGGCCCCTCGGCTCCCAGCTCGAAACCATTGAACCCTACCTGACCCATCAGTTCATGTTTCTGATTATTGCCTTCGCGCAATTGCAGGTCGAATACCGCTGATAAGGCATTTCCATACTGGGCCGGAAAGGCGCTGGTAAGAAAGTCGGATTTACCGAGCACGTTATTGTTCAGCATACTCACCGGCCCGCCGGTGGCTGCAAACGAACCGAAATGGTTCGGGTTCGGAATGTTCAGGCCTTCGAGCTGCCACAACGTTCCCGAGGGTGAATTTCCACGGACAACGATATCGTTGCGCGAGTCGTCACCGGACACCACACCTGCGAAATTGGCCGCCATGCGCGAGGGATCGCCCAACGCACCTGCATAACGCTTGGTATCGTCTACATTAAATGACCTCCCGCTTACGAGCGACAGCTCATTGTTGGTTTTCGTCTTGTCGCTCTTGCGGTCAGCGGTCACGATTACCTCATCCAGGTTCTGAACGGCCTCCGTCATAGTGACATTCACAATCACTTCCTTGCCTGCGGTAAGCACCAGGTTGTTCAGCCGCTGTGTTTCATAACCCACCATCGTAACCTGAAAAGACTGGCGACCCATCGGGACACCCGGAATGCTGAATTCTCCCCGCACGTCGGTCACCGCACCGAGCGGGCTTGCGCCCTGGGCCTGGATAAGCAGAACGGACGCGCCGATCACAGGTGCTTTGGAAACTTCGTCGCGGATCGTACCGCGGATGGTTTGCGTACCCTGCTGTGCATACAGGTTGGACGCAATAAAAAATGTCATGGCTAATAATAATGCTTTCATATGCTTTGTTTCATTGACTAATGATCCAAAACTCGGGACAAGGTGCTGAAAATGAAACCAACACGAAGGTCAACCGTCGTGATCCGGCGGTGAAACGGCGGGGCCAGCAGGGGAATCGTAGTGCCGGATGGATACTTGTTATGTACAGATATTCAAACTTATTTGGACTTGTTATAAATAATGACCTATATTTACACCATCGAATCCAGGGCAAACTGCCGAATGCATGACGGGAAACATATCTGATAACACCCCTTTCCGAATAGACGAACAGTCCTTCAAGCAGATATACCTGGCATATTGGGAGAAAGTGTATGCCGTATGCTACAATACCATCCGCGACACGGAACCTGCGAAAGGGATGGTCCAGGAGATCTTCAAATCGCTTTGGGAGCGTAAAGACGAACTGGAAATCACCACTTCTGTCGAACGTTACCTGATGCGCTCTGCCAAATTCAAGGTGTTTGAATACTTGCGAAACGCCAAAAGCCGGAAGCAACACAATGCGTTTGCGTTTGCGGATTATTGTGGTCACACGCATTGCACCGAGCATGATGTGATGTTCAATAACCTCAAAAATCAAGTCGACAATCTGGTCGATACACTCCCCTGCCAATGCCGCCGTGTCTACAAAATGAGCCGTGAGGAAGGTTTAACCAACAAGGAAATTGCATCGGCATTGCTTATTTCCGAAAGGGCCGTGGAGTATCATATCACCCGTGCACTTACCACGCTCCGCGCACACCTCTCCGAGTATATCCATTAGATTTGTGGTTCACACCTACGGTAAATGTTTATTTGTGCTACTTTTACCAAAAAGGATCCACCACTGAACTGCCGAGTACTTTTGATGAAAATCAGCAAAGAGCTTATTGAAAAATACCATAATGGCACCTGTTCCGACGAAGAAAAGGCGGCGGTCGAGCATTGGCTTCTGAGCGATGAAAGCGACGAGACCATGCAGTGGCAGGATGCCTCCGAGAAGATGGAGGTACAATCCCAGATGTGGTCCGAGATTGCTTCGGCATTTCCCTTTCAAGAGCCGGTCCGGAACGATCAGCGGCCAGTGCGAAGTACCTTTCCTTTCTGGCGTCCGCTCGCGGCCGCCTGTGCTTTTGCCGTGCTGGGCGCAATGCTGTACATGGCACTGCATAAAACCAATCGGCGACGTATCATTGCCTTGAACAACACTTCCCAGACCAACAACAAGAACATTCAGGAAGGCAATTTCAGATTGTCTGTCGCCCCGCAAAGCAATGTCGAGATAGATAGCCGCAACGGGGTCATGGATTTCTGCGGCGCGGTAATGATCAATCCCAGGCAGGACGTAGAGCTCACGATCCAGGGCTCCTGCGCCAATCCTGCCCGTAACAAGGAGAAGGTTTCGCTCAAAAAAGGCCAGAACTATATCGCGCTGCATTACGGCGATCCTCAGACCGGCGAAGTAATCGTACTCGAAGAAGGTGCTATGGCAGGACTTCCCCCTCTGGTCATGAGGCAGTTGCTGCACCAGTTTAACATTTGAATTGTAGCATGAATTGTAGCTTTCGAAGCATTTACCCTGGTCTTCTTCTCTTGTTGTGCGTCATTTTCACCCTGACCGGCTGTCAAAAGCATCCGGAGCAACAGCAACCTGCTGCAGGCCGGTACAGCGTTTACGCGATGATGAAGAATGGCAGGGAGTATATTTTTCAAACAGACACCCTTACTTCCGGCTCAGTAAACCCGGAAAAGACCGGCGCTCACGTTGTCCCGGCTCCTCTTTATTACGACCTGATCGTCAGAGACGGCCGTTATTACAGTGTCGACCGCAAAACCGGTGCTTTTGTGCGGTACCGGTTTGAGAACAACGAGTTTGTCAAAGACACAACTGTCCCGCTTACGGGATTTTCAACAGCCGAAAACTACCAATGGCTTTCGAAGGATACGTTAATGCTGCTCGGGTATGACGATCAATCGCAAAAAATCCGTTTTGCGAAGGTTAATGTCAGTACGATGCAGGCCGATCAGGGGGAAACTCCTGTACCGAAGCCATTCGGAAATTACAACTGGATATCTGTCGGTTTTTCGGAATTTCTTGCCGGGAAGCTTTACATCGGCTATTGCTATCATTCCTATACATTGCAGAAATACACCACTGGTGATACCATTTACACTGCCATCGTGGATTTTCCTCAAATGAAACTAGACACGCTCCTGAAAGACACGCGCTCGGTGTATCCGGGGGGAGCCAACACCCGCCAAAGCCACTCATTCGTCACCGAAAGCGGGGATTTCTATTTCATCGCCTGCCCGGGCATCGCATCAGGCAACCGGCCTGACAAGCCCACCGGAATTTTCCGCATCAAAAAGTCACAACGGGCGATCGACCCGGACTACTTCTTCAATATTTCGGCGTCCCCAATCCGGAATAACGGTTATGGGTGCTGGTACATCGGCAAAGGAAAGGCCATTGTAAGAACGGAGCGGAAAGGGCTTTTTACAGGTATGAAAGATCACTACAAAGTCCCGCATTTCGACTTTTACCTGCTGGATCTTGAAAAACAGACTACAAAGCGGCTGGAACTTCCGTTGGATAAGGGGACGGCGCGACAATGCGTATTGGTTGAGGAAGGCAGGGTTTACATCACTGTTAATTCGAGCGAAGCAGGCAATTATGTGTGGATGTTCAATCCCGAAACGGGTGAGTTGAAGAAGGGCCTGAAATTCAGCAGCGACACCGATTACATTCTTCGCCTCGAGATGTCTGGGTCAGGAATGTAATTCAGGCGGCTTCAACTTCACCGGCAGTCATTCCAAGCAATTCGGCAATCAGCAGTACATCCATACCCTTATCCTTCATGCTCCGCGCTATGCTGAGTTGTTCGTCACGCCTGCCCTTTTCAACACCCTCTTTGAGAGCGTAATCCAGGGAATTGTAATAATCCCATCTTGCTTTTAAACTTGCGTCGTAAGCCATCTTTTCCTGTTGATTTAGATTACAAACTTCTGCTACCTGAAACAATTTACTGAACACAGGCTTCGCCAAAAATTCCGGAACCTGGTCTAAGTTACCTAAATTCTTCAACAAATAGAGCCATTTATCCAGTTCGGTATCCAGCTCCAACGCCGTTTTCCCGAATCCGGGCATTTCAATAAAGATCAGGCCGAACTTCTCATAAAACACTAATCCCGACTCCCTCTTTGTCAGATGAATGTGATGCAAATAGCTGCCCGGAAGCGAATCTTCAAAGCAAAAATCCATCAAACCGATCAGGTACACGGGTTTAAGCTCATAATTCCAGTTCCCTGTCACCACCTGGTCGCGAACAAGTGAAGCCGCATAGAAGAAGCAACGGTCTCTGAAATGATCCTGTTTGACCCGCTGAACTTCAATGATAAACTGCTCACCATTGGAACCGGTACAGGACAGGTCAAAAATAGCTCTGCGGTACGCCGCCAACTGTCCACCATTTTCATTGTTAGAGTAAGTCAAATCGATGACCTCTCTTTCGCCGGCAAACAACTCGTTCAGAAAATCGATCAGAATGTCCTTATTACTCTCGGAACCAAAAATCCTTTTAAATCCAAAATCGGTAAAAGGATCAATAAAACGACCATATGCGATTTCATCCATGCGCGGGTAGCTTCCATGTTATGTAATTGGCTATACCCGGGCAATTTACCAGTTACCCTCGCGTACGCCGAACACTTCCTTTCTCCAAGGGCCCCATTTTTACCAAACGGCCTTCGGTAAATTAGCTGCCGCGCTACTCACTGGATGATGGTGTGACCTCGCACCAGTAATTTGAATGGACAGGCGAAACATCGAAACTTAAATGACAATCTTAAAAAAAATCAATGCATGGCTGCACCTCTGGCTTGGGCTCTTCTCCGGAATCGTTGTGATCGTGGTCGGGTTGACTGGCTGTATCCTCGTATTTGAAAGCGAGCTGGAAGGGCTCACATTCGACCACCTGCACGCCCCAAATCCCGGAAACAAAGCCATGCTCCCCCCGTCTGAATTGTGGAAGACGGTCCATCAGGCTTTACCGGATAAGAAGATCCACAGTGTCTGGTATCATGGGAAGAATCAGACAGCTCATTTCAGCCTCGATTCCGATTCGCTGGTGTACGTTGATCCTTATGACAACAAAATCGTCGCCATAGTCGATCATGAGGATTTCTTTCATTTTATCCTCGACGGCCACACAGGCTTGTGGATCGAAGGGGAGGTCGGTCACGCGATCGTGAGTTATGCAACATTGCTATTTTTCATACTGCTCATCACCGGCATGGTGCTCTGGTGGCCAAAAAAATGGACAAAATCGGAACAAAAAAAGGCCCTCACAATCAAATGGAGCGCCAAATTCAAACGCGTAAACTATGACTTACACAACGTCCTGGGCTTCTATTCGCTCACCATTGCCCTCATTGTAACCATTACCGGACTAATTATGGGCTTCCAATGGTTTTCCAAAGGGTTTTACTGGCTCGCCTCCGGCGGGCAGGCGCCCGCTCCCTATGTGCGGGCGTATTCAGATACTACTCAAAACCTGCCTTTGGCCAGTCTTGCCCAGGTCGATGCCGCGTGGCGAAAGGGCGTACAGGAGATCGGGGTGCTCAACAAAGAGGCGATCATCGTATCTTTCCCCGAAAAAGCATCCGAACCCATCGACCTCTGCACCGATATGCACAATGGATCCTGGCGCTATGTATACCTTGACCAGCACACTTTGAAGGAATTGCCAGCGAGCCAGACACAGATTGCAAAACTGGACATTGCACAATGGCTCCGACGCACCAACTATGCCTTGCATGTTGGGTCGGTCGGCGGATTAACCACCAAAATTCTGTACTTTTTGGCCAGTTTGATTTGTACCAGTTTGCCTGTCACCGGTTTTTATATATGGTGGGGCAAAAAATCCAAGCCGGCCAAACGCAAAACTATGTTATCGACATCGCCCCGGTCCCACTCTGCAAGCAGAGCGGACATTTAGTTTTAGTTACACTTCATCCATTTCCACAACCCTTCCGATCCACCCGGAAGCAGCTTTTTTATCATGAAAAATAAGTACTTTCAACACCTCCTGACCACCATTCATTTTCTGATTGCATTAGCCATCATTCCGACGGGAAATGCCCAGTCCTTGCCTGGCTATCTCATCAAAGGCGTCATTCTCGACTCCGCAAGCCGTAAGACCATTGAGTTTGCAACCATCAGTATACTCGATGAAAAACAAAATGTCGTCGCACTCACCTACTCGGACGAAAATGGAGTTTTCAAGTCAACAGACGTCAAAACCGGCTCCTACATTCTTAACCTTTCGCTGATCGGTTACGGTCAAAAAAGGCTGCCGTTTACCATCAGCGCCGCCACTACGTACGATTTCGGCACCATTCAGCTTGCGCCGGAAGCGAAACAGCTCGATGCTGTCACTATCTCCGGGACGAGACAACTGGTGGAGCAACAGCCGGGCATGCTCATCTACAATGCGGAGAAGGACATCAGCAACCAGGGAGGAACGGCCGCGGATGTCCTGCGGAAAGCACCGATACTCAATGTGGATGCGGCAGGCAATGTGACGATGCGCGGAAATTCCAACCTTCGCATCCTGATCAATGGGAAATACTCCGGCCAAATGGCCCGGAATGCGGCCGATGCACTCAATATGATGCCCGCAGGGTCCATCAAGTCGGTGGAAGTCATCACCAGTCCGTCGGCCCGCTATGATGCGGAAGGCGCAGCAGGTGTCATCAATATTATCACCAAAAAAGGCAGCCAGAGCACAAGCGGGACCATTGAAGTAGTGGGTGGAAACCTCGAACAGGCCATCAATCCCCGCATTGCGATGAACCGCGACAAATGGAACCTCAGCTCGACATTGCATTTACACCGTTTCCGGAACAAAGAGCTGTCAAATACCGACCGGACTGTTTTTGAAAACGGTGTGGAAACGGGTAAAGTAAGGCAGGAAATTGTCCGGGACAATGCCAAACCGCATAGCTCAGGCGACGTGCAGATCGAATATGTGGCCGACAGCGCCAATGTTTTCAATTTCTCGGTGAATGGATGGCTCGGAAACTGGCCGCAAAACAGCGACCAGCGCAACAG
Source organism: uncultured Dyadobacter sp. (assembly GCA_965649915.1). GTDB lineage: Bacteria > Bacteroidota > Bacteroidia > Cytophagales > Spirosomataceae > Dyadobacter. The sequence goes on from CBFGMV010000060.1 coordinate 17,702, forward strand.
CCGTCTCACACCCGATGGCCAGCTTCTGGAACAATCTCACCAGCATGTGACAACCAAAGCGCCAAACAAAGGCATTGACCTGAATCTGGGTTATACCAAAAAATTCCGGAAACCGGGCGAAGAGCTTTATCTGATGGCGCAACACAATCGCTCGATCGATGATTTCAATTACAACGCATTGCAGCGTGACACGGAACTGTTTCCTATCTACCGGGAGGTCAACCACAACACCACGCAAAACCGCGAATGGACCTTCCAGGCCGATTATATCCTGCCGCTATCCCGTTCAGGCAAACACGCGCTGGAAAGCGGTGCCAAGGCAATCCTGCGCAATGTGGGGAGCGACTACCAGGTACAGGCCAGCGAAAACGGCAACACGGATGAACTCTCCGATATCCCTTCCCGAACCGACCGTTTTGATTATCAACAGGACGTGCTTGCTGCTTATACCCAGATCAAGCTGAAATCGAATAATGGTTGGGCACTGCACGCGGGCGCCCGCGTCGAAGGTACATTCCTGGAAGGCGACCAGCGCAATGCGGGCGTGCATTTCACCAGCAATTTCTGGAATTTCGTGCCCAGCGCTACTCTTTTTAAAAAGCTGGACGCCAACAATAATCTTAGCCTGAGTTACACCAAGCGCATCTCGCGGCCGTCGATCTGGGACCTCAACCCGAACCGCGACAGCCAGGACCCGAAAAATATCGTGGTAGGTAACCCTTCGCTGAAACCGGAAGAAGTAAATCAGGTTGAATTCACCTACGCACTGCAGACCAATTCCGATCTTTTTCTGAACGTCTCCGCATTCGGGAGAAAAACAAACAACTCCATCGAAAGCATTGTAACGGTGGATAATGCAGGCGTCGCTACCACCACAAAACAAAACCTCGCTTCCAATACGCAGTACGGGGTCAATTTTTCGACATCTTTCTCCCTCCTACCCGACTGGAAGATCAACAGCAATGCCAATGTCCGTCAGGCGCGCTTCAAGAGCGGGGCGCTGGGAATCGACAATAAGGGTGCCGCATGGGGCATCAACATCAACAGCAGTTGGAAACTTCCCAATCAGTACAGCGTGCAGATGTACGGCGATTATGACGCCAGAAGTATTTCCCTGCAAGGTTTCGAAGGTTCCTGGTTCTATTACAGCTTCTCCGCCAAAAAAGAGCTTCCGGCCCGCAAACTGACATTCACCCTCACCACCGTTAGTCCGTTTGGGTCCTATCTTTCACAAAAGGAAGTATACAGATCGCCGGAATTCAACTCCGTGGTCCGGAACCGGTACCTGATGCGCTCCGTGAAATTGTCGGTCAACTGGGAGTTTGGCGGGCTGTTCCGGCAGGGTCCGGGCGGTAGAAAGATCAACAACGACGACCTGAAAAATGTGAAGCAGGGCGGCTAATACATTGCCTAGGGATCAAGCGGCTCATCGGCATCGATGTGCAGGGCATCCAGCACCGGATAAAACTCAAAATCCGTTTCGCTGAGCCGCTTGCCCAGCCTGTATGGCACATGATTGATCTCCTTCATACACCTGTTTACAAAGGCATCGTTGGTGATATAGTAGCTCTGCGAGCGCATCGTCGAGACCAGACAAGGCTTTTCTAACGGCATACCGTACCGGAACAGCAGCCGCACGCCATTACGCATATTCGTGGTTGTGTGGCGCGCATGAGGATCCATGATAATGGCATGCTCTGGCACATGCAAAGTCTCCATCAGGAATTTTTTCATTTCAAACGCCTCGCTGTATTTCGTTTTAAAAGGGTGTACCCGCCCACCCGAGACGAGAATGTAAGGTGCCAGCCCTTCAAAATAACGCAATGCTGCAACCCGGCAACGCAACATCCCTCCTTCGCTCAAAGCCCTGTCATAGGTGTCGGGGCCAGCGCCGGGCACCAGGATCAGGGTATACCTGAATTTACTCCATTCAATTTTCTTCACCCTTTCCAATGCAGCTTTATTAACCGTCGAAACCATCGGTTCATAGTCGGCCGCCTCATGTCTTTCATTGACTTCGAGGAATTGCAGCGCATAATGCATCGATGGGCCGAAAAACAGGTCTGCATTCTTTTTCTCCTGTCGCACAATGTCGGTGCAGTCGTATACCAGCGCAGGGTAACTTTTCGCAGTCGTTTTAAATTCAATGGAATCGATTGCCGGATAATTAGGTTTTTTGCCCTCGGCATACACTTCAATAGCATGATTGACGCTCTTTGCATCCTGCTCCCATGACTTGCGGAGCAGCTCCCTGTCGCTGACATCGCGCAGGAGCATGTAGGTTCCGGATGGTGAAAGATGTTCCTCGACCAGGTTGCCCAACGCATTGTTATCGGCATAAAGCGCTTCCAGCCTGGCACCGACGGCGTCGATCTCGCCCTGCGTGAATTTCATTTTTTCGGTGTAGCACCGGAAATCATTTTTGCATTCACGCAGCGACACTTCCAGGTTTTTGTACTTCAAAGCCGCCATTGCGGCAAGCTGAGGATCTTTTCGCAACAGCGTCCTTACTTCCGGCAACTGCGCGAATAGCGTCAGCAGATACCAGTTTTTGGATTGAACAAATGAGCCGCCTGTCAGCAGCTGATAATCCTGACGTGGTGTTTGACGAGTTTGGCCCGAGACTGAAAAAGAGGATAAGGCTAACAAAGAAAAGGCTAAGAATTTATTCATCGTATCAAAATGGTGGAGAAAAAAGGTTCGCAAACTAACTCATTCCCCCTGAGGTCCAGGTTATCTAAAAGTTAAGAAATGAAAAGCCACGGAGCAATACCGCCTAGCCATCTTGTACGCCTACGGCTGCGTTAACCGGCAATTTCCCTAACGTGCGGGAGCCCGCTTTAACTCAAAATCACCGATTTCCGAAACGGTTATATTTGAATCAATTGAATAACTATGCATACTTTTGTCGACATTTAACTACAAAAAATATACCCAAACCAGTTCAAATACTCTCCATTTAAAATAAAATCAATAAAAAAACCCCTGGCAAAATGCCAGGGGCTTTCAACTTTTTAAGCACCCATTTTACTTATGAAAGTTAACGTTTTCCGGTCCGATCTCGGATCATTGTTTATAGTTAGGAGTTATGCTTTCAAGTCCAAATTATAATTCAAAAAATCCGTCAAACTGAACTGATGGCACCTGGAATTCAGCAGATTGCTGTAAATGCCGATTATCCCTAACCATGTCCGGCTAAGGTAGCTAAAAAGCCTGTAAATGAAGTGTAATAATGACGGATATGGAGTAACGCAATGTATTCGCTATTCTCTTTCACAAATTTAATTTCCTCAGATCTTTTCATCATAGCCAATAGAACAATTATTCTTCATGGGAACGTTCATTCATTAATGGGTTAAAAGTAATCCTATAACCATCTTGCACTAAAATAATTTCGCCGAACTATGCATTTATTTCGACCAATACCTATATTATTGCAGACGAATGGAATTTAGTACCGAAGTTAAGAGCAGAGTATGTTATCTCCCGGCAGGTTGCGTTGTGTAATAGTAGATGATGAGGCTGACGCACGCCGATTGATTGAAAAATATGTACTGAGGGTTCCTTTTCTGGATCTCGTTGGTTTCGCGGAAACTGCCACCGACGCGCTGTTCCAAATCCGCGAATTGCAGCCGGAGATCGTCTTTCTGGACATTGAGATGCCCGAAATGACTGGATTCGAATTATTGAAATTGCTTCCGGCCGCCCGCCCCGCAATTATCATGATCACCGCCGACCCGTCGTATGCACTGGAGGGTTACGAACAGCAAGTTACTGATTACCTGCTCAAACCAGTCCCTTTCGAACGCTTCCTTAAGGCGATCAACAAGGTCGACGGAGCACGTATCATGGCAAAACAGCAGCCGCAGGAGCTCTTCCAGGCGCAATCCGCTACCAGGAGTTTGCCCCTGGACGCATCCCATGAAGGGGCGACCGGTTCTCCTACCGATTTTCTATTGCTGAAAGAGAATAAAAAACTGATTAAAGTATCTCCCAGCGAGATTCATTTTATCGAGGGAATGCGTGATTATCTCAAATTGTATTGGGCCGATCGCGTTGCCGTAATCCATATGACGATGGCCAAAATTGAGGAAGCTCTTTCTACAACCCAGTTTTTACGCGTCAACCGTTCCTACATTGTCAATAAAAAAGTGATACGCGAAATAGAAGGCAACGAAATCACGACGATCAGCGGCAGAAAAATTCCCATCGGAATTACATACCGGGCCAATGTGCTGGCGGCTTTACAAAAAAACAGAATCTGAAAGGTTTATGGATTTGAACATTTCAATCCCTTCTGAAAAACGTACAAAAATGATCAGGATCACCAACCATGTGCTGACTTGGATAGGAATCTGGTTCATTATTCGTTACTATTCAATTCCCGGCCTTACAAGGGATAGCGATCGGGTTATCAACCATGCTTCGGTCGTGGTCATGGCGCAATCATTATTTGTTTTCTACTTTCTGGGTTATGTTATTTTTCCAAGATTTATTTATCCCAGAAAGATCATCGCTTCTGTTATTTCAATCCTGCTCGTTTTTCAATTCCTGCATATTATCAATTATTTCGAGTTTGCTTATCTGGTTACCATTACTGATTTCGCCAAACCAGGTGAGCGCCGTTATGTTGCCACATTTTGGAATGAATTCCTGAAAGGCAAAAGCTTTACCGTGTGCTTTACTGAGTTTACGGTCGCCTACGTGGTGTATGCGTGGAGCCTGCTTTATGTGCTTCCCCTGCTGGCCATTAAGGTCATGCGGGACACCATTCGCTCGCGGACGCGCAACCTTACCCTGGAACGTGATGCATTGCAGCTTGAAAAGACCAACCTCGATTTACAGACGGAAGGTTTGCTACTCCAGCGCAATAACCTGGACCTTGAACTCCGCTTTCTGAAATCGCAAATCAATCCGCACTTTTTGTTCAATACCTTGAATGCTATATACACACGCACGGTGGACGTCGACGACCAGGCCGCTGAGCTCGTGCTCAAATTATCAGACCTGATGCGGTACAGTCTCTACGAATCCAACAAGGAACGGGTAATACTGGCGAGGGAGATCAGCTACATCGAAAATTATCTCGACCTCGAAAGGTCGCGTTTTTCCGAGCGGGTGACCATTGTCTATCATCTGGAGGGCAACCCGGAGGAATATGTCATAGCACCTCTCCTGCTGGTTTCGTTTGTCGAAAATGCATTCAAGCACGGTCCCGGCAAGAGCAAGCAATCTTCTTACGTGGACATTTCCATTGTTCTGGATGACACCACATTACATTTTGTCATTAAAAACAACATTCCTCCGCATTCGCGCCATCAAAATAGGGCCGGCGCTTCAAAGGAGCAAATCGGGGGGTTTGGCCTAGCTAATACTTCCAAAAGACTTCAGTTGCTCTACCCCGACAAGCACGAACTATCCGTGCAACAGAATGAATTGGAGTTCATCGTTGACCTTAGATTAGAACTGGACCTTGCTCCGCTGCCCAGGGGTGCCGTTGCATGATATTGCTCACGATGAGCCGGTAAATCGAAACCTGGTTTCGGTTGGCCTGATTTAACCAAATCAACCTCCGGCATTACCCAACCGGTCGGCAGATCGCGTCGTTTTATGGACGCCGTATAAACGCTACCGTCATCCGCTGGCATAGTACTACAGCGGGAAAGCCGGCTCCCGGATGATGGAAAAAATATTTTTTGCCCTGGAATTTGACCGCATGAAAAACATCCTAATTATTGAAGATTACCAGATCATCAGGCTGGCCACAAAGATTGTAATACGGGAGCTGTTTCCGGATGCGGTTATCCGCGAATCGGCCTCGTTTAAGACGGCGCTTACCGAACTGGCCACATGCGGATTTGACCTGGTCATCCTGGATGTTCAGATTCCGGAGGGAGAAGGATTTGAGATGATACCCCTCCTAAGGGCCGTTCAGAAAAACGTCCCCATCCTTGTGTTTTCGGCTGCCCAGGAAAGGATCTACGGCATTCATTATCTGCGCACGGGCGCAAATGGTTTTCTCTCCAAAAACGCCGGGAACGATGACCTGCGTAAAGCCATCCGGTCCGTCAATGAATCGGGCCGGTATGTAAGCCCAAGGATCAAGGAAGAGTTGCTCAATCAGCTCGACAAGAACAATTACCGGACCGATAACCCGCTGCTTGACCTTTCGATCCGCGAAATCACTATTATGGATATGCTGATCGAAGGTTTGTGGGTCAAGGAAATCGCTTCCAGACTAGACCTGACGGAAAGTTCGGTAAGTACTTACAAAGCCCGGCTTTTCGAAAAGCTCAAGGTGAATACGCTGATCGAAATGTTCCAGAAAGTGCAGCTCTACAAGGATATGGACTGAAGGCTTCCCTCGGTCACGAGTTCTTTGTGCAGCAAGCCCCATTCGTTCATCTGGTCGATGATGGGCAAAATGCTTCGGCCTGAATCCGTCAATGTGTATTCTGTGTAAAGAGGGAAGCCTGCGGAATTGCGTTTCGCGACCACCCCGGCCATTTCCAGTTCCCGCAGCTGCATGTCGATCACCCTGGGTGTCGCGCCTTTGATCTCGCGGTGCATCTCACTAGGCCTTTTGAATCCTTTTTGAATGGCATCCAGGATACAGGGCTTCCATTTCGCTCCGAAAACTTTCATGGCTATGGTAATCCCGCATTCGAGATCTTCGGGTGTCTTTCGCTGATACATATTGCTGATGATAAAATAGATCGTGTCACTTTGCTTCCCAATTTAGCCAATACCGAATAACTTTTCGGTTACCGAATCTTTTTTCGGTAATTGATAGCCGCCGTTTCACTGCGGAATTTTGTGGGGTCAAATCAAATACCGATTCCAATGAACACGAAACAAATCACACTAATAGGGCTAGGTCAAATGGGTACCCGACTTGCAGAACTACTCGTTAAACAAGGTTATAGGGTATCCGCCTGGAACCGGACGCGTTCCAAAGCAGACGGCGTCGCAGGTGTGCAGGTGTATGAAGACTTGCAGGAAGCGATCGCGCAGAGTCAGCTGATCGTTATCTGCGTACTCGACTACGCGGCCGTTGAGCGCATTATGGAGCACATCAGTGACAAAACTATATTGGCCGGTAAAACGCTGATCAATTTCACTACTGCAGAACCGCAGGAAGCTGAATTGCTGGAAGAGACACTCGCCCGCTTGAACGCCGGTTACCTCAATGGCGCCATCCAGGTGGCACCCGACCAAATGGGCCTGCCGGAGACGACGATCATTGTGTCGGGAGAAAAAAGCCACTTCGAAAAAAGCCGGGAGACCTTAGCGGTGTTCGGAGGCAATATTAAATACCTGGGCAGCCGTGCTGCGTTGGCGTCGGCGATGGACCTGGCTACGCTCACCTGGCTGTATGGCTCTTACACAGGCCTTATCCACGGCATTGCGCTCGCACGGAAGACCGGGCTGCCTCTGGCCGCTTTCAGCGAAATTCTGGGCGAAATCACTCCGGGCTTCACTGAATTTTTCAAACACCAGGTCGGTGTTGTCGAAAGCGACGACTTCACCATCAGCCAAAGTCCGCTATCGATCAGCGTAGCCGCCACGCGGCGTATTCACGACGCATTCCAATCGGCCGGGTTGAACGCCGATTTCACAAAAGGGGTCCGGGACCTTCTCCAATCAGCCGACGACCGCGGCCTGAGCGACCAGGAGCTTGCCGCATTGGTCAAAGTCATCTCATAGGGCATCATTTGCATTCAATTCAAGGACTTCTTGCCTGCTATATCCAGCGGGCGAGAAGCATCTTAAATGCATCTTTGTATAACTCTCCGACCGGAATTTCGACGCCTCCGACCTGAACCGCATTCTTGCTGACGAAATCGACTTTACTCACCGCCACAATGAAGGAGCGGTGAATACGGAGAAACCGGGAGCCCGGCAGCTTGTCCTCGATCGCTTTCAGGCTGCTCAGCGTTACCACGGGGCTCAGCGGCGGCGTGAGGTGGATCCTGACATAATCCTTCACCGACTCGATATAGGAAATCGAATCGAAATCGACCCGGATATGTTTATAATCGGATTTGACAAACATATAATTATCAAACTCCTCCCCCGGCGCATTGTCCTGTAACAATTCAAAATACTTTTTAGCCTTGGAGGCGGCCCGCAGAAACTCGTCATAACCGAACGGTTTCAACAGGTAATCCAATGCATTCACTTTATAGCCTTCGACCGCAAACTGGTTGAAAGCTGTTGTAAAAATGATCCTGGTCTGTTCGGCCGCATTCGACTGACTGATCACGCGTGCCAGCTCCATTCCATTCAGGTCGGGCATCTGAATATCCAAAAAAATGAGGTGGATGGTCTGCTCGTGAAGCACCTGCAGCGCTTGCACCGCATTGCCAAATTTCCCCTTCAGTTCCAGGAAAGGCGTCTGCACGGCGAATGCGCTGATGAGGTTCAGCGCCAAGGGTTCGTCATCGACGGTAATGCAATTCAGTTTCATACAGGTTCAACGATCTGGCCGGCCATGTCCCGTTCCAGTTGCAAGGTCAGCAAAACTTCATAGGTTCTCGCCTCCGGATCTTCATGAATCACCAGTCCATGCTTACCGGGATAGAGCAGGTGTAGTCGCTTTCGGGTGTTGGCAAGCCCGATACCACCCTGATCCAGCTGATAACCATCCTTTTCATGGGCGATATGATTGAAAACACGAAGCAACAAGGAGCCCTGGCTCACATGGAGGTCAATCACGATACGGGAAGGATGCAGGGCGCTGGAACCATGTTTAAAGGCATTTTCGACAAAAGGCAATAGCAGCATAGGCGCGATCCAGCAATCCTTGTCGACCAGCGGCTCATTGAATTCCAGAGTGGTGCATTCGTGCAAGCGCAACTCCATGAGCGAAATATAATCTTTCAGAAACGATAATTCCTGCCTTAGGGACACCAGATCACTCAATGTGTCGTACAGCACATATCGCATCATGCGCGATAGTTTCAGGATCGCCTCACGGGAAACAGGAATGTCCGAATAGGTGAGCGAGTAAATGTTATTGAGCGTGTTGAAAAAGAAATGCGGGTTGATCTGCGCTTTCAGAAATGAGAGCTCCGAGGCTATCTGCTGTTTTTCGATGCGCTCATGCATTTGTGCATCGGCCTGCCAGCGTCTGGCCAGCGCAAGGCTCGTGCTGATCACCATCACCAGCAGCGTGATCATGAACAAATGCAGATCGAGGCTGAATGAATTCTTTGGCGTTTTGTTGAAAATCCGCGCCATATCGGTCAGTACATCCAACCGCACCTCTATCACCCGTGCAATAACGAGGATTCCACCAACCGCAGCAGCCAGCCACACCCCGAAGAGCACTTTGTTTCCCTTCTGAAAAAGCAGTTTGGGCGTTACATAATGCGCATTGGCATAAAATGCAGCGATCATAACGGCCAGGTTCAATGCCTGCTTGACCCAAAAATTAGGGGGAACCGTAAAGTCCCATGACAACGGGGGATAGAACAGCAGGATAAAGCCCAGCAATGACCATACAGTCACGTGCGTCAGGATCGTAATGCTGCTTCTGAGTCTCATAGCTTGGTAACCGGTGAGTTGTCCCGCAAGATCAGACCAATTGGTATAATCCGCAAAAGAAATCGACGGAAACCCTTTTTCAGGGGGTCAAACGAAAAAATTTATCCGCTAATCCCACTGCCACGGTCCGGCGACCTCCCGAAGGCTTACAAAGGCAGATTTTTAGTATCCGCAGTTAACTTATTGCTCTCTGTCTGTACACCCGATTTAGCTTTGTCATTCTCGTTAAATTGACTTTCTGAATAATGCCCTAGAACAGACAGAACCCTTGACCCGTTACAATTATGCGAAAGATCAACTTCGAAAACCACTTCACGGTCGACCGTAACTCCTCCGAACCTGTTTACCAGCAACTCGTGGAGGCGGTACTTAATGCGACTAAAACTGGCCTCATCGACCGGGGCGACCGGCTCCCCTCGATCAATGAGTTGAGCCGCCATTACTCGGTTTCCAGAAGCACGATTGAAAAGAGCTACAATAACCTGCGTGACATGGGAATACTATCCTCTCAACACGGCAAAAGTTTCTTCATCAACCGGCTGAACCCCGCACAGGAGTGGAAAGTTTTGGTTCTTTTCAACCAGTTGAATGAATACAATAAAGTAATCTGCGATGCCCTGACCGAGCGGCTGGGGCGACGGGCGGACGTAGATCTCCATATTTATTACAACAGCGCCGTTCATTTCCGCCAGCTGATCCGAAAAAAACTGGCCGGCTATTCGCATATCATCGTGATTCCGCATTTTCTGGATGAGCCGGAAACCGGCTACCAGGCCATTGAACGGCTCCCGGCAGAGAAACTCATCCTCCTCGACCGGCCCGTTCCGGGCCTTTCAGGCAGCATGGGGACCGTCGGCGTCCATTTCGCAGTGTCGCTCCGCCACGCGCTGAACGATCTGGCAACTGCCCTGCGGAAGTATCAATGCACCAACCTGATTTGTCCGGAACACGCTTTCGTGCCGCCGCAGTTTCGGGAGACGTTTGTGCATTTTTGTGAAGAAAACAATCTGGTATATCGCGTCAGCGGCCACATTCCGGCCGGCAGCATTTCGACGGGTGAAGCGTACATCGTTTTTTCAGATGAGCATCTGATGTTCCTGGTAAGGGAAGTAGCCCAGAGCGACCTGCTTCCCGGCAAGCATATCGGGATCGTTTCCTTCCACGACAACGACGCGAAGAAGGATATGCTGAACGGCATCACCACCATTTCGCCCGATTTCAAAGCGATGGGAAATGCCGCAGCCGATATGGTGCTGAACGGGCATATGCAGCGTATCGACCATTCATGCCGCGTGGTGGTCCGGGCATCGCTTTGAGCTTCCGCGCACGGGTCCATACGCTCAGCCATCACACCTTACGAATTGCTTTTTCAGAAACCGAAACTAGCCTTTCAAGACCTCGAGAGCCTGGATTTTCCTGCTGATCCCCTGCTTTTCGGTTTGGGTTTTGGCCAGAGCCAATGCCTGTTCGAAATAGCCGCGGGCGGTTTCCTGGTTGAGCCCGGAGTGGAGTTCTCCCAGCAGTACGAGATAAAAATGATTATGGTCCATTTTCAGCTGCTCGGCTTCGGCCAGCGCCTCCTTGGCCCCTTTTAGCTTAAACAATGCAAAAACGCGGTTCAGCGCCACACTGGGCGAATAATTGATTTGAATGAGCTGGTCGTACAGGCTCATAACCTCCGCCCATTTCTCAGGTCGGTCCTCCTTCATGCAATGCAGCTGGGCAATACGCGCTTCGAGGTGGTAGGAGGTGACTTCATCTCCTGTGGCCGACAAATTCAGAAAATATGCTCCCCGGCGGATCAGTTCCTGGTCCCAGAGCGAATCGTCCTGGTCGTCGTAGAGCACCGGTTCCTCTCCCTGCCCCTCGCGCGCAGCGAACCGTGACGCGTGAAAGCACATGAGTGCAACCAGGGCGTGCGTTTTGGGAACATTTGTTTTTTCGTACCCGGTGAGGAGGACACCAAGCCTCAATGCTTCGATACAGAGATCCTTCCTCAGAATTTCGTTCTGAGTTTTGGAATAATAGCCCTCACTAAACAGCAGGTAGATGATATGCAGCACATTGTCGAGCCGGCGCACGATCTCGCTTTCCGGCGGGAGCTCCATCTGCACCTTCTCAGCGCGCAGCTTTTCCTTTGCCCTGAAAAGCCTTTTATTAATGGTTTCCTTATTGGTAAAAAATGCCTCCGCGATTTCATCGATCCCGAAACCGCAAAGGATGCGCAATGCCAGTCCCATTTGCGCCTCACTGGCAATGGACGGGTCACACACCGCAAAAAGCATTTGCAACTGGCTGTCGCGGATGTTTTCCTGGGAAAAACTGAGTTCGGGTTCTACCGATCCGTCCTGCCCGCTCATCACTTGCGGCATCACCTTCTCCGTGTAAATCTTGCTCCGCCTGAAATGGTGAAGTGTTTTCTGTTTGGCTACCGCGTAAAGCCAGGCCGTCGGGTTTTCAGGTATGCCTTTGACACCCCAGGTTTCGGAGGCCAGTAGGAAAGTTTCGCTGACGAGATCTTCTGCCATTTCAATGTATTCCAACCCATACATGCGGCTGATTACAGCCACCATTTTAGCGAACTCCTTTTGAAACAGATGCTTTAAAGATTCGTATTCTCTCTCCATGGTCTCATGATAAGCCCGCCCCCGGGACAGGAGCGGGCTTCGTTTGTTGATGATGCTAATTAGGAAAAAATTCGGCGGATCTCCACACTGCCGCCCATATCGATCGCCGGACAGCCATGTGCCAGCGTCGTGGCTTCGTCGATGTTTTCAGCGTTGACGATAATGAAACTGCCCAGCCTTTCGCGGATCTCGACGAACGGGCCGTCGGTGACAACACCGCCTGCTCTCAGTACGCGGCCGTCGGTGTCCAGACGCTGACCTCTGGCCGAGAGTTTCTTTTGTGCCACAATGCCGCCTACCCAATCCTGCCATTTTTTGGTAAGAGCCTGCATTTCAGCGGGGGAAGCATTGCTGTAATCGAAGCTGGGTTGTCGGAACAATAACATGAATTCGCTCATTGGAATGTCGGTTTAATCGGTTGGCTAAAAAAGTAGGTGATTTTTCGGAGGTAGTCAATGCGCCGCGAATGCGCCGGGCTGGTATCCTCCCGCAACGGTCCGGAATGCGATGTTGATGCGGTTATAGGAGTTGATCGCGATAGCAGCCATGGTGAGGTCTACTATTTCCTCTTCCGAAAATTGTTCGCTGACGGCCGCGAACACTTCGTCGGACACTTCCCTGCCTCTGAGTTCTGTTACCGCCTCGGCATAAGCCAATGCAGCGCGCTCCCGGTCCGAAAAGAAGGGTGCCTCGCGCCAGGCGCTGAGCAGGAACAGCCGCTGCTCGGTTTCCCCTTCGACGAGCAGATCTTTCGAATGCATATCCAGGCAGAATGCGCAGCCGTTAACCTGCGATACCCGGAAGTAGATCAGGTTGAGCAGCTTTTTTTCTACCGGCGATTTCGCCAGATAGCCTCCCAGCCCGTACATAGCTTTCATTGCCTTTTGTCCTTTTTCCATAAAATTGATTCTTGGCTCCATGGTTAATTTTGAATGAGTGAATGAATGATTGAATGACCGGGTCGCCGGTGCGATGAATGAGCCGCCGTAGAACGGTGAATGACGCATTTCACTGTAATGATGATCGGGTAATGAGGGATTGGACAGGGATGTGAAAAAAAATGAGATTTTTTTTTCGGAGGCCTTCTCTTCGTTGGATGGCGCTGTTTCTGCAAGTTCACAATTCGATAACAATTCAATAACAGCTGGGATAAGTAGATACCCTTCTTTTGCGGCAAATTTAGTTCAACCAACTTCATGCTCATGCATAAGAGATTTTTACTCCCTATTGTCCTCACGCTGCTTTGCTGCCTTGCAAACATTGCCGCGTTACGGGCCCAAACTACACAGGCATCCATTTCCGGCACGGTAATCGATGATCAGAATGCCGGACTGGTCGGTGCGACCGTTCAGGTCAGGAACGAGTCCACAGGCTTTACTACCGGAACAGTCACCAATGCCAAAGGAGAATATGCTTTCAAAGAACTTCCATTGGGCGGCCCTTACACCGTTACAGCCACCTATATCGGCTTTGGAGAACAGAAACAAACGGGTTACATCCTCCACCAGGGTGATGCGATCAAGGTCAAAATGCCCATGAAAGAGGCCGGCCAGACACTGGAAGTGGTGAGCGTTGTGGCTTCGGGTATTAAGAATAAGATCGAGAACCTGGGCGCTTCTACGGCTATTTCTGCAAGGGACATTACCCGTCTGCCGGTAAATGGACGGAACTTCACTTCGCTGATGGACCTTTCGCCGCTCAGCCGCGGCGGGAATATTTCCGGTCAGCTCGGCTCTTCCACAGGTTATACCATCGATGGTATGAGTTCCAAAAACCCCACTTCCGCCGGTGCTACGACGAGCCGAAGCGGCGCGCCCTACTCTATTTCCATTGAAGCGGTGCGTGAATTCCAGGTGGTCACCAACCAGTACGACGTCACCTACGGCCGCAGCGGTGGGGGTACCATCAGTGCGGTTACCAAATCGGGTACGAACCAGCTGAGCGGTAGCGCTTTCAATTATACGCGCGCCGACTGGTTGTCGAGCCCTTATGACATTCGCGGCAACAAAATCAATAACAAGTTTGCTACCAACCAGTTCGGCTTCTCATTGGGCGGACCGATCCTGAAAGATAAGCTCCATTTCTTTGTAGCGTGGGATCACCAGCAGGATAGCCGTCCATTGATCATCGCCGACATCCTCAGCCCGGTTGACGAAAACCGTTTCAATGTTACCCGCGCTACGCTGGACAAATTTGTTGAGATCGGCCGCAGTAAATACGGCATGGCGAACACGCCGCAGTTCGGAACGTTCGACAAAAAACGTGGTTCGGATGCAGCATTTTTGCGTCTCGACTGGCAATTGAACAACAGAAACCTTTTGACGATCCGTAACAACTACACCAACGACCGTAACAAACTCGGTCTGGCGGATAACACGACGATCAATGCTTATGAATCTTACGGAAATGACTTCAACCAGGACAACAGCTTGCTGGCATCGCTCCGGTCGACCATCACTTCGAAAGTGACCAACGAGCTGAAAGTGCAGCATTTGTTCATCAAACAAAAAAGTGCTCCCGGCGACCAGCTTCCGGAAGCAAACATCCCGAGAGCGATCGTGGAGAACGTCAACTCCGTATTGAGCGATGGCAATTCCCGCTCAACCAACATCCAGATGGGCGGCCACCGTTTTGCGCAGGAGCGTTTTACCAACAATGTGGTTCAATTGGTTGATAACCTGTATTACAATACCGATAAGGTGGAATACACATTCGGTGCCGACCTGATGATGACCCGATCGCATTCGACCTATGGCTCGGAAGTAAACGGTCGTTTCCACTACAATGTGGATGCTGCTGCCGGCAAAACGGCCCTGGACCAGTTCAACGACCTGAAACCTTACCGCTACTACCGCGAAGTGCCTTTGATGGACGACTGGTCGGTGAAAGGGACGATCTGGAATGCGGGCGTCTACGGACAGTTGAAAACCACCCTGGCAACCGGCCTGGATGTGACCGCAGGTCTGCGTCTCGACTACGCACACTATCCAAGCTCGCCATTGAACCAGACTTTGTATGATGCCTTGAAGATCCGCACCGATAATAAGATCAAGTCGTTTGTAGTGCAGCCGCGTGTACAATTCACCTGGGATGTCAATGATAAGCATACCGACATTTTTCGATTGGGTGGTGGCGTGTTCGCGTCGGACATCAACAACTACGTGGTGATCAACAACCTTACATTTGACGGAAAACACCTGGCGACTGTCGATGTACGGAGTCCAAACATCCCTACGCCGGATTTTGCTGCCTACCGCGCCAACTACAACAGCATTCCGACTTTGTCGCAATTCCAGCTGCCGACAATCAATACCAATGCCAAAGACGCACGCGTGCCGATCATTTACAAGGCTAACATTTCCTATGCGAAGTACCTGACCGACAAACTGAAAGTAGGTATCGCAGGTTACATGAGCCTGGGACGCAATAACTACATGTACGTGGACAGAAACATGGTGGACGAGCCATTCTTCCGTCTGGCCAACGAAGGAAACCGCGGTGTGTTCGTACCGGGCGGCAACGATATGCCGACCAATGGTGCCGGTGACTGGCTGAAAGGACGTAAGAGCAATCAATTCGGCCGCGTATTGGAACTGAACAGCGAAGGGAAGGTCAATGCATTCTCTTTTGTAGCTGACGTTAAGTACCAGTACTTCCGCGATGGCGAAATCACATTGAGCTATACTTATAATGATGTGAAAGACAATACCTCTTTCAATGGTAACGTGGCCAACAGCGCGACGCTTTCACTGCCGGTAAGGGACGATCCACGTAACCTGAGCCTGATGTCGTACTCCGACAACCAGTTCCGTCACAAAATCGTGTTCTATGGCTCTCTGCCAAGCTTCTGGGGCGTTAATGTCGGCGTTCGTTACTCCGGTATCGGTGGTACGCGTTACACCCTGCTCTCGGGAGGTAACACCAACGGCGACTTCGTAGGTACCAACGACCTCGCGTTCGTGTTCGACAAAAACGACCCGACTGTACCTGAAAACGTAAGAAAAGGTCTCCAATCGATCCTCGACAACCCGGACGCAAGCCAGAGTATCAAGGACTATATCACCAAGAACTCAGGCAAAATCGCTGAAAGAAACGGTGGTATCAACGGCTTCTACGGTGTATTCGATGTCCGCGCGTCCAAACGTATAAAGATAGCCGGTACGCACGCCATCGAGGTTTCTGCTGATGTCTTCAACTTCGCCAATTTCCTGAACAAAGATTGGGGCCGCAACAAGTCGTTGGGTACACAGGCACTGTACGCATTGGGTGTCCCTGCCGCGAACGGCAACCAAGCCATACCTGCATTCGACAGGGCAAAAAACCAGTATGTGTACCGCGTAAACACCGCCGGTGTGGTAACGCCTTCCGGCAACCCTTACCAGGTCCAGATCGGCTTGCGGTATAGCTTTTAAGGTTTAATTTAATAAGGATTTCTGAAAATCCCGGCCGCATCAGCAGCCGGGATTTTTTTGTGCTACCCTTTGATCATTTCTCAGTTGCCGTTTATTCATTGCTGCTCGCCAGCAAGCTTTTTTGATTTTGATTTATGACATATTTGTCTCCTTGAAGCTAAGTAGCTCTGCATTCACTTATGTAAATCCAATCAATATGGTTATGAGAAAAATCTTTGAAAAACTGCTGCTGGTAATGAGTATCGCGGCATTAGCGATCGCCTGTCAGTTTGAACGCACCACGCATATTTACGGAAAGGTTGTCGATCAGGACCAACAGCCTGTGGATAGTGTTTTGATTGTCGTTTCCGGCTCCAATTTATCTCCTAACACCCTCGATTTGGCTTCAACATACACTGATGCAAACGGTGATTACGAGGTTCTGCTGGAAGTGCCAAAAAAGTACCTGACTCTTAGCCTTTCTATTCCCTACGATGGACTCCATAACCCTAAGTACAGCAATTACACGCTCAAAAGTCAAACAAAGGGCTCAAATCCATTGATCGGCAAGAAAACACAATGGGATTTCCAGTTAGAAGTTAAATGACCACTATGTTTTATTGCTCCTCTTTATTACAGTTTCCCTATTGATCATTTCTCGGTTGCCGTTCGGTCATTGCATTGTGCCGGGAAGAAAATATATTTTTTGTTTTGAGGAATATTCATCACCAAAACACGACAATCAAATATGGAAACACTTTTCCGAACTCAATCTGGAATTTTCAAAAAATGGCTCCTTCTGGCGATGATAGCACTGACGATGCTCGCTTGCGGACATTTAGGTGATCGAACGACGGTCGTTTATGGAAAGGTATTTGACGAAAATCAGGTGCCAGTGGATAGCATTATGGTTCTGCTGAGCGGTTCAAAACTGACCGGCTCGATTGAACTCAAATCAACTTACACCGATGAAAATGGTAACTATGAGATTGCTCTGGAAGTCCCAAGAAAGTTTGGTCAGATTAATGTCATAATCCCGTATGGCGACCACAATCCAAAGTTGGGAAAAATATTCCGTCAAGCTACGGATATACAGGGCCAGCGACCTCCTATGATCGGCAAGAAAACACAATGGGATTTTAAGTTATTAGCTAAATAATTTTTCACTTCAAAAACATACACCAATGACAGATTTCAAAAAATGTGACACAGGAAAGCTATGCCTTTTCCTGGTGTCCCTCCTGTTGTCTTTTCAAATGACTTTTGCACAGGATTATCAAACGTTACGACAAAATGCTCTGGACAAACTGGACCTCTCGGGCCTGGGCAATAAGCTGTTTATGAATGCGGCCGTCACCACGCGCCATGAAATTGATTATTTAAAGCAAATCACCTCTGGCAAGCTTTCCAAACCGGAACCGGTATCGGCAGAAGAATGGCACAACCTCTACGAACGCATGTACGACGCCGACCTCCGCACAAAAAATGCGCACATACCATCCCTGAAAGATTTGGTGGAGACCAACCCTTCGAAACTGACCCGGAACGACACCATTCCGCTCGGCATTATCGATATGGAAGCCGTGTTTCTGACTGAAAAACAGCTCCGATCCAACGAGGATGCAAAAAGAGCAGGAAAACCGGTCGACTTTGCAGATTATACGCCGTTCAGGATCATGTATGCGGCCGCTTTACGACAGGACGTTTATCAGTCCGAGGTTTGGTTCAAAATCAGTCCCAAATTGCTCATTGCCAATCACACGCAACAGCTCGTCGGAATGGCGATCAACTTTGGCGACGGCAAGGGTTTTACCAGTTACTCATTTCAGGAACAACTGATAAAGCATCGGTTCGAAACCGAAGGCAACCATCCGGTCAAAATAAGGTTCATTACGAAAAACCGTCATTACGATTTCGAGACGTATGTTGATGTGAGGCAACTGGAACGTATCCCACCGGCGATGGAATTCCACGTATCCGCGCCAGCTGCCGTCAGCGACGCTTCCCTGCATCATGCACGTACGCAGGTCGTTGGCGCAACCATTCGCATTGTAACGGGCTGCGATGCAATACTGGATAAAGCCGTGATCATCGGGGAAGGCTTTGATTTCGTCAACGATGTGAACCTGGATAAGCTGGAAGCAAAGTTTCGCTTCCCATTGAATCAATGGCTGAGTGAAGGTTTTGACCTTGTCTTTATCGATTACGACGACGGAAGGGCTGCCATTGAAAACAATGCGCAGGTTATGAAAGCGGTTATAGAACAAATCAATACGATCAAGCAAGGCAACGTCGACAACATCGTTTTGGGCGTTTGCATGAGCGGACTCGTCGCAAGATACGCATTGAGAAAAATGGAGGTGGATGGTATCAACCACCATGTGAGGCTCATGATTTGCTATGATACCCCCAACCAGGGTGCTAATGTTCCCGTTGGGATGACGCAATTGCTTTGGGAATCAAGTCCCACATTGATGACACAGGTAATTCTGAAATTTCTTGCAAAAACCTGGCGCGACTATTACTACTCGATGACCACACCGGCCGCAACACAAATGATGCTTCACTGGGGCGGTCAGCTTACTGGCGGCGTAGGGTCGAAGTCTCCTGCATTTGATGCTTTCCAGGCCAGTCTGACTAGCCTTGGCAATGGCGGATACCCTCAGAATTGTCGTAACATCGCTATTACTCATGGCAGCATGAATGCACAAGATCGTGATCTGTTTGAAAAGTACAATTATGGAGATCGGATATTGCGAAGCTGGACACCTTTTGGCTTGCAAAACAGTAATATCGACGTCCATACCAATGCGCTTAACCAAAACACTAACGTGCTTCGATTTGCAACGTGGGGGATATTTTCAAAAAAGCTGGGAGTTTATCTCAATTACAACTCTCCATTTAACGACGACTTTCTGCCTGGCGGCAAAACCACCAAACCGGTTCCAAATAAGTTGTTTTCTAAAACAAAAGATTTCACATTTTGCTTCATACCAACATTCAGCGCAATAGACTATAAAGGCCCGCTGGCCACACAAGCACAACGTGAGTTTTTAGATCTAAATGCGGTCAATACTGTAACTGGCCCCGGAAGGCAAACGCCGTTCGATAACATCTATGGTACTAATGAAGATACCGATCACATCCGAGCCGGAGTAATAGAGTGGACAACCATCGGCCAATCCGAAAACCTTCTCGCGGGAGGCACCACCTGCCCGGCATTACCCCTTCCGCCACAACCCATCATCTCCGTCTACAACGTCTGCTACCCTTTCAACCAAAGCCGGGTTACGGAGGGCAATACGGCCAATATCTCGGTGTCCCTCGCAACGCCGTCGGGCGGGCAGTACATTCATAACTGGCTGATACTGCCTACGCAACAGGCCTTCACGACGACCGGCGATCAGATCACATTTCAGGCTGAGCAGCCAGGGCAATACCAGGTCATCTGCACCCGGACCTATCCCAACCGCAGGGATCTGGAATCGAAACATGAAGTGACCTTTTCGGTGACCAATTGCGGCGATCCGCTCGATCTGCCGCAAAACCCGCAGATTCCTCCGCAAATCGATCCGGATATCAGCATTTTTGACGTTTGGGATGATGACTTCCTGCTTACCACACCCCAGCCCGATTCGGTTGCGGTGTTTGCACATTATGCTGGTACATTACCGGCTATCCTCTACGCATCCAAAGCCGACGAGACTTTTGTGCCCGCGAGCGAGCTCGAAGCGGCGGGCATGTTTCCGGAATTTGCTCAGTTATTTGCAGAACAGGATCCGCGTGACCCAATGCCCGTAGTGCTGACCGCATTTACCGCCTCCCGGGAGCAAAATAGAACAATTTTGACCTGGACCACAACCAGTGAAATCAACAGCGACCACTTCGAAATCGAATGGAGCCATGATGCGAAAACCTGGCAGAAAATCGGAGAAGTAGCGTGTGAAAATACCGCGTCGGCTGCAACGCATTACACATTCATGGATCCTGAAAACCGATATGGAACTGCGTACTACCGGTTAAAAATGCTGGACAATGACAGATCTTTTGCTTACAGCCGCATTTGCCATACTCAACCTGATGATACAGGTGTGGTCGCTTTTCCGAACCCTTTCGAGTCCGATTTGCCGTTTTCGTTGCTTACCGGCGGCAAGGAACCTGGCAAAATCACTTTCTTTAATCTCTCCGGCCAAAACGTACTGGAATCGGCGGGTGTACCCGGGTGGGAGCAATTGCGAAGGCTTCTTCCAGGCCGTTATCTGGTCAGGGTGCTGTTTGCCGATGGTTCAACGGCAAGCCAGCTGGTGATCAAGCACAATTGAAAACGGAAAGAATTGCGTCCGGAAGGCACCGGGCAAGGCGTTGCCGGCAACCTTCCGAATGTCGCATTTATAACGCATTAGAATTTCAACGCCACCCCCGCCATTACATTCGCAGGCTTTTGCGGGCTGCCGTCGCTCAGCCAGTACTTTTCATTCAGCAGGTTATCCCCCTTCAGACTGATCCGATACCTCGGCTGATCATAGAAAACCGTTGCATTCACCAGTGTGTAGGATGGGATGATGAAGTTGTTGGCTGCATTGAAATAGGACTCTGACACATAGTAGCCTCCGGCACCTAAACCGAGGCCCATTAAACCGCCGGTCATGACCTGATAGCTGATCCAGGCATTACCCGTGTGCTTTGGCGTAGACACGGCGCGCTTACCCATGACCGCTTCCGCCGCGCGCGTGAATTCATTGTCGTTGTGACCATAACCGATCACGATATTTAACCCCGATACGGGGTTCGCGATAAGCTCCACCTCAATACCTTTACTCTGCTGGGTACCATCCTGAACAGTGAAATTCTGGTTGTTGATCGTCCGCAGGTACGTCGAGTTTTTAACAGAAATATCATAATAACTTACCGTTGCATTCAGCTTGTTCCCCAGCAGATTGAGCTTTACCCCCGCTTCCCATTGATTGGCTTGCTGTGGCTTGAAGTTAGAGGTGGTTCCATCGGGCTGCGTCACTACCGCGATGTTCTTGAAACCATTCATGTAGTTGGCAAACACGGACAGGCGGTCGGGAAGCGGTTGGTAAATGATGCCCAATTTCGGCGAATAGGCCGTTTGACCATATGCGCCTGCGGTGATACCGGTCAGGCTGTTGAGTGTCCCTTTGTTTTCGAACCGATCGACACGCAAACTCAGCATGACCATCAGTTGTTTCGAAAAATTGATCATATCCGAAGCATATGCGCTGTAGGTATATTGCCTGCTGATCGATTCCGGTGCATTCAGTTTTGAAAAAAGCGACTGGATCTGCGCGATATCAAGTGATTTGCTGGCCTTGTTGATATTGACGGTGTCGAGTGTCACCACGCCATAATGCATATGCCGGTACTGTGAAAGATAATCCAGACCAACCAGCAAACGATTGCGCACCGGGCCGACATTGAAATCGCCGATGAAGTTCTGCTGGATTTGTTTTCTGCCCCATTTATCGGGAAACCATACGCTCACCTGCCGGCGTATTGTCGAATCACTCATCCAGGTATAATTAAACTGGTTGAAATGATCATAAGTACCTAGCGACCAGGCATAGTTGGTCTGCGATGTCCACTGATCCGACAATCTATATTCTGCCTGAAAATATACATTGTTTGATGCCTGAATGGAATTGGCTGAATTATCGATCAGCGAGCGTTTGTAGTTGATTTTCAACGCATCGAACCCTTTGGCTTTCACTGCATTTCCGATGGTCAGTAAAGTTGCAGAAGTTGCCTTGGCAGTCTGGATATCGGCATTCAGGTTTAGCGTCAGCCGATCGCTGGCTTTGTAGGTAAAGCTAGGCGCAATAGCCGTGGTATGCGAGTACCCCTGATCCTGAAAAGAATTCTCTTTCTGCGCAGCCGCATTGAAGCGGAACAGCAAAGTCTTATCCTTGTTAACGGGCGTATTGACGTCGAGTGTCAGACGACTCAGGTCATTACTGCCGGTCGAATACGAAACTTCTCCGCCCAGCTTTTCAAACGGCTTTTTAGTAATGTAATTGACCAGACCATTAAAGGAAACCATTGCCGAGCCAAACAATGTGCTCGAAGGGCCGCGGATCACTTCCACCCGGTCCACAATCGCGGGGTCGATCCCTGTCTTCAGGAAAGTAGCCATCCCGTTCCGAAGGTTGTCGCCTGATTGAAACCCACGGGAGATGAATGCAGGCATGCCCGCGCCCGTACGTGTGACCGTAGCTCCCGGCACATTCCGGAACGATTCTTCGAGTCGGGTGATCATCTGCTCATTCATCAGCGCTTTCCCGACGACGCTGTACACCTGCGGGTTTTCGAGGTTTTTCAAAGGCATCCTGGCTACATAATCGCTCTCTTTATTAGCAAATTTGTTGGAGTTTCCGGTTACGACCAGCTCCTGCAACGTTTTACTGTCTTCAAGAAGCGAAACTTCTTGCAATGTGGTCGTCTGATCTGCAACCACATCTACTTCCTGTTCGATCCCCGCGTAACCCAGCAATTGAACGACAACTGTATGCTTGCCCGCAGGAATGTTTCTGATCATAAACTCCCCCGCTACATCGGTCTGTGCGCCTTTACCGGTCCTCCTGACAGCGACGTTCACAAATTCCGCAGGCTGCCCGTCCGAGGTTTTTACAATCCCCTTTACGTTCCCGCGTGCTTCCGTTTTAGCCAGGATCAGCACCTTGCTGCCCTGTACCCGCACACGGTCGGCAGCTTCACCGATCAGCTGCGTCAGGACGTCTTTAACCATCATGTCTTTTACTTGCAGCGACACCCGGCGATTGACGTCCAGATAGGTGCCGCTGTAAGAAAAAGTACATTGGGCCTGGTCGCCGAGCGCATGGAGGGCATCGCCGAGTGAGACTTGATCGAGGGAAAGCGTAACCCGCCTTTCAAGTACGGATTTGACCTGTGCCTGCAACATCAGCGGAATGGCCAGTATGAGAAGGGCCAGTTTCAATAAGGTTTTCATTAAGTTTGTTTCAATGTTTGATTAATTCTTTCGAAGGAATGATTGGACATCGGGCATTGGGGTGGAAGTTTGCGAGACGGAACACCCCGCCCTTTTTTAATGACCGGAGTTGATCAGGGAGAATTTACTTTCAGGCGCATCGTGGGTGACATTTGTTTTATTGGATAATAAGCTGTTTTCCCTTTTGAGTGTAGGTAAATTTCATTGCCGAAGACATATCGTTCAGAATAGTCTCGAGGGAAGGATTGTCGTAGGTTCCCGTAAACGTGACGTTTCGCAATGCATCCTTCCGGATTTCGATACGCAGCCCGTACCATCTCTCCAGCAGGACGGTCATCTCTTTCAACGGGCTGTCGCGGAAGACCAGGCGATTTTCCTTCCAACCCGCATAGGCTCCCGCATACACATGCTCGCGGGCAAGCGATTCAGCCGATGCATTGTAGGAAGCCAACTGGTTGGCAGTCAGATCGGCCGTTTGCCTTCCGGCAAGGTCGCCAAACCTGACTTTTCCTTCTATGACGACCAGCGACGTCTCCTCATCCGGATAGGCTTTCAGGTCGAATACCGTGCCCAGCACACGGGTGGTAGTATGCCTTGTTTGAATCGAAAACGGGCGGCCAGGGTCTTTGGCAACTTCGAAAAAAGCCTCTCCCGTCAGATAAACCTGCCTCGAAGTGTCTGTAAAATGATCGGGGAACCGGAGCCGGCTATCCGCATTCAGATAAACAACCGAACTGTCGGGCAACCGGAAACGCTTCTTCTCCCCTTTTGCGGTGATCACTTCCTGAAAATGCAGACGACGTACAGGGGATACCGTTTGTTCCCTGCGGATCTTAAACAGAAATAATGCCAAAAGCCCGACACTCGCCGCAATGCCAGCGTAACGCCGCCAGACCATCCACCGCCGGGGTGTATCTCCGTCATTTGGGCGCGTGCCATCGAGGTCGGTGAGCCCATCCCAGATCCGGCGCTGAACGGTTTCCCGTACTTCGGCCGGAATGTATGAAGGTATCTCTTCTTCGTCCTCACCAGCCAGCCATGCAGCTACGGCAGCCTCCTCTTCGGGTGAGCATTGTCCCAGGTGGTATTTTTTGATCAGTTCAGGAGTAACCTGCATAGATTTTTCCGTTAGCGGGGAAGTCCCCCTCTAACCAATTGTTGCAGAACCCACCGGTATCCCCTACGGCATTCAGAAATATTTCAGGAATTGTGCCTATCCAGATGCAGACGAAGCACCCGCAATGCTTTGGTGAGCTGGTTTTCAACCGTTTTCTCCGAGATAGCCAGCGAGTGAGCGATCTGCTTGTTGTTCATGCCATGCTCCCGGCTCAGCCGGAACACTTTCCGGCATTGCTCGGGTAATGCATTCACTACATGGTGTATCTGCTCGATCAGCGCATTGTAGTGGACCGTATTCTCTGTGTAGTTGACTGCTGGCGAAGTCACATCCCGTATAGCCGCCAGGTTTCTCTCCCTGATAGCAGCATTCCGGAGGTGTTCGAAGGATTTGAGCCGCGCGGCCCGCGTCAGATATGGCCCGATTTCACCACGCAGCCCGAGCGACTCCCTCCGTTCCCAAACCGACCGGAATATCTCCTGCACGAGCTCCTCCGAGACATCCGCATCGCGGGTAAAGTGAAAGCATATGTTGAACATCTTTTCCCAGTAGTCCAGGAAAACCCGCTCAAAAACACTTTCGTCACTTAGCTGCATTTTGGCAACAATCTTATTTAGATCTATTCTAAATGCAAAAATGGCAGTTAGGCAGCTAATGTCAAAATTTCCTGGAAAGAAATAGATTGCGATGAATGCATTACCGGAAAACGTCGGAAATCCGGGGGCAATGCAAACGGCTCACCATCGTTTTCGAACCGTTTACACTGCCATTTTCGCAGTTCATCGCATAGATATTCTCACGCACCTGTGCAACGACATAGCTTTGCATTGCGTTTTACCAAAAAAGAACGGTAACTACCCAAACTCCAACTAGCCATGAGTACAATAGAAATTGAACAAGAACAGGAAATTACACCCAAAAACATCATCCGGATCGGTATGGGATTCTGGCCGGCGAAAGTCCTTCTGACTGCCGACAAACTCGGTCTTTTCACTGAGCTTTCCGACGGCCCTCTTTTTGCATCGGAAATCCAGCGACGGCTGGGCTTACACGAAAAAAGCGCAGCTTACTTTCTCGACTCGCTCGTTGCACTCGGCCTGATTGAACGTCAGGGTAAAGGCTTCACAGCCATTTACTCCAATACGCCCGAAACCGCCACTTTCCTGAATCGCCGTAAACCCACTTATCTGGGCGGGTTTCTGGAAAAAGCCAAGGACAGGCTTTACCCCTTTTGGAACAATCTGGAAGAAGCATTACAGACAGGCCGCGAGATCAAAGCGATCGGCCAGCCATTGTTTTCGGCCGCACAGGCTTCTGCGTGAATATATAGTTATCACAATTAGTAAAATGAATGCGAAGGCAGGGGTGACGTAGTTGCTCCTGCTTTTTTACGTTCCGGCATTCCGGTCCTCTTCCATTTCCCCCAATTCGAAGGCGGCACTACGCCGTACCACATCCTGTGCATAGGAACGTTCTAAAAAACGATCCCGGCCGACCGTTTGATCATTGAGCGAGTGCATTCGCTTAATGCTTTCTTCAAGGCACTTCCGCCAAATCTATTATTGGATCACAATTATCCGGGCAGTTACGAAAAAATACATCGTTCGTAATAGTTCGAATCATTCAGGCTACTCAGCATAAGCCATTTCCCTGGAATATTTAAAAACTCTTTCCAATCTATCGTTTATGAAAAGCGGTCTGTCATGTAAGCGAAAATTAATATCAATGACGTTATGGCTCCTTGCTGTTTCTTCTGCTTTTTGCTACGCCCAGGAAAGGGCTTATCGCCATCTCAATACCCAGATCATCAGGCATATAACGCAAAAGCAGTATCCGGAATACGCTGAAAAGATCAGAGGGATTGAAGGAAAAATTTCGGATTTTTTATCCCGTGGCGATGACAATCGCGTGTATAAAATCCCGGTTATCTTCCACATCCTGGTGGCTGACGGCCAGATAATGCCCGATGAAGAACAGATCCATTACCAAATGGGGGTACTCAACAAAAGCTTCGGCAGCTACGAACCGGAAAAAAGGGCCTACACCAATGAATCCATCGAAAAGTATGATAAGCCGGGGACTGGCTCCGGCATCGGGTTTTATATACCGGCGTCCTTTGAAGGTGTAAAAGGCATTAACATTGTCAAGACCACCAGGAAAAAATTCCAGATCAGCAATGAGATACAGAATCCCGGATCCGGCGGCATCGCACCTGTAAATCCCAAAAAAGCGATCAATATCTGGATCGGCGAACTCGACGGCAGCAACGCGGGATACGCTCACCTGCCTGGCGCGCCTGACGAGGTCGACGGCATTGTGATCGATCCTGATTTCTTCGGCAACGAAAATGGTACGGCCCAGGCTCCTTATACGCAAGGCAAGACACTCGTCCATCTGATGGGCACCTACCTCGGCCTTTATGAACTGTGGAATGAAAGCAATCCGTGTGCCGACGACATGGTTGCCGATACGCCTCCGCACAGCGGCCCCTCCGGGGCAATAAGCAAGGATCCGGACTACAAATTCATCACCATGTGCCACGGCTACGTGCTGGCGATGTACATGAATTTTATGGACAATACAGATGACGAAATGCTGACTCTCTTTACCCAGGGCCAGAAAAACCGGATGCGGGCGATGCTGTCCGAAGGTGGTTTACGCAGTGAACTCCCAACGCAATAGATGTAGAATTTCCCTTCCATATCAATTCATTCATTCTGAAACCTACCCCGAATGAACAAGACCATTACTTTCCTGTGTGCTATTTTGTTCTTTCTGTTACAACCGCTGTGTGCTCAGCCGGTTAACAACTCGATTAAAGACGTAGTCATGCCGCCACCGACAGCGGCAAGTCTTGGCAAGTATGGCGATATACCGGTGAGTTATTATACAGGGGTTCCCAGCGTGGGTATCCCGATCTATACAACCATGGATGGCCCGGTTAGCCTGGCAGTTTCGCTTTCGTATCATGCCGGCGGCATGAAAGTCGGGGAACCGGCCAGTTGGGTAGGCCTCGGCTGGTCGTTGCAAGCAGGCGGGGTCATTACCAGGACGGTACAGGGCAAGGAAGACGAGCGAGCCGACGGCTATTTTACAACCGGCGCCACGCTGGCCGTGGATGCCAACGGCTGTGTGGCAGCCCCTCCGGCATATAGTTACACCAATTTCCGGACAGGTACAGCGGATAGTGAGCCTGACATTTTTTCCTTTTCGATTGGAGGCTACAATGGCAAGTTCTATTTCGACGCGGACAAGACCAACGACGCGGTGGTTAATCCAAAAATCATTTTGGTACCCAAACAAGATGTCCGCATCGAATATGTACTCGATGGCAGTGCCTCTAACATTGCCCGTTTGAAAGTCTTTACAATCATTACACCAGATGGGACCCGGTACCAATTCGGGAATATTGATAATAGCGCCAATGCAAAAGGCATCGAACTGACCCAAACCAACCCTTCGAGTTCCTTGATGGCCAGTAGCTGGTACCTGCGCAGGATTAGCTCGGTGGACGGAATTTACAACATCGACCTGGATTACACGCAGGAGAAATACCGGTATGGCTTCCGTGCCGGTTACACAGCCGGATACCAGAGCACGCCCACCAACGGCTACAAAGAGAACGTCAATTATGTGGAAGGATGGCGCTTATCGGTCATTACCACGCCTACGGCCACGGTTACTTTCATGACAGGCAGCAACCGCGAAGATATTGATAACCGGGACTTTGGCAATAATCCTTCCGCAAACCCTGCCAAAGTATTACAGTCGATACAAATACAGTCTGGCGCCTTCTGCAAAAAATTTGATCTGTCCCAAACCTATTATGTGGATGCCTCGGCGTTGAAAACCGGTAATGACAATGAAGACAAGCGTTTAAAGCTCACGGGTATCCAGGAGAAGTCCTGTGATGCCGCAGTCAGCGTGCCTCCATACATTTTTCAGTATCACGAGGATGCGACCACGGCCACATTTCTGCCCAACCGCTTGTCAGGAGCGACCGACCATTGGGGCTTTTACAATGCAGCGTCCACCAATACCATTTCCGGCCTGAATATTCCAGCCACCCGGCTGCAGTTCCAGAATGCAATGGGCGAGCAAATCGATATCGTCAAGGGCAATGCCAACCGCGAGAGCAGCGAGGAGCCTATGAAATTGGGGAGTCTTAAAAAGATCAGCTACCCGACTGGTGGTTCAACGACTTTTGAGTACGAGGCCAACACTTACCATGGTTCCAGGCAGGTCACATCCAATGTACCCGCGCCTAACGTGCTGGACGGTGCCTGGCCACTAGGGCAATGCACACCGGGAGCCCCGGTCCAGATCGGTGCCAGCGTGGTCCAGACATTCAACGATCCGACCGCATCTTACTACAAATGGGAGGCTATCGGAGCCAAAGCCGTTCAGGCATCTTGTCTCACAGGCACAACCCTGGAAATCAGAGCCTACAACAACAGTACCAACGCTTCCCTGGGCATTGTGAGCACTGCCGTCAACACCAACGACAACGATGAAACGAATGATGTTCCTCAGGTTAAGGAAGGCCGTATCGACCAGCTCTTTCCCTCGATTTCGTCAGGTGTGCCCGTTCGTTTTGAAATATGGGGGCGCAATGCGGCCTCCCGGCTTTCGTTCA
Source organism: uncultured Dyadobacter sp. (assembly GCA_965649915.1). Taxonomy (GTDB): domain Bacteria; phylum Bacteroidota; class Bacteroidia; order Cytophagales; family Spirosomataceae; genus Dyadobacter. Next base: position 47,010 of record CBFGMV010000060.1, read on the forward strand.
GCATATTTTCTTCGACTACCGTCACCGGAAACATCGCGGTAGGCGGACTTCGCGTCAAAAAGATAACCAGTAACGATGGTGTTTCGGCAGGCAATGACATCGTAAAAACCTACACCTATCACGACCCGCTTTCAAATCCTGCCCAGTCGAGCGGCCTGCTTTACAATAACCCGGTGTATGGGCATGTTTTCAAGGCTTGTATCGATCCGGCCTACTGTTACTACTCCGTTAATCCCGCTGCGCCCTGCGGGGGAAACAGCCAGCTTTATGTGTATGACTTTTTCTTCGAAAACTCCGTCGTCCCGCTAGGGTCATTTGAAGGCTATCATTTGGGTTACTCTGCGGTGAAAGAGTCTTTTAATGGCACAGGGACAGATTATTACAATTTATACAAATACACCAATGACCCTGCACCTCCCTTCGCAGGCATCCCTGTCACACCGACGCAGCCCAGGATCGGTTCAGGGCAGCTTTCAGCCAGGCACCAACGCAATGCAGCTAACACGGATGTTGCCTACGAGACCATGAATGGCAGACCCGAAATCCTGCAATACGGCCAGGGGACCTACGTCAAGTTTAACACTTACTTTGTCGGGGCCAACCCGTCCAGCCCCATCGCAGTCTGGGACTATTATAATCTGGCCACGCGGCCGTTCCGCTATGAAACTCTGGAGACATACCGCGATGGACAACTGACGACCGTCAGCAAGCAATACAATGGCAATGGGCATTTACAGGTTACAAAAGAAACGCTGATCAATTCAGATGGTAAAGTCACCGACACCGAATACAAATATCCGGCTGACCTGGCCGGACTACCCGCGACACAGCTCGCCGCATTCAATGCGCTCCATTTACTCGTGCCGTTGGAAACCAGCATCAAAGTGGGCGGCACCCAGGTAAAAGGAAACAAAACTGAATTTGCTTTTTTTGACAATACGTCGGGCGCATTCATTAGTACAACCGCGTCGGCTGCAACTAATTTCATACGTCCCTACCAATTTAAAAACTATGAAGGTGCCAGTTGGGTGCAGAAAGGGCAGATTGACAGCTACCACGGTACCGGTTCAGCTACGGGCCGCGCTGGTCTGCCCAAGCAGTTCACCAAAACCGGCTGGCAACCGGAGGCTTATGAATGGACGGCAGCCGGTTTGATCAAAAAGCGGACTTTCAGCAATTTCAACTGGCAATACGAATATGCAGCAAATACCGGCCTCGTCACCAAAATCACCAACCCGGACGGGCAGTTCTCCGAATACACCTATGACAAACTCATGCGCCCGGACCAGGCCAAAGCCCGGGGCAGCAATGTGGTCACGACTTACACCTATACCTGGCCGACGGTTAGCGGCTCGGGAATCATCACCGCATTCGGGAATGTAAAGGTCAGCACGGCCTACACCGCTGTGGCGGGAAGCGGGCTGGGCACCCAGGAAACCTATCAATATGTCGACGGACTGGGCCGCGGGATCGAAACCGTTTACAAGGGCAAAGCAACAGCCGGTAAGGATCAGATCGTTGCTATCGCCTATGACACGCAGGGGCGTGTCAGCAAAAACTTCGAACCTTTCGCCGGTAGCGGTTCCTCCGGCAACTATCAGGCACCGGGCGCCGCACCCTTTACATTGACCGAATACGAAAGCAACCCGCTCAACCGGGTCTGGAAGACAACGCCACCGTCCTGGGCAGGCACAATCACAAGCTACGGCGCGAATAGCGCAGCGGATGGAGTGCTCAACTACAATTTCGTAAATGGTTCATCGGCTGCATTTGCTGCCAATGCACTGGAAAAAACCATGGTGGCCGATGGTAACGGTAACAAAACCATCACTTTTACCGATAAAAAGGGGCGAATGCTCCTCGCCAGGAAAGCCAACAGCGCCGAAAGTAGCAAGGCCGATACCTACTATGTATATGACGACAAAGACCGGCTGGTGCGCGTGATCCCACCCGGCGCAGGTTGGGGCGATGCGGAATTGGTATTTACCTATCAGTACACCGACAGCGACCTGATCAGTCAGAAAAAAGTGCCGGGTAAGGCATATGAAGCCTACGAATACAACAGCCGCGATTTGCCCGTCAAATACCAGGACCCGATTCTGAGGGCAAATAGTAACCGCTGGATGGGCAGCAAATACGATGTGTACGGAAGGCTCACCGAAAAGGGCGTCTGGGCGAGCGGCAGCGGAGATGGCATTGTACTGACCAACAAGATCATCGAACACGTTTACGGCACATCGGGCATCGAGATCGATAAGCTGAAAACCAGTAAAGTACAGGCATTTACTGTGGCCGACCCGGTGGTGACGCCCGGCGCGGCCAATGCGGTACTGCAAACGACGTTTAATTACGACCCATACGGACGTATCGGCAGCACGGGTGGTAACAACCATACCAATACAGGCAACCTCAATGCCGAAAACATCGCATACACCTACGACCACGGCGACAATATCCTCACCGAGACCCGCACGAGCGCACACAGCGCAGGCACGACCAACTACGTCAACTCCCGCCTGTTTGACAGCTGGGGACGACTTACCCAAACCAGCCAGAACCTGAACGGAGCCGGTAACCAGATCATCAGTGAACTCTCCTATACCGCTAATGACCAGCTCAACTGGAAAAAGCTGGGTAACGGATTGCAGCAGATCGACTATGGTTACTTACCCAATGGGTTACTTTCCAGCATCAACGGCACCGGCGCATTAAGTGCAAGCACCTACCCGATTGCCAATATGCTCACCAGCCTGAGCACGCCCGCTTTTTCCGGAAATAATAATGGCGACCTGTTCCGGGAGGTACTCGAATACAACAGTCTGACGCCAGGATTGGCCGGAACACCCCAGAACAGCGGGAACATCGGTCAGGTGATCTGGCAGGTTAAGGGTCGAGCGGCGCAGGCTTACGGTTTTACTTATGACTATCTGGATCAGCTGACGTCCTCCAAGTTCTCCAGTTACACTTCGGGCGGAAGCATTGACGTCACCGATTACTACGGAGAGGCCCAGTCTTTCGACGTACGTGGCAACATCACCGCCATCACCCGAAAAGGCATGGTCAAAGGGGCGACAAACTATGCCAACGGCTTCGTAGATAACCAGACCCTTACCCTGCAAAACGGCAGTAATCTCTCCATACAAAGTTCGGGTGTGAGCGGGATTACACCCGCCACCGGGAATATGGACGTACCCCACAACCACCTTAACCTGCCCGGGAAGTTTGATTTTGGGAATAACAACACCATCGAACTGCTCTATGACGGACAGGGCAACAAACTACGCAAGACCGTCAAAACCAATAATGTGGTCACCCTTACGCAGGATTACCTGGACGGAATCGAGCTGAAAAACAATGCGGTTGAAGCCATCTACAATGAAGAAGGCCGGGCATTCAACAATGCAGGCACCTATCGTTACGAATATGCGCTGCGCGACCACCTGGGTAACACGCGGGTCGTATTTACCGACAAAGGCGCCGCAGGTATCCAGGACCAGACAGAAATCCTCTCCGAAACCCATTATTACCCATTTGGCAAAACAATGGAAGGAGCCTGGTACAATGATGCCTCTGCGCCGAAGTATAAGTATCTTTATAATGGGAAGGAGCTGAATGAGGAGTTCAACCTGAATTTCTATGATTACGGTGCGAGGTGGTTTGACCCGGGGATGGGGAGCTGGTGGGAGGTTGATCCGGCAAGTGAGGGGAATCGAAGATGGAGTCCTTATGCTTATGGGAACAATAACCCGGTAAGGTTTACTGATCCGGATGGAAGGGAAAGTTCGGCTTATGGTGGGTTTAC
>CBFGMV010000061.1:0-50402 GCA_965649915.1 uncultured Dyadobacter sp.
AGCACCGATTGCACGGCGGCCACCAGGCCGAACGCGAGGGCGTAGCCGCCAAGGAAGTCGAGCTTGCCCATCGGCATCGACTGGTCAGGCTGACTACATAGTGACGAGTGACAAGCCTGGACTATTGAATCTTGAATCGTTTGAAAGTATTCCTATTGTTCGTTTACAGCGATTTTTGGATGTTATTGATAAAATACAAAAATCAGCTCCTTAACCTTTCCAAATTCAGGCTTTCCCGAAATCAGTGGTATACAAAGAAACATCGCAGTCCCTGCTACGAGTGCATCCGGAAGTTTTAAGCCGTACTCCCATTGAATATATCTTGTTAACTCATTAATGCCATCGTTAAGGTCGACGACATGGCAGTCGGCGACGAACATTTCGGCATACTTCTGATAGTTACGTGGAATGCATTTATTTCCAAGTAACTCAAGTTCAGATATCAAAGACAAATAGGGTTCTGCACCTTGTAGTACATTTCCAAGTTCGGCGTCTCCCTGGAATAAGCGGAGGACAATGTTCGTATCGAGCAGTATTTTAGTCCCATTCATTCCGCATTTCTTCTTGAATCTTGAGGGGATCACAATTCTGTTTCAAAATGCCGACAAACTTGCGAGCATCAAGTTTTTTGCCACTGGTTGCTGACTGAGAGGCGGGGAAAAACCGTGCCCATTTTGTTGCAGGGAAGACATCTGCGAATGTCTGACCTTTTTTCAAAGTAAATTTCATAGTGGTAATGTTTAATTTCTAAATTAACCACCACACAAATAGAAGGGCTCTAATGATGAGCTACGGAGCTGTTCGATTTATTCAAAGGAAAACAAAAAACCGCGGATGCCATTTTCACAGCATCCGCGGTTTTGCATTAATTGTATATTCTTAAAGAACTGCTTCGGCGAGAACCAATACTTTGTTATTCAGAACTTCCACAACACCACCGTCGATGACGAAGTTTTGCTTTGCAGCGCCGGTATCGACTACCACATCACCCTTGCCCAGCGTGCTGACCAATGGGGCGTGGCGGTTCAGAACCTGAAACTGTCCTTCGGTACCCGGTAATGTAACGGCAGTTGCCTCGCCGGCAAATACCTTTTTGTCTGGGGTAATGATTTCTAAATGCATAATAGTCTATGAGTTTATAAGTCTGTGAGTTCACGAGCACTTTACTCATAAACTCATCAACTCTTAACTTATCTGCTTGCTTCGGCCAGCATTTTCTCTCCTTTTGCCTGAGCATCTTCGATGGTTCCAACCAGGTTGAAAGCCATTTCCGGAAGATGGTCATAAGCTCCGTCCATGATCAGGTTAAAACCTTTGATGGTATCGTTGATATCAACCAAAGTTCCTTTCAAGCCTGTGAACTGCTCAGCAACGAAGAATGGCTGTGACAGGAAGCGTTCAACACGACGGGCGCGGGATACAACCAGCTTGTCTTCGTCGGAAAGTTCTTCCATACCAAGGATCGCGATAATGTCCTGCAATTCCTTGTAGCGCTGAAGAATGTTTTTCACGCGCTGTGCGCAATCGTAGTGAGCTGCACCGAGTGTCTCTGCATTCAAAATACGTGAAGCGGAGTCAAGCGGATCCACAGCAGGGTAGATACCTTTCTCAGATACTTTACGGCTCAATACCGTTGTAGCGTCCAAGTGAGCAAATGTTGTTGCAGGCGCAGGGTCAGTCAAGTCATCCGCAGGTACGTATACGGCCTGTACGGATGTGATAGAACCACGTTTAGTAGAAGTGATGCGCTCCTGCATCTGGCCCATTTCAGTTGCAAGCGTAGGCTGGTAACCTACCGCAGACGGCATACGTCCCAAAAGAGCGGATACCTCGGAACCTGCCTGGGTGAAACGGAAAATGTTATCGATAAAGAAAAGAATATCGCGGCCTTGTCCTTCGCCTTCTCCATCACGGAAATACTCGGCCATCGTCAAACCTGACAATGCAACACGGGCACGTGCGCCCGGAGGTTCGTTCATCTGACCAAACACGAAAGTCGCCTGCGAATCTTTCAGCGTACTGTAATCTACTTTCGAGATATCCCAGCCGCCTTCTTCCATGCTGTGCTTGAATTCCTCGCCATACTTGATGATACCCGCTTCGATCATCTCACGCATCAGGTCATTTCCTTCACGTGTACGCTCACCTACACCGGCAAATACTGAAAGACCGGAGTATGCTTTTGCGATGTTGTTGATCAATTCCTGGATCAATACGGTTTTACCTACACCCGCACCACCAAACAAACCGATTTTACCACCTTTTACATAAGGTGCCAGAAGGTCGATTACTTTGATACCTGTGAAAAGTACCTCAGTAGCAGTCGCCAGCTCTTCGAATTTCGGAGCGGCACGGTGGATAGAGATACCATTTGTGGTGTCAAGTGGCGTAAGACCGTCAATCGCTTCACCGATTACGTTGAAGAGACGTCCTTTGATTCCTTCGCCGATAGGCATTTTGATTGGTGCGCCAAGCGGAGTAACTGTCATGCCGCGTTGCATACCCTCGGTACTGTCCATCGCGATAGTCCGGATACGATCTTCACCAAGGTGCTGCTGGCACTCAAGAACAACTTTCTGACCGTTTGGTTTGATGACTTCCAACGCATCCAGGATCGCAGGGATAAGTCCGCTGTCCTCGAATGATACGTCTACAACCGGGCCAATTACCTGCGTAATTTTTCCTACGTTTGCTGCGTTTGCCATTATATAATTTTGATTATCTCGGATGAGGTTTTTTTCAGACCGCAAAAGTAGGAGATAATTTGGTCAGTACCAATAGCAGACAATCTGATTTATTGGATATTTTTTAGAAAATCACCCGTTTTTTCCGAAAACTGTGTTCAATATTCCCGGAAAGTGGGTTTGGTTTACCGAGTGAGGGAACTTTTTAACGATCGGACCTACTGCTGTCTTGATTGAGATAGTTGCTAAAAAGATCTAAATTTGACTTGAACACCGATTAAAATGCAGATGAACATGCAACTTCTGGAACGTATTACATTCAATCCGAAACAATGCGGGGGAAAACCCTGCATCAGGAATATGCGTATCCGGGTCACCGATGTCATTGAACTTCTCACCGCGGGGCTTACCGCCGAACAGATTGTTAATGAGGAATTGCCTGACCTGGAATTGGAAGATGTGACGGCGTGTCTTCTATATGCTGCGGCCAAACTGAACCATCCCGTTTTACAAGCGGCCTGATGATCATACTGGACGCCCACCTGCCGCCGGCCTTGCTGTCTGGATTACTGAAACGTTCGCGATCCCGTGTTTTTCGGCACAATTTCTTGATCTCCGTCAAGCGGAGGATGAAGAGATATTTGCTTTTTCCAAAGAAGTTTTGAAGACAAATTTGGGAGCGGCGTTGGCTTTGCTGGAAACGAACGACCTCGTGGAGATAACCGGTTTATGATCGGTTATTTGTTTTAAATTACACAATATGAACGATTTACTTTTTTGGAGGATATGGTCGCCGGGGGAGCGACGGATGGCTGTCGCTGCCTTCCTGGTGTTGGTTTTAGGGCTTGCTTTCCTGGTTTGGCAATGCATTGACCCCCTCGGCAACGTGGTGCGATGGAATGTGGTGAGCGAACTCTCTGAAACTACTGCCGTTGTAGATGTGCTGCAACTCGGGCAATGGCAGTACGGCATTTCGACGCCGACGCACCTGGTCACGGAGAGTTTCATGTCGTCGGTGATGGAAATGAATGCGGTGACGATCTATTTGTTCTGGATTGGCGCATTGATCGGTCTATCGCTTCTACTTGCGGCACTGACGACCATGTCACGGTTCTGGTACCTGGCTGGCACCATCTTTTTTATCCTCTTTCTGGCATTTGCCAGACTGGAAACATTGCGCGTTTTCGGGGCTGAAAACCGTCTTTTGTTTCTCATAGCGACCATTTTATACGGGGGTGTTTCTTACTATTTCCACGCATTTCGTCCCGATTTGGGCATTAGCACGCGCATAGCAGGCATTGCGGGCATCTCGGCTGTATTGGCGGCGCTGGTTGCATTTGGCTCGGCATCGCCGGTTCCTGCATTGACTGCCGCAATGTACTCTTTTCCACTGTGGCTGATTGTGACGATATTTTTTCTGCTAGTTTCCGCAACCGAAATTATGGCCGGGCTAGTTTGGCTTAGCACGAGCGGACAGACGGGGAAAGGTCGCTCCGGACATGTTCAGTTCATTGTCATCAGTGTGCTCTATTTGTTGCTTTTGTTATTGATATACCTTCAAAATACCCGCCAGATAGATTGGAATGTCACTTTAGTCAATCCTTTCTACCTCGCATTGGCCTCGGGTATACTCGGCATCTGGGGGTTTAGAAGACGGGCGGATTCGACGCAGGGCGTGATTCCGTTCCGCAGCACGGGCTTCTGGCTCTATATGGGACTTTTCATTGTTGCGGCATCTTTTGGCGGATTAATGGCGGGTACGGCCAATGATCCGGTGCTTGAAACACTGGAAGACGCCACTGTACAAGGTCAGCTGGCCATGGGTTTGCTCTTTCTGTTTTATGTCCTGATCAATTTTTATGAGGTTTTTCAGCAAAAACTCGCTGTATACAAAGTTTTGTACAAGCCACTTCGCTTTGGCCTCACGCAGACCCGGCTTTTCGGTTTCGCAGGGGTTGTAGTATTGTTTTCAATGCAAAGACTGCTTCCCGTCAATCAGGCAATTGCAGGTTATTTCAATGGACTGGGCGATTTACATGCCAAGACGCAGGAGTTCACGCTTGCTGAGCAGTATTACAAGTTAGCATTACAGCAGGAGTTTCAAAACCATAAATCCAATTATGCGCTGGCATCCATCGCATTGAAACAGGGTGACCGCAATGCAGCCGCCTACTATTTCAGGCAGGCGTTATTAAAGAACCCCTCGCCGCAGGCATATGCAGGCCTGAGCGGAATTCTCGTCCATGAAAACCTCTTTTTTGACGCCGTATACAGCTTACAGGAAGGCCTGCGCCGCTTCCCGACCAACGGTGAATTGCTGAATAACCTGGGAATGCTCTATTCTAAAACCAACGTGGCCGATTCGGCGTACTATTACCTGGATTTAGCCAGGACCAATGCAGTCCGTCCTGAAATTCCGGCAACAAACCTGCTCGCGATCCTCGCTAAAAACACCGACGCGGGCCTGCTCGATTCCCTGGCGGCAAGTTCCGATAAACAGGATTACCTTCCCTGGCAGGCAAACTGGCTGGCAGTTCAAAATTTGAGGCAGCGGTTTTCCAAAGAAACATTTAATAGCAAAGCTGTTCCAGGCGATTCACTTTTAAGCGTTTCGTCTTTGGCATACTTACTCAATTATGCCACAAATCAGGCTAGATGGGACGCTATGCCAGCCTCTCTGCTTCCGAAACTGGCCGCAAAGAACCCGGTATTGTCCCAGGATTTATCGCTGGCGTCGTTGTATGCAGAATTTTACAGTGGCAATAAACTGACAGCATTGGAGACATTGTCGGGGTGGGCGGCAGAGGAAGGAGAAAAGAGCGATTTGTACCACAAGATATTAGGACACTGGCTTTTACAACTCGGGCTTTATGACAAAGCGATAGAATCTTTGTCTGTCGTGGAAGGCATTGAAGGGACAATAGGAATGGCCGTCGCCAATGCATTATCCAACAAAAAGGAAGTAGCAGTGGTGCTGCTTGACAAGATTCAGGAACAGGAAAAAAGTGCGGCGATCGATCAGCTGAAACAGACGTTATTCTCCGGCATAAAACCCAAATCCAGTTCCGACTCCCTGTTTCTGGTGGTTACAAAAGCACCTTCCGGGCCCAATTTCGAAAAGGCGCTTCGCGCCAACCCGTTCGATGCACGGATCGTGGCGGCGGCTTCGGAATTCTACAGGGGAAAAAAGCAGGTTAAGGAAGCTTACGGGAAGGTTCTGGATGCATTGCGCTACAATGAATATGCACCCGAACTTTGGGAACAATACGCTTTCCTGAGTCTTCAGCAAGGATTGCTGGGACAGGCCGCGGAAGGCGAAGAAAAGGTAAAACAATATGCATTACCTGCCGGTTATCAGCGATTTCTGACACGCTATCAGCCGATGCGGGCACTTATCGAAAAACAAAGGGCAGCATTTTGATGATTTGATATTTTAGCCATCTCAAAATTACACTTCATCAATGACGGCTTTGTCCTGGAAATCCAATTTCAATGAAACGGAATGCCGGATTTTCCGGGGTAAAGTCATCGCCGGCATTCTGAAAACATCGGTTTGGAAATACGACGGGCACGGTGAACTCGACGGCTACATGCTCCGGTTCAAAACCAAAGGATTTTTCAAACGCCATACTGAAATACGTGACATTGAAGGAAGCAGCATTCTGGGCGGAATCGACTATAATCTTTTAGGAACTTCTGCCCGGATCACCTACAATGAAATGCATTATCATTGGAAATTCGAGTCGTGGACGCGCAGGAAGTGGCTCGTGGGCAATGGAGAAGAGGAGGCTGTATTTGAGCCCACCGGATTCTGGAAGAGAGAGGGGCGATTCACGAATGACGAGATACCGCCGCCGATCATTCTGGCGGCATTCTTTGTGCAAGCCTATTTTAGGAAAATTTCCGCTGCGTCCTGATCTTTCAAACTCCCAACCGAAAATCGTCTCTTCATGAAAATCATAGAAACCACTGAGATTGCAAAGCGCTACGTCATGGGCAGCGAGATTATCCAGGCACTCAAATCCGTAACGATTTCGGTCAATAAGGGGGAATATGTGGCTTTCATGGGCCCGTCAGGATCTGGGAAATCCACCTTGATGAATATCATCGGCTGCCTGGACACGCCTACCACAGGCAGGTACATTCTGAACAACAAGGATGTGAGTGATATGACAGAGAATGAACTGGCTGAGATCCGCAATAAGGAGATCGGGTTCGTATTCCAGACTTTCAACCTGCTGCCCAGAATGTCGTCGCTGGATAATGTAGCATTACCGCTGATCTATGCCGGACTGAGCAAGTCGGACAGGCGGGAAAAAGCCATGCTATCGTTAAAAAACGTCGGACTTGAAAACCGCGCCGGCCATAAACCCAACGAACTTTCGGGCGGGCAGCGCCAAAGGGTTGCGATTGCGCGTGCGCTGGTGAATGACCCGAGCATTTTGCTTGCCGATGAGCCGACGGGTAATCTGGATTCTAAAACTTCCTACGAGATCATGGACCTGTTTGATCAGCTGTACAGCAAGGGCAATACGATCGTGATGGTCACGCACGAAGAGGACATCGCGCATTACGCGCACCGGGTTGTGCGCCTGCGTGACGGCTTGGTCGAATCCGATACGATTAATCCAAACCCTACGAAGGTCGGAGCTTTGGTTTGAGACGGATCGCAAACCGTTAAGAAGTTTACAGAAACAAATAGTATAGTTATCTTTGTTTCGGATAGAGGCTAATGGCCGAGCTAATCCGGATGATTGCCGAACCAGGCGCATCATCCGGATTATTTTTATAAAAACATTATGAAAATCAATTTCAAAGACATCATATTATTTGAGGACGAGGACTTTTTGATCGTCAATAAACCACCTCACCTGGCTACACTCGATGAACGTACCGCAGACCGTGGCGGAAGCGTGCTGAGACTAGCCAAAGCTTATAATCCCGAATTACAGGCGGCGCACCGGTTAGACAAGGAGACTTCGGGCGCATTGGCATTTGCAAAAAATCCAGCGGCCTACCGGCATCTGGCCATGCAGTTTGAGCATAGAGAGGTGACGAAGCGTTACCACGCCGTTGCAAATGGTATCCATGACCTCGAAAGCATTTCGGTTTATCTCCCCATCCTTCCACTGAAGAATGGAACCGCTGTAAAGATCGACAGGGCCGAAGGAAAGGAAGCAGAGACTATCTTTAACACACTGCAGGTCTACCGCGGATATACTTTAGTGGAATGTATCCCCATAACCGGGCGTATGCACCAGATCAGAATTCACCTGTCGTGCCTGAAAGCACCTATCGTTTGCGATCCGCAATATGGTGGTGAGCAGATCTTCCTGTCGAGCCTGAAACGGAAGTTTAATTTGAAGAAGGATACCGAAGAACAGCCTCTTATTCAGCGTGTTGCGTTGCATGCCCATTCGCTTTCATTTGCATTGATGAACGGGGATCCTATACGTATCGAAGCGCCGTACCCGAAAGACTTTGAAGTATTAGTGAAGCAGTTGAACAAGTTTGGAATGTAGTAGCATGGTTTTTGATGTTGCGTGAAAGTAATATACGTTTAACCTGAACTTTCTCAATCAAAACACCTGAAATTATGCGGATGCACACATTGCCAAAACCGTCGCTACTCGTACAGGTTATCCTCACATTCGTACTGGCCCAGGCGGCGCTGGCGCAAACCAGCCGGAAAAACGATGTCATCGTCAAGAAAGACAGCTCCCGGATCCAGGCGCTGATCACACAGATGAGCTACGAAAAGATCAATTACCGCGACCTGGGCACGGCCGATAGTGCTAAAACTTACATTTACCTGGATCAGGTAGCGCGGGTTTTGCTGAAAAACGGCAAAACGATCAGCGTCAGAGATTCCATTCTCGCAGGCCACACACCGCCCGATAGCGTAGGTCAATATGCGGATTTGAACAATCTTCCGGCCGATCCGTTTGAAAAGAGCATCGTGATGGCCAATTCCGACCAGCTCCGTGACAAGTACCAATACCACCACGACAGGTCGATGGACGGCAAGCAGGGTGCTATCGTTTTCACGTCAGTGGCAGTCGCAACGTTGGTTTCCGGCATTATAGTGGCATCCACAGGCGACAGCCCGGACAATACGACGATCGGAACATCTCTTGCTATTGCGGGTCCGGTAGTCGGTATCACATTGGGATTGATCGGATTTAGAAATTATAAACTGCATGGGCGGAAAGCCGAAAAAATCAAGACCGAACTGCAGCGCCGAAACCAGCCGCTAACTACGCTAAGGCTTACACCGCACATCGATCCGTTCAATAAGTCGGCACGGCTGGGTCTGAGGTTGTCGTTCTGATTGCGGTAAATTGATTACTTTCATAGGGTTAAATCAGTTAGAACAAGTTTTTCCCGATGAAAGTAACTCTACCCAAGCTGAAAAATCAGCTGCTAGCCATGTTAATGCTATTAATGGTTACAAATGCGTATGCTCAGACGCCCCGAAAGGCCGATGTCATATTGCTTCGTGACGAGTCCAAACTGGAAGTATTAATCCAGGAAGTGGATGAGCAAGTCGTTAAGTATAAGAAAATCAGCGACCCGGAAGGGCCGCTTTTTTCCGTTAAAAAGAGCGAGATCGCATCGATCCGCTACGGGAACGGTGAGGTGGAAACGTTTGAAGCTACCTTGGAAGTCCAGAATTACTATTCGCCCACGAAGCCGTCAACCACTCCCGCGCGTGAACCTGCGCCTGCGCGAAAAGCGCCCAATGGGCCGGTCAAACCTTCGGTACAATTTGCGGAAGATGTGCGGACTTCTTCACCCGAACATTTGCGGAGCATGTACAAATTTTACAAAACGCGCTCGAAAACCGGAATGTTCATGGGCATTTTGGGCACTTCTCTGGGCGTTATTGTGGCGGGGATCGGTACAGGTATTGTGGTCAGTGCGATGGATGATAACGGGAATTACAAAAGCTACCAAGACGAACTGCGGGCCCGTAAAGGTGCTTACATGATGCTGGGAGGTTTTGCGGGAGCGGCAACATTCGGGACCGTCGGTTTTGTGAAAGCCGGTAAGAACGGTTCCAAAGCAAGCCGCATTCGTCGGGAGCTTCTCCGTCGTGGTGAATCACTGACATTTGGCATCAGCCCGTCATTCAATCCGATGCAACGTAGCGGAAACCTCACATTAGTTGTGCGATTCTGATAAATGGGACATAAAAAAGCGGGCGCCGATTAACTCGGCGCCCGCTTTTTTATGCTTTTGAAAATGCTTAGAATTTGAATGCGATACCTGCTTTCAATGGTGAAGCATTGTAACCTACTTCTGCAAATACGCCCATGTTAGGCTTGAAGTAGTAACGGGCTCCTGCAAATACACCGAAGAAAACGCCACTTCCGTAACCGTCGTTGTAAGAGCCTGACCAGCCATCGGGATCGCTGAATGAAGAAACGCGGTATCCAAGAGAAGGACCGGCGTACAAATCAAGATTATCCAACTTCAGGAAGTGCTTGCCGTAGTGGTAAGAACCTCTTGCGGCGATGGTAAAGAAGTTATATCTCCATTTGTAACCAACATAACCGTAGTTCCAGGTAGTAAAGTCAGCCTGGCCACCCACGCTGATGAAGTCATGGATACCGCCTTCAAAAGAAGCACCTACACCGACGCCACCGCCGCCATATGTACCACCGAGGTTGATACCTGCATTTAATAATTTATCTCCTTTTTCAAATTGGGCGAAAGCCTTTTCGGATGCTGCGGTAAAAAGTGCGGCAACGACGAGCATGAATAGAGTCTTTTTCATCGTAATAGATTAGTTATTGTGAAATAATAATGGCACAAATTAAAGCCTTTATTTCAATGCTTCAAAACTTGTGCCATTTATAGTTATTTTACGGGTACAACCACTTTATATGTGGCCCGCGGGTCTTTATTTAATCCAAATCAAATGTGCTTGCGGAGCTTGTCCTTGAATACCTTTTTAAATTTATCCAGTTTAGGGGCAATCACGAATGCACAGTATCCCTGCTCGGGATTGTTGGCAAAATAATTCTGGTGGTAGTCCTCGGCCGGGTAAAATTTCTGCGCCCCGGTGATTTCGGTTACAATCGGGTTGGCGTAAGCACCCGACTTATCCAGTTCGGCTTTGGCGGTTTCTGCCAGTTGTTTTTGCGCATCATTATGGTAGAAAACCACGGATCGGTACTGGGTGCCTACGTCATTGCCCTGGCGGTTCAGTGTAGTCGGGTCATGGCTGCGGAAGAACGCTTCCAGCAGGTCGGCATAGCTGATCACTTTGGGATCGTAGGTCACTTCCACGCATTCGGCATGTCCTGTGTTGCCTGTACACACGGCCTTGTAATTGGGGTTCGGGTCATGGCCGCCTGAATAACCGGAAACTACTTTTTTGACCCCGTCCAGGGATTCCATCACAGCTTCCGTACACCAGAAACACCCTGTACCAAATGTTGCGATTTCAGTATTCGCGGTATCGACATTGGTTTCGTCCAATGCAGTTGAGGCTGTTTCTTTGTCCATTTTGCTTTTGTGTTTTTTGTCCGACTGTGCGCATGATATCACGACCATGCAACACAAAAATATAAACGTGAAAATAGGGATGGTGGTTCTCATCATGACGATACGGGTTATTGACTGTTTCGGTAACGAATACAATGCAAAGAAAGTTTTATCGCTGTATTCGTATAATATTTACGAAATTTGAAAACCAAAAGATCGGAAACACTTCTTTAAAATCGACTGGCTGCCAGTCATTTGATTGACCCATGACCTACCTTCATTTCAAGGCCCTTCATATCATTTTCGTAGTCAGCTGGTTTGCGGGGCTCTTCTATATGCCGCGGTTGTTTGTGTACCACACCGAAGCCAACGACAAACCGAGCCCTGAGCGGGAAATCCTGATGGCGCAGTTCACCAAAATGGAGAAGCTGTTGTTCAATGCGATCATGACACCTGCCTGCTGGCTTGCATTGCTGTGCGGAACGGCCATGCTCTACATTACGCCGGCCTGGCTGGATCAGGGGTGGATGAAGCTGAAATTGGTTTTTGTGCTGGGATTGCTGGCATACCATTCCATCACGCGGAAGATTTTGCTGGAACTCCGGGAAGGCAAATTCAGGTTCAGCTCCTTCCAATTGAGGCTTTTCAACGAGGTAGCAACTATTTTTCTCTTCTCGATCGTGTTCCTGGTCGTTTTGAAAAATACAGTCGACTGGCTGTGGGGCGTGCTGGGCCTGATCGCATTTGCGGTGGTGATCATGACCGCAGTAAGGTTTGCCAAACGAATGCGGGAGAAAAAAGTCCGGGGTAGCTGACAGACATCCGGTATGCGGCAAAACCCTCCGGAACGCATCGTTCGGAAGGTTTTACACACTTCATCTCAGCGCCGCATTTACGCTAATTTCGTTTTGTAACGAAAATTTAGTTGATTAGGCAAAAAATTTACAGCTTTCTGTATTCGTAAAAAACGTGGCCAGCTGAAAGGACCTCATCAGCGGCATAATGCTGCCACGCTCCGATAGCTCCTGTTTCGGATTGTTCTATCTGCAATTCGATCAGCGAGGGCTGGGCATTCTCATTGTCACAATAGAGCCTGACCTCATTGCGGAGGCTTTTCCAGGTGCCTGTCAGATGTGACGTGCGGTTAGCGTCGTGCATTTCGAAACGGCCGTCGGCGCGGAGTTCCAAATTGGAGAGGCATACTTTCACATTTCCGGACCTTTCGGGAAAGTCGCGCGGTGTTTTTCCGTCATTGTCATTCATAGTGATGCGGTTCATATTTTCCCATATACCAATGAGGTTTTTGTCGAGGTATTGGGCCAGGGGCGCGCGCTGATCCATCGCATTTTCGCAGGAGAAGATCAGGAGCATCAGGGTTGCCAGTGGGACAACCGCAAGAAAACGCAGCCGGTGTGCGGCTTCGGATGGTGTTCGGTGTAACATCGTAATTCGGGATTTGATTTGACCATATGAGAAGTAATGAAGCGCTGAGATTCGTGTAGAAGCGGCCATGTCCACCAGCAGGTGTGTATAACGAAACCTCCCGGCCTGGCTGGCAGCGCTGGCGTCGGCCAGGTATTCGTGGTTCATCGCTACTGCTCGGCGCCATATCCCCATTAGCGGATTGAACCAAAACAATGCGCTGAGTAGCCTGATCAGCAGCCAATCCGCAGTGTGCCATTGCCGGTAATGCACCAGCTCATGCGCTACACAAGTGCGAAGGATTGCAGGGGTCGTTTGACGGCGGTTGAGGAAAATGTAATGCAGGAAGGACGAGGTCTGTACCTCGTCATCCACCCAGACAATGTAGGCATTACCAACCTTCCTGGCCGGGTATTTCCGGATCAGACGGATAATTGCGCAAACATCGGCCGCGAGTTTGAAAAAATGAAAACCAGCAACAACGGCGTAGATAACCCACAGAATGGTCGGCACATAGCTCCATTGAGATCCGCCAGCATGGTTTGTGACATTCAGCAAATGGGAAGTATCGTTTTCCAGGCCAGTGATGAGCGTACGGGCTTGCTGCCAGTCGCTGTTAAAAAGAGGGAAAGACAATGCCGGGACGGTTGCACTAAACAACATGCCAAGCAGGAGATAAAACCGGTTGGCGATGAAGAAGGTCGTGTTTTGAAAAGCAATCCTATATAATGCGATGAACGCGATCAGACAGAGATTGGCTTCGAGCAGGTAGGTCCCGGTCATAGGGTTAGGATTTTTTGGCGTAGTAGGAGTCAATCAATTGCCTCAGTTCATCGACTTCGTCAGGCTGCAATACGTTCTCCTGCACCATAAAAGACACAATGTTCTTGGGAGATCCCTGGAAATAATGCTTGACCAGGTTGGAGAACGACTTTTTTGCATAGTCCTCTTTCCCGATGGCAGGGAAGTAGACGTGCGTCTTACCATAGGCTTTATGATCGATAAAACCCTTTTTTTCGAGAAGCCTTACAATGGACGACACTGTTGTATAGGGCGGCTTCGGGTCGGGAATTCTTTCGATGATGTCGTGGATAACACCTTCGTTCAAATCCCACAGGATGCGCATGATGTTTTCTTCGGAGTGATTTAACTGTTCCATGTTCCAAAGGTATAACTGAAATTTAGTTATCAAACTTTATTTTAGTTAAAATTGAGAATGAACAGCAGAGCTTCGAATGCAGGGACTGTTAAAAATTCTTAAACGGATACCAATTGGCTTTCATACGGCTATTTTAGAGGCTGGTCAATGCGTGAATACTTCGCCGATGAAGGTCAGAATACATCTATTAGCCATCTTTTATCGCTCGTTCGGTTATTACTTGTGGGCCATTCCGGTCGCTGCCTGGCTTGCGCTAGGGGCTCCGACGGGCCGAAACCTCTATGTGTCAGTGCCGGCGCTGATTTTTTTCAAATTGTTCTTACAAGGCGTTACGGTCTACATCGTGCAGCGGAAATATGCGCATCAGTTTTTCTTCTATGCCAATGCAAATCTCTCCCGTACAACGCTGTTTGCCGTGGCCTTTGTGGCCGATTTTGTCGCGTTTGCTTTGTCTATTAGTCTCATTCAATTAGCCAGCGACCTTTGAAATGAGCAACCGCATACTTGAAGCTGACAGCATGTGGCTCGATTATGACGGCCGGAAGGTTTTACAAAGCATTTATTTAAAAATGGAAACCGACCACATAACAGGCCTGCTGGGCCGCAACGGCACCGGCAAAACGAGTCTGATGCGGATGATCTTCGGGACGCTGCGGGGGCAAACCCAGTCGGTAAGGATCGACGGGAAGTATGTTTCGCACCCTTACCAGCAGCATGGTTTGATCAGCTACTTGCCGCAGCATCATTTTTTGCCGCCGGGCCTGCGTGTCAGTGACGTTTGTAAGTTGTATCAAATTGATTTTGAAACCATATGTCGTCATTTTGAGACTCTGGAAGCGTATCGGCAGACTCGTGTAAGAGACTTGTCGGCGGGTAATGCACGGCTGATCAGTACTTTGCTGATCCTGCTGATGCCGGTTGCATTCACATTGCTCGACGAGCCGTTTGCCGCACTTTCGCCGCTGAACGTCGAGCAGATGGCGAAGGTGATCCGGGAACAAAAAGAGCGAAAAGGAATTCTCATTTCCGATCATGCGTACGAATCGGTGCTGGACCTCGCCGACGAGACTTATCTGATCGTCCCGGTGGGGCGCAGCATTCTGCTCAAAGATGTACATGCCGAACTTGCGGCATTTGGATACATCTGAGACCCGAATACTGATCGGGAGCTACGTGCATCGAAGCGCTTCCTATGCCGTATCCCGGAGAGCTTTCAAATTCCGGGATCAATGCCCGACGAGTCGACCGGGGGAGACTATTTTTCAAAAATCAATGCATCGGCCTTTGCTCCCAGCTCTTCTAATGCTTTCAGAATGGCCTCCGTAAATGCATCCGGGCCGCAGACGTAAAAAGGCTGGTCGAAATTGGTGATATGCTTTGCAGGAAATCCTTATCAATGCGGCCGTGGTGGTAACCTTCCGCATTTGGTCCCGAAATGAGGTTGAAGAAACGGTCGCCGAGAATATGGTCGAGTTCTTCCCTAAGAATGATATCGGCGGTTGTGCGGTTGGAGAAAAACAGCTGGTTGTTTCCGACTTTTCCCTGCGTATGTAAATCCCTGAAAATTGCCAAAAAAGGTGTAATACCAGCGCCTCCTGCCAGAAATACACCCTCGCCTTTGTACTCAATGGCACCCCAGGCATCGCTGATCTCGAAGCTGTCGCCTGGCTGCACTTTCGTCAATGCATTCGTGACGCCGTCGTGATCGGTGTAGGATTTGATCGTGAATTCCAGTGTGTCGGCGGAAGGTAATGACGTGAATGTAAACGGCCGTTTTTCCGTCACCCATTCGTCCGTCAGGATAGAAAAGTCGGTGGCTTGGCCCGGTGTGTACGCAAAACCCTCCGGTTTTTCGACCGTGTAGGAATTTACATTGTGCGTAACAGGCTTTTTCGAGAGCAGTTTGACGGGATAATCGGCCATGGCATCAGGTTTGGGGAGAGAATTATATTAAGTATCTGCAAAATACACACTCCCCGGACCGCAGTCAAGGACGATTTTTATCCATTTGAACCGTTTTCAGGCAGCGGCTGAATGTGGCGGGCGTAGTACCGAGGTAGGTGGCAATGTAATGGTCGGGAATGCGACGGAAGAGCGACGAGGGCTGACTGATATAATGCACAATGCGTTCTTCGACGGATAGGTATTTAAAAACCTTCACTTTGTCCGTGAAATTGATGAGGTGCTGTTCGAGCAGCTTCACCGTGAGCTTACCCATATAGGCATCTTCCTCCACCAGCTTTCTGTAAGATTCGTAGGAAATAGCGTAAACCGTGGTGTCTTCCAGCGTTTCCAGCACTTCATTTGATAGCTTTTGCAACAAAAAACTTTCGGCAATGCAAACAATATCCCCTTCCGAAACCAGCAGCGAGGTAATGTCCTCGGACCCGCGCAGGTAATATGTGCGCATGACGCCTTTTTCGATAAAGTAAAGCGACGGACTTATTTGTCCCAAATCTACCAGAACCCTGCCTTTCGGGATCGTGAACCTTCTCAGATTCTGCTGAAATTTCTCTTTGATTTCCTCCGAAAGCATGAACTTGGAAGCTTCGAGCAGATGGTTCAATGGCTTTATGTCTTCGGAGAGCTTCATGGCAATAGCGCTGTGGGAAAGGGATAAGGTGACCGGCAGTTGTCGTGCGACAATGCAAAATCTTGTCGTACGACAATTTAAACTGATGTCTTCTGACAAGATATAAAATAATGGATTGGAAGTTACTTTGATTGAACTAAAATCCTGCTCATCATGAACTTCCCGCTACTTACAACCGCCGTTTTGTTTGGTATGGTCCATTGCATAACACCGCCCGCACAAGCCCAGGACAAAGGCAAAGGCGAGCTGAATGCCACTTTGGGAATTTATCCGGTGGAGGACCTTCTGACGACTACTTTTTTGGTACTTTTTGGAGATCTGTTCGACGCGCATAAAGGGCGGGACGCCAGTAACCCTGTCTTTTTTCTGACCTATAAATACCATGTATCAGATCGGTTCGCGATAGGTGGGACTACCGGGTACAACCGTAACTCGAAATCATGGGATCACTACAATAGCGACGGATGGCGGCAGCGTACCCTGACCTCCGCCATGGAAGGAACATTTTACTGGTTCAAGCGCCCGGGAGTTGATTTCTATTCGACTGCCGGCGCGGGGTTTTTTGTCAGGGAAAGAGCTTATTATGAAACGCGGAAAACAACCGACCTGGGGACCACCATGTACATTGCCCCGCTCGGGGTGCGGTTTGGCAAGGATTTCGGCTGTTTCTTAGAAATGGGTTACGGTTATAAGGGAATTTTCAATGCGGGGCTGAGTGCCAGGTTTTAGATCAAATCAGGACGTTTTCAATAATTCAGAAATCAGAATCCCGTTGATGGTCAGACCATCGATCTTGCAGTCGGTGAGTTCTACGCCGCTGAGGTCACAATCTACGAATTTGCTCTTATGCAGGTCGCAATCCTTAAAGAGCAATGGGCGTTGCTCGGCCTCAGGGTCGTACATCGGGTGATCGGGCGGGCACATGCCGATGTTCTCGAACACCGCCCCGCCCAGTTGTGCGCCTTCGATGCGGAGGTCGCTGAGGTTAGCGTCGACAATTGATATGTTGCTCATATTCACGTCGTTGAATGTCGAGTTGCTGAGCATAACGCAGTGCGCGGTGATGACGGCGCATTCACTGTCCAGTTTGATCTCTTTAATATCTTCCATTATCTGGTTGTTTTATATTAATCATCAGGCATCGCACGCCAGATGTGCAACGTCTGTTGAAAATGTAAATTTACCGTTCGACCACCCGCTTGAAAAGGGTCATAAGCGACGAATTAGGCGGGTAATCGGGACAAAAGTCAGACTTCTTCCATCGGCGCAACCGCGAGTCGCGGCCGGATCAGGGCCAGCATCAATAACCCGACCCCAAAAATGAATGCGCCCATAATTCCGACCAGCTTGCCGCCTATGTGCTTGTTTACCGGCGTAGTGCTGGGTTGAAGAATCACAAAATCGTTATTGACAGGCTTTCTCAATGCATTCTGAACGGCGATCCTCAGATTTTCCCGGTCGGTTGACGCAGGTTTGTGTTCAAAATGATCGACTTTCTGAAAATCATAATGCTGCATTTTTTGAACACAATCGTCAAAAAAATCCTTAAAACGCCGCTGCTTTGTTTCCTCGCCGCTGAGATTACTAATCTGCTTGTGAAATTTGACACCATACCAATAGAGCGGCGTCATGGATATAATTTGTGTTTTGTGTGTGAGGATCGGATTGGCGAAATAAATACTGATGTCCAGATTCTGATTATAGCGGCCGCTTTTTTTGACCGTATAATGCACACCGCCAATAAACTTATGTACGGCAAATTCTTCGATCCGGTAATACCGCACGCGTT
This sequence comes from uncultured Dyadobacter sp., assembly GCA_965649915.1. GTDB lineage: Bacteria > Bacteroidota > Bacteroidia > Cytophagales > Spirosomataceae > Dyadobacter. Next base: position 18,141 of record CBFGMV010000061.1, read on the forward strand.
CGTGTTTTCGGATTTCTTTCACATTCCTGATTTCGAGCAATTCGCCGGTGGAGTAAGTCAGTAGCATTTGGGAAATGATCAGCATAGCCATCATCGATACCCACGCAATACCCTGCATTTGCCAGCTTCCCTTATCCTTTCCCGCCTTGTATTCGAGCCTGTCGAACCGTGGTTTCAGCCATAGCAAAATGGGTATCCACGGGAAAAAGCCCGGAATCCAGAACTGCCAGATATCCTCGCTCACTTCAAGGATCGGTATCTTGTCCAGGAAAAGCCACCAGCGCAGAAAACCAAGAAACAACAACGTTCCCCATGCGACGATGGTAAACGGAATGAGAATGCGTTGGAGTTTGAGAAGGTAATTGGGATTGATTTTCATTGGAAGAAAAAGGCGGAACAACCATGCGCTTACTCTTGCCCGCAAGTACAGATGATGTAACACATTCGATAAAAAGGAAGGGGCAACCGGCATTATGCCAGTTGCCCCTTCGCACATTAAGCGCTCAGTTTCTCGGCCTTCTCAAAGAAGAAAACCAATTCCCTGAAAGTCTCGAAAATCTCCGTACAGCGCGGGTTAAACCCCGCTTCTTTTTCAAAAACCATATACCCGCTGTAAATCGACCAAAGATCGCCGATCCACTCCTCCGGGCTGGTTTGAGAAAGTAAATCCTGAACTAACTGGCCATAATGCGCCAGCCGTGACGAATCCGGAGATTCGTCGGTGATAGGTGTGTACATAAAACTACGGTTAAAAGGATTGACAAAATGCTCTGCCTAAGGTGTCCTTATGCCCGTAGGAGCATCCGGAGGGCTTTCGCCGCATCCGCACCATAGCAGAGCAATAACTTCGATATTTTTCATAGAACCTACGGTTTAAAAGGAATGCGAATATTCCAAAGAAAATCGAGTAAAGCAAATTTGATAAAGAATAGAAATGCGAAAGGTGCTGATAATGAATGGATGAAATAGAACATTTCAAACTTCAAAATGCCTCAATTTTTATTGAAAGTTTACTCTTAATAATTCAACGGTGCCGTTCGGACATTCTACGGTTGACTACTACAAATAGGTGATTTTTTGTTTTATACATTTCTGCATGTTTTAATTAATCACAAACAAGGCCATGAAAATCCGGACACGTAATTACTTAACTATTGTATGGGCTTTATTCTTTTCTTCTGCCATATCCGGTTGTGTGGAGAGTGTTGATACTGATCCGAAGAATTTGATTGGACGTTGGCAAATGGTAAAAGTGGTTCATCAGGGGAAGGCGATTGTGAAACCGGATCAACCGGATTATTATAATGAAGTAGAAATGGAATTCTTGGAAAATGGAACTGTTGAAGGGACTCTACCTTTGGACGTATTTTCAGGAAGCTATAAAGTTTCTGGTGAAGATTCGATAACAATTGAGGGGCGACAATTATCGAAAATAGGGATACCTGAGTGGGGAGATTATTTCTACGAAAATATGCGAATCATCACAACTTTTTCACTTAAAAAAAGAGGACTTAATTTAAAGTATAACGAATTGAATTTGAATTATAGTGGTGGTAAATTGATTTTCGAAAGAGTTAAATAGAACAATATGTATTTTAAATTAACACAACCATGAGAAATATTTTATTATTTGTATCTATTTTGATTTGCAGTATAAATTTTAGTATGGGTCAAATTGAAATTAGAAACATTAAAAATTGGCGTCAGAGTATAAGTAGAGGATCGTATATTGATAATCACTACGCTAATTTGTTTCATTTGAAAGTACCAACGAGGGAGAAAATTGAACAGCTTATCAGAGAGGATTCCCTCGATATGGGATCCAAGACATACAGGTTTGCAACTGCGATGGATATTGATGTGGATTTTCTTCAATCTGCTAATTGGGTGGCACGGGGCAGCATGTCCTACGGTCGGCTGTTAATAGTGGCTAGCGGAGCGAAGTCCATAAGTTTGAACTTTAATCTATTTTACATCCCGGAGTTCAGTGAACTAATTATCTATAACTCGAGAGGCACGATAGCCGGCCCTGTGACCTCTAAGGAAAATAATGACGCTCAGACCTGGGCAAGCCCGATTTTCAGTGGCGATTCAATCTGGATAGAGGCGAAAATGCCTACGAGAAAAAAGGGCGCTCTTAAATTTGCTATATCTAATCTGGCTTACGGTTATCGGAATTTGGACATAGGAAAGTCGGGGGGATTTGGTGCTTCTGGTGGCTGCTTGGTGACTAATAATGTGGTGTGCTTTGGCAACGGGTGGGAATTTGAGCGGAATGCAGTTTGCATGCTTGTCAACGAAAGTGGGACACGCTTTTGTACAGGTTCAATGATCAATAATTCCTGTAACAATAATGTTCCATATATCTTATCAGCAAATCACTGCCTGCCGAGTGGGCTAGGTAATGTCAGCCAATGGCGTTTTATTTTTCAGTATTGGAGTCCCAATTGTAACCCGTCGCAGGATGATCCGAATTATATTCAGTTTTATGGATCCACATTGCGTGCCAACGCTGACCCTTCTGATTTTTTGTTGTTGCAACTGAACCAAATGCCTGACCCTGCCTCTGGTATTACCTATCTAGGGTGGGATAGAACGATAAATGCAGCTACAAGCGGAGCAAGCATTCATCACCCGAAGGGTGATGTGATGAAGATATCAACTTTTAACAGTGTGGTGGAGAGAGCTGATAATTATACATTTGCGGACGGTAAGAAACCACCAGGCTCTCAACACTGGATAGTTTCATGGAATAATGGCATAACCGAAGGAGGTTCGTCGGGTGCACCCCTTCTTAATCAGGCTAAGAAAATAGTTGGTCAGTTATCAGGAGGGCCTTCTGCTTGTTATGCGATTCAAAGTTATCTCAAAGACGGCTTCGGCCGTTTCGACAATTCCTGGACCGGGCTAGGAAATGACGCGGCAAGATTAAGTACTTGGCTTGATCCATCCGGTTTTGGAAACACAACTACTTCAAGTATCGGCATTTCTCATATCACAGGAAGTAGCTTTGTTTGCACTACGACTTCATATGCTATGGCTAATTTGCAACCCGGCACGTCGCTTGTTTCGTGGAGTTCCAGCAACACTTCGGTAATGACGATCAATGCTGCGGGGACCGCCAGTCGGATTGGAAATGCGAATGGTCAGGTGACCATTACCGCGACATTGAACAATGGATGCGGCAACTTCACCCGGACAAAGACTGTACATGTGGGCAAGCCGATTGTAAACGGTATTAGTGTGGATTCGGATGTTTGTACTGGCCAGGGGCAAGATGTGGTAGCTAATCTTAGCGGGGCGACAACTTCAAGCTGGGCTGTTACAAGTGGTAACGGTTTCAATGCAACGCTAATGGACAATGGAAATGGGATAGCTTATTTCAACAGTTATGTTCAGGACTGCTATGGATTGCAAATTGCCGTCTCGAATGCTTGCGGATCCATTAGTGATGGCACTACTATATGTGTAAATTCCTGTTTTGGAGGATTAGTTGCCTATCCCAATCCGGCAAAGGATTTTGTTACTTTCGATTTTTCAAGTTTTCCCGAAAATGATTTGCCGGATCAAATTCAAATATTTGATGAAAAATCAATTGTAGCCAAAAAATCAATTGATATCAGTAGGGATGCGGTTCGTGACAAGAAAATCCAGATCGCTACACATGATTTGCCACGGGGGACGTATTATTTTCATGTCACTAAAAATGACGCGTCTCAAAAGAAGGTGGAAAAAATTAGGATAGTATTGGAATAGGAGACGTCAAAAGCATCTGAATACCAAAGGTTTTGTGCTCCGTCCGCAGTGGTTTTAAGAGATTTGTTTTCTGTCCCGAAAAGCAAAAACGCCGTTCCTGATAACAGAAACAGCGTTTTGTGCCGAAGGCGGGACTCGAACCCGCACAGGATTGCTCCCTCACGCCCCTGAAACGTGCGTGTCTACCAGTTTCACCACTTCGGCTTGAAATTCGGTGGGCAAAGATAGTGATCTTGTTTTGGACTTTACAAGCATTTCGCGTTTCGGAAGGCGAAAAAAACCGAAAAATTTAAATTTTTACGCCCTCATACAGCGCCGGAATGTGGATTTTGCGGTATCCGGCCTTTTCCAGCTTCAATTTGAAGGCAACTTGTGTCTCGTATTCGCCGTGCACCAGGAACACTTCCTTCACGCGCTCGGGTGTCTGGCAGGAGAGGAAATCCAGCATTTCGTTGTAATCGCCATGGCCGGAGAATGAGTCCATGGTTTCGACCCGGCATTTCACGTCGAAATGCTCACCAAAAATGTTCACTTGTCTGTCCCCACGCTTCAATGCGCCCGCAAGCGTGTTCGCGGAGGCGTAACCCACGAGCAGGATCGTCGAATTTGAATCTCCGATGTTGTTCTTGATATGATGCTTGATCCGCCCCGCTTCGGCCATTCCCGACGCCGAAATGATAATGCAGGGCTCTTTTCGGTCGTTGAGCGCAATGGATTGCTGCACGTCGGAGATATAATTGAGGTAGGGAAAGGCAAATGCGTCGCCATCCTTTTCGATGTAATCAAGAATTTCGGGGTTGAAGCATTCGTCATGCTCCTTCATAATAGCCGTGGCGCGAATCGCGAGCGGACTGTCGATGTATACCGGAATTTGCGGAAGCTGGCCCGAGCTCGAAAGCTGGTCCAACGCGTAAATGAGCTCCTGCGTACGGTCGATTGCGAAGGCGGGTATGATTAGCTTGCCCCGGCGACGGACGCACGTTTCCTGAACGATACGCAGCAGGTGCGCGTGCATATCGATTTCCTTTTCATGCAGGCGGTCCCCGTAGGTGGATTCGCAGATGATGTAATCCGCTTGCGGGAATTCTTCCGGCTTGCGGAGAATGCGATCTTCGGGTCGGCCGATGTCGCCTGTAAAAGTAACCTGCTTGAATGTGCCGCTGTCGGGAATGCTCAAATGCACGGCCGCGCTGCCAAGCAAATGCCCGGCATCGGTCAATATCACCGATACTTCGTTGCTTTCCCCTAAAAAGAAGGTCTGCCCGTAACGCACCGTTTTGAAGAGCGTCAACGCATGAGCAGCATCTTCGGCATTGTACAGTTCTTCGAGCAATGGGCGGCCTTGCTTTTTGCGGCGGTTATTAATGCGTTCCAGGTCTTTTTCCTGGATATGGGCGCTGTCGAGCAGCATTACCCTGCAAAGGTCGGCCGTGGCGGCGGTGCAGTAGATCGGTCCCTTAAAACCCTTGCGCACGAGGCGCGGGAGCAGGCCCGAGTGGTCGATGTGCGCGTGAGAGAGGACTACATAGTCGACCTCGGAGGGTTTAAACCCGAATTCCTGGTTGAACTCGTCGGTTTGGATGCCCTGGAAAAGCCCGCAGTCGAGTAGTATTTTGGTTCCTTTTTCGGTGGTAATGAGGTGCTTGCTTCCGGTAACGGTGCGTGCGGCGCCAAAAAATTGGATCAGCATGTTGGTTGGGTTATAGAGTGCTGTTGAATAAAGAAGGTTGGTCAGGCGAGTACGTACAGAGAGTCGAGGTTGCGGCCGATCCCATCGTAGTCGAGCCCGTACCCGACGACAAATTTATTGTCGATCTCAAAGCCGATGTAACGCATGTCCACCGGTGTTTTTAATGCCTCCGGCTTGTGCAGCAAAGTGGCGATTTCGACAGATCTGGGGCCCATGGACTTCACTTTCGTGATCAGTTGTGACATGGTAAGCCCCGTGTCGACAATATCCTCGATGATGATTACATCCCGCCCTTCGATATTTTCCTCCATCCCGATGATTTCCCGCACGGCCCCGGTGGAAGTCGTTTGTGCATAAGAGGAAAGTCGTATGAAATTGATTTCGCAGGACAGCGAGACTCTTTTGACAAGCTCACCGGCAAAAAGAAAAGCGCCGTTCAGCACTACGATGAACACCGGACAAGAATCCACATAATCTTTATTAATACCGGCAGCTAACTCGCTAATGCGTTTTTCGATCGTTTCGCGCGAAATAAAAGGGACAAATGTTTTATCCAGAATGTTAATCATAATTTTGAAGTGCGGGTCAAGTTCCTTGCCAGACTACATTTGGTCTCGGCGGTGCCGGTGCTAGGGCCTCCCGATCGCCGGAACGCGTCAAATGCTCTGAGGATCAATATTAACTCTTTTTTCAAAAACCCGGCCGATGACAAACGCAAAATATAAATCGGGCGTTAATAGGACAGATTTACCCCTGCTATGAAAAGGTCAGTTGTTAACATTATCATATTCTGCTGTTTAACTGTAATTACCAGCCACATTGCCATTGCCCAATTGTATTCTTCGGCCGAATTGGACAAGAATTACGATATGGTCCTCAAAAACCCCAGTGTGCAGATCGAGTCGACTGAGGCGATCAACAAGTTGTATAATTACCAGTTTTACGAGGCCGATGCGGAATTCCGGTGGCTCAAATACCGGTATCCCAAGCATCCGATGCCCCATTTCCTGATGGGGCTGGCCGAGTGGTGGAAGATCGTGCCCAACACCGACAACGAATCCTACGACAAAACTTTCCTCGCGCAAATGGACTCTACCATTACGCTGGCCGAGGAACTGTATGACAACGAAAAGAACAAAATCGAACCGGCATTTTTTCTTGCGGCTGCTTATGCTTTCAAGGGCAGGCTGTACGCTGAGCGTGAAAGCTGGGCGAAGGCCGCATTTGCTGGCAAGAAGTCACTGAAGTATTTCGAACAATGCAAAGGCAATGGTGATCTCTCGCCGGAATTGCTCTTTGGCGACGGCCTTTATAACTACTATGCCGAATGGGTGCCAAAAGAGTATCCGATTCTGAAACCGATCCTGGCACTTTTCCCGAAGGGCAACAAAAAGCTGGGCGAACAGCAGCTTGAAAAAGTGGGTAATAATGCATTTTACACCCGCGTGGAAGCCCGGTATTTTCTTTTGCAGATTTACAGCATGGAAAATGAGTACAGTAAAGCCTATGAGATGGCCAAGTATATGTGGCAGACTTTTCCGAATAACCCCTATTTTGAAAGATACTTCTGCCGGACTGCCTTTGTAACAGGCAAAATGGCGGAAGCGGAGCAGGCTGCGCAGAACATTATTACAAAGATCAGTCAGGGGATGCCTGGTTATGAAGGGGTTAGTGGTCGTAATGCTGCTTACGTGCTGGCTTACTACAATATGAATTATCACCGCAACTACGACGCGGCGAGTGAGTATTATAAGAAAGCCATCGACTATTCAACGCAAACCAATTCCATGAATGCGGGGTATTATGTTTCCTCGCTGTTAGGTTTGGGGAAAATCGCTGAGGCTAAAAAGGACTACGACGAGGCGCTAAAATATTACAAGCTCGCTGATGACCGTGCGGATAAAAAATCCAGCCAGGATAAAGAAGCGAAGGCTGCGATTGCGAATCTGAAAAAAATAAAACGCGAGCAGCGGCGGAGACGGTAAAGTAGCACCACCCTTCGACTCCGCTCAGGGTGACAGCCCAATGTCACCCTGAGCGGAGTCGAAGGGTAAGGCCGGAGTCGCAATTATGGTTTGACTGCGCTCAGCATGACATTACATTGTCACCCTGAGCGGAGTCGAAGGGCACGCAAGATGTTACTTTACCGCTTCAACGCAGCATAATGCTTGAAAAACAACGGGATCGTCTCGATGCCTTTGTAGTAGTTGAACAATCCATAGCTCTCATTCGGCGAGTGGAGGGCGTCGATGTCGAGGCCGAAACCCATCAGAATGCTCTTACAGCCCAATTCCTGCTCGAAAAGCGCTACAATTGGAATGCTGCCGCCGCCCCGTGTCGGGATCGGTTTTTTACCAAAAGATTCTTCCATAGCTAGTTCGGCCGCCCGGTATTCCAGCGAATCGGTTGGTGTCACATAGGGCAGGCCTCCATGGTGAGGCACCACCTTTACCTTCACCGAAGCCGGCGCGATGGACTCGAAATGCCTGGTGAAGAGCTCACAGATTTCGTCGTCGGTCTGGTTGGGAACCAGGCGCATCGAGATTTTGGCACTCGCTTTGGACGGTAGCACCGTTTTGGCCCCTTCACCGGTATAACCGCCCCAGATACCGTTGACGTCCAATGTCGGACGCACGGAGGTCCTTTCGATGGTGGTATATCCCGTTTCTCCAGCGATGTCGTCGATAGCCAGGTCCTTTTTGTACTCTTCGAGATCGAACGGCGCTGCGTTCAATGCGGCACGTTGCGCTGCTGTCAGGTCTTCGACTGCATCATAAAAGCCCGGGATGGTGATGTGACCGTTTTCATCTTTCAGTGAGGCGATCATTTCGCACAATACATTAATCGGGTTTGCCACACCTCCGCCGTACACGCCCGAATGCAGGTCGCGGTTGGCACCTGTTACTTCCACTTCCACGTACGTAAGGCCGCGCAGACCGGTTTCAATGGACGGAACGTCGTTCGCTATGATGCTGGTATCGGAGATCAGGATGGTGTCGCATTGCAGCGTGTCCTTATATTCGCGGACGAATGTCCCCAGGTTCGACGACCCGATTTCTTCCTCTCCCTCGATCATTACTTTCACATTACACGCGAGCGTGCCCGTCGCGAGCATGATTTCAAGCGCTTTGATATGCATATAGAACTGCCCCTTGTCGTCGCATGCGCCACGTGCATAAATGCGGTCGTTTTTAATGACCGGTTCAAATGGAGGCGAATTCCATAGCTCATAGGGATCGGCCGGCTGGACGTCGTAGTGGCCATAGATCAGCACGGTAGGTAATGCTGGATCGATAATCTTTTCGCCATAAACCACAGGATGGCCGGCGGTTTCATAAATTTCGGCCTTGTCCGCGCCTGCGTCCGCGATGCGGTCACGAACATATTCCGCAGTTTTACGCATATCTGGCTTGAATTTCGAATCGGCGCTTACCGACGGGATGCGTAGCAGGTCGAGTAGTTCGTTCAGGAAACGGTCGCGGTTCTTTTCAATATATTCTTGCATTGTACAATGTTTTTGGTCGGATCAGTCTGAAATGGCGGTCAAGTTAAAAAAATAACCCCTAAGGTGGTGCCTCAGGGGTTGGGATTAACAGGGTTAGATTGGTGTTATTAGCTTCTGGCTTTCGATTTCGCGAAAATGTTCACACGGTTTTCATTGCCATTGAGCAGGCGGACGATGTTTTTCTGGTGCGTAAATACGACGAGAACAAACATCACAAAGCCAAAAACAACCAGCAACGGCTCAGGATGCCCGAAAGCGCCTGTCCAGGAAAGTACCGGAAACGCCAGCGTCGCGAGGATCGAGCTCAGCGACACGTATTGAGATGCAATTAGTGTCAGAATAAATATGGTGATGCAGACGGACGCCAGTTCCGGATGAATGGCGAGCACCATTCCGAGTAGGGTGGCAATGCCTTTACCGCCTTTGAAATTCACAAAAATGGGGAAGATATGACCGATAATCGCGATGATCCCGAAGATGATCTTGTACATCAGGAGCTCGGTTTCGCCGATCTCATTCATATAAAAAAGCATGGAAGCAAGGCAGGTCGCCGTCCAGCCTTTGAGTACATCGATGAGCATTACAACAGTGCCCGCGCGTTTGCCTAAAACCCTGAATGTATTGGTGGCACCCGCGTTACCGCTACCATGTTTCCTGACATCTATTCCAAAATACCCAATGCCGTACCAGACAGAACTTGGGATAGAACCCAGCAGATAAGCAGCAACAATCGCAACTATTAATAAGGCAACACTCATTTTGTACTATTCAAAGATAAATTTAAATTACAAAAAGTTTTTCTCAAAAATACGATAGTTGGAGGATTTTACAAGCAAAAGTGACGCAAAACTACAATGATGTATACAAATTTTCAAAAATTAGCAGAAACTATTGTAAATGCTGCTAATCGCATTAGAATCCTTCTGTGGGTTCCGCTTTTTTCTTCTTTTCTTCGCTGGCAGAGGGGGCCGCTTTCTTCTTAGCAGTGGCTTTGACGAGCTTGGCTTTCTTGAGGGCAGGCTGATAAAAATCATCGAACCTGTTAACAAACATGTCCTTCTCTTCAGTTCCAATGTTGACCAGCGTCATGTCTTTTGACTTCACGTTTTTTGACTTTGCAGTGATCTCGTCATTAAAATCCAACTGGGAAGAAACCACACCGAGCTCGCCCGCTTTGTAATCAAAATAGTACCAGATATCGGGTGATGCTTCGAGGTAGAGACTGAACTCGTCGCCCTCCACGCCCCGCCGGAGTTCGAGTACACCGGTCATTTGCGCATTGATGTTGTTACGGCCGAAATGGGCAACGCCGATCGGCCCCTGCGAGTAATATGCGTTGTGCGCGGGTGACCAGTGAAGATTGACATTGGACAGCACCATGGGTACATCCAGTGCCGGCGACGCCTCAAATATAGGCTTGTAGCCGGCGGCGGTCAGTTTCACGTATGCGTCGGTTGCTTTCGGGCCTATCAATGCGGAAAGTTTCCGGTTCAGTTGCTCGGCATCGTCGTCGGCCGCCGTGCTGTTTTGCTCTGCCAGGTTGGTTTCAACGATTTTAGCGGCCAGTGACGGCGCTATCGGCTCCAACGCTGGCATTTTCATCAACAACATCGTATTGAAGCGGAATTTCGAGCTGTCGACCTGAACCTCCGCGCTGCCTACGGTTTGGAGCCAGTCAGCGGCAGTCAGTTTAAATGGCCCTGCAAATGTCGCAAGCCCGGTTTTGTCATCGAAGGTCAGTGCATTGCCCTCATCGATGAGGCCGTCGGCGCCTGGTGGTGGGTTAACGCGGAACGCTTTGCTGTCTTCGTCGTAGCTCAGATTGCCCTGTGCCTGGTAAATATCTTCGTCCCCATCCGAATCCTTCGGCGAAAGGAAGCTCATGTACATGCCTTTGGCCTCATTGTAATGCAATCCCACCGAAAGCGGGATCTCATGCTCATTTTTGAGGTCTTTATTAATTTTAATGGTGACCGATTCTCCCGGCGAATCCTGATAGACGATCCAGGAGCTCTGGAAATCCTTTCTGAACTTGATAACGGGCTTGACAAAACCATCCAGTTTGAGTGACGGTTCGTAGGCAACGAGGTTGATGCCTCCCTTGTACTGAATGCGTGGCGAGAGGAACAGGTTTTCAGCCTCCTTGATATCGGCCCTAGCAGTGGTGTAATATTTGATTCCGGCTGCGGGCTTGTCCTTCGCTTTGGTGCGCTTTCCTTCTTCGCCTGCTCCTACTTCCACGAGCTCGAAGTTCTGCATTTTAATATTGAATGTATCCTTCCGGGCGGTAATGTATTGGTAGGTAGCAGAGCCCTCGAAATGGTTGCGGGAATCAATGCGAATGTCGGCGTCACGCAGGTGGTGAGAGACATTCAGGGTATCGATTTCAATGCGTGCTTTTTTCAGCGGAACAATCTTACCCTTGCTATCCACGGCGACCATACCGCCGTCCGGGATAATTTTCACGTCAGCGGTTTGAATGAACGGCACACCTTTGATGTTCAGCGTAACCTTCTGAATGTCGTAAATGGCTTCCGAACCGTTGAATGTAAGCCCTTCCTGGTCAGGGTCGGTCGAAGTGTAGGACGACGTTTCACCAAGCCCTTTCATCAGGATCGTTTTCTTCGTCATATCCCATTTCGCGCTTCCGATCAGGGTTTGGTAGGACGCGGTGGGGATCTGCATGCCCGAGGAGTCGTTCCCGAAACCCGATTCATCGGTCACAAAATTGGCGATACCGGTTTTGAAGTTGAAATCGACATTGACGTTATTGCCGGTCAGCAGTTTTTTAGTAGATTTTACATCCCCGCTGTTGATCGCAAATGCGGATTTATTAGCCAGGAAGCCATCCTTATTGAATTTGATATCAGGGGAAGAAAGCTCGGAATCGGCCCTTTTCAGCTTACCATTTCCGTAAAGACCCGTCGACCGGAGCAGGAGGCTTCCTTCCAGGTTGGTAGTTCCCTGGTGAAACGAAAAGGATTTGCCCTGGGTATTGATAAACATGCTGTCGGCATTGGGATACCATTTCAATGCATAGTCTTTCAAAACCACACTTGGAAAGTAGCCTTTCCCGATCGTAGCTTCTTTAATGCTGGCCACATCGCCGGTCGCCATCAGCGAATCGGAAGTGAGGAGGACATTTTTGGCAGTCATCGAAGCCGAGAGGTATTTTAGAACAGCCTTGGAATGCAACCCGCTGTTATCCATCGTGAGGGTGTCCGTAAACTTCGCCAGTGCTTTTCCTTCGTAGAGTTTCATATCCGTCACGGGCGGTTTGTATTCGAAACCAAGCGAGTTGTCGGGCATGCTTTTCAGGATCGTCTGAATGGGAGGGATAATACCGTTGGAATTAAATGTACCATCGAAAATGACGTCTCGCTGATCCAGACCGTCCATGTCGATCTTGGGAATTTTGAAAAACACTTCCCTCGGGTAGAGCACCGTCCCTCGCTCGGGCTGGTCGAAATACACGATCATACCGTCTGGGACAACGAGCCTGGGTGACTTTTTGATGCCTTTCTGGATCCCCGACTTGTTTTTCGGATCACTGAGGTAGAATGTACCGCCTTTTTCATACTTCACATGGCCTCCGACTTCGCCTTTTTGCCCTTTGGCAAATTTGTCGCGCGGCGTAAATGTGATCGAATCGGACGGGGCGACGTTTACGAAAAACTGATTGTAGTCAAATTTGATATTTTGCCCCCGAAACTGGTAATTGGAAGCAACCATCTGGCCATTCAGCGTGAAATTGCGGTTTTTACCGATAATCAGCTTTTTGTCCGAAGGAATGGCATATATTTTCAGAGAGTCGCTGACGATGAAACGGGACACGCCGAGAACGGTCAGCATGGTGTCGGGCATATAAATTGTGGCGTTGGCTACTTCTTCGTTGGCTGCGAACTGGCCGCTGACCTGGAAGTTGTCATAATCAGCTTTGTCCAGATTGGCCAATACATATAGTACCCCCTTTTTAGCCAATGCATACTCGTCGGTAGCTTTGTTGTAAATAAAGTACTCATCCAGCGTAAGCCTTTGCAATGCATTGCGGATGATCGTCGGGTTCTGTTTGAACTTTGTGGCCAGTTCTTCCGGGAGGAAAGATGTCTTTTTAGTCGTTTGGGCATAGCTGGCAGCCATAATCAATGGTTGAAACCCAAACTCCTTACTAATGTCCCGGAAACGCTCTTTTTTAAAGTAATCGAACGATTCGAGGCGTACCGGGACGTCCTGCTTACCATTAATGCGGAGAAACTCGACCTTGTCGTTCGGGAATCGCCAGCGCATAGCCTGCGCCCAGATGTTCATTTTGTGATAGGAGTCGCGGTAGGGAAGCGGGCCGTAGTCGGTTTTGTCCATGCGGCCGAGTTTCACGAGTCCTTCGTCATCATTGTATTTAAATGTGACGCCCTGGTGAATCAGCGAATCTCCGCCCAGGGGCATCGAGTACAAAGCGAATGCGGCTGTGAAAACGGAGTCTTTTAATGCAAATCTCTTACTTCGTACCGAAAATGCCGGCTTTTCCTGGTATCTGACTTTGATGGTGGAATATTTGTCGTTCAGCGCGGAGCTGTACCGGTCGAGGCCAATGAGTGAATAGCCGCCCTGATAATCGATGTTCTTACGGGTATCTTTCAGCTTCGCATCGATGTCATTGGAAGCAAAACGGGGGTACAAGGCGGGTTGGCCCTTGATCCGTTTGACACCCCGGTATTCCAGCGAGCCTTTGATCGTTGCCGCAAGATGCTGGTCGGCATGCAGGGTAGCGTTTTCAGCAAGGAGCCTGGGGTGATTGATGTTGAAGGAATAGCTGTCCAGGTCTACGTAAATACTCGAATCGCCGGCGGTTTGCCAGGTAAACTTCCCGCTTTTACCCACAAAAACACCATCCCGTAGCGATACGCTTCCATTCGCCGGTCCGAAAACAACGGAATCGCCACCCGCTACCATCGCGAAAGTCGCATTTTCCAGGTCTATTAATGCACCTGCGATAACAGGCAATGGACTGGATTTCGGTGCGATCACGAAATTAGAATCTACGGGTGTGTTCCATCCGTCGTTGGCAATTTCAGTTTCTTTGGTAACTACGGAATCACTTTTTGTATCAAACCGATACCTGACATTGCCACCGAGCAGGTACAGCGTATTGTAATTGCTTGCATACAATTTGTTGCTTTCCGCTATTGGGAGAGCGGTTTGGAGCACTTTCTGGAAAGTTTTAGCATCATATTGCTCACCCGCATGGGCTGCGACATCCAAAAAGCCGTCAAGCTTTTCAGGTGATTTTTTTGCGATTGACTGCGTATTCCGGATCAGCAATGCCAGTAGCGGCCCGCCTTTTTGGCCTTTTCCAACCTGTGTTTTAACAATCCCGATGAATTTCGCCTGTTGCTGCGGACTTATTCCCGACATCCAGACGCTATCGAGCTGTACGGTCGAGCGGATGAATTGCGGGTTCTTGCTGCCTTCCATCAGTTTCCGGAGCTGGGGCATAAATTGCCCTGGATCATCCGCCAGTTTGATGTTCTGGGCAGTAACATTTTTTCCGATAAAAGTCAGCAGGTAAAGCAGTAGAGCGAAGCGAAATATTCTCATGGGTTGTAGCTGTCAGCGTTCAGCAATTAGCTATGGACTTGTTTATTGGTTCTTTTCAAAAACAACGGTTGCCCATTGGTTCCGTGTATTGGACCTCAGTTTTTTCAAACCGTTTTCCAGGGCGCATTTTTCAATATCAGCCTGATCGGTTTCATAAAATCCGCTGGTGACGAGCCATCCGCCGGGTTTCAGGTGTTCAGCGTAAACCGGAATTTCAGCCAGGAGGATGTTACGGTTAATGTTCGCCAGTACCCCTCCGAAAATTTTTTCCTCCGGAACGTCCTGTATGGTGCCCTGAAACACTTCCGATTCGGCGGGAAGCTCGTTCATCGCGAAATTTTCCCGGGTATTTTCTACGGCCCATTCATCGATATCGAAACCTAACAGATGTGTTGCCCCTAATTTATGCGCCAGAATTGCCAGAATTCCCGTCCCGCAACCAACATCCATGATCGAAAGACCCGTGTGAGGCAGGTTAAGTTGCTCGTTCATCACCAGCCAGGTGGTTTCGTGATGTCCTGTGCCGAACGACATCTTCGGTTGTATCAGCAAATCATGTTTAAAAGAGGGATCGGGCTCATGAAAAGTTGCCCGTACACGTACCTGGTCACCCACCTCGATCGGCTCGTAGCTTTTTTCCCACTCCTCGTTCCAGTTCCTCCTTTCTAACGATTTCCAGGTTGCCGCTATTGTCGTTAATTCCAGGTATTTGGCCTTTAAATCGTGGATAGCATCTGCATTAAAATCTTCTTCCTGAATGTATGCCAGCAGGCCCTCGTCCGTCTCTACAAACGATTCAAATCCGGCCTCACCCAGTTCCGCCATCAATATCTCCGAAAATTCGGGATCCACCTTTAAATCTAGTTCGATGTAATTCATTGTAATTGGTTATGGAAAAAATGTGGGTGAAGGTGTTGAAAATTTTCAGGAATGCAAGCGGATGGCTTGTAAGGATTGTTTTAAGCACTTAATCCAATATTGGAACTTAGAATTAATACCGGTATTTTTAAATCAAACTTTAAAATAACGGGCTTAATTTTGAATTATGTTTCCCAGAACCATCGAAAAGGAAGTAGTTGAACTGGTATCAGACACACCTGCGGTTGCGTTACTTGGCCCCAGGCAAGTTGGAAAGACAACGCTCGTAAAACAGCTGGCCACTCAATTTCCTCAGCCCAGCATTTACCTTGACCTGGAATCGGACGCTGATCTCAACAGATTGCAGGACGCCGAATTATATCTTGGAGAAAGAGAGGAGTCCACCATTATTATCGATGAAATTCAGCGAATGCCCTCGCTTTTCCCCCTGTTAAGATCGCTGATCGATAAAAAACGCGTTCCGGGGCGCTTCGTCCTGTTGGGTTCAGCCTCGCCCGACCTTCTCAAAAATAGCTCTGAAACGTTGGCTGGGCGCATATCGTACCTGGAATTACACCCGCTGACATTCGAAGAAGTAAAAGAACAGGTATCCTACCGGGAACATTGGTTGCGCGGCGGCTTTCCCGATGTTCTTCAAGCAGCATCTGATAATTCCGCATTTCGAAAGATGGGGGACTTTATTAGCACTTATCTCGAAAGAGACCTGCCACTGCTGGGTATTCCTGCGAATCCGCGTGATATGCGTTTGCTCATGAATATGCTGGTAAGCGTGCATGGAGGTCTGCTGAATGTATCGCAACTAGCTAACTCGCTAAAAATGAGTGTTCCAACGATTCAAAACTACCTCGGTTACCTGGAAAACGCTTTTCTGATCCGACGGCTGCAACCCTGGTTTGTGAATATCAGTAAAAGGCTGGTAAAAACGCCAAAACTTTACATTCGGGATAGCGGAATGCTCCATTCACTGGCTGGGATTACGGATTCAGAAGCGTTGGCAGGCAATATCCTGCTGGGCAATTCGTGGGAAAGTTATGTGATACAGCAAGTGATCGCCGGTTTGCCGTACAATATTCAGCCCTATTTCTATCGTACGCAAGATGGCGCTGAGCTGGATTTGTTACTGGTAAAAGGAAACAATGTCAAAGTAGCCATCGAAATCAAATACACAAATAGCCCGGTGTTAAGCAGGGGTAATACACTGGCCCAGGAAGACCTTGGCAGCCCGCTATTGTTGGTAGTGACGCCATCTGCGGAGGACTATAACATGCGGGAGAATGTGATGGTTTGCAGTATTGGGACGTTGGCGGGGCATTTGGAGAGCTTAGCCTGGTAATGTATTGCCGCTTGCTTGCCGATCGATACAATTCACATGCTGGATATCTATGTTTGATAATTGGTTTCTATTTTAAATTTTAAGTACTCAAATATTGTTAAATTTGAATAAACCTAGATGGCTAAACATGTACACCGCAGTGAAAGGAGTATTTGAGAATGGCGTTCTTACTTTAGAAGAGACGCCGCCGACTGTTGAGAAGACAGAGGTGGTTGTGTTGTTTATGAATGATGAAAAGGCTATCGCACCGGAGCATGCAGCCAAAGGAGTGAGAATAGGGAGTTTGGCGCATAAAGGTTATTTGATTCCTGAGGACTTCAACGCGCCCTTAGACGACTTAGAAGACTATATGTAATGCAGGGATACTTGCTCGATACCCAAATACTGATCTGGGCACTTACCTCCCCATCGAGGCTCTCGGCAAACATCCTTAACCTGCTTTCAGCCAATACCATCTTTGTCTCGTATGTAAGTCTTTTAGAAATAGCCATCAAGCAAAAGATTGGCAAGCTGCCCGAGCTACTGATTTCGATCGAAACGTTGGAAAAGGTCATTCTTGCAGATGGTTTCAGATTGATTCCAATATCTGCGGCCCATATCAATGCCTACAATGTTATCCCGCTCCGGGAAGATCACCGCGATCCGTTCGACAGGCTCATTTTGGCGACTGCGCATTTTGAAAACATGCCCATTATATCAGCGGATGCAAATTTCAAAATTTACAATTCCATTGTCTCAATCGTAGCATTGTGAGAGTTTAGAAAAGACGAAGCCCGGTAACTTCAAATCACCGGGCTTTACTATCATTATAAATCCTAATTACGGTTTTCGCCTCTTCGCCGCCAGATCATGCGCCGTGTCATAATACGACCGCAGATTCATCCAGTCGAAAACGTCCGAAATATTCTCGACGCGGTTACGCTGCATAATGCGGTCACGTCGCTGCATTCTCACAAATTTGAAGAGGATATCGGCCAACTGGTCGGCCGCCTGAGAGAAGTTCTGTGACTTCCGGTTGATGACGTAAATGCCCCGGTTTTCGTAATCCCGCATGATCTGCATGATGTAATCTCCAAACCCCGAGAGGTCACTCGTAACCGTCGGAACGCCGCGTACCACGCATTCAAGAGGAGTGTAACCCCATGGTTCATAGTAGCTTGGGAAAACACCGAGATGGCATCCGCGGACGAATTGGCCATAATCCAGGCCGAACAACGGGTTAGTGGAAGATATGAAGTCAGGGTGATAAACGATTTTGACACGATCGCGCTCGTTGTTGACGAGATTGGCCCGCTTGCAAAAATCGGTAATGCCGTCTTCTTCTTTCAGATCGTGCGTTACAAATGCAGGGAGCTTATCGGTCTTCCAGCTCTGGATGGTCCTTCTCAAACGAAGCCTCCAATATTCGTCCACAAACTCATTCAGATCAGGCATCTTATGATCAGCGCCCGCAGCGGTAGCCAGGAAAAGCTTTTCACCGACTTCTTTTTCGATGGCTGTACAGGTTTCCTGCAATTCATTCAGCACTGCGCGCGACTGTAATACATCCGGATTGACCGAGTAGTAAGGCTGTTTGGTCACAATGAACATCACCACCGTCATATCCATATTGGCCTGTACCATCTTCCAGTTCAGGCGGGCAAGGGCTTCGAGCGTGAGGTCATATCCTTTATTGCTGTACTCGTAGCGACCCGATGTAAAAAAGTACAAGGTCTTATCCAGGTCGAATGAGTAGCTGGGAAAGAAATGCCCCAGAACAAATTCGTGGATACGTTCTTTATGCTTTAAGTGCAGGTTCTGGAATTCGTGGACGGCCTGGAAGCGGACGACGTTCAGGCCGTTCGGTGTGACGAGGTCGGGCATACGGCCCAGGAACACCTCGCATTCGCGTGCCGTCACGTCACTTACCGTGGTCAATACATGCGCGCTTAATGCAGCTTGCCGCTCGACAGAGCACTGGGCCAGGATCCCATAATTTTTAGCCTCCTGTTCCCAATCGAAGAATGGCAGCTTGTTATAGAAGCCGGAAACGTTTTGTGCCAGATAACGCCCCAGCATGGTCGCGTGGGTAGTGAACGTCATGGCGACCTTGACATTCTCGCGTTTCAGCTCAGGGAGTCCGCTGCTGGCCATCCATTCATGGAATTGCGCAAAGATTTCTTCCCGCTTCGCATTCTCCTCTGCATATTCTTTTAGAAAGATGCGGATCAGTTCGCCAAAGCAAAGGGTCTGGTTGACAAGTGGTTCTACATTAATTGTCGGAATGCGGTTGCGCTCCCAGAGACTGAACTTGATCGTGTCCAGCTGCGGGGCAATGCTATCCAGGTCAAACAGGACTACGCGCGGCTTACCTGTTACGAGCCAATAGCCGTAATGCACACCATAACCCATTTCCCGCATTCTCTTTACGATCCGGCCGGCAGGGGAGTCGTCGAGGTCATGGATTACTTCAAATTCGGAAGACGCCTTTTTTTCAAAATAAGGACCGAGTAAAAAGTAGTTTTCATCCCACTTTTCGACCATGGCAGGCACCTTTGTCCTTATGACAGTATATATCCCTCCAACTTGATTACAAACCTCCCATGCAATTTCGAACAGGACGTTTTTCTTAGTGGTTTTGACAAATGGTTCCAATATAGGGTACAGTTTTAAGCGTTACTAGGGCAATTCAGAAAAAGGACGCTGCTCCGGTTATGTCACAAAAATCCTTGTTATTGCACAATAAATATGCAGAAAAATAATTCACAATTACAACAGTTGAATGTTTGTTCGCCAGGGCACAGCGCTTGTTTAAAACATCATTCCAGCTTCAAAATATAACTAAGTTAAGAAAGCAGCCGTTGCCCGGATTTTGGTACCGGCATCCAAATCAAACCGTTATTGCGCGATTTTAAGACGGTTGTCGGCTAACTTTGTTCCAAAATACGTTACTTTGGTCGGATTAACATTTTGCATTGGTCAGATAGTGAAAAAAATTAAAATTGTTGCGCTTTCCTTTACTGTGATCATGTTTTTGCTGGAAAGTTGCATGGCACAGACCGCTGAAACGGAGACAGATCTGCCCCCTAAAAGAGAATTCAGAGCGGTGTGGATAGCCACTGTCGACAATATTGATTGGCCAAGCAGCAAAAACCTTCTTCCGGAAGAACAGCAGGAAGAATTCTCCAATCTGCTCGATTTCCACAAACGGGTTGGGATGAATGCGGTGTTCGTACAGGTGCGCGCGGCGGGTGATGCATTCTATGCCAAAAGCCCCGAGCCGTGGTCGGAGTGGCTTACAGGCGTGCAGGGACGTAAGCCCGACCCGATGTGGGACCCGCTCGACTTTATGATCGCCGAAGCGCACAAGCGCGGCCTCGAATTCCATGCCTGGCTGAATCTCAACCGCCTTGTACACAAATCCTCCAAAAGTGTTTCTTCTGAAAATATCAGCCGTATCCACCCCGAGTGGATCCTGACTTACGACGGCTATAAACTCTTTGATTTCGGTATTCCCGAGGTGCGGAAATTCATTACCGATATGACCGTCAATGTCGCCAAAAATTACGACGTCGACGGCATCCATTTCGACGACTACTTTTATCCATATGCAGCGCCCGGGCAGGTAATCCAGGATGATGCAACTTTTCGGAAGTATTCCGACGGTTACACCAACAAGGCCGACTGGCGGAGGCACAATGTAGATTTGCTCGTGAAACAGATCCATGATGCGCTGCTTGCATTGAACCCGAGGCTTAAATTCGGAATAAGTCCGTTTGGAGTGTGGAGAAATAAAGACCGCGATGCGGAAGGCTCCAAGACTTTCGGGGCATTGGCATCCTATGACGATCTTTTTGCCGACAGCCGGCGATGGGTAAAAGAAGGCTGGGTCGATTACATAGCCCCGCAGGTATATTTTTCATCGGGCTTTTCGCGCGTTCCTTACAAGAACCTGGTCGACTGGTGGACGGAAAATCGTTATGACCGTCACCTTTATATTGGAATGGGCGCTTACCGAGTAGGCTATAAGGACAAGGACGCACATTGGTCGAACCCGGCCGAGATACCAAATCAGGTCCGTTATTTTCGCGAAAGCGAAACGGACGGGGCGATTTTTTTCAGTTCCCGATCGTTGCGGGGCAATAGCCTTGGTTTTGTAGACTCTCTGCGCAGGGATTTTTTCAAATACCCGGCGCTTGTACCTACCATGCCTTGGAAAGACCGTGTTCCGCCGCTGGCCCCCAGGAGTTTGAAAGCGACCCTGCTTTCACGCGGCATCGAGCTAACCTGGGAGCAACCGGACGCCGCTGCGGACGGGGACAAGGCCTGGTATTACGTGATTTACCGCTTTCCCCCGGAGGAAAAAGCCACCGCTCATGACCCGCGACGGATACTGGGCATGTGTTATGAGGGAGAAAAATTCGTGGATATGACGGCGGAATCGGGCAAAAGATATGTATATTATGTTACGGCAGTTGATCGCCTGCATAACGAGGGCCGGCCTATCGGTCCGTTGCGCGTGGAGGTTCACGATCAGAAGCTAGTCAGGTTTTAGGTATGAGCAATTCTATACAATACGAATATAAGCCCGAGCACTTCACGGCCTCGGTGCCCACCAAATACAATTCCGGAAATCTTCGGACCGAAGAAATGGTGTTGAATGTGGGTCCGCAGCACCCTTCCACGCACGGTGTCTTGCGGCTTGAGGTTGTGACCGATGGCGAGGTAGTGATCGACGTAGTGCCGCACCTGGGCTATCTGCACCGCTGCTTTGAAAAGCATGCCGAATCATTGCCCTTTAACCAGATCATTCCCTATGTCGACCGGATGGACTACGTTGCGGCAATGAACTCAGAGCATGCCTATGTAATGGGTGTGGAAAGAATGCTGGGCATTGAAAAGGATATTCCTAAACGCATTGAATATATCCGTGTGGTGGTTGCAGAGCTAAACCGGCTGGCGTCGCACTTCGTCGCCCTGGGTACGTACGCGATGGACATAGGCGCTTACACGCCGTTTCTGTGGATGATGCGCGATCGCGAGCAGATCCTGCGCCTGCTCGAATGGACATGCGGCGCAAGGATGCTATACAACTATATATGGATAGGCGGGCTTTTTTACGACCTGCCCGTTGGGTTTGAAGAGCGTTGTGCCGAATTTATCAAATATCTGAAGCCGAAGCTGACCGAATTGCAGCAACTGGTGGTGGATAACAAGATATTCATCCAGCGCACAGCCAATGTGGGCGTGCTGCCATTGCCGGTGGCCATTAACTATGGCTGTACAGGGCCAATGCTCCGTGGTTCAGGTTTAAGATATGATCTGAGAAAGGTAGACGGCTATTCTGTTTATCCCGAACTGGATTTTGAAGTGCCGATCGGGGAAGGAAAGCTGGGCAAAACAGGCGACTGTTGGGACAGGACGTGGGTACGCGTGGCGGAATGCTGGGAATCGGTGAAGATCATCGAACAATGCCTGGTACAATTGCAGGGAGATTATAAGAGGACCCGCGATTTTGATCCGCAAGCCGTTGTGCCGAAGAAAATCCGGCCGAAGGCAATGGATTTCTATGTCCGTGCCGAAAATCCCAAAGGAGAGCTCGGCTTCTATTTCCGGACTGACGGCCGTTCCGATATCCCTGTCCGCTGCAAGGCACGGGCTTGCTCCTTCAACAACCTTTCCGTCATCGGGGAGATTTCAAAAGGTGCATTGCTGGCAGATCTCGTCGCCATTATCGGTTCCATTGATGTCGTAATGGGAGAAGTCGACAGATAAAATTCAGAATAGCATATCAATGCAAAGAGCCGCATCATCGCGGCTCTTTGCATTAACTATAAACTCTTGACTCTTAACTATTACGCTTCCGCAGCCACACCTACCAGCTCGTGTTTCGCAAGGAACTCAGCGATCTGAACTGCATTGGTAGCAGCTCCCTTACGCAAGTTGTCAGCTACGATCCACAGATTCAGTGTTTTAGGTTGAGATTCGTCGCGACGGATGCGTCCTACAAAAGTCTCGTCTTTGCCGTGAGCGGTCAATGGCATTGGGTATAATGCATTTTTAGGATCGTCCTGAACGATCACGCCTTCTGTCTCGGCCAGGATCTGGCGTACTTCGTCGAGGTCGTATTCATTTTCGAATTCGATGTTAACAGCCTCAGAGTGACCGCCGATCGTCGGGATACGAACCGTAGTAGCGGTTACGGCAATGCTGTCGTCGCTCATGATCTTCTTCGTTTCGTTCGTCATCTTCATTTCCTCTTTGGTATAACCATTATCGAGGAACACGTCGATGTGCGGCAGCACGTTCAGGTCGATCTGGTGCGGGTACACTTTGCCTTTGCTGTGATCGCCGGCGCGCTCGGAGAACAATTGATCTACCGCCGCCTTACCTGTTCCTGTTACCGATTGGTAAGTGGAAACAACCACGCGTTTGATTTTATATTTTTTGTGCAAAGGATTCAGAACCACTACCATCTGAATGGTTGAGCAGTTCGGATTTGCAATAATTTTGTCTTCTTTCGTCAATTCATTCGCATTGATTTCCGGAACCACCAGTTTTTTGGAGGGGTCCATACGCCATGCCGAAGAGTTATCCACCACCGTGATACCCGCTTCTGCGAATCTCGGTGCCAGTTCCAATGAAGTACCACCACCAGCCGAGAAGATCGCAATCTCAGGTTTGGCAGCAATCGCATCCTCGAAGCCGATCACCTTTATCTGTTTACCCTTGAATGTAACTTCCTTACCAACAGACCTTTCAGATGCGACGGCTAATAGTTCCGTCACCGGGAAATTACGCTCTTCGAGCACTTTGAGGATTTCGCCGCCCACCAGACCGGTAGCGCCTACTACTGCGATTTTCATTCTTGCATTAAGATTAAAAATGGATAGAATATGATTTACTCCTAGCGAAAACGTACGCCGCCGTCGCGAAAAGTGCCGCAAATTTACGCAGTTTTTTAGAATGATGCCTGAATTTCACCTATTAATGCATTAAAATTCAGGAAGGAACGGCCAAAGCCCACATTTCAGAGTCGTTTACTAGGCTTTTGAATTTTGAAATCGTACAACCTTTCGGGCGTAATGCACGCATCGAGCGGAATATCGAATTCATCAATATCCTCAATTTTATCTACTTCTTCAAAGAGCGAAAGGCCCATTTTAATGCATTCGGGACGGGTTTTAGGCAAAAAGCGGTCATAATAACCGCCGCCGTAGCCGACGCGGTAACCTTTGCGGTCAAACGCAAGGAGCGGAACGAGGACAATGTCGATTTCCAGGGGCTGTATCTTCTCAGCATTGGTTGGGTCAGGTTCGGGAATGCGCCATTGGTTTGTGATCAAATGGGTGAACGGCGTTATCAAATAATGCTCCATTTCGCGCGTGCCGGGAATAATGTAGGGTGCCGCAATGCGCATAGCCGGAAAGGCAGTGCGGAATAACTCGATGATAAACGATGTGTTGATTTCCCGGGAGCCAAGTTGCGGCAAAAAGGTATGAAGTGTGTTGAAATGATTTTCTTGAACATATTTTTCAAGATTCTGAGCGATGAGGGCATTTTTTTCAATCAGCCACCGCCCGTCCGCCTCCTTCCTTTTTTGCAAAAATTCCTTGCGTAATGCAGCCTTTTTCATCGGATACTATCGTCTTTTGGGGATGTAATCGGAGGAAATTTCGCCTTTTTATTCGATTGTTCGTACTTTCACGGTCTGATTTCAAAATCTTTAACTATTGTATAAGAATGAGCAAAATTAAAGTTGACAATCCCGTTGTAGAACTGGATGGCGATGAAATGACCCGCATCATCTGGAAGTTTATCAAGGAAAAACTGATCCTTCCGTACATCGACGTAGATATCAAATACTACGATCTGGGCATCGAGTACCGCGACGAGACCAATGACCAGGTGACCATTGATGCTGCCAATGCAATCAGAGAATACGGCGTGGGTATCAAATGTGCAACCATCACTCCTGATGAAGACCGCGTAAAAGAATTCAACCTGAAACAAATGTGGAAATCGCCTAACGGAACCATCCGTAACATCCTCGATGGTACTGTGTTCCGTGAGCCGATCGTCATGCAAAACGTGCCAAGACTAGTTACCAACTGGACGGCGCCGATTATCGTAGGACGTCACGCATTCGGTGACCAATACCGCGCTACCGATTTCGTTGTACCTGGAAAAGGTAAACTGACGATCAAATTCGAAGGCGAAGACGGACAAGTGATCGAGCACGAAGTGTACCAGTTCAAAGGTGCCGGCGTTGCGATGGGTATGTACAACATCGACGAGTCGATCCGCGGCTTTGCGCGTTCATGCTTCAACGTAGCTTTGGACAAAGGATGGCCTTTGTACCTTTCTACGAAAAACACGATCCTTAAAAAATATGACGGCCGCTTCAAGGATATTTTCCAGGAAATATACGAAACGGAATACAAAGGAAAAGTACATTACGAGCACCGTCTGATCGACGACATGGTTGCTTCCGCATTGAAATGGGAAGGTAACTTCGTATGGGCTTGTAAAAACTACGATGGTGACGTTCAGTCAGATACCGTTGCACAAGGATTTGGTTCACTGGGTCTGATGACTTCAACTTTGGTTACGCCGGATGGCAAAGTAATGGAAGCTGAGGCCGCACACGGAACGGTGACACGTCACTACCGCGAGCACCAGAAAGGCAAGCCAACCTCTACGAACCCGATCGCTTCCATCTTCGCATGGACCCGTGGTCTTGCGTTCCGTGGTAAGCTGGACAACAACCAGCCGCTGATCGATTTCGCTAACGCGCTTGAAAAAGTGTGTATCGAAACTGTGGAAAGTGGGCAAATGACCAAAGATTTGGCAATCGGACTACACGGAAACGATGTGAAACACGGTGATCACTACCTGTACACAGAAGAGTTCCTGGAAGCTATCGACACCAATTTGAAGGCTGCATTAGCATAATAGCCACATTTCGTGGTATAAAGCCGTCGGTTTCGCGAGAAGCCGATGGCTTTTTTTGTGGCGGGTATTATTTTATTATAAATTACTTGGAATGTACTTAATGAACCCGACCTGGTGATCAAGGCTTTTTACATAACTACGGTGCTCGTAATGCTGACTATAAATGGTTTGCAGGCCGGTAAATATGTAGCTGTCGGGCAGGTCGTCGGTCAGGACACCGTCACGACGGCAGATTCCGCCCAAAAGGTGATGCAAAAAGACCTGATCGACGTGCTCAGAAAGTGGAAATCGAAGGACAAGTCGGATTCGGTGCGCGTTCCGAAGATCAAATCGGGAAAGCCGATATTTTCCCTCGTACCTGCGGGCGGGTATACGCTCTCCTCTGGGCTCACGGGCTCGCTCAACGCGAACATTGCATTCTACACGAGCAGTCCGAAAACGACCAACATTTCGAGCATTACCACCAATTTCATTTACACCGAATACAAGCAAATGACCATCCCGGTGCAGGCCAACATCTGGACGCGGCATAACAACTATAACTTCCTGGTCGACTGGCGTTTTTTCAAATACCCGCAGGACACTTACGGGTTGGGTATGGATTCCAAAATTAGAGATGCTACTAATTTGAAGTACAAGCATTTGCGATTGCACCAGACGGTTTTAAAGCGGATCGGCAAATCGTTTTTTGTAGGGTTGGGATTTGCTTATGACAAAAGATGGCAAATTATGCAGTCGAACAATGAAGAAAAGCTGAATCAGGACATTAAGGATTATGGTTTAGGAAACAAGTCTTCGTCAGTGGGGCCGCTTTTCACCCTTGCTTACGACAGCCGGACGAACTCCATTAACCCGTTAAAGGGCTTTTACAGCAACGTCCAGTTCCGGCCGAACATGACGTCGCTCGGCAGCACCAACAACTGGCAATCCGTCGTGATCGACGTTCGGCGCTATTTCAATTTCCCGCAGGGCAGCCAGAACACCCTCGCATTCTGGAACTACAACTGGCTCACCATCGGGAAGCCACCCTATCTCGATCTTCCTGCCACGGGTTGGGATCCGACGACCAGCATTGGCCGCGGCTACATCCAGGGCCGTTTCAGAAGCACCAATATGCTCTATTTTGAATCGGAATACCGCTTTGCATTGACTAAGAATGGCCTTTTCGGCGGTGTCCTTTTCGCCAATGCGCAGAGTGTGTCGGATTGGCCTTCCAAAAGCTTCAATAAGATCGCCCCTGCCGGTGGTCTTGGCATTCGCATCAAGGTGAACAAGACCTCCGGTGCCAATATTGCGATTGATTACGGGTTTGGGATGGATGGATCTAGAGGGTTGTTTGTGAATTTGGGGGAGGTGTTTTGAGTGAATTCCAGATCTGATATTGAACTGACAAGCAGAATTCCCTCCTTTTTGCAAGCGTCCGAGAAGTCTTTCACATCATAACTTGCTAATACATTGATCGAATTCAGTTTGCAATCGGCAAGGATTAAAGCGTCGTTGGGAAGTAAATTATATTTCGACATCATTTCGAGAAACGTTACAGTTATCTCCGTCTGAAATGAAGCGATTTGAAATATTGTTAGAAAAGGCTCTGGGTTATTCTCAGAAAGGATGGTCGCGATATTCCCGTCTTCCTTGACAGATCTGGGGGACTTTCCGCCTTCAATTGCTAGCAGATAATATGTGTATTCACTTATAACAGTTGGATTTACATATAAATCCAACTCATCAAGGCTCATGAGATGGAGAAGCAAATCGGTTTTGGTTTGCTTTGCAAATTCTACAAGAATAGAGCTGTCAATGAAAATTTTGTGGTGGTTATTGCTCATGCGGATCCAAATCTCCTAAGTCAAAATTTTCTGGTTTTGATCTTTTGAGGTATTGTCGAGCAATTTTTAGTCTTGATTCGGTATCAATCTCGGGTGTAACTAATGGCAGAATAATTACCTCCACTAGATCATCTGTAAATGATTTTGGCAAGGAAATTTTCAATTCTCCATTGTGCGGTTTTTCGATCAGTCTCAGCGCATCCATTCCGATTATCTTTTACGAAAGATACTAAAATTATTCCCTCAATCCTCCCGCCCTTCCTTCCGATTCGCATCCGCCATCCGCACGATCTTCGGCGAAAACTTCGCCAGTACCGTTACCAGCTCCGATTGAGCGGCAATTACATCCTCGATATTTTTATAAACCATAGGTGATTCGTCCAGATCTCCGCCAATGAGCTGAATGCCATTGTCTTGCAAAATCCTGTTCATCTGGCTTCGCGTCGTGGTCGTGAATGCTTTGGTACGTGACATCACGCGTCCTGCGCCATGCGACGCGGAATTGAGTGATTCGGCGTTGGCTTTTCCGCGGATGACGTAACCTGGCTGCGCCATGGAACCCGGAATAATGCCCAGCTCGTCGACGCCGGCTGGTGTGGCGCCTTTACGATGCACGATCACTTCCCGGCCGTCCGCCAGTTGCTCCTTCCAGGCGAAATTGTGATGGTTTTCGATCATTTTCAATGGCTTTTCGCCGAGTGATTTGGCCATTTTGTTGTGAATTTCATGGTGGTTGGCCGAGGCGTAGTCGCCCGCGAGATTCATCGCGATCCAGTATTCCTGACCTTCTTCCGTGTTTAAGTCGAGCCAGGCTAAATGCGCAGCTTGTTTGGGAAGGAGGGTGCGTTGCATTGCCAGTTTGGAGTAGTAATTGGCTACGTTTCCTCCAAAGCCGCGTGAGCCTGAATGCGAGAGTAATGATAAATATTCGCCTTTGGGTAAATTCAAAAGCGGGTCATTGTCAAATACTTCTACGATACCCCATTCTACGAAGTGGTTACCGGTACCCGAGGTCCCCAGTTGCCGGTAGGCCTTGTCTTTAAGGCTGCGGATCGTTTTGGTGGCTTCCCATTCGGGCTGGTCCATGACACTTTCGTCGTATTTCCTGGCTGTTTCGCCGCCCATGCCGAATTTGGTATTTTCCGTCAGGATCTTTTTCAGTAAATGGGGCTCGCGTTTGAGGTAGTCGGTCGGAATATCGAATACCGACATGCACATGCGGCAGGCAATGTCGACGCCTACGGCGTAGGGGATTACTTTGTCGGCTTCCGTAGCGAGTACGCCGCCGATGGGTAATCCGTAACCCTGGTGCGCGTCGGGCATTAATGCGCCAGCGACCGATATGGGTAAGCTAACGGCAGTTTCCATTTGGGCTAACGCACCTTCCTCGATATGTTCTTTGCCAAAAACAGCGTAATGCAGTTTGTCCGGGCGCAGATCGAATTTGTTTTTTGGCTGCGACTCTTTTTCCTCCAGCGTCAGTACTGCCTCTTCATTAATAAGTAGTTCTTTGCCGTTTTCGGTCAGCGAAATTTCGGTTCCAGCCTTTTTAAGATCAAAAACCGTTTTAGCCAGATTAGTAACCTTGTTTTTGGAATAGGCATATTTTTTAGGGTCGTTCAGCATTCTGATCAGCATCAGCAACACCTTTTCCCTGGGGTATTTCGCACGTTCGTGCAAGCCGTTTGCGACGCGCAGGAATGCATTGTGCAGGTTTTCCGGCACATTAGCCAGGAAAGTGATTTCTTCAATTGTGATGAGCGTGTTCATAACCAAATATCGTTGGTAAACCTGCTATTTCAAGCTGGCAGCGCCTGCCGTCGGCTAAGTAACGCATAGCCATTAAATCTTTCTTTGCATAATACAATACAACTGTTAAAAAACCCGTACCTTTGCGGGCAATTTGTTGATACAGTTCGCAGTACCTTCTTTAACTTAATTAAAACGTTGCAATGTCCGCAGTAGCAGAGCAAACACGGTTGGCCGACCGCATCAACGCCCTCGAAGAATCTTCGACGCTGGCGATGACCAAAATGGCCCGTGAACTGGCCGCCCAAGGCCATAAAGTAATCAGTCTGAGCGTTGGAGAGCCAGACTTTAAGACGCCCGCACACATTTGCGAGGCTGCCAAGAAGGCCATCGACGATGGTTTTCACGGTTATTCACCCGTAGCAGGTTATCCTGATCTGCGAAAGGCTATTGCTGACAAGTTAAAGCGCGACAATAATATAGATTGGAAACCAGAGAATATCGTGGTTTCAACCGGTGCCAAGCATTCATTGGCCAATGTGATCCAGGTGCTGATCAATCCCGGCGATGAGGTGGTAATTTTTGCACCTTACTGGGTAAGCTATTCCGAAATGGTGAAACTGGCGGAAGGTAAGTCGGTGATTGTGGATGGGGCATTCGAAAATGATTTCAAAGTAACCGCTGCCCAGTTGGAAGCGGCGATCACGCCACGCACAAAAATCGTGATGTACGCGTCGCCTAACAACCCGACGGGGGCTGTTTATTCAGAAAAAGAACTAAGAGAAATCGCGGCTGTGCTGGAAAAACATGAGGACGTTTATGTTCTGGCCGACGAAATCTATGAATATATCAACTTTACCGAAGAAGGCCATTTCAGTATCGGCTCTATCCCGGCCTTGAAAGACCGCGTCATTACGGTAAACGGAGTCGCGAAAGGTTATGCGATGACCGGCTGGCGGATCGGTTTCATTGCGGCCGCCAAATGGATTGCCGACGGTGTGGAGAAGTTGCAGGGACAAGTTACTTCTGGAACCAACTCCATTGCACAGAAAGCGGCAACAGCTGCATTCAATGGGCCTAAGGAGCCGTCTATCGAAATGGCAAAGGCATATCACCGCCGCCGTGACCTGGTAGTAGGCCTTCTGAAAGAAATTCCGGGTTTCAAGGTAAATGTACCCCAGGGTGCATTCTATGCATTCCCGGATGTGAGCTACTATTTCGGGAAGTCAGACGGAGAAACGGATATCAAAGATTCAGACGATTTCTCAAACTGGCTGTTGAATAAATCATTCGTTTCAACCGTAGCAGGTTCCGGTTTCGGAGCTCCAAACTGCATCCGGATCTCCACAGCAGCGGCAGATGAGGCGTTGCAGGAGGCGGTACAACGCATTAAAGATGCAGTAGCTACGTTAAAATAGCCGGAAATGAAATCATAAAGGCCTCATGGGTGTTACCTGTGGGGCTTTTGTGTTGTGAATTGAACCAACACTTATATCTGCACACCAACATATTAAATAAAAAGCGCCGGCAACGACTTGCCGACAGCTGACAGCCGACGATGAGCAAATATTATTTTTTAAAAGTTAAAGAAGTAGAGAAAGAGACTGAGGAAGCAGCGACGATCCATTTCTGGCATCCTATCAATGAAGTTGTGCAATACCGGCCGGGACAGTTCCTGACATTGCTGTTGCCTTTTGAAGATAAAAAGATCCGAAGGTCGTATTCGATGTCGAGTTCTCCCTATACCGACGTTTCCCTGGCAATTACGATCAAACGGGTTCCGGGCGGTTATGCTTCGAACTTGCTGCTGGATACATTGAAAGAAGGCGATGTGCTGGAGACACTGGAACCAATGGGTCATTTCTTTCCCAAACAGGCTGATGATCAGACACGTCAGGTAGTGTTTATTGGCGCGGGAAGCGGCATTACGCCATTGTTTTCGATCTTAAAGTCCGTGCTGATGGTGGAACCTGAAAGCGAAGTGTTTCTTATATACGGAAGCCGGAAAGAGGATAGTGTTATTTTCAGAGACAAAATAGCCGCTCTGGAGAGTAAGTATGGTAAACGCATCACTGTTGTACACACATTAAGCCAGCCAGGCGAAGGCTGGGAAGGCGAAATTGGCCGGTTGAATAAAAGTCATGTGCTGAAAATCATTGAAAAGCTTCCTACACTCGATAAGAAGGAAGCGGAATACTTTCTTTGCGGGCCCGAGGATATGATGGAAGAAGCGCATCGCGCGCTATCGATACTGGCAGTGCCCGAGAGCAAGATCCGGAAAGAAAGTTTTGTCACAGCTACTTCCGCCAAACCGGGTGAGGTGACGTTGGATCAGGAGGCCGAAGACGACGATTCACCCAAAACGCGGGAGATCACATTGTTTTACGAAGGAACGGAGTATAAACTGCCCGTCAAACCGCATGAGACAGTGCTCGAAGCGGCATTGAGTATGGACATTGATCTGCCGTATTCTTGCCAGGCGGGCATGTGTACCGCATGTATGGGCCGATGCACGTCGGGGAAAGTGCAAATGGATGAGGAAGACGCGCTTTCCGAGGCAGAGATTAATGAAGGGTTTATCCTTACCTGCGTGACGCACCCGATGAGCGATGATGTGGTGATTGAAGTGGAATAAGGAATTGCTAAATATAAATAAAAATGGCAGCGACGTAAATCGCTGCCATTTTCATTAACGCCCATTAATTCTTCTTCGGAGGAAGCGGCGGTTTGGGAGCCGGCGCGGGTTTCGGAGGGGCAATCGGTGCCACCTTCGCCGGTGCGACTACCGGTGCGGGTGGGGGAGGAGGGGCGTCCGCGCGTTGCAGACGTGCGCCCCGCACTACACGTACGGCCCTTGGTGCACGCGGAGGTTCTTCTATACCACGCATTTTCCGGTAGCTCAACGTTTCCAATCCGATGTTCTTGCCGAGCTCGTTGATCTTGAAATGTACTTCCTCTATCTCTCTTTGTAGCTTTTGCTCAGGTTCGTCCG
>CBFGMV010000062.1:0-50362 GCA_965649915.1 uncultured Dyadobacter sp.
GTAGCGGGGAGCAGGATCGAACTGCCGACCTTAGGGTTATGAATCCTACGCTCTAACCATCTGAGCTACCCCGCCGATTAATTGTGGTGCAAAAGTATGTTAAAGAAAATTACTATGCAACCCAATTTGCCATTTTTAATGCAAAAATCGCAGATTTTCCAAACAACAAATTTAACTTTACACGCTTTTATTGTCGATTTATGTTATATTACAACTTTTAAATCAGCACATAAGGCGAGGGCTGCCGAGGCCGATCCCTAAATTTCAGCACGTATGGAAAAATATAAATTTGTTACCGAATTTGAATTACGCTCCTCCCCAAAAGTTCTCTTTCCATATATTTCCACGCCGTCGGGCCTTGAACAATGGTTTGCCGAGAAGGTAACAGTGCTGCCGGATCACCGGTTCGACTTTCAATGGGATGGCGATAGCCATATCGCGCGCCAGACCGGACTGCGGATCAACAAGGCGGTCAGGTTCGATTTTGAGGATACGAGTGAAGATAACCTCGACAATAATCATCTGGAACTAAAATTGGAGGTAAGCGAGTTAACCCAGACAACCTTTCTGCGGGTGATCGATTATTCGGCCAATCGCGACCGGGATGAGCTGTCGTCGCTGTGGGATGGTTTTATTGATAATTTAAGAGAAATAGTCGGTAGTTGATGAAAAAGCTGGATAAGCTTATTTTGACGTCCTTTTGGGGACCTTTTTTTATTACAATGTCGGTCGTGGTGTTCGTCTTCCTGATGCGGATCATGATCTTTTATATAGATGACTTCGTGTCCAAGGATTTGAACGTCACGGACTATGCGCAGCTCTTCTTCTTTTTCAGCCTCATTACCGTCCCTACGGCATTACCGCTGGCCATGCTGCTCTCTTCGCTGATGGCGTTTGGTAACCTCGGGGAGTTTTTCGAGCTGACGGCCATTAAAAGCGCGGGCATATCGGTCGTGAGAGCTATGGCTCCCATGTTTATCGTTGCAGTCGGGATCAGTATATTTTCCTTCTATTTCAACGATCGCGTTTCCCCCTGGGCCAACCTTAAGGGTTACAGTCTTTTGTACGACATCAAAACCACCAAGGCTACACTGAAAATTAAGGAGGGGATCTTTTATAACGACTTACCCGGGTATAGTATCAAGGTTGACGAGAAGCACGAAAACGGAAAGCTTGTGGGAATGGTCATCTACAAGCACCACAGCCGTTCGTACGAGCTGGGTAACACGGAGATTATCCTAGCGGATTCGGGTCGAATGTATTCCATTAATGAGAACCGTTACCTGGTCATCGAGCTTTATAATGGGACGCGGTATACCGATGAATCGGGTTCGGCAAGTTCAAGGCCTGTGTACATTTCTTCTCCGGGCGGAACGCTGCCGACGTATTCCAATTTCAACAGGCAATCTTTTGATCATTACCGGCTAACGGAGAGTCTGGCTTCTTTCGGTATGAAGCGGACAGACGAAGGGCAGTTCAAGTATCATGAGTTCATGAAGAACATCGGGGATCTGAATGCGACAGCCGATTCGCTCCGGACTTCCTATCAGGAGACGAGGAAGAACCTGGTTTCTGGCAGCCAGCAATACTATTCCTACAACTACCGCGACGGGACGGATAAGGCGATCAAAAGCGGGAAATGGATCGATTCATTGCTGAACAAGCCGGTGTCCGACAGTTTGAAAAAGGAGATCCTGACGAATACCAAAGCAGCGTCTAACAGCATGCTGAGCTATGTTAAGTCGCAGGGCGAGTATTTGCAGACCAAGTTGAAGGATGCGAGTAAGTACGAGCTCGAAAAGCATCACAAATTTACCCAGGCGCTTTCCTGCCTGATCATGTTCCTGATTGGCGCGCCATTGGGAGCGATCATTAAGAAAGGTGGTTTTGGGGTACCGGTACTGGTGTCGATTCTGTTTTTCATCCTGTTATATGTACTCACCAATCAGGGCGATAAATGGGTGAAGGAAGGGCTGGTGGCTGTGCCGGTGGGGGCTTGGATGGCGAATACCCTTCTTTTTGCCACGGGAATGTACTTTATCGACCGTGCGCGAAGCGATTCAAGGCTGTTTGAAAAGGATGTTTATCAAATGTTCTTTAAGAGAATTAAATCCAAATGGACAAGTAGATTTGGTAAAACGCAGCTTATGGAATCATAGTAAAATTATATTTTTATAATAGACACAAAAACACTAATTTTGCAACCTTATTTACGGCAGGGTGCCGTATTATACATTTTTACAATTTAATCTGTTGTTACAATCATGTATTTAACCGCGGAAAAGAAGAGCGAGATCTTCGAATCGAAAGGTTTTAAAAAGGAAAGTGCAGATACAGGATCTGCCGAGTCACAAATTGCTTTATTTACGTACCGTATCAATTATCTGAACGAGCACCTTAAAACGCACAAGAAAGACAATGATACACGTCTGGGCCTCCTCAAAATGGTAGGAAAGCGCAGAAGATTGTTGGATTATCTTTACAAAAAGGACATCAATCGCTATCGTGCGATTATCGCCGAATTGAACATACGTAAGTAATTTGAAATCAGGGAACTTTACATATGTGAAAGTTCCCTGATTTTTTGCGGAAAAAACAGGAATTTACGGGACGTCAGGACGGCGTTTCACAGCTACAAAAATCAAATATTCTATGCTCTTTAATATAGTTACCAAGACTATATCCTTACCAGACGGCAGGGAAATCACAATTGAAACAGGAAAACTAGCAAAACAAGCCGACGGATCGGTGGTGGTCAGAATGGGTAACACCATGTTGCTGGCTACGGTTGTTGCGAATAAGGATATTAAGGAAGGTCTCGACTTTCTGCCATTGTCGGTTGACTATCAGGAAAAATTCGCTTCCGCGGGACGTATTCCCGGTAGCTTCCAGCGCCGCGAGGGAAAGCTCTCGGATCATGAAGTACTGACGAGCCGTTTGGTGGACCGCGTTTTGCGCCCGCTCTTCCCGGATGATTACCATGCAGAAGTGCAGGTTAATATCCTGTTGATCTCTGCTGACGCTGAGGCATTGCCCGACGCATTGGCAGCTTTGGCTGCATCGGCAGCATTGGCAGCGTCCGACATTCCGTTTGGCGGTCCTGTATCTGAAGTCCGCGTTGCGAAAATCGACGGTGAATACGTGATCAACCCGGGAACCGCTGCACTGGAACGTGCGACGCTCGAACTGATGGTAGGAGCGACGTATAATGATATCGCGATGGTGGAAGGCGAGATGAGCGAGGTATCGGAAGAAGAAGTGATTGAAGCCCTCAAAGTGGCACACGCGGTTATCAAAGAGCAATGCGCAGCATTGAAAGAATTCGAAGCGGCGGTTGGCAAAACTGAAAAGAGAGAATACGTAGGTGACCCGGCCGACGAAGCGCTTGAAGCACGTCTGCGCGAGTTTGCTTACGGCAAAATATATGCAGTAACTCAGTTGGGTTCTACTAACAAAACCGTTAGAAAAGACGGCTTCAAGGCTGTTTGGGAGGAATTCAAAGCAACCATCACTGAAGAAGAAAAAGCAGAATTCAACGAAGGTTTGGCCAAGCGCTATTTCAATGACCTGGTGTGGGAAGCATCACGCCGCCTGGTATTGGACGAAAGAGTACGCCTGGATGGTCGTAAACTGGATCAGGTAAGACCTATCGCATCAGAGGTTGATTTCTTGCCTAACGCACACGGCTCGGCATTGTTTACACGTGGAGAAACGCAATCGCTTACCACTGTAACGCTTGGAACGAAACAAGATGAGCAAATCATCGACACACCATTGAAATATGGTTACAGCAAATTCATGCTGCACTATAACTTCCCCGGCTTTTCGACAGGTGAAGTAAAACCGAACCGCGGTCCCGGCCGTCGTGAAGTGGGCCATGGCAACCTGGCATTGCGGGCACTCAAAAAAGTGCTTCCACCCGTTGAGGATAATCCATACACGATCCGTATCGTATCCGATATTCTTGAATCGAATGGCTCGTCGTCTATGGCAACCGTTTGCGCAGGATCGTTGGCTTTGATGGACTCTGGTCTTAAAATTAAAGCACCGGTGTCGGGTATCGCAATGGGTCTCATTTCCGACGAAGCTACCGGCAAATATGCTGTGCTTTCCGATATCCTTGGCGATGAAGATCACCTGGGTGATATGGACTTCAAAG
The DNA here is from genome assembly GCA_965649915.1 of uncultured Dyadobacter sp. GTDB lineage: Bacteria > Bacteroidota > Bacteroidia > Cytophagales > Spirosomataceae > Dyadobacter. Next base: position 4,160 of record CBFGMV010000062.1, read on the forward strand.
TAACCGGAACGGAGCAGGGGATTACGGCCTGCCAGATGGATATGAAGGTCAATGGCCTCTCATTTGAAGTGTTGACGGAAGCCCTCATGCAAGCCAAGGCTGGAAGGCTGCACATCCTCGGAGAGATGAACAAGACCATCACCGAAAGTCGTCCCGACCTGAAACCACACACACCACGCGCGATTGTGATCAAGATCGATCGTGAAATGATTGGTGCGGTAATCGGGCCAGGTGGAAAAGTTGTTCAGGATATCCAGAAAGAATCAGGTGCTACGATTTCTATTGAAGAAAAAGATGGAGCAGGGTTCGTAAGTATATTCTCTGCGGATAAGACTTCCATGGATAAAGCGGTTGCGCGGGTTAAAGGGATTATCCTGGTACCTGAGATCGGGGAACTCTATTCTGGTAAAGTGAAATCTATCATGCCTTTCGGAGCTTTTGTTGAATTCCTTCCCGGCAAAGACGGTTTATTGCACATTTCCGAGATCAAGTGGGAGCGTCTTGAAAAGATGGACGGCGTTCTGGAAGTAGGAGAAGAAGTGCAGGTCAAACTGGTGGAAATCGACAAGAAAACCGGCAAATATCGCCTTTCCCGCAAAGTATTGTTACCAAAGCCTGAGAACAAAAAGGAGTAAATTAATGTTCTTACAGGCAGGAACGGTATAAAACGTCGTTATATAACATACTTAATAAAGACATAGATGAGACAGCTAAAGATCAGTAAGCAAATTACCAACCGTGAAAGTCAGTCGTTAGATAAATATTTGCAGGAAATCGGTAAGGTGGATTTGCTAACGCCGGATGAGGAGGTGACGTTAGCTCAGAAAATCAGGGATGGGGACCAGTTGGCTTTGGAGCGTTTGACCAAAGCGAACCTGCGTTTCGTAGTTTCCGTTGCAAAGCAATATCAGAATCAAGGCTTATCGTTGGGAGACCTGATCAACGAGGGAAACCTCGGTTTGATCAAGGCAGCACAGCGTTTTGATGAAACAAGAGGTTTTAAATTCATCTCTTACGCAGTTTGGTGGATTCGTCAATCGATACTTCAGGCACTTGCCGAGCAGTCCCGTATCGTACGTTTACCCCTTAACCGTGTAGGTTCGCTGAATAAGATTTCCAAAACTTTCTCGGAGTTGGAACAACGCTTCGAGCGTGAGCCTTCACCTGAGGAACTGGCGGAAGTGCTGGAAATTTCTTCTTCCGAGGTAGTCGATACCATGAAGATTTCCGGTCGCCACGTTTCAATGGACGCTCCTTTTGTACAGGGCGAAGAAAACAGCCTGCTGGACGTTCTTGAAAATGACCTGGAAGACAAACCGGATTCCGGACTGGTGAACGAATCGCTGCGCAAAGAAGTGCAGCGTGCACTTTGCACTTTGACACAACGTGAGGCGGACGTAATCGCGCTGTATTTCGGCCTCAATGGCGAACACGCCATGACTTTGGAAGAGATCGGGGAGAAGTTCAACCTCACACGTGAACGCGTGCGTCAGATCAAGGAAAAGGCGATCCGCAGATTACGCCATGTTTCGAGAAGCAAAGCTTTGAAAACCTATCTGGGTTAATGTCCGGTCTTATCCAGCTTCGGATGATACTGATCTAAATTTCTTAAAATAGCCTCGTCAAGAGGCTATTTTCATTTTTGAACATGGCTATTTTACAACCCATCACGGACATTGCCTGGATTTGCTATGAACAAGGCATCAGGCATATCGTCATTTCTCCGGGTTCGCGCAGTGCGGCCCTTACACTCGCGTTCGCCCGGCACGGGGGCTTCCAGACACATGTGTGTATGGACGAGCGCTCAGCAGGCTTTATTGCCCTCGGAATAGCGCAGCAGACCGACGCTCCCGTGGTTTTGATATGCACGTCGGGCAGTGCGGCCTACAACCTGGCTCCGGCTGTTTCTGAGGCCTTTTTTCAGCAAGTTCCGCTGCTGGTCCTGACTGCGGATCGTCCTAAGGAATGGCTGCACCAGTACGACGGCCAAACGATCTATCAGAATGGCATTTACGGACAGCACGTCAAACGTTCGTTCGAACTATCACCAGATTATGGACATAAAGACGTCCAATGGGCGATAAACCGTGTCGCCAACGAGGCTGTAAACCTCACCACAACCGCACCCTGCGGGCCCGTTCACATCAACGTGCCTATCCGGGAACCGTTTTATCCTACAATGGACGAAGAATTCCTGCCTTCACCCGGGCTACGGGTGATCAGGCGGCAGCAGGCCGAAAGGACCTGGTCGCCGGAAGTTTGGGCGGAATTGCTCGATGAATGGGAATCGGCCCCTAAAATATTGCTGGCAGGAGGGCAGGGAAAGCCGGATCCAGAACTCAATGCTGTTCTTTCACGCATGGCCAACGAATGGCAAATTCCGGTGCTGGGGGATTGTATTTCTAATCTCAATGTCAGTCCGGACTACATCCGACATCACGACTTGTTTCTAGGCATGGAAGGCTCCGAAGCGCTGTCCCCCGATCTGCTGGTGACGTTCGGAATGTCCTTTCTTTCCAAAGAGTTTAAGCAGTTTATACGTAAACACCCCCCGCGATGGCATTGGCATATCGGTGAAGATGCATTTCTGGCTGATCCCATGCAATCGCTGACCAGGGATATCCCAGGCAAACCGGCTGATTTTCTCAATAAGTTGTTTGAAAAGATTGACTATCAGTCTTTTGTACAGCACGATGAGTCGCACATTGACGAGTCCTTTGGTCGGAAATGGTTCGGAAACGAACTCGAAGCGCGCAGAATGAAGTACGAAAAACTGCAAAACCTATCAATGTTCAGTGACTTAACTTTGATAGATTCACTATTTAGGTTTAATAATATCAAGTATCAGTTACATGTAGCAAACAGCATGTCCGTCCGCTATGTGAATCTGTTGGGTACCGAATCGGAGTTCGCAGGAGTCTTCGCCAACCGGGGAACGAGTGGGATAGACGGTTGCGTGAGTACGGCCCTAGGCGCAGCGCGGGTGAACGGGATCCCGACATTGCTGATCGTCGGTGACGTAGCATTTTTATATGACCGGAACGGTTTGCTTATCGAAGGCTTACCTCAGAACCTCAAAATTGTAGTGCTCAACAACGCCGGCGGAAATATATTCCGCATGATCGACGGCCCCGGCAGCCTTCCCGAGCTTGAAACCTACTTCGAGACCCGGCATTCCTTCTCGGCATTACGCACTTGTGAAGATTCAGGAATTGCATATTTCCGGGTTTCGGATCAACAGGAGCTCGATGGAGAAATACAAAAATTTCTGGACTACGAAGGGATCGCCTTGCTGGAAGGGTTTAGCGATCCCAGGGAGAACACCAGTGCCTGGAAAGCCCTTAAACGTGCAATGGTAAAGGACGCCGGCTAGCGGCAGTTCTTCGCAGCCTCAGCTATCGACAGGGAGTCTTTGAGAATGACTCCCTGCTTCCATATTTTACACGCTTCCGCCTTATTTTTCTGCGCAAGATAGACTTGCCCGGTCATTCCGTAAAGCATTTCCACCGGCTCTGCAATATCGATCGCTTTTGTAAAAGCGTCCAGGGCCCCGGAGAGATCGCCCTTTTGCTGGTAATAGATCCCCAGGTTGCGTAGGGCATACCCATTCCTTGGTAACCTGTCCAACGACTTTTTGATAAGAACCAGCGCTTCGTCGGACTTCCCGGTCTGTAATAATGCATACCCTTTATTGTTGAGCGAGTAGGGTTCCGATGGATCGCGGCCGAGCACCTGGTCAAAGTAGGCGATAGCCTGCGCCCATTGCCTGCTTTTTGAAGCGATCAGGCCCAGGTTATTGAGCGCTTGGGGCTGGGCCGGGTCCAATGCCAAGGCAGTCTCAAAATCCGAACGGGCTTCGTCGTATGACCCCATACGGTAGTACACGGCACCTCGGTTGACATAAGCTTCGATATTGGTGCGGCTTAATTTTAAAGCGAGATCGTATTCCGGGATCGCCAGGGCAGTGTTGCCTTGGGCATCGAGCAGATTACCTCTTACAAGGTGAAAGCGGGTAGAGTCCTTATATTCCTTCTCGATCTGCTGCAAGTCCGCGTTAGCGTCATTTAATCTGCCTAAATCGAGGGCCGCTTCGGACCGTACGAGATTTGCCTGTACCAGCGTAGGATCAATGCGGATGGCTTCTGACAAAACCTCATAAGCCTCGGCAGGCTTTCCTAATTTCAATAAAGTTATTCCCTTGTTGAGATAGGCGTCCGAAAAATCTGCATTTTTGGCAATTGCTTCGTCGTACAACCTTAGCGCTTCGGCATAGTTCTTTTGGCTTAGAGCCAGGTTACCCTTCAGGAAGAAATCCGCGGCATCCTTTTTCTGTTGCCCGGAACAACTTAGCAAAATTAGTACTAATGTAAATAGTTGTATTAACGAATTGAATTTAAGGAACATATATTTAGTAAAATAAGAGTAAGCTGATTATGCGATATATTAAAGACATACCTAATTCACGTTTCAAAATAGGCCTTTACCAATGGAACAGTAAGTATATAATCAGAGTGGAATCGGGTATGTATGAGCAAACATACAAAATCGATGACTATGAAGTGACTTCAACGGACGAGTTAGAAGCTTGTATGGACGAAGATTTCACTAACCGCGTCGCTTCCCGTTTCGATACAATGCATGAAGACTTTAACGGCACATTGACCCGTCACAATATCCTTTTTTAGCCTGTAATAGGAGGTCCTGGAAAGTGAACGTATACGGTTTTATGATGCTTTTCGTTAGATAGCAAACTATTTTAAGCGGTAAGTGCGGACCAAAATATTCTTTTCTCAGGATATGGTAAACCACAAAAACTTAATTCAAAAATCCACCAACTCAGTATCTATGGTTTTTAAACACAGCGCCTCCACCTTCGGGATGCTTTTATGTGTTGGCACGTCTTCCGTAGTGGCTCAGAATACGCTTAGTATCACGGAGCCGGAAGCGCATTTTCGTAACGGTCTGGAATACTACGAAAAGTCTAACTACGTAGCGGCCAGGCAAGAATTCGGCGAGTTCCTGAATTCGCAGGACAAGTTGCTCAGTACGAGCGATTACAATAAGGTCACGGCTGAGTACTATGTTGCTGTGACGGGCCTGTATCTCAATTACCCGGAAGCAGAGGTGCAGGTTGACAGGTTTGTTAAAAACCACGCAGAGCACCCGAAAGCGCAGCTTATTTACAGCGATCTGGGGAAATACTACTATGAGAACGGCAATTATGAAAAGGCCATTACTTACCTCGAAAAGGCGGTAGACCTGCCTGGGGCCGGTGCAAATAAGGCGGAGAGCACCTACCGGCTGGCCATGTCGTATTACAACACCAAACAACCCGACCTGGCCCTTCCGCTTTTCAATCAGGTTAAAAGCGAGGCAGGATTTGCCAACGCAGGAGATGCTTCTTTTTATGCGGGGGTTATCAACTATCAAAAAAACAATTTCGAGGAAGCGTATCAGGATTTCAAAAGGATAGAGGATCATCCTTATTATAAGAATGAAGCTCCTAACTGGATCATCTCGTCGCTGTATCAGCTTAAAAAGTTTGACGAGCTGTTGCAGTACGGGGAGCGTATCCTGTCTCAGCAACGCGGAAATACCAAACTGGACGATGTAGCGCTTTATGTAGCAGAGGTGTATTACGAAAAAGGCGACTATGCTAATGCGGTTAAATCGTACGAGCGCTATAAGCGTATGAAGCCAGGTGCAGTACCTCCTACAGTTGCATTACATTACGGCCACGCACAGTTCCGGAACAACAATTTCGAAGGAGCAATTACCTCTTTAAAGCCGATTGGGAATGGCAAGGACTCTGTTTCGCAATATGCTTCGTATGTGCTAGGAATCAGCTACTTAAAAACGAATGGTTTAACAAGTGCTTTAACATCATTCGGAACTGCTGCTTCGTTGGACTTCAATAAGGTTGTAAAGGAAGAGGCGGCATATAACCATGCAAAAGTGCAGTTGGACCTGGGCAATAACACAGATGCCATTAAAGAGCTCAATGACTATATCGCTAAATACCCCGAAAGCAAGCACACCGAGGAGGCAACAGAGCTGATAGCGGATGGGTACGCCAATGCAAGCAACAGCGCAGGAGCGATAAAGTACATTGAGGGGCTCAAAACAAGGAATGCTAAAATTAATGGTACCTATCAGCGGCTGACCTACAATCAGGGCGTGACCGATTTCAACGCCGAGAGGTTTGAGCAGGCCGTCGGGATGTTCGATAAATCGCTGAAGTTTCCGATCGATGAGCAGTTGTATAGCTCTGCATTGTTTTACAAGGCGGAGTCGGTGTATGGACTGAAACGCGTGGATGAAGCCGCGACGTTATACAATCAGATTGCGAAGAACCCCAAGGCCGGTATCTATGCCAGAAAGAGTTTGTACGCGCTGGGCTACATTTACTATAACCAAAAGAAATACAGTCAGGCGCTTCCATACTTTAAGGACTTTACCAACAACATCGAGGGAATGGACGCCCAGATGATCGAGGATGGGTACGCGAGACTGGCCGATTGCTACCTGGCTGCCAAAAACTACAACGAGGCGATCCGGACCTATGAGCAGGTGGCTGCCAAAGGCAAGGTAGATAAAGATTATGCATTGTTTCAGAAGGCCCGCGCCTATGTGTATATGAACCGGGAGGCCGAAGCAAGAAGGCAGTTTGAATTGCTGATCGGACAGTATCCGCAATCAAGATACCTGGACGATGCCTATTTCCAGATGGCGGATATCGATTTTCAGAATCAAAGCTACTCTGCCGCAGTAAAAGGCTTCACCAGGATGATCAACGAAAAGCCCAAGAGCCAGCTCATCCCGGCGGCATTGTTGCGGCGAGCGCAGTCCTACTATAACCTGCAGGTCTACGAACAGGCCATTGTCGATTTCCGTAAAATCCTGACCGAATACTCTGATTCTCCTTCGGCTTCCAGTGCATTGGAAGGAATTCAGGAAAGCTACACAGCGGTGGGCCGTCCGGAAGAGTTTACACAGGTACTGGGAGTTGTCAGGAAGAATAATCCGGGTAATGAGAAACTGGAAGAAGTGGAATTCGACAATGTACGCAATCTGTACTATGCCGAGAAGTACGAGAATGCGATCAACGCATTGCAGGAGTTTTTGCGCAGTTATCCCGCAAGCAAACACCAGTACGACGCGACTTACTTCATCGCTTCTTCTTACGATAAGACTAACAGGGTAAACGAAGCGCTGCAGTACTTCGGTAAAGTGGTTCAGCAAAACAGGTCGACCTTTGTGGCTGCTGCTGCACAGCGTTCGGCGGAGCTCGAAATCGCGCGTGGTAACTTTAACAATGCGGTGACGAATTTCAGGATACTCTCAAGGAATGCCGAGAGCAAGAAGGAGCAGACCCTGGCCTGGGTAGGTTTAATGGACACCTATTTCACATTGAAGAGCTACGACTCGACGCTCTACTATGCCAAAGAGGTAATCAACATGGGGAACGTCGTACCGGGCAGCCTAGGTAAAGCGCAGCTTTATCAGGGAAAAGTACCTCTTGAAAAAGGCGATCTGAAGAAAGCGGGGGAAGAATTCCGGAAGATCTCGACATCGTCAAAAGACGAGTTTGGTGCAGAGGCTGCTTACTGGGCTGCGACGGTCCTTTATCGCGAGAAGAAGTACAAAGAGGCAGAAACGGCGATTATCGATATGGGCAAGAATTTTGAAGGTTTCGACTACTGGCGTGCGCGCTCGTTCATCTTGCTGGCAGATGTGTATGTGGGGATGAACGAGAAAGTACAGGCCAAAGCGACGCTGAATTCCATTATCGAAAATTCGGACGATAAGGAAGCGGTAGAACTAGCCAAAGAGAAGTTGAACCAAATCGAAAAATAGCAGATCCAAGCTGTTTATTAAACAGAAAACCTCATTACTCATGACGCATTCCAAGATATTACGCTCTTCGTTGGTTTTGCTTGCCCTCGGTTTTTCATCGCAATATGTGCTTGCGCAGCGCGGCGAGATCGAGAGCCAGACCTACGAGATCGTTAAAGAGAAAAGCATCGAATTTGCCCCGGCCAACCGGGTTTTTGATAAAGTACAGCCTGTGCAGGGAGAAACAGGCAAGAAGAAAGTAGGTTACCAGATTGTTGATCCCGAGTTCAATATCGCTTCGCCGAAGCTGACTCCGGCAGTGGGTGCTTCATCGGATGAGCAGGGGCGCAAGGATGAACCGGATGTACTGAACAATTATGTTAAAGCGGGAGGCGGTAATTATGGCAGGTTCCTCGGAGAAATTTTTGTGGGAGGCAGACCAAAGGAGGACCTCGCCTTCACTACGCAACTGAAACATCTGTCAGCTGCCAACGGCCCCGTCGACGGCAAGAATTCCGCGAATGCAAACACCAGTTTCAAGCTGGGCGGAAAGTATATCCGTACTAAGTACAAAGTCGATGCAGCTTTTGATTTTGACAGAAAGAACTACTATTTCTATGGCTACAAACCGCAGCCTGACAATGTAGTGGTGGACCGGGACACGATCCGGCAGACCATCAACCAATTCGGGTTCAACCTCGGTTTTGAAAACACGGATCCGTCGGTATTGGTAGATTACTCGGTTAAGACCGGCCTGAGCACATTGAAGGATCGCTATAATGCATCCGAGCTCGATTGGGGAACAAAGCTTACGGCATCTGTACCCATTTCCGAAACGTTCTTTGCATTGCTGGAAGCGGACGCATTTGTTTCGCAGCGTGTTGACCAGTTTACCTACAACCGGAATCTGTTCAGGGTAAAGCCGACATTCAAATACGTAACTGAGACATTCTCCGTTTCTGCCGGTATTAACGCTGTTAGCGAAACCGACAGCCATTTGGATATCAACAGGACAAAGGCATTTCCGGCAGTGAATCTGGACGTGACGCCATTCTCCGGGCTGCATATCTTTGCCGGCTGGAACGGCGACATTGTCCGCAACACATTAAAGAGCATGCTGAGCGAAAATCAATGGCTCGGGCCTAATGCGCTGATTGTGAATACGGAAAAAACTTCTGATATCAGTGCGGGTGTGAAAGGGGAAACGGGTAGTGGTTTTAATTACGAGGGTAAAGTGGCTTACACATCCTACCGCAATTTTTATAACTTTAACAACTCGCTCGTTGACACATCCAGGTTCTCGGTCATTTACGACCCAGGAAAGACCAAGGTGCTGACGATTTCGGCCCAGGCAGGTTATAATTTCAACGACCTTTTCAAGACGTCTTTGAAAGCGAATTTCTTCGATTATGCAGTAGACCGCGTTGAAGAGCCCTGGCATCGGCCGGATCTGACTTTAAATTGGTTCAATGCCCTTACGATCAGTAAAAAGCTCTTTGTAACTGCCGATTTTTATATGCTGAGAGGAATAAAAGCCAAAAATTTTCAGACCGGTGAGGTCACCAAATTGCCCGTCATCGCCGACCTCAATCTGAAAATTGACTACCTGTTAACCAGGAACTTCTCTGCATTTGTGAACTTGAACAACGTGTTGGGCAAACAGTACCAGCGGTACCAATACTATCCACAGCAGGGTCTGAACTTTATTGCGGGATTGTCATTTTCTTTTTAATTTCGCTGAGTTAACACCAATCTTCGCTTCATGATAGCAGTTGAAACAGTCATCCGGAAACTTATAGGGGAATATGAATTTGTAATCATCCCCGGGTTTGGAGCCTTGCTTTCGCACCAGGTCCCTGCCGCGTATGATAATGCTTCCGGCGTGTTCACTCCACCTGTGAAGCGGTTGGCATTCAACGAATATCTTAAACTCGACGACGGTCTGCTGGCCAATTACATATCGAGGCATGAAAAGCTCGTTCATGCGGAGGCTGTCGAGTATGTGAAAAAGTATACAGATCGGTTGCGGTCCGCATTGGAAATCAGTGGAGAGGCGAGGATCGTTGGAATCGGTGATTTTAAACAGAATGTAGAAGGAAAACTGGTTTTCGAGCCAAACACTGGCAAATACTTCAAAGACGAATGGTTTGGTTTCGAGCAGATTAAAGCAAGGGAAGTTCAAAACAGACCTGCGCCTGTTCTGAAAGCGGATCACTATGCTGGTGACGACGTGGAGGTTGTAGAGCTCGAAACTGAGAGCAGGCCCCGTATCCGCTGGACCGGATGGGCCACGGCCGCTGTGATCGCAGGCTTGCTGTGCGGATTGAGCTTTTTCCTTGTCAATACGGAAAATGAGTACATCAAAAGCACGCTGAACCCGTTCGCCGAAATGTTCAGCCATAATGGAAAAGAGGAAACGAGTACTGTGCGGGAAGAGAAGCCCAAGGTTATCGAGCCCGTACCATCGAACCTGCCTGTCATAACAGATTCGCTACCGGCTGACTCTGCGGTTGGCAAGGAACACGCAGAAAGTGCCCCAGTGGCAGCAAAGATCGCTGAACCCGTAGTTCCGGCTCCTGCGACGCAACCCGTTGAAATCACGAATGCCAGGTTTTATGTCATAGCTGGGGCTTTTAAAGGTACCAAACAGGCAAAAGTGCTGCTCGGTCAGCTTACACAAAAAGGTTTTTCAAAAGCCTTCATCATTCCTGGTGACGAAAGAAGTAAAAAAGTGAAAGTTGCCGTGGATGGCTTTGAGAATGAAACGGATGCTCATAACGCGTCGGCCAAACTTAAGGAAGTGATTGGTGAGCCCGGCTGGGTTTTTAAAAAGAGATAGGATTTTAAGTTATAGTTGAAATGAAAGGAGGTCGCTGGCCTCCTTTTTTTGTTGCATACGTTTTTTATTACTTTTACGTTTTCCGAGAGAAAAACCCATATTGTTAAATGATCACATTACAGGCAGAAGACCGTCAGCGAATCGCCGTCTCATGGGCATGGTCCTTTGGGATTACAGCTGCGATGTTAGGCATATTCTTCTTCATCCGGCTCAGCTCATCACTCCCGAGGGTAGAACCCATGGAATTATTCGTGGAGGTCAATTACGGTACGAGCAAGGTTGGAAAAGGGGATGTACAGACCTTCAATAAACCCAACGACAGTAAAGTCGCGGAGAATATGAAGGCGGACGCCGACGAGGTCAAAAAAGTGAAATCGGTATCAACTCCCAAGCCGACACCTCCGACACCACCCAAAATAGAGTCGCCAAAGCCTACAAAAACGATCGCTGAGAAGCCTGCGATCACTTCGAAGGTGGAGAGCCCGGTAGAGGCGCCGGAGAAGACTGACGTTAAAAAATCGACAGGTAGCGAAAACGCTTCCGCGCCCGTGGCGAAACCTGCCCCTGAAAAGGCGGTGAATAAAGATGCTTTGTTTTCCAAATCGTCAGGGAGCAAGTCGGGAAGTAACGGAACGAATGGAACCAAGAGCGGTGTCGGTGGAAACAACAACGGCGACGACGTGGAGGGAGTAGGAGATAAAGGCTCGAAAACAGGAAGTCTTTTTGCCAAAACATACAAAGGCGAAGGAGGCGGAGGCGGTACGGCAGTTGGATTGAATCTCTCCGGTTGGAGTTGGTCAAGAAGACCGGTTGTGGACGACAATTCCGATGCCACCGGCGATATCACATTCAAGATCACCGTTGACAGAAATGGCCGGGTGAAGAGTGTGATCACACAGAGCACCACCGTGACCGACTATGCAGTGGTCAATAAATACAAAAGTGCCGTTAGGGACCTCACATTTGTCCCCAAATCGGCAAATGTACCCGATGAATCGATCGGTACTATTACCTTCAAAATACGTTCACGTTAAGAATTAGATGACTTATCAGGAAACGATCGGATACCTCTACGACAGGTTACCGGTTTTTCAGAATATCGGGGCCCGTGCTTTCAAGCCGGGCCTTCATACTACCCGGGAATTGTGCAAATTGCTGGGCGACCCTCAGGAGAAGTACCCCTGCATTCACATTGCAGGTACCAATGGGAAGGGAAGCACGTCCAATATGCTTGCGGCGATACTTCAGGAAGCCGGGTACCGGGTCGGACTTTACACTTCCCCTCATTTAAAAGACTTTCGGGAACGTATCCGGGTTGACGGCGAATGTGTCAGTGAAGAATTCATTGTTTCATTTGTCGGTGATCAAAAATCTAACATTGATAGATTGTCTCCTTCTTTCTTTGAAGCAACCGTCGCGATGGCATTTTCTTACTTTGCGTTGCGTAAAGTGGACGTTGCGGTGATAGAAGTGGGTATGGGCGGCAGGCTGGATTCGACGAATGTCATTACTCCAGAGGTGTCGGTTATCACCAATATCAGTCTGGACCATACTCAATTCCTGGGTGATACTTTAGGCAAAATTGCGGGTGAGAAGGCTGGAATTATCAAGCCTGGGATCCCGGTGGTGCTCAGCGAGGATCAGGGAGAAGAAATTAGGGACGTCATATCCAGTGCTGCGGCTGCCCAAAATTCCCCATTGACATTCGCGTCACGGAGATTCGATGTTTCTTTTGTCGGACTATTGGAGGGACGGATGCTTGTTGATATTACCGATAGCGCTTCGGGAGACATTGTTGCTTCCAAGCTGTCATTGGATCTCACCGGGGAGTATCAGCTAAAGAACATCGGCGGTGTGTGGGCAGTCAGGGAGATTTTGATAAACAGCGGCTGGAAAATATCTGATGAGGCTACTTACAAAGCATTGAGATCGGTAAGCCGCATTACCGGATTGAAGGGAAGATGGCAAAAACTGCGCGAAAACCCTGATGTTTATTGTGATACGGCACATAACGCGGCCGGATTGGCGAGTACGTTACGGCAATTTGAAACGGTCTGCAGAGGAAGAAAGCGATTTGTGATCGGATTTGTAGGCGATAAGGACATCGCGTCGATGCTTTCGTTGTTTCCCGAGGCAGCGGACTACTACTTTTGCGAGCCATCTAATATGAGGGCATTAAAGGGTGCGGAATTGCAGTCCAAGGCACTTACCTGCGGTTTGAGGGGGGAAGTTTATGCAAATGTAAATGAAGCGCTGGAACAGGCTATTCGGGATTGTTCCGCCGGCGATGCAGTTTATGTTGGCGGGAGCACCTTCGTAGTTGCGGATATTGAAAACTTATAGCGAACAATAAAAGGTATAATGGCAAGAAGAAAATTACATCATTACAATTACAGTGAGCAGGCAGAGAATGTAATACAGGCTGGAAAGCCGCTTTATTCGGAGATTAAAGGCAATTGGAATAAACTATATTTTAATAACAGCAGCCCGATTGTAGCGGAACTCGCGTGTGGGAAAGGCGAATACACAGTGGGCCTGGGCAGGAAGTTCCCGGACAAGAATTTCATCGGGGTTGATATAAAAGGTGATCGCATTGCGCGCGGGAGCGCAGCGGCCACGGAAGAAAACCTGTCGAACGTGGCGTTCTTACGTGCGGGGATCCAATATGCCGACGAGTTTTTTGACCAGGGCGAACTGAGTGAGATCTGGCTCATTCACCCGGACCCGCAGGTACGTGACAGAAACGAGAAATACCGGCTTACAAACCCTGAGTTTTTAGCAAGATATTCCAGATATTTAAAGAAGGATGGAATGTTTTTCTTAAAAACAGATAGTACTTTTCTATACGAATACAGTCTGGAAACGATCGGAAATGCTGCTGATTTCAGGATCATCGAACATACGGGCGATCTTTACGAGTCGCATCTTCTCGATGATCATCACGGTGTGAGAACCCATTACGAAAGCATTTTTACTGCGAAAGGGTATACCATCAAGTATATTAAAGCGCAGGTCATCTAAAACGAAAAGCCCGTTCCAGTGATACCAGAACGGGCTTTTCAGCATTAAGCCTTCATTATTTCTGGATCAGGCCAGCGAAATAGTAAACAGTTCTAACGAGCTGAGATACGTAAGACATTTCGTTGTCGTACCATGATACAGTTCTTACAAGCTGAGTATCACCTACTTTCTGAACGCGTGTCTGAGTAGCGTCGAACAACGAACCGTAGCTGATACCGATGATATCGCTGCTAACGATTTCGTCTTCTGTGTACCCGTAGCTTTCGTTCGAGGCAGCTTTCATGGCTGCATTGATCTCTTCAACGGATGTTTCACGACCCAATACCACAGTCAATTCAGTCAATGAACCCGTAAGTGTAGGAACACGTTGAGCAGAACCGTCGAGTTTGCCTTTCAATGATGGCAATACAAGACCGATCGCTTTTGCAGCACCAGTGCTGTTAGGAACGATGTTCTGAGCAGCGGCTCTCGCTCTTCTCAGGTCTCCCTTCGGATGTGGAGCATCCTGGGTGTTCTGGTCGTTGGTGTAGGCGTGAATGGTTGTCATCAAGCCGTTAACGATACCAAATTTGTCTTCCAGCACCTGCGCCATTGGAGCAAGGCAGTTAGTAGTACAAGAAGCACCGCTGATGATGGTTTCAGAACCATCTAGAATGTCGTGGTTAACATTGAAGACGATCGTTTTCAGGTCGCCGGTGGCAGGAGCGGAGATTACAACTTTCTTAGCACCTGCTTTGATATGCGCACTTGCAGATTCTTGGCTGGTGAAGAAACCAGTACATTCCAGAACGACATCTACATCGTGAGATGCCCAGGGGATTTGTGATGGGTCACGCTGTGCGTAAATCACGATGTTTTCTCCATTGACAACAACCGAATTGTCTGTCGATTTTACCTCTGCGTCAAAACGTCCTTGGGCGGTATCGTATTTAAGGAGATGTGCTAATACTTTTGGACTAGTCAAATCATTGATGGCTACGATATCGATGCCTTCCATGTTATAGATTTGACGGTAAACGAGGCGGCCGATGCGGCCGAATCCGTTGATTGCAACTTTTACTTTTGACATATCGAGGTAGATTGGTTATTTCTGCCGCAATATTAATAAAATAAGTCTAGGGATGAAAAGTGTGATGGAAAATAATGGATATAGTTGAATAAGATGCGATTGGCTATTATAATTAGCAAATGAGCTATATTTAACTATTTTATTTAGCATCCTAAATTTAATAGCGTTTTGGTTTACTAATTAAATTAGCTCACCATCGTACATCTTCGTTTTGTAGTGTTTAATATTGACTTGTATTTCGCCTTCCTCTTATTATCTTTACTTATATAGTTGCTATCAACCTGCCATCTATCTAGATATGCATTTGACATTACATCTAATTCACTAAATCAAGTAAGTACCTATATAACAACTGTTTAAATAAAATTTATTAATCTAATACTTTAACATGGATTTGTCCCAACAAATTGAAAATTACTGGTCCAACCGCGACCTGCTCAAAGAAGAATCTGCAAAAGATTTCATTCGTAACATCATTGAAGAGGTCGATAAAGGAAGGCTCCGTGTAGCAGAACCGGATGCTAATGGTGGATGGATTGTCAATGAGGCGCTAAAAAAAGCTATTATTCTTTACTTCCCGATCCAACAAATGCACGTTAGCGAAGTTGGGATTTTTGAATACCACGACAAGATGAAACTAAAAACGGGGTACGACCAGCTAGGCGTAAGAGTGGTGCCTCCCGCAGTGGCCAGATACGGAGCCTACATTTCCAAAGGTGTTGTTCTGATGCCTTCTTATGTTAACATCGGCGCCTATATAGATGAAGGTACGATGGTCGACACCTGGGCAACTGTCGGAAGCTGTGCACAAATTGGCAAGAACGTCCACCTCAGCGGCGGAGTAGGAATAGGAGGGGTGCTGGAACCCGTTCAGGCGGCGCCCGTAATCATCGAAGATGGTGCATTTATTGGCTCACGCTGCATTGTCGTAGAAGGAGCGCGTATTGGAAAAAGGGCCGTTTTAGGCGCGGGTGTAACGATTACAGGCAGCTCAAAGATCATCGATGTAACAGGAAGCGAACCCGTAGAATACAAAGGCTACGTCCCTGAGGATTCTGTCGTAATACCAGGAACACTGCCGAAAGAGTTCGCTGCGGGCACCTATCACGTTCCCTGCGCTTTGATTATCGGAAAGAGAAAGGCTAGTACCGACCTGAAAACCTCTCTGAATGAAGCACTTCGTGAAAACCACGTTGCGGTGTAACAAACTGAGTAAATATAAAATACAAATGTAAATGCGACATGGCTTTCCGTGTCGCATTTATTATTTCCAGGCAGTCACACTTCGCAATACAAATGTAAATAGAATTGTAAATTCGAGACACATTATTTAATTTACATAATTACATCAATCAAAGTTTCGATAATTGGCCGATATTGATTTATATTTGTCCATTAATTAACATTATTAAATAATGGATTTAACTGAGAAGATTAAACAGATACTCGCCGATAAGAATACCACTCCCTCGCTTTTTGCAGATGAAATTGGCATCCAGCGTTCCAGCATGTCACATATCCTGGCCGGACGTAACAAGCCAAGTCTCGACATGGTCCAAAAAATTGTAAAGCGGTACCCTGAGCTCGGTGTGAAATGGATTCTGGACGATGAACCACTGCCGGATATGCCGGATAACAGCCTTTTAGAATCGCGCAAAAAAAGCCCGACCGTGCCTGCGCCCGTACAAACGAATCCTCAGAAAGAGAAAAAGGAAGTTTTGCCTGAAAAAAAGATCGAAAAAGTGCTTATTTTTTATTCAGATGGCACTTTTCAGGAATTCAAGCACTCGTAAAAACTGCAACGCGAAAATTGAAAATGGTAGAGAAAAGAGGGAGGCTTACTTTAAAAGGAGAATTGTACCCATAATCTCCCGGCTTTCCGTCTTGATCACGTACGGGTAGTCTCCCGCAGGGACAGGAGAATTTTTGTAGGTGCCGTTCCAGGGTTGTGCGTAGCCATCGGAATAGAACACCATGGTTCCCCAGCGATTGTAAATCCGCATCTGCAAAATTTGATTGTCGGCATTGAAGATTTGAAATGTATCGTTATGCCCGTCGTTGTTTGGAGAGAAGGTTGTGGGTATGTACATTTTCTTAATAAGGTAAACCAGGACACTATCCGTGTCCGAGCATCCTTGCTCAGATGTAACGACAAGCGTGAATAACTGCTCCTGCTGAACCGGCGCCACACTGGCATTCTGCTCGTCCGCGGCAGAGATCAAGCTGGCAGCGGGTGTCCAGGCGAAAGTTTTACCAGGCCCGTCCGGCGTTACAACCGGAATGATCGTGGCTCTTCCGCCTTCCACAACACCCTTTTTCTCGGGCAGTGTCACAGAAAGCTCTTCCCGGGTTATTTCAATAGTGTCCCGTCCGGAACAACCTGCAATGGCGTTCGAAATTTCCAGCTCATATACCCCCGGCTCCCTGACCACGAGCTGCGGCGTTTTCTCTTCCAGCGGAACAGCCCCTTTTCTCCACACGGCTTGTTCGCTCGCCGCTACCGTTCCCCCGTTCGCCAAAAGTACGATAGAGTCCGTTTTGCAAAGTACCTGTTTCAATGCTGAAATTTCAGCGGGAATGGGCGGGGCAAAAGATGCTTTTACAACCAGGGAATTGGTATCGCGCGAACACTTATTGATATAACTTTTGACAACAGAATAGCTCCCTGAATCCTTTACCATGATACTTGCCGTGGTCGCCCCGGGGATATTAAGCCCATTCAGCTGCCATTGATATGCCCAGTCTGGTGAGCTCTGGGTCTTCAACTCCACCGGTGCTTCCTTACAGAAGACAAGCTCCGTCACAGGCTGCTCGTTCTGCATGATAACGGGAGGTTCTGGCTGATCGTCGGTACAGTCAATGACCAGCAACTGAAAATCCCGCCTCACCAATCCAATGCGCCGTCCGTTTCTAAACTCCTCGCATTGTACCGTAAAAACATATAATCCAAGCGTACCGGCATTCACCGTCAGCTGGCCGGTGGAGCTGATCTTCAAGGGACTTGACCCGGGTATGATATTGGAAAGGCCGATCCCTCTTGACCAACTGACGAGCGGAAACGTAGTTCCCGGGTATTTATCGCCGTTAGGATTTCTCGGATCTGTATGACCGCGCATCGGTGTGACTAGCGAGTAGCGCAATTCGTCGCCGTCGGCATCGGTAGCACTCATGTTCATGGAGAACAGACGGTTTGCACAAATATACTGACCGTTAGGAGCTACAAATTCGGGAGATGAATTACGGGCCGACAGCGGTGGAAATTCCAGGTAAAAGACCATACCGTTATCGCCCGGATCCTCGATGTTGTTGATATCGTCATTCCGGCAGCAACGTTCCCACGCGATATAGTAACCTTCCGGGTCATTGTACTTGTCCGGATCAAGCTGGATGGTGCCCCGGTAATATCCAATGGATGTATTGAGAGACCGGCTGACCGCACACGCTTTGTTCTGGTAGATAATCGTCTCGGTATTAATGTAGCTAAGCTTGAAAGTGGTCTTGAAGCTCTTATCACTTTTCTGATAGATGTGCAAATCCACATCAGGGTCACGGTTGCCAGGCTTCGTTGCGGTGGGAATGGTGATATTGTTCTGATCCCAGAATTGGATCAGGGTTATTTCAAAGCTTCCCGGCGAACCGGTTGCTTTCATCTGCAACTCGCCGCCGACAATATGATTGGCGTAGGTTAACGGTGTAAACCAGGCTATCAAAGAAAGAATAAGCAATTGTAACCGTAGATCTTTCAACATAGCGATTGATTTGGTCATTGCAGAAGCTCTAAAAGTAGTCAATTGTCAGTATATCACCAGATTGGCGGGGCAATAATTTTCCAACGCATCGACACATGTAAATAAATTGTGTCCAATCTACAATTTGGACAAATAACCGGACAGAGCAGGATAGTATGAAATTCAAATACAGATACTATTGCTAAATAATAAAATTCAAATCATTAATTGTACATATCAAACATACTAATCGGTATGTACCTGACAATCAGTCATTTTAAAGATTGTCTATGTGTTTGAATTTCATTAGCCTGTCAGGGGCCAGCCAAGGCCTGATGTTTCACTTAAATACCACTCTATGAAGAAAAGAAAGACATGAATTACCCATTATTAAGCAACCATTTTATCAACTATTCCCATCCTAAGCGCATGAATCAACCTCGACAATCAAAATCCGGCGATGGCTTGCGATTTCTTCGTAAGCTGTTGTTTGGCCAAGTTCTAATGGGTGTTGCATTTGCCGGCTTCCACGAAGCACAGGCAGGTAGTGCCTATGCAAAAGACCCCGTAACAATTACAGCGGAGCGGTCTATCAAAGGTAAGATCACAGATGAAAAGGGCCTCGGTTTGCCAGGCGTAAGTGTGATCGTAAAGGGTTCCAGCACCGGCACAGTAAGTGACGCGGAAGGGCAGTACACCATCAATGTACCTGAATCGGGCGGTCCCGTTTTAGTTTTCTCTTTTGTCGGGTACGTACCAAAAGAGATTACAGTAGGAAATCAGACTTCTCTGGACGTCCAGCTGGCTGTGGATACCAAAGCACTGGAGGAAGTAATCGTAGTCGGATATGGCACCCAGCGCCGGCGCGATATCACCTCGGCGATTTCAACCATCGACATGAAGGACATCGGTGAGGTACCCAAATCCAATGTAACCCGGATGATCCAGGGGCAGGCCCCGGGAGTGATCATCAAGCAAAAAAGCGGTACGCCCGGCCAGCAGTTCGATATTAAAGTCAGGGGGATCAGCTCGCTCGGTGCCGGCAGTGACCCGTTGTACGTTATTGACGGTTTTCCGGTCGGTACCTCTGCCGGACAGAACCTGAATCCCAACGATATCGAGACGATCTCTGTTTTGAAGGATGCGGCTTCCACAGCGATCTATGGTGCCCGCGGCTCTAACGGGGTAGTCCTGATCACGACGAAATCGGCTAAGGAAGGAAAAACGAGTCTCAATGTCTCCATCGATTACGGTATTCAGAACGTTCCCGATGCGCGCAAGACCAAAGTGCTGAACGGCAGGGACTTTGCTCAATTCAAAAAAGAGGTTTTCATCGGACGTTTTGTACTGGCCAATAAACGGCAGCCCTCCACCGAAGAGATCCCCATTGACTTCCGTAACCCCGAAGATACTAAGTACTCCACCAATTGGTTCGATCTGATCCTGCACAACAATGCGCCGTATAAGGACGTCAACCTGACCCTGTCGTCCGGAAAAGGCCCGATCAAGTCGGTCGTTTCGCTCGGCTACTACAAAGAGGACGGCGCATTGAAATACACCGATTACGACCGCGCGTCCCTGCGAACCAACCTGGCTGGTGATATCAACAAGTTCATTACCATGGGTGCGAACATCGCCGGAAGTTATTCCAGATCGAGCCTTGCCTCCACCGATGGCCGGAATGCACAGGTGGGATTGACGCTCATCGCGGACCCGCGCTATCCGGCGTACGACGCCAAGGGCGAACTCATTCCATATTACAATGGAGTAGGAGATGTCTTTGGTTTTCCCAACCCTTTGTACATGCTGAAAAACCTCAAAAGGAACCGGAACATCGCCGACATTACAGCCAATGGTTACATTGAACTCAACCTCGCGCCCGGTTTGAAGTTCAGGTCTTCGTTAAATGCAAAGATCAATTACAATACCTATAAGGAGTACGTACCTTCGACAATCGGCTTGCCCGTCGCGACCGGCACCAACGGCGCGCCGCCACGGATCGCTACCGAGCGCGACGACTCGGAGGAACTTAGGAACTACGCGGCCGACCAGTTACTTACTTACAACAGGCAATTCGGCGAAAATCATCATTTCGACGCAATGCTGGGATACACCGCACAGCAGGAAACGGTGAAAGGCTTGTATGGTTCCGGAAACACCTTCCCGGATGACCTGACGCCCTATCTCGGAAACGCGACCATCCGCTCGTCGAACTCGATCGAACGCAGATGGACGATGATTGCGTACATGGCGAGGCTCAACTATTCATTTAAAGACAAGTACCTGCTTTCCGCATCATTCCGCCGCGAAGGCAGCTCTCGTTTTAGCGAGGGGAACAAGTATGGTAACTTTCCGGCCGCATCCGTTGGCTGGCGGATCTCCGAAGAGTCGTTTATGCCAAAAGCTGCCTGGCTGACGGATCTGAAATTCCGCGGAAGCTGGGGTATGACGGGCAACAACACTTATAATGTGACTGGTGCCAACAACTTCGGAACAGGGCAGAATGCGGGTGACGACGGCAACTACGCAAGTCTTGCATTCCTTGGATTGAACAACTATGTATTCAACAATGCATTGGCTTCGGGTAAAACAGTGACCCGCTTTGCCAACTCACAGCTGACCTGGGAGAAGTCCAACCAGCTCGACATTGGTTTTGACCTGGCTACCTTCGACAACCGATTGGTATTTACGGTAGAATACTACAAAAAAATCACCGATGATATGTTGCTCGGATACAGCATTCCCGCCGTGTCGGGCTTCACATCCACGTTGAAAAACCTGGGGAAAGTACAGAACAAAGGGATTGAAATCGCAGGTTCATACCGTATAAAGATCGGCGCGGTGAACTTCCGTACCAATGCTAACATTACGTTTAACCGCAACAAGATCCTTGAAATTAAAGGACAGAACGATTTTATCCTGAACGGAAGCCAGTACGGCGGCTACAATATCCACCAGGTCGGACGCCCGATCGGTATGCTTTTCGGCTACCGGAAGCTCGGCATTTTCAACACCCAGGCCGAGATCGACGCGTCACCATTGCAGGAAGGCGCTGTGCCGGGTGCGATGAAATTCGCGGATTTGCATGGTGC
Source organism: uncultured Dyadobacter sp. (assembly GCA_965649915.1). Lineage (GTDB taxonomy): Bacteria > Bacteroidota > Bacteroidia > Cytophagales > Spirosomataceae > Dyadobacter. Next base: position 25,745 of record CBFGMV010000062.1, read on the forward strand.
AGCTGATGGCGGACCCGACGGCATCGTTTCTTATGACACCAAGGACATGACAGAGATCGGCAACCCGAACCCCAAATTCAACTGGGGATGGACGGTAGCGGCCGATTACAAACGCTTCGATATCAGCGTCCTGCTGATGGGCGCCTACAAATTCGACGTGTATCGTAACATCGAAGCTTCCACGATGAATATGGACGGTGTTTTCAATGTCCTGGAAAAAGCAAAAGACCGCTGGCGTTCAGCCGCAGACCCGGGCCCGAATCCCAACGCCAAGAATTCGCAGGGCGGTACCGATTACTTCAAATGGTCACGCGAGAGCAGTGAGCGCTACGTCTACGACGGAACGCACACCTGGATCAAAAACGTGACGATCGGCTACACGCTTCCCAAAGTTGATGGTATTCTTTCAGACGCGCGTATTTTCATCAATGCGGCTAACCTGCTGCTCATTACAAAGTATCCCGGAAACAACCCGGATGCTGGTGTAAGAGCTGGAATCGAACTGAACAATGACGACGAGTCATACCCGGTTCCAAGAACGTTCTCTGCGGGTATTAAAGTTAACTTCTAACATTGATAGCAATGAAAAAAATAACCGTCATAGGCATTGCATTGAGTCTCATGCTATCTTCCTGTGGAGAAGGCTTCCTGAATGAGACCGACCCAACAAAGGTTGGGGTGGATGTATTTTATAAAAATGAGGCCCAGGTCAAACAGGCGCTGAGCGGCGTTTACAGCCAGGTGCAGGCGATGAATAATACGGCTTACCTTTTCGGGGAATTCCAGACCGATAACACCACCATCGACCTCAACCCTTCCGACCGCGGGGGGGCAGGCGGCTGGGAAGCATTCGAGTTTGGTACCGTCAACTCCGGCAACGGAGAGATCGCCAACCTCTGGAACGGCTACTACGCCGCATTGTACAACTGCAACCTGACTCTCGAAAAAATGCAGGCTGCCACGATCGACGACGCCCCGAGGAAGGAAATAGAAGGTCAGCTGAAATTTCTCAGGGCCTATATGTACTTCAATCTCACGCAATATTTTGGTGACGTTATCATCGTCACTTCGACACTCGTGACGCCTGATCCTGCATTTGATCTCGTACGCGCGCCCCAGGCGGAAGTTTGGGCCCAAATCGAGAAAGATCTGAAAGATGCCATCGCTGCACTTCCGGCAAAATACGCCAATGCGGCTGACAAAGGCAGGGCCACCAAGGGCGCCGCGCTCAGCCTCCTGGGTAAATCTTATCTTATAAATAAGAAATACGCGGAAGCCGTCACTACCCTTAAGGAGGTGACAACGCTGGGTTATGCGTTAAATGCCAGCTATGCCGACAATTTCGATCCCTCTCCGGCTAAAAAGAACGGGGTAGAATCGATATTCGAAATCCAGTACCAGGGCGACAACGACCTGGGCGAATGGAGTAATTTCCAGTACGTGTTTGCGCCAAGGGTTTCCAAAGGTGCTGTGACTGGCTACTCCAATGGGGCTAACGGCGGTAGAAATGTGCCTACCAACGACATCATGGCTGCTTACGAGAAGGGCGATATGCGGAAGGACCTGTCGCTCAAACCCGATTTTACATTGGATGGCAAGGTATATCCGGTTCCTTTTGTATCAAAGTACAACTACCCGCATACGATCGTGAACCGGACGAATACAAACTGGCCGGTGCTACGATACGCCGATGTGCTGTTGATGCTTGCCGAAGCTATGAACGAACAGTCGGGACCTACGGCCGAAGCCCTGGGTTATTTGAATCAGATTCGTAAACGGGCTGGTCTGGTGGACCTCGCCATTGCAGACAAAGTGGCTTTCCGAACTGCCGTATTGAAGGAAAGAAGATTGGAACTGGCATTCGAAAATCACCGGTGGTTTGATTTGAAACGGACCAAAACCCCCGCGGAATGGGCGGCATTTATGAACGCTCATGGTACTATGGAACGCGCCAAGCCGACGGTAGACCGTGGTAATGTACCTTTCAACTCGACCGACTACGTCTACACCGAGAACGAGTACTTTCTGCCATTGCCCGCGCCGCAAATTCTGATCAACCCCAAACTAGTTCAGAATCCGGGATATTGATCTGATATTGTTCAAAACAATCAGGAGAGGCATCATAAACATGCCTCTCCTGTTAAATTTTATAACTAATCCATGACAAACACCGTTATAAAGCTGATAAACAAGCCAATATCGAAACATATGATATATAACAGTTTCAAGAATTTAATGAATATTTATGATCCACAACAAGACAGAACAGGATACTGATATCCGGTTTGCGTTTTAGTATTGTACCCTATTACGGGAATATCACAAGCCGGTATCCCCAGAACCACTAACCCCTTACATTGTGTTACTCCAAGCAACCGAAACTTTCTGGCTTTGGCAATTTTTAGGACGATTGCACCCCTTATTGGTCCATTTTCCCATTGGACTACTCTGCGTAGCATTGTTATTTGAACTCATCGACTGGAAACGCAAGTCATCCGCACTACGGGAAGCCACGAAGCTGCTGACCTGGGTGGGCGCCGGCAGCGCGATAGTCGCTGTCGCATTTGGTTTTCTGCTCGCGAGCTCCGAAGATGCGGGCGGGACCAATCTCGAAATTCACCGGTGGGCGGGGATCGCCACGACAGCCCTCTCGCTTTGTGCAGCGTGGAGTTTACGTTCGGGCAATACCAGTCTTTTCAGGACATTGCTGCTGATCACCGTGCTCGGCGTTTCCTTCGCCGGTCATTACGGGGCAATGCTCACCCACGGCGACGACTACCTGTCGAGTGTGCTGCCGGGCGGACAAACGCAGCAACCGGAAGGCGAAACTGAGGCCGACTTTGTCCTGACCAACAATGGCGCACTGACACCTGAGCAAATTCAGAACCTCAATGTGGAAGTCAGGACTATCCTGGCCCATAACTGTTACAGCTGCCACAGCGAAACTAAAACCAAAGGCGACCTGCGCCTGGATAGCAAGGACGCCATCATGAAGGGTGGTGAAGACGGCGTCGTAGTCGTGCCGAACCACCCCGACAAAAGCGAAATCATCCGTCGGATTTCGCTGCCGAAAGGCCACAAAGAGGCCATGCCGACCAAAGGTAAACGACTAACCGAAAAGGAAATCAAGATCCTTCAGTTCTGGATCGAGAAAGGCGCGCCGTGGCCGGATGGAAAAGAAAAGAGCATTTACCGCGTGGCCGAGCTCGCTCCGAGAACACCTGCCGTGCCCGCTGCAACGGGTGACCTCAATAAGCCGGTCGACCTTTTTGTGAATGCATATTTTCAAAAAAACAAAATCGCGTGGAAGCCGGTGGTCGATGACCGCATTTACATCCGGAGAATTTACCTCGACATTGTAGGGCTTCTGCCTCCACCTGAAAGGGTCGAAGCGTTCGTGGCCGACAATCGTCCCGACAAACGCGACTTGCTGGCCAGGGAGCTGCTCGCCCAGAATGATAATTATGCTCAGCATTGGATGACATTCTGGAACGACGCGCTTCGGAATGATTACGACGGCACAGGTTACATTACCGGCGGCCGCTTTGGTATCTCCAAATGGCTGTATGCAAGTCTGAACGAGAATAAACCTTACAACTGGTTTGTCAAGGAACTGATTAGCCCAACCAAGGAATCCGAAGGTTTTGTAAAAGGAATTAAATGGAGGGGGACGATCAATTCAAGTCAGCGTACTGAAATGCAGGCGGCGCAGAATGTCGCGCAGGTTTTTCTCGGCCTGAACCTGAAATGCGCTTCCTGCCATGACAGCTTTATCAGCGACTGGAAACTTGCCGACTCCTATGCTTTCGCAAACATCTTTGCGGATACGTTACTTGAAATCAACCGGTGCGACAAACCCACGGGCAAAATCGCAGGCACGCGCATGTTATACCCCGAACTCGGAGAAATAGAAGTCAATGCAAGCACTGAGAAGCGTCTTCGCCAATTGGCGGATCTCCTTGTTCAGCCGAAGGATGGCAGACTCTACCGTACGTTGGTGAACCGGATGTGGGCGCAGCTCATGGGCCGCGGTATCGTTGAACCTGTGGACGCAATGGATAACATGCCGTGGAGCCAGGACCTGCTCGATTGGCTGGCTTCCGATTTCGTTTCCAATGGGTACGACATCAAAAAACTCATTTTCACGATCGTCACGTCTAAGACCTATCAGCTGCCATCGTCGTCGGCAAAAGAAGCGGGCGACATCATGGCCAATGATTATAAGTTTACAGGAATGGTTCGCAGAAGGCTCACTGCCGAGCAGTTTACCGATGCGATCAGTTCCGCATTCAACCCGATGTATGCCGACTCGGCGATCGTGTTCAAAAAGCTGCCCGACGATATCAAATCACGTTTGCCATTTCCGCGCGCTGCTTTTGTCAAAAACGACCCGTACCTGACTTCTCTCGGCCGGCCTAACCGCGAAACGGTGAGCACCAGCCGAACCTCCCAGGCCAACTTACTTCAGGCGTTGGAGCTCACCAATGGAGCCAAGTTTACGGAAACACTGAAAGCAGGTGCAAAGGTTTGGAAAACGAAATATCCAACCTCCGATTCTCTCGTCACCGAACTGTACCGTAAGGCGCTCGGCAGGGCACCGGCACTCAAAGAACTTGCTGCGGCCAGGAAAATACTCGGCCCATCGCCAACCGAAGAAGGTATCCAGGACCTGGTGTGGGCTATTACGCTCGGTCCGGAATTTCAGCTTATATATTAAATGGCCTAACTGGTCACTAATTATAAAATGATTTAAACTTTAAGTACATAGCATATTTAAATAAAATACTTCCCTTTTAAATTGTAAATGTATTTATTATAAATATTAAAAGTATTTAAAGAACTAAAAGTAAAAAGTTTAACTAACAGATATTCAGAACATTAAATAATATTCAAATGAGCATTCAATGGAATAGGAGGGAGTTTTTGCAACGTGCCAGTGCAGCTACGCTTGCAGCGCTGGCCGCCGGGGCTCCTGTATCAAACCTGCTTTCCTCTTGCCGGGGTAAGGCAGGATCCGACTCTTCCGCAGACACGGTGATACTTTTATGGATGGCGGGAGGCATGGCGCATACCGAAACTTTCGATCCGAAATTGTACACGCCGTTCGAAAAAGACATGGAAGGCAACCGCGTTCTGAGTACGTTCAAATCAATGCCGACCAAGCTTGACGGCATCCATTTTTCGGAAGGTCTTCAGTCGATCGGACAGGTAATGGACAAGGGCACATTAATCCGTTCGTACGTCGCCGCCGACATGGGGCACATCCTGCATTCACGTCATCAGTACCATTGGCATACCTGCTACGAACCACCGCAAACCGTCGCTGCGCCACACATGGGTTCCTGGATCGCGAAGGAACTCGGACCGAAAAATCCCGTCATTCCAGCCTTCATTGACATCGGCCAGCGGTTCACGGTAGGAGAGGCCGAAGAGCTGAAAGCCTTCCATACGGCAGGTTTCCTCGGCAATGAGTTCGGTCCGTTTTTCATCCCCGATCCAAGCCAGGGGCTGGACAGTGTGCGTCCTCCGGTGGGGATGGATGCCAAACGTTTCGAGCGAAGAAATCAGCTCTACAATGAGCTGATCAACAACAGTCCGGTCGGTGAGTTTGGAAGTGACTATCAGCGGGAATCTCTGAAACGCTCCATGGAGCAAGCCTACGCATTGCTGAACTCTCCGGAGTCGAAGGCTTTTGACCTCAGTACGGAACCGAAGAAGAGTTATGATATTTACAATACCGGGCGGTTTGGGCTGGGTTGCTTGCTGGCTCGCCGGCTTACCGAACAAGGTGCCCGGTTTATCAGCGTGACCACGGAATACGAGCCTTTCAAAGGATGGGATACCCACGAGAATGGCCACACCCGCCTGCAAGAAATGAAAAAGCAGATCGATGGCCCCATTGCGCAGCTCGTCAAAGATCTCGATGAAAAAGGGCTTCTGGATCGCACCATGATCGTCCTGGCCAGTGAATTCAGCCGTGACATGATGGTAGAAGGTCGTCCTGACGCAAAAGTGAAAGAGCAGGTGGCGCAGCCCGACATTCTCTCAGATTTGAAATTCTACGGAATGCACCGCCATTTTACCGACGGCTGTTCGATGCTGATGTTTGGTGGGGGAATCAAAAAGGGGTTCGTTTACGGAAAAACTGCCGACGAGCGCCCTTGCAAGACCATCGAAAATCCGGTGAAGATCGACGGCATCCATCAGACGATCTACCATGCATTGGGCATTCCGCCGGATACGCAATATGAAATCGAGAAAAGGCCCTTCTATACGACGCCGGATGGGAAAGGGGTGGCGGTGAAGGATTTGCTGGTGTAAAAAAGAAGCGGGCCTGACCGGCCCGCTTCTGGTATGTACCAAACGATTTGAAATTACTTATTCCAAAACGATTCGGGTGCGTTCCTTTTTATCCGCCCCATTGGTCGAATGACTGCCTTCACCGACACGGTACCGGCTGAATTGTATTGAATGGTAACGCTGCTCGTTGTCGATGAAGTCGTAGTATGAGACGTGCCAGAGTTGACAGTAACTCCTCCGGCTGTTTGCCACACGATGTTTACAGGTTTCGTGCCCTGGTGGATATATGGGACCGAGACTGAAAACGTAGCAGATGAACCCGGAGTACATAAAAATGATGTCGCGGTAAACGTCGGTGCCGGTGGCCTTTGATAAATATACACCCGGATACGGGCACCGTCGTTTTTCCAGCCCACATCGACATAGCCGCTCTGCTTGTTGGGATCCAGCGTAATCAGTTTTTGAATCGTTGAAGCAGTAGAAGCGAGGCTGAAATTAGGAGTTGATTCCATGGCAATCTCCTTCACATAGGTACCGTTCGTCACGACATCAATGTAAGCACTCACCAGTGTTTTGCTGCATTCGATGTAAGCCACCTGCTGATCTGTGTACCAGACATTGTCAATATTAACCCGCCAGGGACCCGCGATCGCACTTCCGCATTGGAAGCCCATGAGAACAGTGATAACCAATAAAATTTTCCGCGTGATGAAATGTAGTTTTAGTTGTATAAATAATTGACACTTAACTACAATAATAACAATCATCCAATTAAATCACTTGAAGTTGCAATAAATTAATACTACAAAAATACTTCAAATTTATTCTATTGAACTTCCGATTGTCCTGTAAAATCGCGGGCTGAATAGAATCTTTCTGCCTTCACATATAGGATATATCCAAAAAAGTCAGGCTAAATAAATATTAATCAAAACCAGACAGAGCAGGACAGTCTCGTCTCGCATTCCTTCTAGTATTGCATAAATGTTACTTTAAGAATGAATAATTGTCTTTTATACGTCAGTAAGACATTTAATTCTTAAAGTATTCCAAATCTTCGTCAACGTTAAAATCTACCAGTTTTCCAGACATGCCAATGGTCGGAGAACCGCACTCTTTTTCGCCATCAGAGAAAAGCAATATTTTCTGAAACCAATAATAAGTACTGCTGATTTTTTCCAATCCCGACAAATTGTTCACTTAAACCGATGACTATGAGATTAGAAAGCTTAACCGATTAACCCAATCCTCCTGAGCCATTTACAAAATGCTCAGGCCTCTGCTAATTACTAAATCTAAAAATTAATCCTATGAATCAATTTCGACAATCCCTTTACCGTGTCCGGTTGAACTCCATGCTCAAGCACTCGGTCGGACAGGTTCTGATCGGAGCAGCATGCGGCTTCAGCGCGATGGCCGGTAATCCCCTTGCCTTTAACCCCATGGCACCTGGTAACTATATTACAGTGGACCGCACGATCAAGGGCAAAGTCACCGACGATACAGGCCAAAATTTACCAGGTGTAAGTGTCGTTGTCAAAGGCTCCACCGTAGGTACGGTATCCGATGCCGACGGTAGCTATGCCGTCAACGTGCCCGACAATGGCGCCACACTGATCTTCTCGTCCGTCGGTTTCCTCAGCCAGGAAGTTGCGGTGGGTTCCAACTCGGTCATCAATATCAAACTCGCCACGGATGCGAAGGCATTGACCGAAGTCGTGGTGGTCGGTTATGGTAGCCAGTTGAAAAAAGAAATTACGGGTGCAGTGCAGACCGTTAAAAGTGAAGAACTGAAAGATATTCCTGTATCACAGGTCACACAAAAGCTGCAAGGACGTCTGGCAGGTGTACAGATCAACCAAACCACTGGTAAACCAGGGCAGGGGATGGCAGTCCGTATCCGTGGCCAGGTATCGGTAACAGCCGGTAGCGACCCGTTATATGTCATCGACGGATTCCCGATCACCGGTACAATCGGCCAGATGAACCCGGATGAGATAGAAGATATCACTATCCTGAAAGATGCTGCTTCCACCTCGCTTTATGGTTCGCGTGCTGCCAACGGCGTCGTGCTGATCACCACCAAGCGCGGAAAACCCGGACAAACCAGCGTGAGTTTCAATGCATTTGCGGGGATTCAAAAGGTGCCTAAAAAAGGTCGCATCGAAATGCTGACCGCCGAAGAATTCGCACAGTTCAAGAAAGAATCGTTTGAAGACGAAAACAGGGCAGTACCTGAGGACTTCAAGGATCCTTCGAAATACCGGGGCAAAAACAATGACTGGTACGATGCATTGCTGCGCACAGCGCCCATTCAGAGCTACAACCTCACGGTTAGCTCTAACAAGGAAAACATGAAGACTTCACTTGTTGCGGGTGTTTTCAACCAGAAAGGTGTTGTTTTGAACAACAACTATAAGCGGTACTCACTGCGCATGAACACCGAGTTCGATATATCGAAAAAGGTGAAAATGGGTTTCAACGTAGCCCCTCAGTTTGTGTATGACAACACGCCGAGAACGGACGGCGACCGCGGAACAGGCGTGCTCTTCAATGCATTGCACACGTGGCCGGTAATGCCTATCCGTGATGATAAAGGAGAACTTACCAAATTCAACCGGTTCCCCGAGGCTACCGGTAACATCTTCGCTTATCCCAACTGGGTGCGTGCGGCAAACGAGCTGACCAATGAAACGAAGATCAACAAATTGCTGGGTAATACATACCTTCAATACACTCCGTTCAAAGGACTGACGCTGAAATCGACGCTGAACATCGAAATGGAGAGCAACAAGTTCTTCTTCTTCAACCCGTCTACGGCAACCAGCAACATCAACGTAGCTGTTCCAACGACGGCAGTTTCGATTCGCCAGAACTACCAGAACTTCTCGTGGCTGAACGAAAACCTTGCAACGTACAACCACAGCTTCAACGGCAACCACAATTTCGAATTGCTGGGTGGGGTTTCGCTGCAAAGATTCCGCCAGGAGATTGACCGCATCACGGCGAATACCTACACGGATGATCGCCTGCCGACAATCCAGGGAGCAATCAACATTGACCGTGGCGGAAGTTTCAACGTCAATGGCATCTCAGGATCCAACACATTTAATGATGCTAATGAGTGGGCATTGATGTCTTACATTTCCCGCCTGACCTACAATTACAAAGGCAAATACCTCTTTACCGCTGCACTCCGGGCGGACGGTTCGAGCCGTTTCGGTGCTGACAACCGTTGGGGAACTTTCCCATCGGCATCGGTGGGTTGGGTTGTTTCGGATGAAAACTTCATGCAGTCGATTCCCAAGGTTTCCTTTGCGAAGTTCCGCGCAAGCTATGGTGTGATCGGTAATAACAACATCGGTAACTACACCCAGTATGGTCTGGTCAGGAATACAATTAACGTTGTCAACGGGTCGAACGTGAATACTGGTGCCGCTGTGACATCACTTGCTAACCGTAACCTGGGCTGGGAAACAACCAAGCAGTTTGACGCAGGTCTCGACCTCGGCCTTCTCAATGACCGTATCCAGCTGATCTACGACTTCTACACCAAACGGACAACGAACCTGCTCTACGCGGTTCAGGTTCCGCAGGAATCTGGTTTCACCAACTACAATGACAATATCGGTGAGATCAAATTCTGGGGGCATGAGATTGGTGTCACGACCCGAAACCTCGTGGGTAAACTGAAATGGACGACCAATGCCAACATTTCATTTAACCGCAACAAAGTAGTAGAACTTGCTCCGGGCATCGACCGGGTATATGGTACATTCCATATCAGCCAGGTGGGTCAGCCATTTGGTCAGTTCTACGGCCTTGTGAAAGAAGGTTTCTATATGAGCAAGGAGGAATTGGCTAAGTCGCCTATCATCCCCGGCCGTTCCGCGATTGGTACCATCAAGTACAAAGACATCAATAATGACGGTATCATCACGAATGGCGGCGACGCTGACGACCGTACCATCATTGGCAGCCCGTTCCCGAAATTCACTTATGGTATCACCAACAACCTGAGCTACGGAAACTGGGACTTCTCCATTGTGGGTTCCGGATCGCAAGGCAACGAACTGTGGGTACGCCACTTGTACAGTACAGCTAACCTCGACGGTGTGTTCAATATGGTGGCAGGTGCCAAAGACCGCTTCCGTGTGAAAAACGGCCCAAATCCGATTACCGGGACCCCCGAAGCTCAAACAGTGATCACACCAGGCAAGGGAATGTACGGCGCTACCAACAACGGAGGTACCTATACGGGTGTAGAACGTGACTGGAACAGCTCACACTTTGTTGCAGATGCCTCTTACTTCACGATCAGGAATATCACCTTGGGTTATAACCTGCCCGCAGTGAATAAGTTCTTCAAGTCGGCACGCCTTTATGCAAGCGTTCAGCAAGTATATGTGTTCACCAAGTATTGGGGAGGTCCTAACCCTGAGACCAGTGCGGCAGGAGACGGACAGGGCGATGGTGGTAACCTGAGCCAGGGTGTGGATCTTTCAAACTACCCTGTGCCACGTACCTGGACGATCGGTGTAAACCTGAACTTCTAAGTCCGACTTTTTACAACATCTCATCTTAATTCCGACAGAAATGAAAAGAAAACATATAACGGTCTGGATACTGGCGGCGGCTCTGATGTCGGGTTGCGGGGATAACTTCCTCACTGTTAACCCGGAAACCGCACTGACGTCCGACAACTTTTTTTCCTCCGAGAGTGACTTCAAACAGGCTGTCAACGCGGCTTATGAACCGTTCCGGCAAATGTACAATGAGCGCGCATGGGTTTTGGAGGAAATGCATTCCGACAACACCTACTATGCCCGTAATACGCTCTATGGTGCAGTGGACCCGACTGAAAACGTAGCTGATTTCGCAGTTCCGACAGCGAACGGGGTGACGGCGAATGACAACGTGCTCGTACAATACCGTTTGAACTTCCGGGTGATTTCCAGAGCAAACCAGATCCTGGCATTGATCGACGGGGTAGACTTCGACGCGGTGTCCAAGGCGAACCTGAAAGGTCAGGCGTTGTTTCTCCGCGCATTCTGCTACTTCGACCTGGTCCGGCTTTTCGGTAAAGTACCTTTGCACCTTGTTCCGGTGACAGGTCGCGACGATGCCCCAATGCCTTTGTCGACTACCGAAGAAATTTATGCTCAGATCGAGAAAGACGCTAAGGAGGCCAGCGCCGGCCTTTTCGATAAGGCGAAGCAGGAAGCCGGCCGTGTCACTTCCGGCACCGCTAAAATGTTGCTGGCTAACCTTTACATTACCCAGAAAAAATGGCCGCAGGCGGAACCCTTGCTGAAAGAAATCGTGGCGAGCGGCCAGTATGCGCTAATGCCCGACTACAACGATGCGTTTTCGACTACAAGTGGAAACAAGAACAACAAGGAATCACTTTTCGAGATCCAGTACATGGAGGGCTCGTCGGGATACAATGGTAACCAGATCTATCGCTTTATTCCTTCGCCAATCACGGCTGTTGAAATAGCACCGCTTACCGGTACTTCCAACCCACAGGGAACATCTCAGGAAAGCAATAACATTCCGACACCTGACCTCATCGCTGCTTATGAAACCGGTGATAAAAGGAAGGATATCTCGATCGGTTATGTGACGCTTAGCGGTAGCCGCGTCACAAACAAGACCTATCCTTATATCAAAAAGTATGCACGGCCGCACTCCTTGCATAACAACACCGGTCAGAACTGGCCAGTGTACCGTTACGGGGAAGTGTTGCTGTTCCTGGCGGAATCCCTGAATGAGCAGGGCAAGCCAGCCGATGCGGCTATGTATCTCAATCAGGTACGTACACGCGCCGGACTGGCGGCTACCAAAGCTGCTTCTCAGGCCGATATGCGTGAAGCCATCTTCAAAGAGAGAAGGGTAGAGCTGGCTTTTGAAAACAAGCGCTGGTTCGACCTCACCCGCACAGGCCGGGTAAAGGAAATCATCGGAGCTTATGGCGCGAGAGTGAAAGCCAACCCGCAAGCTTACTATTTCCCTTCCGACGCCGTGCCACCGACTAACGCTTTCACTGTATTGGACGACTACTATGGTCTGCCTGCGGTAGAAGCTGCCTTGACGCCGCATTTCTGATGGATATTTGAACAAAAGCAAAAGTGCAGCGGGCGATAGCTCGCTGCACTTTTGCTTTATCACGGAATTAGTTCCGACTTAAATGCACAATACCCCACACAACAGGATAGTCGCGTGGATGTTTACCTATAATATTGTACATATCAGATTATTTAAAGTTTTAGTTTGCTTTATTCAAGACTGCACCTAGTTGATCTACCAAGCTTTCTCAAACACGTCAATTCAATTTTTTACCATAATTTAATTAAACTCGGAGCTGTAAAATGTACACAAAAAAACAATGGTTAAAACTTCCGATGACACTTGCGGTGCTACTGGCCGTAGGGGTTTTCTGTGGAGTAATGCTGAGTAACCGAACTGCCAAACACCGTCCTCCCGGCTCGAAAGTTGATAAACTCAAACTCCCGGATGGTTTTAAAGCCGAACATCTATATAGTGTTTCGGAAGAGAAAAGCGGTTCATGGGTATCTATGACCTTCGATAACAAAGGCCGCATGATCACCTCTGATCAGTATGGCGGTCTCTACCGGCTGGATTTGCCTGCGATCGGCTCTACGGAAAAACCGAAAGTAGAACAGCTTAGAATAGAGGGAGATACCGCCAAAGTGGCAATGGGTTACGCCCACGGTTTGCTTTACGCCTTCAATAGCCTTTATGTGATGATCAACAACCGGTCGAATGCACGGTTCCCGAAAGGAAGCGGACTTTACCGGTTGCAGGATTCGAACAATAATGATCAGTATGACAAAATCACGCTGATCAAACCGCTGACGGGCGAAGGAGAGCACGGCCCGCACAGCATCGTGATGGCGCCGGATCAAAAATCACTTTTCGTGGTAGCCGGTAACTTCACCGACTTACCGAAAATGGATATCTACCGCCTGATGCCGAACTGGAAAAACGATAACCTGTTCCCGTTCATTAAAGATCCACGCGGCCACGCAACCGACCGTAACGCACCAGGTGGCTGGATTGCACATACCGATCCGGAAGGAAAAAACTGGGAACTGTACACAGCCGGTTTCCGTAACCCGTACGATATCGCATTCAATGAGGCCGGTGACTTGTTTGCCTACGACTCCGATATGGAATGGGATTTTGGTACACCATGGTATCGCCCCACACGGGTATGCCACGCGGTGAGCGGTGGTGAATTCGGATGGAGAACAGGTTCCGCTAACACCTCACCTGCATTCGCGGATTTCCTATCGCCGGTGATGAACATCGGACAAGGATCGCCTACCAACCTCATTTACCTCAAAGACGCACGTTTCCCTGCGAAATACAAAAATACATTGCTGGCTTTCGACTGGTCGTTTGGTATTGTACATGGCCTTCACCTGAAACCAAGCGGTTCTACTTACACTGCGGATCACGAGGAATTCCTCTCGGGAGCACCGCTTCCGCTGACCGACGGAGCCATCGGGCCCGACGGTGCATTGTACTTCCTGACCGGTGGCCGTCGTCTCGAATCGGACCTTTATCGTGTATATTATGGTGATTACAAGAACATTGCGCCCGGCTCAAATGCAGCGACGCCGACGATCACCAATGAACACAAGCAACGTACTGCGATTGAGGAGTATCATGTGAAGAAAGATCCAAAGGCGATTGATCTTGCCTGGCCACTCCTGAAAAGCCCTGACCGCTTCCTTCGCTACGCGGCAAGACTTGCTATTGAACACCAGCCTGTTAGCCAGTGGGAAAGCAGAGTCTACGCTGAAAAGGATCCACAATCCGTCATTTACGCTGCCATCGCATTGGGCCGCCAGGGAGATTCGAGCAAAGTAGGAGGGCCCCTTTTGAAAAAATTGGCTACCGTAGACTACACCAAACTGGATGATCTCCAAAAGCAGGCATTGCTGCGCGCTGTTGAAGTGATCCTCTACCGCACTGGACAGCCCGATGCAGCAATGAAAACACAGCTCATTGCATATCTCAATCCTAAATACCCTTCGCCCAGCGCTTTGCAGAACCGATTCCTGGCCAAAATCCTCATTACGCTGGAAGCACCCAAAGCGGTTGAGAAAACACTGGGACTGATCAAGAAAAACGAGAAGTTTGACGATAAGGATAACGAAATGGTTACTGCGTCGGCAGATTTGATCCTTCGTAACCCGCAATACGGACTCGATCTGGCAGGTTTGCTTGAAAAAATGCCTCCCGCACAGCAAACATTCTACGCGATTATGCTCAGCGGTGCCAAGACCGGCTGGACTCCGGCATTGAGAGATGAGTATTTCAAATGGTTCCACAAAGCATTCAGCTACCAGGGTGGCCGGAGCTACATTGGGTTTATCGACAAAGCCCGCCAGCTCGCATTGAAAAACGTTCCTTCCGACAAAGTGGCTCATTACAACAAAATGTCCGGATCAGAACTACTCACTGGAACAGGTAATGACCTTGTCAAACTGTACACGCCCAAAGGACCGGGCCGCGGATGGAAAGTAGAACAGGCTGTCTCGCTCGTTCAGGATAGCCTTTCAAACCGGGACTTCGAACGCGGCAAGCAGATTTTCTCCGCCGTTCTTTGCAGCCGCTGCCATACAATCCAGGGCGAAGGAGCCGATGTCGGCCCTGAGCTGACCCAATTGGGCACACGGTTTTCACTAAAAGACATGCTGGAAGCGATCATTGAACCAGACAAGGCGGTCTCCGATCAGTATGCCTCGATTTCTTTCCAATTGAAAGACGGACAGTCCATTGTAGGACGTGAAGTGAATCAGGATGCCAACTTCTATTATGTCTCACAAAACCCATTTGATCCGAAAACGATCCGGAAAGTGAGCAAGAAAGAAGTTGTTTCCACTAAAATTTCTCCGGTATCGATGATGCTTCCAGGTCTGATCAACGGTTTGAACCCTAACGAACTACGTGATCTGGTAGCTTACCTGATGGCCGGCGGTAACAAAAACAACCCGATTTATACTGAATCAGCTTCCGTTAAAGGCGGAAAATAGATCGGCCGGTTTTTTGAGTAGATTACAATTAATTAGACTTAAGATAGTGGTGTTGCCCGTTGACCGTGATGCTTTGGAGCAAAAATGGGTCAGGCAGCACCACTACTTTTTTAATGTCTGCCCTCAATAGACATTAAAATTGAATGTCGTATATACATATGCGTTCAAAATAATGAAAAAGGGGAGGAGACTTCCCTTGGGTTATCAGTAACTTATTTTATTTCAGATAGTTAACATTAAATGAAGTCACTTTCGAATCGAAGAAGAGCCCTCAAGAGCATGGCCGCGGCCGCAGGGCTGGGTACGTTTTCAACGTCACTGGCCGGTGCATTTGCTGCCTCTGAAAAAGCGCTGGGTTCAGCACTGAATGGCAAAATCAATCATTCCGTCTGCAAATGGTGTTACAGCAAAATCCCTTTGGATGTATTTGCCCAGGAATGTAAAAAAATAGGACTCACATCGATCGAGTTGTTAGGACCCGAAGAATGGCCGGTGATCAAGAAATACGGATTGACTTGTGCGTTACCGTGGGGCGAAGGCCTGACGAGAAGCATCGACAAAGGCTTCAACGATCCAAAAAATCACGAAGAACTGATCAAAGGTTTTGAAGACGTGATCCCCAAGGTACGCGCTGCGGGTTATGACAAAATCATCTGCTTTTCGGGAAACCGACGCGGCATGTCGGACATGGATGGACTGCGGAACTGTGCAGAAGGCATCCGTAAGCTGATTCCCACAGCCGAAAAACACAATGTGACGCTGGTCATGGAATTGCTGAACAGCAAAGTCAACCACAAGGATTACATGTGCGACCGGACAGAGTGGGGGGCGGCCCTGTGCGAAATGATCGGATCGGAAAAATTCAAATTGCTGTATGACATTTACCACATGCAGATCCAGGAAGGGGACGTGATCGCCACGATCAAAAAGTATCATAAGTATATCGCTCATTATCATACAGGTGGCGTTCCGGGCCGACACGAAATCGATGAAACACAGGAACTGTACTATCCGTCGATCATGAAAGCGATAGTTGAAACCGGTTACAAAGGATTTGTAGGGCAGGAGTTCGTCCCCAGCCGGGGCAACGATCTGGCCTCACTGAAACAAGGAGTAACGATTTGCGATATCGCTTAACCACTGACATTCAACGGATTTATATTATGCCAACCAGAAGAAATGCATTAAAAAACATAGCAGCCGGGTCCGCCGGTATGCTGTCGATCTCGCAAGTATTTGCCAAAAACGAAGCCATTCTGGGTGCTAAGCTCAATGGGAAGATTAATCACTCGGTTTGCAAGTGGTGCTATGGCAAAATCCCGCTGGACACTTTTGCACAAGAATGTAAGAAGATTGGCATTACGTCCATCGAACTGCTCGGACCCGAGGATTGGCCGACGCTCAAAAAGTATGGACTCACTTGCGCATTACCCAATGGCGCTGGCATGGGCATTGAAAAAGGCTTTAACGATCTGGCATTGCATGACGAGCTCGTTAAAAGTTACGAGGATCTTTTTCCAAAACTGAAAGAAGCCGGCTATAAAACCGTCATCTGTTTTTCGGGTAACCGCCGCGGAATGTCGGACATCGACGGGATGCGTAACTGCGCGATCGGATTACGGAGACTAATGCCGTCGGCTGAAAAGCATGGCATCACAATGATCATGGAATTACTGAACAGTAAAGTCAACCATAAAGATTACATGTGTGATCACACTGCCTGGGGCGCCGGTCTTTGTGAAATGGTTGGCTCCGAAAATTTCAAATTGCTGTACGACATCTACCACATGTCCATCATGGAAGGCGACGTCATCGCGACGATCCGTCAATATCATAAGTACATTGGTCATTACCACACCGGCGGCGTTCCCGGCCGTAATGAAATCGACGAAGGCCAGGAACTATATTATCCGGCGATCATGAAAGCGATCGTCGAGACAGGTTTCAAGGGATTTGTCGCCCAAGAATTCATTCCAAAGCGCGAACCGCTGGCTTCGTTGCAGGAATGTGTGAAGATTTGTGATATTGCTTAGCCGCATTTCACAATATTTTTGACGAAATAGAGCGCTATTTGCCGAAATAGCGCTCTTTTTCGTCAAAAATGAATTTCAACCAAGCAGATATCAAACCATCAAAACATACGCTAACCAACCTGTTTCTGAGAAAGATACAAGCCCGATTCCCGGCATACAACGCCCTGACATTCGCATAGAATGCATGATCCCGATCCAATGGTCGTACAGCAAAGTATCAGAGTCATACACCAAGCTACGCTTGGTGCTATTTACGATCAACTAGTCTTTACAAGCCACAAACTCTTATTTTTACAACAAGCATCAAAATCTGAAATGAATGGAAACCAGCCAACGCGAGAAACACGAACAAATTCAATACATCGAATTCCTGTCCCTGGACATTCCACGAATCAAAAAGTTCTACAGTGAAAGTTTTGGTTGGATTTTTCAAGACTACGGACACAATTACACTGCCTTTGAAGGAAGTTATGTTGACGGCGGCTTCACCACAGGGACACCAATCAAAGGCAGTGTTCTCGTCATTCTTTATTCAGAGAAAATTGAAGTCACCAAGGCAAAGGTCGTCGCTGCGGGCGGAGTCATTGTCAAAGATATTTTCGAATTTCCTGGCGGCAGAAGGTTTCAGTTTCTGGATCCGGATCAGAACGAACTTGCAGTGTGGAGTCGCTAAGGGCTATATAGTAGTTCGCTCAGCTTTTGTTGTATAATTTATATTATGTTAAATAAATGTTTCTAAACAAATAGAGCATCGATTACCCGATGCTCTACTCTTCTAATCATACTGGCGTGAACCAGCAATACTATCTTACTCTTCAATACAAGCCACACCTTTCGCAGCGAATTGTTCGAGAACGCCGTTGAGGTTAGTCAGGTTGTCCTTAGCTTCTGCTTCGTCCTTTGCCTGAATCGCTTTTTCGAAGTATGGTTTCGCTTTTTTGAATTTGCCGCAAACACGACCTTCAACTTCCTTACCGCGTTGCTGGTATTCAGTCATGTTCATGTTATCCACTTCACCTTTCAGCTGTACCGCTTCGTTGAAGTAAAACACACCCAGGTTATACAGCGCATCATAGTTAGTTGCGTCGATTTCCAATGCTTTTTTGTAGTTCAAAACTGCTTTGTCGCTAGCCTCTTTTTGTTTGGCTTTCGCTTCTGTCAGCTCTTTCTCCAATGCACCTACGTCATTTCCTTTCGCTGCTTCCTGTGCTGCCTTTGCTTCTGATTCCAATTTAGCGATAGCTTCCTGGCTTTCTTTTTTCTTCGCATTCACATCAGCGAGCTGACGTTTCAGATCCGCGTTCTTCGGTTGCTTCTTGATCAGCGCACCAATACGTTTCACCTCACCATCATACACTTCGATTTTTCCTTTTTCGCTTTCCAGGTTCTTGGCTGCGCTATTTGCTGCATTGTTACCTGCTCCGAGTTTGCTGGTCAATTGCTTTACTTTATCAGTAGAAGTTCTGTACATGTTATCGTACAGGATCGCCAGATTTACCACATTCTGGGTATTCTTTGGATCAGCAGCAGCCAGCGCTTCAAGCTCATTGATGGCTTGGTCTTCCTTACCCGAAGCCAGCAAAATGTTTACCACTTCTGCCTTCAGATCTTTATTACCGGGAGACTGTTTCAAACCATTGTTCAAGGTCTCGATCGCTTTGTCGAAATTGTTTTCACTGCGGTAAAGCTGTGCCAAGCCGTAAAATACGCTGGGGTCTTTTCCGCCGTTGCTAGCATATTTCTCAAAGTTAGTCTTCGCAATGTCCTTTTTATCAAGTTGTTGCGCAGCTATACCACCGTAAAGGGACGCCAAAGTATCTTTTTTGTTGATCTCCTGAGCAGCCTGGAACATTTCCAACGCGCCGTTCAGGTTTTTCGCCTGATACTTCTCGGCGCCTTGCTTTACGAATGCATTGAAAAGCTGGGTACCTTCTCCGCCAGCCAGCACATTGCTTGCCTCTTTCGACGATTTCCCTGGTTCTCCTTTTTTCGTAACATCCAGTTCAACAACCTTTTTGTAGGCTTCCATCGCCGTTTTCGCTGCACTTGAATCTACCTCAGAACCTTGCAGAGCTATGTTTTCATAAAGTTTCGCACGCTCCAACCAAAAAGCAGCTTTGGCGCTTGATTTTGGATCGGCTGCATCTTTATCACTTTTCTCCTTATCCTTACGATATCCATCTACCATAGCCTTGTTCACAGCGTCCTGCGCCATCGCAGCACAGCCGAACAGACTAAGTGCAGAAACAAAAAACAGTTTTTTCATAAATATTAACTTTGGTTGTGATTGATTGTTCGAGTTTTAAATATAAATCAATTAATACAATTTTTACAAAAATCATGCCTCTGCATCGTCAGAAGGCTCATCGTCGCCCTCCTCTTCGTCATCGGCTACATCTTCATCTGCCTCGTCCAATTCATCCGATACTAATAACTCCTCGTCGGCGGCACCCTCGATCTGCCCTACCGGTTTTTGCACTACGTTACCTTCTTCATCCAGTTCCTCCGCCTTTTCATCCGGATCTTTCAGGATTCTGGTAACCGACGTGATTTCGTCGCTATTGCTCAATCGGATCAGCTTCACGCCTTGGGTGTTACGTCCAGCCTGGCGGATATCCAGTACGCTCATCCGGATGGCGATACCATTGCGTGTGATGATCATCAGATCGTCTTCCTCTGTCACCTCGCGGATCGCAACCAGTTTTCCAACCTTATCGGTTGCATTCATCGTTGAAACTCCCTTCCCACCACGATTAGTAACGCGGTAACTGTCTATCGCAGAGCGTTTTCCAAATCCATTTTCGGATACTACCAGCAATTGGGCATCTTCGCGGCTGATACACACCATCCCGATCACCTTGTTGCCCGGATCGTTCAGGTTGATACCACGTACGCCGGCAGCAGTACGTCCCATGGGTCGCACGCCCTTTTCGTTGAAGCGAACCGCCCTACCGGCAGCCGATGCAATGACGATATCATTGTCTCCATTGGTCAGCGCCACATTCAGCAGACGGTCACCTTCATTGATCGATATCGCAATGATCCCGTTGGTACGCGGACGTGAGTACGCTTCGAGCAAAGTCTTTTTGATAGTACCTTGTTCAGTACACATGATGAGGAAATTGTTGTTGATATAATCCTCATCCGACAATGTTTTCACATTAATCACCGAGCGGATCGAATCACCTGCTTCCAGGCTGATCAGATTCTGGATCGGACGGCCTTTGGATGTTTTACTTCCCTCGGGTACCTCGTACACCTTCATCCAGAACAATTTACCATATTCTGTGAAAATCAGGAGGTAATTCAGCATTGTTGCAGAGAACAAATGCTCGGTAAAATCGGTGTCCTTGGTTTTTACACCGCGTGAACCTGTTCCACCCCTTGTTTGCGTGCGGTACTCCGAAAGCGGTGTCCGTTTGATATAGCCTTCTTTGGAAATCGTGATGAGCATTTCCTCGTCGGCAATCATATCCTCATCGCTGAATTCTTCCGCCGAGAACTCGATCTGCGTTCTCCGCGCATCGCCGTAGCGTTCCTTAATGTCTGTCAGCTCGGTTTTTACGATCTCAAATTTCCGGAATTCGTTCGCAAGAATGTCTTTCAAGTCATTGATCAGGATCATGATCTCTTCATATTCCTTCACGATCTTGTCTCTTTCCAGACCTGTCAGACGTTGCAAGCGCATTTCAAGAATTGCACGTGCCTGGATTTCCGACAGGGTGAATTGCTCCATCAATCCAACCTTAGCCGTCTCGGGGTCGCGAGCAGCCCGGATCAATGCGATCACTGCATCCAGATTATCGAGTGCGATCAGCAAACCTTCGAGAATGTGTGCACGCTTTTCAGCTTCGCGCAATTCAAATTCCGTCCGGCGGGTAATGACCACGATCCGGTGATCGACGTAATGCCTGATCAGGTCTTTCAGGTTCAGCAACACGGGACGTCCTTTTACAAGCGCCACGTTGTTAACCCCAAAAGAGGTCTGCAATGGGGTGTATTTGAACAAATGGTTCAATACAATATTAGGTATCGCATCCTTTTTCAGGTCGAACACAATGCGCATACCTTCGCGGTCCGACTCATCTCGGATATCGGAAATACCGTCGAGTTTTTTGTCATTGATCAACGACGCGATCCGTTCGATCATCGCCGCCTTGTTGATCATATAAGGTATCTCGGTAACGATAATCTGCTCCCGGCCCGTTTTGGAAACCTCAAACTGTGCCTTAGAGCGCATGATGATGCTCCCCCGACCGGTTTCCATTGCGGAACGGACACCGTTGTAACCGTAAATAATACCCCCGGTTGGGAAGTCAGGAGCTTTTACATGCTCCATCAGTTCGGGGATGGTAATGTCGTTGTTGTCGATGTAAGCGAGCACGCCGTCCACGACCTCGCCCAGGTTGTGGGGTGCCATGTTGGTAGCCATACCGACCGCGATACCGGAAGATCCGTTGACGAGCAGGTTGGGGAACTTGGCAGGCAGTACCGAGGGCTCGCTCAGTGAATCGTCGAAATTGGGTTGAAAGTCAACCGTATCTTTTTTGAGGTCCGCCAGCAGCTCGTCCGCAATTCTTTTCAGCCTTGCTTCCGTGTAACGCATCGCCGCCGGGTTGTCTCCATCGACCGATCCGAAGTTACCCTGACCATCGACGAGCGGGTAACGCAGCGACCACGGCTGGGCCATACGCACCATTGTATTATAAACGGAGGAGTCGCCATGCGGGTGGTACTTACCCAAAACTTCTCCCACGATACGAGCCGATTTTTTATGGGACCGGTTGTAGCTCACACCCAGATCGTCCATCCCGTAGAGTACCCGTCTGTGAACGGGTTTCAGGCCATCGCGAACGTCGGGTAAAGCGCGGGAAATAATAACGGACATCGAGTAATCGATGTAGGCGCCACGCATTTCATCCTCAATGTTAATGGGGATAATGTTTTCACCAGAAGATTCTGCCATAAAGAATTAGAAAAGAATCAAAAATTTAAAGTGAGAGATTGAATATATTCAACAGTTCAGCGGATTAATACAATCTTACAGGTACTAAAAAGTCAAATTTCGCTATTTTAAAGCATTCTAACAAACTATCTTTTGTGCTATTTTGAGCTTCTGAGCGTATATGCGTGACATTCCGCCCATTACCTCCCGGAAATATCCCTGGGAAAACTAAATTGGCTTCTATCATTAAATTTTCCTTTCTTCCAGCTTATTACCAAAAGCTTACTTTCCGACAATTTCACTTATGCCATTATTACTGACCTTTATCGCCATTCTTGCACTCATTTTACTCATTGCCTGGCTCAAAATCGATACTTTCATCTCGTTCCTCCTCGTGTCCATTGCACTTGGCCTGGCAAGCGGGCTCGATGTCGACACGGTGAGCAAAGCCATACAAAAAGGCGTAGGGGGGACGTTAGGGGACCTGGTCCTGATCGTGGGTTTCGGAGCGATGCTAGGGAAGATGGTGGCCGATAGCGGGGCGGCTCAGCGGATTACCGACGCGCTCATCAGCCTGTTTGGTCAGAGATATATCCAGTGGGGTATGGCCCTGGCTGGTTTTGTGATAGGCATTCCATTGTTCTATAACGCGGGCTTTGTGATCGTGATCCCGCTGATTTTTATGATCAGCGCCACCGCCCGTTTACCATTATTATATATAGGAGTACCTATGCTTTCGGCACTATCGGTCGCCCACGGGTACCTCCCACCCCACCCTTCTCCGGCTGCGATCGCCAGTCAGTTGCATGCCGACCTGGGCAAGACCCTCTTCTATGGCATGATCGTATCACTCCCGGCCATTGCTGTGGCCGGCCCGATTTTCGGAAGTACATTGAAACGCTTCCAGCCCAAGCCCGACGCTGATCTCTTCAATGTAAAGCCGCGACCAACCTCCGAACTTCCCGGCCTCGGAATCAGCGTCGTTACCGCCCTGCTCCCGGTCTTTCTGCTGACGACGATGTCGGGTGTCAAACGCATTTACCCTGAGAGCAAGCTGATCGGGTTACTGGCAGAGCCCTATTTCGGTATGCTTGTTTCCGTTCTTTTTGCTGCTTATGCATTGGGCGTGAATCGCGGAATGACTATGAAAAAGATAGGCAAATCAATGGAGGATGCATTCAAGGGCGTCTCCGTGATCCTGCTGATCATTGCCGGCGCAGGCGTTTTCAAAGAGATCATGACCGCAAGTGGTGTGAGCACCTTTATCGCCGAAAGTCTTAAGGGGTTGGATATATCCCCGCTCCTGCTGAGCTGGGCCATTGCGGCAGTCATCCGTGTTTGCGTCGGCTCTGCTACTGTGGCCGGACTTACGACCGTCGGCATTCTGGCACCGCTTCTGGCAAATTCCACCGTCCCCCCTGAGCTGCTCGTACTTGCCATCGGGTCCGGCAGTCTGATGTTCTCCCACCTGAACGACGGTGGTTTCTGGCTCTTCAAGGAATACTTCAACCTGAGCATTAAGGACACCCTGCTAACCTGGTCGGTTATGGAAACAATTGTATCTGTTATGGGTTTACTGGGCGTTTTAGTACTAAATTTGTTCGTCTAGTTGATCTAATGATTGAATGACCGAATGATTGAATGATTGAATAGACGCTTTTCATTCAGTCATTCGGTCATTCGATCATTCAGTCATTAAATCATTAACTCAATCACTCATGGACAAAACACCTGAATCAAATTTCGCAGCACTTGGTTTAAACCTCCCTCCTGCCCCTAAACCTGTTGGCGTTTACAAGCCTTTACTCATCGTTGACAAGCGCTGGGTGTATGTTTCCGGGCACGGTACCGTTCAGGACGACGGCTCGCTCATCAAAGGCAGGATCGGAAAAGACCTCGATGCGGAGCAGGGAAAACTCGCTGCGCGTCAGGTAGGCCTCGCCATACTTTCCACATTAAAAGCCAATCTGGGCAGCCTGGATCGTGTGAAACGGGTCGTCAAAGTGTTGGGAATGGTTAATTGCACTTCTGACTTTGAAAAACATCCCTTTATCATCAACGGATGCAGTGAACTTTTCGCGAAAGTGTGGGGCGAAGAAAATGGAATCGGCGTAAGAAGCGCCGTCGGAATGGGCACCCTGCCCGACAATATTCCGGTAGAGATTGAAGCGATGTTTGAGTTGGAAGAGAAGTAATTTTGGATGAGTGAATGAGTGAATGAGTGAATTTTGAATGACTGAATGACCGAATGCATGGCTGAATGAATAGAATC
>CBFGMV010000063.1:0-50065 GCA_965649915.1 uncultured Dyadobacter sp.
TGAATTCGATCAGCCCGGGACCGACACAGACCGAAATTCTGAACAAAATAGGCCTGGATCCGACAGCCCGGCAGGCATTGGACGACTGGATGATCGAGCGGATCCCGCTGAAAAAAATCGGAAGTCCGGAAGATGTGGCTAAGATGGTAACCTATTTTTCCGGTGAGGCTTCAAGCTTTATCACCGGGGCCGAAATTGTAATGGATGGCGGAATGAGCCTTTGAGGAATTATGATTCTGATCCGGTGACTTCTTTTTCTTCCGTTTGCTTGCCAACCTTGAAAAGTAATTTCCGGATCAGGGATTGCGACTGCTTTTTAAGCAGCACGAACAGACCGACCACCAGTATCAGGAACGCCATCAGCACCACGTAGCCCAAATAGTCGCTGTTCAGCCAATTGTTAAGAAAATGGCCTGCGATCAGCAGCATGGCGGTGATGATGCCGAAACCCAAAACAGCCATCAATAAATAGTAGACTGCCGGAGAAAGGAGTCCGGAAACCCTGCTCTCGATCTCTTCACGGATTGCGTGGAGTTTGGTGTCCACAAAATGGGTTACAGAGTCGAAAAGTTTGTTTTTCAATATCAATGGGTTCCATTCATGCGTCGCCGGAGCCGGTTGGGTTTCAGGGGCAACGGGATCTTTTACCACTTCCTGCCTGACGAGCAGCACGGCATGCTCGTTGGGCCGGATCTCGTGGCCGTCGAACCTGGCAAATACTTTGGTGAATTCCGCCCCGAAGTAAAGGATGATCGACGAATAATAGATCCACGTCAGCAGGATCACAATGGACGCTGATGCGCCATATGTCGCACCCAGATCGGAGCTGCCCAGGTAAAAAGTAATGGCAAACTTGCCGATCGCAAACAACAGGGAAGTAAACCCCGCACCAATGAGGCATTCTTTCCACCGTACATGGCCGTCGGGCAGGATTTTGAATACAACTGCGAAGAGTATTGCGATGATAACCAGCACAAGTGCGACGTTCAGCACCGAAAATACAATGACGGAAATGTCGGAAAAATACCTTTCCAGTCTCGTGCTCAGTAAATCCACCGCGGTATTGACGCCCAATGAAACCACAAGCAAAAAGCCGAGGGTGATGATCAGTGAGAACGACAGCAGACGGTTTCTGAGGTATTGCAGCCACCCTTTCTTAGGTTTGGACTTGATGGCCCAGATGTAGTTGATGGAATCCTGTATCTCTGCAAAAACTCCCGTGGCACCGATAAGCAATGTAACTCCGCCGATGATTGCGGCGGTAGTCGATTTATCGTTGAGCGCCGCATTTTTGATGAGTTCCTGGATCTGGGCACCAGCTTCTTTGCCGACGAGGCCCTGGATCTGTCCATAAAGTTCCCCTTCGAATGCTTCCCTGCCAAAGAAAAAGCTGACGATCGATATGATCAGCAGCAACATAGGAGCCAGCGCAAAAATAGTGTAATAGGAAAGTGCGGCACTCAGTTTGAGTACATTGTCATTGGAAAACTCCGAAAAGCTCTCCTTCATAAGTGTGATGAAGTTCTTAAAACTGATCATAGTGGATTGATATGGTTTCGTTGACGGCATTCCGGATGTCCGATTGCCTGTGCAGTGTTTTAGTTTGGAAGCCCTTCGCACTAAAACCCGTGCCAGTATGGTCCGTCAGGGTAGTATTTGCGCTACTTTTTCCTGAGCCAGTGTACACAAGGGCAGCAGGAAAATCAGCAGGCAGGCAGTCGTCTTGTTCATGTTTCGAGTTGAATTACAGTCTATTGTCCGGCGCATCGGTATGGGCCGGATAATGGCGGTGTTATTGATAAGAGACCCTGTAAACGACTCCGTTGGTATCGTCCGAGAAGAGCAGCGATCCATCCTTATGAAGCGTCAGCCCCACCAGCCGGCCGAAATGCGCACGGTTCTTGTCTACGGTGAAGCCCGTTACAAAATCCTCGAAGCGTACTGGTCTGTTATTTTCAAAATGCACCCTGGCAATGCGGTAACCTACGGGCGAGCTTCGGTTCCATGAACCGCGCATGGCTACAAATGTGTCGGAACGGTAATCCTCGGGAAATTGGGTGCCGGTGTAGAAGGCCATGGCCATCGGTGCGGAATGTGCCTGATAAGTCAGTGTCGGAAGCGTAGTTTTTTGCAGGTATTGCTGGTAGGTGGTGTCACCTTTTGGCCGGTCGCCGGGATTGTATTTGCCTTCGCCGTAAATGTAGGGCCAGCCGTAGTCGGCACCTTGTTTGATCTGGTTCATTTCTTCTTTCTGTTCATCATCGCCAAGCCAGTCGATGCCGTGATCAATTCCCCATAGTTCTTTGGTCTCGGGGTGCCAGCCAAACCCGATGGTATTGCGCAGCCCTTTCGCGAATACTTTCCGGTTTGAACCATCTTCGTCGGCGCGGAGCATGGTGGCGTTTTCGGGATTGGGTTCGGGGCAGGCGTTGCACGTGCTGCCCACACTGATGTACATTTTATTGTCGGGGCCAAACGCCAGCGTGCGGTTGGGGTGCTGGCCGCCGTCGGGCAGGTCGCTGATCAGCATCCGTGGCTGGCCAAGGGTTCCGTCCGCATGGATGTCGGCCACATACACCTCTTTCACGGCAGCCATGTACATGCGCCCATTATAAATGTGCAGCCCGTGGACCTGCTTGATATTCGCAACCGTCTTCTTGTCGTCTGCAATGCCGTCGTTGTTGGAATCGGTCAGCATCATCACGATGCCCGCTTCGCGATCCGAGGCGAACACGTGACCATTCCCGTCCGTCACGAGCATGCGCGGCTTGCCCAAACCTTCGGCAAATTTGTTAACCTTAAAGCCTGCCGGAACTTTAAGCTGTGCCACATTAGCATCCGAGGCCGGTTGCAATGCCGGGTAAAACACATAGCCTTGTATTTGTGCGGAAGTCGCCTCTTTATCGGTTTCCGGGATAAATGCGTCCCAGAAATCATCATCGCCATCGCAGCCGACGACCGCAGCCGCCAGGAGTGTCAGGCATAATGCTGCCCATGCAGGTTTTCGGAAATGACCAGTTGTTTTCATACGGTGTACGGGGAAGTTTTCAGTTTGTTGATTGATCTCATGATGAAAGTGTTGCCGGGTTATTCCGACTGGCTTTCCGGCTCATACTCCCATCCTGCGATGTCGTTCTCCGGAAAGAAGGACTCTTCTTCCCGTGGAATTTCCAATTCAGTGATTTCCTGAAAGCCCTTGTCTTTCTTATAAATGCCCCTGCGCCTTATTCCCTGCAAATCCGTAAATATGACCTGCGACTGATCGGGTGGATACGAGTTGGTTTCTTTGTTTGCATTGTTTTCCATGATTTCCTCAATTTTTTGACGGGGCGGACGATACAAAATCTGTTCCCGGGCGGAAACGGTAGGAAGTGCGGAATGCTAGCGGATGGTTTTGTGATGCAGGTTACGCGATAGCGCTTCCAAAGTGCTGTCCGTAAATAAAATGATCGGCGACGTTCTGTAAGAGAAGACCATTCTGTATACATTCGTGAAATGTCAACATGCTCGGAAATTCATGGCAGATCAACACATACAGGCTGAATGGGGTAAGTTCGGTCACTTGTTCAAGCGGGAAGAGATTCCTGCCAAAACAGTGCTGCTCGACGAAGGAAAAGTCGCCCAAAAGGTTTATTTCATTGAAAAAGGATGCCTTAGGCTCTCTTTCAATAAGGATGGCAAAGACATTACTTTTCAGTTTTTCCTCGAAGGAGAAGGAGTCTCTTCGGCAGAAAGTTTCCGTTACAACCAGCCAAGCCTCTATTCAATCGAAAGCCTTGAACCTTCGGTCGTGCACACGCTCACCAAAAAAGACTATTTTGAAATCATCGACGCGTCTCCGCTCATCAGAGAAGCAATGGAAGAGCAGACACTCCGGCGTTTGCTGTACGTCGAAAAATTGTTTCTGTCCAGGATCAAAAACAGTCCTGAAGAAAGGTACAGAGAGCTGATGGAGCAGCGCCCGGAAATCCTTCAAAGGGTGCCTCAGCATTACATTGCCTCTTTCCTGGGTGTCACTTCGGTCTCTTTGAGCAGGATCAGGAACAGGAAGTAGCATTTATTAACAATTGTTATCGCCTGCCGGAAGCGTGGTGCCGAATTTTGTAATGTTATCAGTCTCACATTCAAAATCTGGAAATCATGCGACAGTTTAAAATTGAAATCTCCGACAAAGAAATTGATTATCTCAAACAGCGACTTGCCAATGCCCGCTGGACCAATCCGGCTACGCAAAGCGGCTGGGAAAAGGGCGTCCCCGTCGATTACCTGAGGAATATCGCCGATTATTGGTTGAATACATTCGACTGGAAGAAGCAAGAGACTGACCTGAATCGATACCCGCATTTCATTACTGAAATTGAAGGACAGCGCATTCATTATCTGCACATCAAATCGCCCCAGGCCGATGCAGTTCCTTTGATGCTCATCCATGGCTGGCCGGGTTCATTTGCGGATTTTACCCGGGTAATTGAACCGCTCACCAATCCCGGCGATCCCGGACAAGTTGCATTTGACCTCGTTATTCCCTCCATCCCGGGTTTTGGCTTCTCGGTACCTGTTACGGTGAAGGGTTATAATATGTTCCGGATTGCCGAGACTTTTACCACATTGATGGGCCAGCTGGGCTATGAAAAGTTCGCTGTGCACGGCGGCGACATGGGCGCGGGCATTGCGGGGATCATGTCGGGTGTCGCTGCGTATAACCTCATAGGAACGCACATCAATTCGGACTTTTTCGCGGTTGCCGGATTAGGCATGTTTCCCGCCGACCATTCAGCCTTGACGGACGCCGAAAAGGCTGGATTGGAACGGATGAAGCAGTACAAAAAAGACGGGACGGCCTATCTGGAAATACAGGCTACCAGGCCGGATACGATCGGTATCGCATTGTCGGACAGCCCGGTAGGGCAGCTGGCATGGATGGTTGAAAAATACAAGGAATGGACCGATGCGGACACAGAACTGCCGGAGGACGCTTTGGGTATAGACCAAATGCTGACGAATGTCTCTTTGTACTGGTTCAACCAGCTGGGGGCGTCAAGCGCCGCAATCCTCTCCGAAAACATGAGCATGGCATTTGACTGGGGTGGCGGCGATGCACAGGAAGCCAATCAGTGGACGCCTCCAAAGGTTCCGTCTGCCATGGCATGTTTTGGTAAAAAAGAGGATGAAACCCTGCTGAAGAAGCTGACTTCCTTCATGGGTGAACCCGACAGCTGGACTTTCTATGATAAAGGATGCCATTTTCCCGCTATGGAAGTTCCTGATTTGCTGGTCAAAGACATCAGGCATTTCTTCTCATCCATTCTGAACAGGTAAAACAGTCCCAAAGAAAAAGAGACCGCAACAAACGACGCTGCTGTGTATAGGAACACCGCAGGATCCGTTGGTCTGCCAGAAAGTGTATTCTGTCGCCGAAAGTTGTTGTATTCGGAGTAAAAGGATAAACTTGCCGCTGCTTTCAAGCCATCCGGCGCGCATCCCGTTCGTTCGAATTTCAACATAATTTTACAAGCCATGAAAACCGTGCACGAATGCGCGCTCACCACCATGTTGTGGGTCGCTCTCCTTTTTTTGACTGCCTGTTCAAAGGACAAACCGCAGGGCCCGGAACCGCAGCCTACGCCGGATGAACCCGTATCGAAAGCCGGTCAGCTGATCCGTGAAATCTATTGGGAAACCTACGACTACAAAGCGAGCGTCAATTACCGGCCCGACAGCAGCATCGATAATATCCGCTATTCGGGTGCACGCGGTCAGACCGAGCTCAAAACACATGAGTACGCGGGTAAAAGTCTTTCGGGTATCGATGTGGCAAGCTCCCTGTCGAAGAATCAATATGAATATGACGATCAAGGCAGGCTGAAAACGATCCTGCGGGTGAAGAAGCATGCCGGGCCATACGATAATGCACAAAAGCTGGTTTTTCTGTATGACGATGATGGCAGCGTCGCGAAGCTGGAACGCTACCAGATCACGCCCGCAGGCACGCGGATGGACGTCGTGAATCATTATCAATATGACAAAGCCGGCACGCTGGTGCGGGTCAGGACGGAACAGTCGAATGGTTACCAGACGATTACCAGCCTGAAAGGCTATTCCGAAGCGTTTGACTACGATCGCTGGCTGTTCATCGAAGATTTTAATAACCCGGACTACGCCGTTTACAATTTCCCTGTACTCAATGCCATGAAGGGACGGCTGCCGCTGCAAATCACCTACGAACTGCCCGGAAAAGACGGCGCTTTCAGGGCGGACCGGATCACGACCCAGCAGTTTGAGGTGAAAGACAAAAAGATCCGGAGGTTGAAGACAACCGTCCGCCATCCGGAAGTTCCCGCGGCCGACAGTGAGTTGGAGATGAGCTTTACGTACTGAGGCCGGAAAGCCCTTTTGAACTGCAAAGGGCTTTCCGACTCGCGTTTATGGCGACTATTGGTATGAATGCAAGCCCATTCTGTTTCCTTCGCTGTCGGTGAACATGGCAAAGAAGCCGTTTTCGGGGTCGATCGGCGTCTTGGGAACTATGATCTTGCCTCCATTTGGCTCGACCTTGTCGAGCACCGTCTGAAGATCATCGCCGCCATTCAGGTAAGCAAGCGTTCCCTGATCTGCGGGCTTGTAATCGTTTCCGCTTACCAGTGCCACATTGACGGTGCCTTCGTCGGCCTGAAACAAACCCATTTGAGTTCCTTGCATGTCGATCGCCTCGATTTTGACATCCAGAACCGACTGGTAAAAAGCGACTGCCCGGGCGAAGGAGTCCGCTGGAATTTCTACGATTGAAATGAGGTTTTTCATGGTTTTAGCGCTTTTGTTTTGAGTCTGTTCATCCATTTTTGCCTGCGTTTTGGAATGGTCCCGGCCGGAGCAGGCGGCGATCCCAAGGCACAATACAACTGCCGCGGTTAACGAAGTTCGATGCATTTTTTCATGTTTAAGAGTCCGGTGCAAAGCTAGGCAGCCAGGCGCGCTTGAAATTGTAAAATTGCGACACTAGTCGGCCGAATACAGCAGTGCGGAAAGCGCCATCGAGCTGTCGTGCAGGAAGTGCTTGGGACTTGCTCCGGTAAATTCTCGGAAGTCTTTGATGAAATGGGCCTGATCGTGGTAGTCCCGTTCGTATGCGATGCTGGTCAGTTGCCCGGACTGGCGGTCGAGGATCATCCTCAGCACAGCTTGCAGCCGGATTACTTTCCCGAGCTGTTTCGGACTGATTCCGATCTGGTTTGAAAATTTGCGTTCCAGCTGCCTTCTTTTCGGCAGGTCATTTTGCAGAATTGCATGAATGGAAAGGCTTCCCTTTGTCGAAAGCAGGGCATCGACGGTCGATTTGACGATTTGGTCGATCGTTGCCTTGCTCTTTAATCTTTCGATCAGAAAATCCTCAATGATCCGTATTCTGCGGGCGGTAGTACCCGCGTTTTGTATTTGTTCCGAAAGCTGTTTCGAAGTCTCCTCCCCAAACAACTGTCCGATCGGTGTCTCCTTGTTGGCGAGTTCGTGGATGGGGACAGATACAAAATTGGCAAAGCCATAGGGATAGAAGCGTACCGCGAAGGAATTGACATACCCCGTGGGCTGTATGAAGTAGGGCTCCGTAATTTGTCCAAGCACCATTTCGCGCGGCTGGATAATGTATTCGTGCTCCGAGGTGAAGCGTTTCACATCGGAGCCCAGAATGAAGAAGAGCTCGATACACCCGTCTGGCAGAATGCGTTGCCTGGGCGTGTCCTCGCAGGCAGGGACTTCCAGGATCCAATAGCATTTGACAAACGACCTCAAATCCTTATGCGGAGGGAAAACCTGATAATTCATCGGCGAAAAGGAGTTCAGCCATGTCCCGGTGGTGGAAACAACGGTTATAAAGATAAGCCCTTTCTTTTTTACTCATTCAGCCAAAGTGATTTCCACAACCCCGGCTTTGCCGTTTTCGCCGTATTTCCTTGCGCCTTCGGATTCATTCAGACTGATGAGCTTGTATTTTTTCTCTTGGAGCTTAACCGTCTCGTTTCGCTTGACCGCGACGCCATCGACAACCAGGTAATTCACCTTATGCAGGAAGGAGAACCTGCCTCGGCCTGAAAACTTATTCCTGCTGACGTTGATCGAGACACGATCTCCAAGAAAATACAATTCCCCGTTTTCCTCCGACCAAAACAGCTCCGATGCGTAGAATGAGCCCGACGGCAAGTCGGAATTCGGCCTGGTTGCCGGCCCGGTACCCGTGGGTTCCGGGATGCGGCTGATCATCGCCTGGCGGTTTTTTAATGCATTGGGCAGCTCCGTCGGGAACCCGGCTGTGTCCAAAGCCAGACTTGCCACCATTATTCCTCCCAAAATACTTACATTTTTCATTGGTTCTGAATGTTTAGTTTTTTTAACTATGACGGGATTTTCAGAAATGGTGGCAGGTTTTGGACCGGAAAATAAAAGGTGTTCCGTCACTTCGCTTCTCGTGTTCGGGTCGGGGAAGGGATGCTGCGTTGCAGCAGGCATCGTGTATTCGACAGGGGTGAAATCAGGGCCGTCGTGAGGTGCATACAACTCGGAACCGCCCGCCAGAAACAATGCTGCGGACAAAGCCATTATTCCCGTTTTCATATAGGTCCCGTAGGAAAGAACAGCAGGTTTGAAATCGGGAACCTGGGCATTGGGAATGCCGGCAGGAAATGACAGCTTCCTTTGAGGCTGAATGGAAAGGTTGGTCAATTCTCGGGCAAGCAGACGATCGGTGCCGCCGGTCGGATAGGAGAGTATCCACCAGATGAATGCTCTTTTGCGCTTTTTGTGCTCACTGCGTTTAGCATAGAGAAGTTGCCGGACCTTTTTTCTCGCGCGCGATAAATGCGACTTCGAAGTCCCTTCGCTGATGCCGAGAAGGGCAGCGATTTGAGCGTGGGTGAAATTGTCGACGACGTGGAGATTAAACACAATTCTGTGGTGTTCGGGCAAATGGCCTATGACTTCCATCAGCTCTGCCTCCGAAAAGCTATGATCGTCGCGGGTGGGGTTTTCGTCCTGAATTTCATAGCCGATGGTGCGGAAAGCATGCTCTTCTGCCCATTGTTCATGTCTTTTTTGCTCCCGAAGGTATTGCAAGGCCGTATTGACGGCGATCCGCCGCAGCCACGCTTCGAAAGGCCCCTTGTTTTCAAAACTGGAAACCTTGTCGATCGCAACCAGAAACGCGTCATGCGCCAGGTCTTCGGCAGCCTGCCTGTTTTGCGTATACCGGCAGCAAACGCCGATTATCTTCGCAATGTTCTGTGTGTAAGTGGCTTCCCAAAAGCTTTCCGACATATAGTATACATGATTGAAACTGCCCTTCAATGATGCGGTTTTTTCAAATGGTTGCACTTAATATAAACAATTCACACTATTGCACCGTCGCACCGTCTCGCCGGATGCATCGCCCGGATTGTGTGCAACGAAATTGCACTAATGGGGGTCTGTTAATTTATCACCGTCAGCCACCCGGGGTATGGCTGAATAAACCCTTTGTTGCCATGATGAGAGCACTTTCCCTTTACTTTTTTGTAATGTTCGCCGCTCTTCTTTCCGGATGTAAAAAGGATCCGGAAATCCTGCCCGGGGTGATTGAAGTCCGGGACAACTACCTCAAATCTATCCGGGTCAACGGCGCTAAGGAGGCGACTTTGGACACTACCCGGAACTACATTCAGGTGGTGCTTCCGGCGGATTACACCAGTGATGTGCTGGACCTGGCCCTCGAATTGGGTAATGGGATGGTGCTTGCCACTCCCATGGATAGCACGCTGGCCGCCGACAACCACGTTCGGTACCGGTTCGCGGGCGTGCCGCCCGTGATATTTGCCGTCGGGAGACCGGCGGGATCTGCGGGTTACGAAAAGCGGTACACTATTTTCGTCAGACATGAGGGCGAACTCACCGCAAAGCTCACTTCTCTTCTCCATCTTTCCTCGGATATGTCGACTTATGCCGACACTTCCGACCTGCATGCTTACGGCAGCTTCCGTGCGGTTTCGGGTCTGGGAAGTATTCCGGAGGTGCCGGGAGGAAGCAATACCGTTTCCTTTGAATTGAAAGACCTATCCACCGGGCAGCGCGCTACCGGCAGCAACAGCGAGGTTTTTCCCTTTGAATTAATCGTGAGTCCCGTTTCCGAGTTAATGTCCTCGACACAGATGCGGCTGACGATGCGGTACGGTGAGAAAGTGTTTCAGTTCCCCGATGTGGCGGGTTTCAAGCGGCCTGGTGCCTGGGGAAAAGTGTATTGGTATGATAAACAGTGGAAGAACCTGACCTATGACAAGCGGGTAACGATTCTGGGGGGCGTTTTTCTTTCCGATTTCCAATACCAGGTCACCTTTTCGAATGATCGCATGACTAATCCCCGGAAGATCAATGCGAAAGTCAGAAGTTATAACCAACTGTTCTTTGATGTGCCCGCGGATTTGCCTGAGGATCAATATGTGGTGAGTGTTTACGAAGACGACAAGTTGATCGGATTATCGACGGAAGCCATTGCCAAAGATTCACTTACGATGAGTGTTGCCGGAATCTGGACCGAGGCCGATGAATGCCCTATTGGCAGGATCGTCCACGGAAACATAGCAAAGACGAGCCTGAAAAAGGGCCAGACATTTTATGCAATGCCCTTCCCCGGGATCGCCGAGCCTCCACGAGGCAAGCCCGTCGATACGAACAAGCCGCTGCCGGACCTTCAACTGAAATCGAATCAGGGCACTATCTTACTTAAAGCCACTGCCCAGGCCGACCGGTGCTATGCTGATGGATCGCTCTATATTTATTATGGGGTTTACCAGGTGCCGGCCAATGTAGCGTCAGGTCGGTACGAAGCCCGCTTCATTTCGGACAAGGGCGAAGCTTCGCTAGCTTATTGGAATCTGGTAGAGATTCAATGATTTACAACCGCGGTCTTCAATTCAACCCCCTAATAATGAAGTTCATCAGAAAGACCGGGAGATTTGCCGTAAATCACCTGGTTATGTGCTACATTTTGGCCCCGGTTCACGCAGGTTTTTCATCATGATTGATATAAAAGCATATAACATCAGGCATCTTCTGATTTTTTTCTTTTCCACATTACTCTATGCCGTGTGCCAAATGCTTCTGAGCAACATTGTAATGGAAGATGACTTGTGGCGTAATTTTCATATCCAGATATCGGCCCACTACATTGTGATATTTACGATGTGTGCGGCCGATTATCAATTGCTACTGTTCCTGAACAAGCATTTGCCTTATTCCAAAAATATATTATTCCGCATCGTTGCGGACCTTGCAGGAGTAACCCTGATATGCCTGATACTATTATGGATTTTTAACTTTCTGATCTATCATGTATTTCTAATTCCCGAGGAAGGATTGCCTTCTTTTCTTACAAAATTTGCCCTTGCAATGTTCACGAATGTGCCTATACTTCTTGTTTTTGAATTGATATATTATTTCCGGTCCGAACAAAAGGCTATCGCTGATTCCGAAAAGGCTAAACGCGAAGTGCTGTTGTTTCAGCACGAAACATTGAAAGCGCAAATAAACCCGCATTTCCTTTTTAATTCACTGAATGTATTGTCTTCCTTAATATATATCAACCCTAACAATGCAAACAAATTTACCAAAGCCCTTTCGAAGACCTACCGGTACGTACTTTCCCTGAACCAGCGACCCGAGATCTCCGTTGCGGAAGAACTGGATGCGCTCGATTCATATATCTTCCTGATGAACATGCGGTTCGAAAACTCTTTTAGTTTTACAGTAAACAAGGCAGCGGCATCTGAAAGCAATAGCCTGATACCGCTTACGCTGCAATTGCTTATAGAGAATGCATTTAAACATAATATCGCGACAGAAGAATTGCCCCTGGATATAAAAATCACCATCGGCGATGAATACATTGTGGTCGAAAACAATATCCAGCCGTCGAACGATACCGATAAGGGTGGAATCGGGCTGAAATACCTTACGAAACAATACAGGCTCTATGCCAGGGAAATCGTCGTGGAGCATACCGAAGCCCTTTTTACTGTAAAAGTCCCCTATATCCAGCCATGAAGTACCTGATTGTCGAAGATGAGCGGTTTGCGTACGAAGAACTGAAACGAATGATGACGGAATTGCGACCCGGCTATTCGCTCGAAAGGAGAACCAAGACTGTCGTAGATACCATCGCGTTCCTGAAAACCTTCGAAGTGGATTTAATACTGCTGGATATCCGGCTCGCCGACGGCAGCTGCTTCGAGATATTCAACCACGTGGAGGTCGCCACGCCTGTGATATTTACGACAGCCTACGACGAGCATGCGATCAAAGCATTTAAGCTGAATAGCATCGATTATCTGCTAAAACCTTTCGATGAGCAGGAATTGGAAGCGGCACTGAACAAATTTGAAAATATCTTCCACCAAGAACCCAGTAAACCGGACGCCAGGAAATTTGAACAGCTGTTGTCTGCCAAAACAAAAAACCGGTTTCTGATAGCAAAAGGAGAGAACTATCATTACGTGGAAACGGCGGACATCGCTCATTTTTACAGTGAGGACGGGGTCGTATTCCTGCATACGTTCCATAACCAGCGGCACATCATCAATTATACATTGGACCAGATCGAACAGCAACTCGATAACCGGTTGTTTTTTCGCGTTGCGCGTAATTGTATTGGCAATGTAAAAGCCATTGAAAATGTCACCAAGTATTTCAACAGCCGCCTCCAACTTTCCTTTTTGCCTCCATGCCCGCACGAGGTGCTGGTAAGCCGCGTACGTGTTCCCGATTTCCTGAAATGGATGGACGGGGTGCTTGACTAACACAGCACGAAATTTCATTGCGCTCATGCTGCATTTCACCCGATCCATTCTGAACTCCATGGTTTAGGACTTTCCGTGTCGCTTCGTTCACGCCACATTTGCTGAAACTTAAAACGAAAGTAAACGCAAATGGAATTGAAAATCACGAGGTTAATGCCGCTATTCATCGCAGCAATGGGAGCCCTGGCAGGGCTTGAAGGAAAAGCGCAGCAAGCATCTTTCAAGACGGAATTCATCGGGAAATCAGGTTACTGGTTTCTTCCGAACGGGGATAAGCCCAGAGAGAAAATTGGTGATAGCAAAGGTTCTTCCATCGTCTACCAGGG
The DNA here is from genome assembly GCA_965649915.1 of uncultured Dyadobacter sp. Lineage (GTDB taxonomy): Bacteria > Bacteroidota > Bacteroidia > Cytophagales > Spirosomataceae > Dyadobacter. Next base: position 13,139 of record CBFGMV010000063.1, read on the forward strand.
AGCCGTCAATGTACCGCTGTCCATGAAAATGAACGAAAAAAATCGTCCAACGGCCTGGGGCGTCGGGTTGAGCGGTGCTTATGCCTCGCTGAACAATAAGAATTTTGCGGACGACATGGTTTCCAAGATTATGAACCTGCAATTGGGGATCTATCATCTCCGGCCTTTGAATGACAAATGGTCCATGAAGGCCAGCGTGGGTGTAGGCGTATTCACGCCTTCCACGAATTTTTCCAAAATCGGGTTTAAAAATGTCCTGGGAAGCGCTGGCGTCGTCTTTATCAGGCACCTCAAACCCAATCTGGCCATTGGCGGCGGTCTGGCTGTAAACAGTTCTCTCGGTTACCCGATGCTATTCCCGGCTGTCTACGTTAACTGGAAACACCAGGGGAAATTCAACGTCAATGCGGAATTGATCGATGGTTTGGATGTGTCGGCCAGTTATGAAGTATTACCGGCCGTCAAGCTGGCGCTGGCCTTTGAAATGAACGGGCAAATGGCCCTGTTGAAAAAGGACGGCAAGGACATGATATTCTCACATCAATACATTGTCACCGGGCTCCGTCCGGAGGTAAAGATCGGCAAAAGCGGCTTGTCGGTGTCCGGCATGGTGGGGCTGAATCTGTACCGTCCTGCTTCTTACAGCGAAAGGACGTTGAAGGGGATGTTCGCTTCCAATAACGATTACTACTTCTCCGCTTCCCCATATGCATCAATTGGTTTGAAAATGGCATTTAAATGATGGAAATCAGACATGCCTTTCAAACCATGGTGTACCGGGGTGCCTACTGCACTGCCTTTATTTTGAGTATGCTGCCCATGGCATTCCTGTATGCAATGGCGACCGTGGTGTTTTTCCTGGCTTATTACATGCCCGGTTACAGGAAAGCAGTGGTGATCCAAAACATCGCGCGTTCTTTCCCTGAAATGCAATACGGAGAGATCCATTGCGTCGCGAGGAAATTCTATACCTGCTTCACCGCCTATTTTGCCGAAATCATCAAAAGCATTTCCGCCCCGGCGGAAGTGCTGGACAAGAGGATCGTATTTGAGAACCTGGAACTCCTGGACAGGCACGTGAGCAGCGGACGAAATGTCATCGCCTGTCTAGGGCACTGCGGCAACTGGGAAATGCTGAATTTCATGCCCCATAAACTGCGCCACGATACCTATGCCGTTTATAAACCGCTGCGGTCGAAAATAGTGAACAGGCTGATGCTCAGGCTTCGGTCGCGGTTCGGAATGAAGCTGATACCCGACAAAGCGGTAATCCGCCACATCCTGACGCAAAGATCTTCTCCTGCTATCTACCTGTTTCTGGCCGATCAATGTCCCCGGATCAGGGAAGATAAATACAAATTCGAATGGCTGAATCAGGAGACCTATGTTTTTTCGGGGATGGAAAAACTGGCGCGCCTAAGTCGTTCGGCGGTCGTGTACCTGCATATTGCGCAGCGTTCCAAAGGAAATTACAGGATAACGTGTATACCCGTGTGCCCGGAAGCGGAATCGGTGAATGAAGGAGAAATAACCCAAAAGTATGTCGATTTGCTGACGGAGAATATTACGGAAGACCCCTGCGGATGGCTGTGGACACATAAGCGCTGGAAGAGGTAAAATCTGGATTTATTGAAATTATTCTTCTGCTTATTTTACCATTAAAAATATGAATGAAGATCTTGATCCCGTCATCCATCAGAACAAAAGCTTTTATGGTATTGTCAATGCCGGATCTGAATTGGGTAGCCGTCAATTTTTCAACTGTACATTTAAAAATTGTCAATTCAGGGAATGCGATCTGGGTAGCTGCGAGTTTATCGACTGCCAATTCACCGGCTGTGATCTTTCGCTTGTTATTGTGAATAGTTCGGGCTTTCGAAATGTGTTATTTAACGATTGCAAGATCATTCATGTCGATTTCTCGAATTGTACCAGCCCATTGTTTTCATTTGAATTTACTAACTGCATTTTAGATCACGCTAATTTCAATGGAGCAAGGGTTGCATTAACAGAATTCTCGGATTGTTCTTTGAATGCTGCTGATTTCAGGGAAGCCGACCTGAGTGGTGCCTTGTTTGAAAATTGTGACCTTATGCACGCCAGGTTCGGAAATACTATTTTAGAAGGAGCTGATTTCCGGTCCGCAATTAATTTCGAAATTGATCCTAATCGTAACCGGATCAGAAATGCCTTGTTTTCGGACCGGAATGTACGGGGATTGCTATCCGGATTTAATATCGACATTCGGGCGTCTGAATCTTATTCTGAGGTGATCCTGGATTTACTGATGCATCCCCCTTTCTAAATCTATTTACTTTTTCTGTGCCCAGATATAGGCTCGCCGGCTGGCGTATTCGACATCTTCATATGGGCGCCGTTCCAGGGCATCAATCATGGAGAAGCCCGTTTCGAGAAGTAGCGCTACGATGTCGTCTGTTTTAAAGAATAGCAGGTCAATGTCCACATCTTTGTCATGGGCTTTGTCAAAATGAACCACTTCGTCTCCCGCGTGAAAGGAGATGAGGAAATCTCCGCCGGCTTTCAATACCCTGTTTATCTCGGCGAAACAAGTCCTGATCTGGTCTCGGGTAAAGTGTACGATCGCATAGAATGCGATGGCACTGCCAAGGTGCCCGGACGGGTAATTAATATGCAGCAGGTCGCCGGTTTTAAATTCGATCTGGGGAGAAAGTCTGCTGGCCGTGGCAACCATCGCCGGTGAGAGATCAATGCCGGTGATGTGCTTTAAGCCGCTGTCGTACAGGAATCTGGTTGTTTGCCCCGGGCCGCAGCCAAAGTCGGCGCATGGGCCCTTGTTTTGATTGGCAGTTGCGAACTCCTTCAACAGCAGTCGATCCAGATGCTTTTTTGAAAGTTCGTCCCAGCGGTCAGCCGCATAGTCGTCGGCTACCTGGTTGTAGCAGCTTAATACCTTCTCTTGTGAATTCATTAATCGTCCGTTTTTCTGTTCCAGCAGGCTGTTGATGCGTGCCACGTCTGATGGAGAGCAAAATACAAAAATTTGCGTGCCGGTATGCAGTATCACCGGTTGGGCTAATCTTTCCCGGTGGTGCAATCAGCCGGAATTTTGTTGTTGCAGGCTCGGACAAAAGCAAATCTTCTTGAAAGCGTCGAAGTAAGCGAAGTTGTCAGCACAAAACGGAAACCACTTATCCCGGGGATTTTACCCAAAAACGTTGTCACTGGAAATGACCGGTTGCCGACTGATTTGTTTGCCTCAGGAGGTCGGTTAATGTAACTATTTTGTTATACATTTGTCTTTTTAGAGACAATGAATGACTATCAAAAATGCAGCGATCCGGAGTTAATGGCGCTCATCTCTGAGGACGACAATCTGGCTTTTGCGGAGATTTATCAGCGTTACAAAGGGGTTTTGTTTCTGCATGCGCATAGGATTCTGGATAGCGAGGAGGAAGCGAAGGACGTATTGCAGGAGCTCTTCACTACATTATGGACAAAAAGGAGTGTAATTGTCCTGAAGGGCAGCCTCTCTTCCTATCTCTACGGCGCGGTCCGCAACCGGATCTTCGACCTCATCGCACACAAAAAAGTAGAAGAAAAATACATCCGTTCGCTGGCCACTTTTATCGATCAGGGGGAATGGGTTACAGACCACGAACTGCGGGAAAAAGAGCTTGCGGAGCTCATAGAGAAAGAGATCGCCGGACTGCCACCCAAAATGCGGGAGGTGTTTGAATTAAGCCGCAAGCAGAACCTGTCCTATCAGGAAATAGCGAACGAACTTCAGATCTCCGACAAAACCGTCAAAAAGCAGGTCAATAATGCACTTCAAATCCTGAGGGGCAAGCTCGATATCGCCTTCATCTTGACCGTCTTTTTGGTGTTTCTGTAAATTTTCTAATTTTTTTTGAGATTCTTCTACTACCAGCGGCCGTGCAAACCGTCTTACACCTGTAAAGCAGTTTAATCGACGCAAATGGTATTGTCACAGGCAAAGGAATTGATTCAGAAATATCGGGAGGGGACGCTCACGGAGCAGGAAAAAGCACTGCTGGAAGCCTGGTACCTGCATCTTGCCAAATCGGAGCGAAAGGCCATGGATGCCGACGATCTGGAAAGGCAACTGGACGAGGTGTGGCAATCACTGCCCGTTAACCAGGAGCCCCGGGTGGAGATACCTGCTAAAAAGAGGTACCTGTACCGGTATTTTGCGGTCGCGGCTTCGGTCCTCCTGTGCTGCACACTGGGCGGATATTTCTTTTATAACAACAAGCAAATTACCCCGCAGAAGCAGATGGCTTCCCAAACCGACGCGGCTCCCGGTAGCAACAAAGCGATATTGAGGCTGGCGGACGGGGCCGAAATTATCCTGGACAAAATGGAAAACGGAGAGCTCGCCAGGGAGGGGGATATCACCATTCTGAAAAGGAGTCAGGGGGAAATTGTGTACCAGGCGGTGAAGGGAGATCCGGGCAAGTTCAGCCAGCGGAGCTACAACACCGTCGTGACGCCGAGAGCAGGACAGTACAAGGTCACTTTGCCCGACGGCACCAAAGCATGGCTCAATGCAGCCTCTTCAATCCGGTTTCCAACGGCGTTTTCCGATCAGGAACGGGTGGTGGAAATTATGGGCGAAGTCTATTTCGAAGTAGCCAAAGTCACCAGAGATCATCAGCGGGTTCCTTTTAAGGTGTTGACAGGCAGGCAATTGGTGGAGGTGCTCGGGACCCGGTTCAATATTAACAGCTATGCGGACGAAGGGGATATCAAAACGACGCTGGTAGAAGGAAGCATTAAAGTACACGTTGCAGGCAATGTCAGGAAGGGAATTCTGCTTCGTCCCGGGCAGCAATCCCAGCTGGTTGCCGCCGGAAATGAAAACACATCCGCAGCTGCTGCATTTGATGTGAAGACGGTGAATGCAGGTGCTGTGGTTGCATGGAAAAACGGTTATTTCCGGTTTGACAACGTGGGATTACCCGAATTAATGAGGCAGCTTTCGCGCTGGTACGATGTGGAGGTAGTGTATGGCTCCACGGTCAGGGAGCATGAATTTGTAGGGCAGATCGAGCGGACCGCTCCTTTGTCGAAGGTATTGCAGATACTGGAAATGGGAGATGTACATTTTCGCGTGGAGGGCAGGAAAATAATCGTAACGGATTAGTTCTGCTGGTATCGAAATCTAAACCCCGAATCTATGAAAAAATAACAAGCTGTAACTACCGGGATGTTCCGATACAAAAAGCCGTTTCAGATGCGACCTGAAACGGCGGGTGTCCGGAACTTCAACCCCTTTGTGCATGAATGCACCAAAGGCCATTGCTCTTTCGTGAAAAACAATCTTTCATTCCAAACCTGATCAAAAGTATGCAATTTCTTGTACACAGAAAAATACCGTATATACATAGGCGTTATTTTTACAAATTATTATTGGTGATGAAATTGACGGCCCTCATTCTGACGATAGTATGCCTTCATGTATCAGCAACCGGCTTTTCGCAAAAAATAGCCATGTCGGTGAAGAACAGGCCGCTTTCTGAGGTCTTCTCTCACATTGAACAGCAGAGCGGCTACAAGTTTTTCTATGACAACAAGCTCGTCAAAAAAGGCAACAAGGTAACCCTCGACGTCCGTGACGAATCGATCGGACAGGTGCTCGACCGGGTCATGAAGGGGCAGCCCTTCACTTACAGCATTATCGACCGGACGATTGTGATCAAAAAGAAACCTGAAATGGTCCGGGATTCCCGATCCGGTGCGGGCCCGGTCCCGATCCAGACGAAGGACCCTGGCGATCATGTCATGGACTCGGCCGCCGAAAAGAGGATGGAATCTCTCATGAACCGGCTGAGTGAGCCGCAAAAACTGGATCTGACGGTCAAAGGTAAAATAACCGACAAAAAAGGTGAGGGGTTGCCGGGGGTAAGTATAGTCCTGAAGGGCTCGGAACAAGGAGCCATATCCAATTCGGACGGGACTTTTTCGATCGTCGTGCCTGATGGCAATGCGGTTCTGGTGTTTTCGTTTGTCGGATATGTCAGTCAGGAAGTGGTCGTCGGCAATAAAGCCAGTATCGATATCGTACTTCGCGAGGACGAGAAATCCCTAGACGAACTGATCGTGGTGGGTTATGGAAAGCAATCCACCCGCCAGCTATCGAGCTCGGTGGCGACGGTCAATGGCAAGGATTTCGCCGACCTGCCCGTCTCGCAGTTTACACAGAAGTTGCAGGGTAAACTTGCCGGCGTACAGATTTCACAGGCAACAGGTACACCGGGTGCGGGCATGACGGTCCGGATCAGAGGTGCTGCTTCCATTAACGGGGGCGCCGATCCGCTCTACGTGGTCGACGGAAACCCGATCGTGGGCGGCATCAGCAATATCAACCCCAATGAAATAGAAAGCATCAGCGTACTAAAGGACGCTTCGGCCACTGCATTATATGGTTCCAGAGCTGCGAACGGGGTCGTTCTGATCGAAACGAAAAAGGCCGTCGCAGGCAAAACCAAGATCGATTACAGTACTTATTTCGGTTTGCAGCAGGTGCCGCAGCGTGGTCGCCCGGACATGATGAATGCACGGGAGTTTGCCACCTGGCGCAAGGAACTGGCAATAGAGAGAGGGTTGGATGTGGATCCTGTTTTTCAAAACCCTGACCAGTACGGAAACGGTACCAACTGGTTTGATGCCATTACGCGCACTGCATTGATGACCGACCACAGCCTCTCGCTCAGCACCGGTACGGAAAAATTCAGCACGACAGCCACGGCGGGTTTTCTGAGCCAAGAAGGCGTGGTCGTGGGATCGGGGTATAAGAGATACTCGCTGCGGGTCAACACCCATTTCCGGCCCGACGAGAAGGTGAACATCGGGTTGAACATCGCACCGGCCTATTCCACCAACACCAACAGCGGCGTGGACAATGTGGGAGGTGCTTTTAATGAGGCCCTGCAAACTTCGCCCCTGGCACCGTTAAGGAATCCCGACGGTACGCTGACTCTGACTGCCTTTTCACCGGGTATGTTCGCTACACCCAATTATGCACGGACACTTACCGACAGGGTTGTCGCCAACAACGATACGCGGATTCTGTCCAATCTGTATGCGGAGTACCAGCCGGTGAAAGGGTTGTACCTGAAGACATCCGGCAACATTGATATGAGTAGCTCGCGTGGTTTCAACTTCAATGGTACCACCACAGGTGAGCGGGGTGTCGGTCTTTACAAAACGCCCACTGCGGTGCTCAATCAGGGTTCATATCTGTCCTGGGTGAATGAGAACACCCTGAATTATCAGAAGGAGGTGGGGGACCACACTTTCGACGGATTGATTGGTTTTACTGCGCAAAAATTCCGGCAGGATGCCAGCACCGTCAACGGAAGCAATTATCCGGATGACAAGGTTCAAACGATCAGCGCTGCCGGCACCATTACCGCTTCCAGCAGCATTCAGGAATGGAGCCTGCTTTCCTACCTGGCCAGGGTGAATTATAGTTACAAAGGGAAATACCTCGTTTCTGCGTCGGTACGGCGCGACGGATCCTCCCGTTTTGGGGTGAACAACCGTTGGGGGAGCTTTCCTTCTGTATCGCTGGGATGGATTTTGTCCGAGGAGCGCTTCATGTCCCAGATTAAGACCATATCGTTTTTGAAGCTCAGGCTCAGCTACGGGGTGACCGGGAACTTTAACATTGGAAACTACACGCATATCCCGACCATTTCGACAGCCAATTATGTTTTCAATGGCGGTGTTGCCGGCGGCAGAAGGGTGGATAACCTTGCGGACCAGGGAGTGGGATGGGAGTCGAACGAGCAATATAACATCGGACTGGACGTGAACCTGCTCAACAACAGGGTCAATTTTACCTACAACTATTACCGTAAAAACACCAGCGACCTGCTGTTTAACGTGGCTGTACCGAGAGCGTCGGGCTATGCCAATATCCAGACCAATATCGGCGGCCTGAAATTCTGGGGACATGAAATTTCCGTCAGCACCGCGAACATTCAGAACAAGAACCTGAGATGGAATACCGATTTCAACATATCTTTTGACCGGAACATGGTAACCTCGCTGGGGAACAAAACATCCCGGCTCATTACAGGCCCGGGCAGCGGTGTCATTGGCGGTTCCCATATCACGGTAGTCGGACAGCCGATCGGTATGCTTTACGGAATGGACCATTTAGGCGTATACAAAGATCAGGGAGATTTTGACAGCTCACCCAAGCATAGCACCTCGCAGGTAGGCACGGCCAAATTCCGGGATGTGAATGGGGACGGCGTCATTACCGTCGGCGACGCAACGATCATCGGAAACCCCCATCCGAAGTTTATTTTCGGGATGACTAATACGCTTCAATACAGGAACTTCGATTTATCAGCCACATTATCCGGTACGTACGGGAACGATATCCTGCGGGGATCGGAGCAGACCCTGACCAACCTTGACGGCGTTTTCAATGTGCTGTCGGATGTAAAGGACCGCTGGCGCTCTCCGGAAAATCCGGGAAAAGGAAGATATGGAAGCCTGGCGGCGGGTACAACAGGATTGGAACGCGACTGGTGGGGCAATCAGATGATGTATAAGGCAAGCCACATTTCTATCAACAATGTCACGCTGGGCTATGCGGTTCCTCTGAAAAGCAATATCGCTTTGGAAAGACTTCGCATTTACGCAAGTATCCAGCAGCTCCACATATTCACAAAATACCCGGGTGCTAACCCCCAGGTGGCGGTGAGCACCGCGTCTACCGGACTCGGTATCGACGGAGGTTCATATCCCGTTCCGCGCACGTATACGCTCGGGGTGAATGTCGGATTCTAAATTTTTAAGTTAAATCTTAACTGAGATAAGGTCATGAGAATGAAGGTCATATTAACTATCATTATATCATTGGGACTGGGGTCATGCAGTGATTTCCTGGACGTTGCACCCAAGAACGCCGTGGTGCCGGCTAACTTTTTCCAGTCGGAATCCGACTTTGCCCAGGCCGTTAACGGTGCTTATGCGCCACTGCAAAGTTTGTATAACAACCAGGCGAGCTGGGCCATGGGCGAAATGCGCTCCGATAATACCCACTTTTTTTATAACAACGATTTTCGTTCGCCAATGCCCGAAGAAATCGACGAGTTTGTGAACGGGGCCGAAAATACGGTGACCGCCGACAGGTACTACATCGATTTCGACATGATAGCACGTGCCAATAAAATACTTTCTGTCATTGACGACGCGAAAATAGACAAAGCAAAAGTTGATAATTTTAAAGGACAAGCTTTGTTCCTGCGTGCCCTGGGATATTTCGACCTGGTTCGTTATTACGGCGGCGTTCCGCTTCCGCTGACGCCCGCTTCGGATCTGGCGTCAGCCACATTGCCCAGGTCGACCAGGGAGCAGGTGTATGCGCAGATTATCGAAGACGCTACCGCTGCCGCTGGTTTGCTGCCCAACAAAGCGGCACAGGAGGCAGGCAGGGCCACTTCGGGCGCGGCGTGGATGCTTTTGGGAGATGTTCATCTAAATCTGAAAAACTGGGCACAGGCGGAAAGCGCACTTTCGAAAGTGACAGGTTATGCATTGATGGGTGATTATGCGGCTGCTTTCAATCCGGCTAACAAGAACAATGCCGAATCTGTTTTCGAAGTCCAGTACCTGCAAGGCACCCCGTTGAACTTATCGAGTTCTTTTCCATATGCTTTTGTCCCGCTGACGCCCGACTATGCTAAGTACACCCTGGGGCCGGTAGGCTCACAGTCTGCTTCGGGTTCGGGTTGGAACATTCCCACAGGTGATCTGCTGTCGGCCTATGAAGATCGTGCGAAAGACAAGCGATTCAATGCTTCCGTAGGGTTTATCACAGGTCCTTCGACCGTTTCCGATACCAGTTATGTCAATTTGCCCTACATCAAAAAGTACCAGTATCCGCATGCAGTGTTTAATCAAACCAATGAAAATTTTCCGATCTACCGGTATGCCGAGACCTTGCTGATGCAGGCAGAAGCGGCCAATGAGCTGGGAAAGGCGGGCGATGCACAAAGTTTCCTGAATCAGGTCCGCAAAAGGGCAGGACTCGGGGATTCGCCCGCAAAAAGTCAGACGGAGCTTCGGGCGGCAATCCTGAACGAGCGGAGGGTAGAGCTGGCTTTCGAAAACAAACGCTGGCTGGATCTGGTCAGAACGGGCAATGCGATCAGCGTCATGAATGCTTATGGTGCAAAATTAAAGGCGGACCCGGCTTATTTCTATCTGACGCCAGCCACCTATACGCTCGAAGAAAAGGATCTTTTGTTCCCGATTCCATTCCTCGAAATCCAGGTTAACCCCGATCTCGTTCAGAACCCGGGATATTGATCAAGACATGTTTAGCAAATGACCAACACTGAATTTATGCTTCCGAATTTAAATAAATTTGCCCTCGTCATCCTCCTTGCAGGTGGTCTTGTACCGCCCGCACACGCACAGCAGAAAGAAGTAAGATCCGCGCCCATCAGGTTTGAGAAAAAAATGATCGCGTCCGAAAGCATTGAGTCGGTCGGGGTTTTTGATGTGAACAATGACGGGAAACCCGATCTCGTTTCCGGGGAATTCTGGTATCAGGGCCCCGACTTTTTCGATCGGTTTTATATCGGTGAAGTAAAGCGGTTCAGGGAATACTGGGACGATTTTGCTACCATTCCCATGGATGTTAACGGGGATGGGAAAATGGATTTCGTCACCGGCGGCTGGTTCAACAAAAGCATTATCTGGCGCGAGAACCCCGGCAACAACGGTCCGTGGAAAGATCACCTCATTGACGAAACCGGAAATGTGGAGACGGTCCGTGCCTGGGACGTTGATCAGGACGGATATCCGGAAATCGTTCCCAATAACCCCAACTCCTCCTTCAAGTTTTACAAGCTGCAAAGGGATAAGGCAGGAAAGGGGATGGGCACGTTTATTAAAACCGAAATTGCTGAAAAACAGGGTCATGGGGTCGGTTTTGGTGATTTGAATGGCGACGGACGCGGGGATTTTATCATTAGTTCGGGCTGGCTTGAAGCGCCGCGGGATGTCATGAAAGACAAATGGATCGCACATAACGACTTCAAATTCGAGGACGCAAGTGTTCCCATGATCGTGACGGATGTGAATGGAGATTCAAAAAATGACATCATCGTGGGCCAGGCACACAGCTACGGGCTGGATTGGTACGAACAAACGACGAAGTCGGGCAGGATCGAATGGGTCAGGCATGTCATCGATCCGTTCAACTCTCAGTTTCACACCATGGATTGGGTCGATCTGGATGGGGACGGCAAGAAAGAACTCGTCACCGGCAAGCGCTACCGGGCGCACAACGGAGGCGACCCGGGCGAAAAAGATATGGTAGGCCTGTACTACTTTCAGTGGAATGGGGAAGCATTCGTGAAGCAGACCATTTCACACGGGCCCTATGGCGTAGGCAAGGGCATAGGCGTATATTTTTCCATTGCGGATCTCACCGGAAATGGTCGTAAAGACATCATTGTGGCCGGGAAAGACGGGCTCTGTGTTTTTTACAACAAGGGGAGCGATTGAGTAAGCGCTCATCGACCTGACCCAATGCCGGAAGCGTCAACCGCCTCCATTCTCCGGATGCACCTGCTGAAACGACGCCAGTTAACCCTGTTCACGTCGATGCCGCAGGTGCATCGCCTTTTTTGGGAGTCCCGAAAGCAGGTGTTCAATGGTGGGGACTTTATGAATTCCTGACAGGCAGTAAACCAAGATCTTCTATGGCGCTGAAAATGGGAAGAAATTCACTCCCCAGGTCCGTCAGCGTGTACTGAACATTCAGCGGCTTTTGCGCGATGACTTTTCTCTCAAGAATCCCGTCTCTTTCCAGCTCCCTGAGCGCGATCGTTAACGCTTGCCTGGATGCCTCGGGCAGGAGCTTCATGATTTGCCCGAACCGAACCGGCCCTTGCGTGGCATACCGGAAGATGCAAGGCTTCCATTTTCCCGTCAACATTCTGAGCAGGAACTCCCTGGGACACTCCGGTCGCTTCTCTTTTTTTTCGGTAGTCATAAGTTTTTGACTGATTGCGGAGGGATTTATTTAAACATTCCTTTGCGTAAAGTAACTAAAATCAAATGACGATGCACAAAGGAAATGCTGCAAAATGGAAGCCGGAAATGCTTGTAATCCTACTTCTTCTAACCTACGCAGGCCTTGCCCAGACCAGCCGGAATTATGCGGAATTGCTGGGCTGGAAGAAGGACGATAAGGTGGTTATGTTTCACGTTGATGACGCCGGTATGTCGGTTGAATCGAATGTCGGAGTGGCAAAAGCGTTGGAAGCCGGTGTCGCTACTTCCGCCAGCGTGATGATGCCATGCCCGTGGACGAGCGATTTCATCAGCTATTGTCGGAAACGCAATTTGGATATAGGCCTGCATTTAACGCACACCTCGGAGTGGAAGGGATACAAATGGGCGCCCGTAAGCGGAGCCTGGATTACCCCGGGACTGACGGATACCAGCGGGAGTTTATGGGATAATGTAAAAGACGTGCTGGATCACGCAGCGCCGCAGGAGATAGCAGCCGAAATGGCCGCCCAGGTAGGTAAGGCCAGGGCGATGGGCATTAATCCGACGCATCTCGATACACATATGGGCGTGTTGTGGTCGTCGCCCCCGTACCTGGAAGCGTATCTGCGCATTGCGATACGAGAGCAAATTCCCGTTCTGTTACCCGGAGGACATTTGACGTGGACAGAGAAAAGTCTGCATAACAGCCCGCTGTCGGGACTTAGGACATTGGTTAATGCTAATGAACCCGATTCCGTCCTTCTAACCAAGTTAAGGGCAATCGGCAACCGGTTGTGGAATGCCGGGTTGCCCGTAGTTGACGATCTCCATCTGCTGAGTTACGACTGGGCATTATCAAACGGGACGAGTGATGAGGAACTGGGTCAATTCAGGACTGGGCAATTTAAAGAGTTGCTTCAAAGTCTGAGACCTGGTATTACTGTTATTCTGATCCATTGTACGGATGCAGGAGCGCATTTTAACTACATCAGCGATTCGGGCAGGACAAGGCGGGCAGATCTGCTGGCGATGACGAGCGAAAACCTGAAGGCGTTTCTGGCCGAAAAGGGATTTATTACAACCACCTGGAAAGAACTGCAACGCCGCAGGGACATGATGAAACGGTAATCATGCCGCGAACTGATTTTGAATAAGGCAAATCTCAGATAACCTGCCTGTGTTCCTTACCCCAGGCGATCAGGGAACGGATCACCGGGTCGAAGGAGCGGCAGTAGTCGGTTACCTCGTATTCCATCGCGACAAAGCCTTCCGGATGCGGTTTGCGAACGATGATCTTGTTCATTTCAAGTTCCCTGAGTTCACGCGTCAAAGTGCGCGACGTGATGCCGGGAATGTATTTTTTGATCTGATTGAACCGCAGATTGCCGCGACCCAGCGCCAGCATAATGGGTAACTTCCATTTTCCGCCCATGACGTACAGCGTGTCACGGAGGTATTTCAGTTCGGTGGTTTCAGGCATTTCGTCGGCCATTGGGCAATCGGGTAAGGTATCCTTCGGGATACCGTTTGGGACATCAGTGCAATTGGTTGGTAACATTGTCAAAAAAAGCAAGGCAATGTATTCAAACGGTTCAAAAATAAGCATTCAGGATGATCCATCGGCATATGTCGGGATCCATCAATTGGTACACAGGTACACCGATGTCATTAATGCCCGCGCATGGGACGCGTTGCCGGAAATATTTGCGGAGCATGCCGTCTGGCAGGCATTGAGTCCGGTAGACATCCGTTTTGCCGGTCTTCCGGCTATCCGCGAAGGTATACCCGCAAGTGTGGGCAGAACAGAACACCTCTTACAGTTCGCCAGCGGAATCGTAATCGGACTGGAAAATGAATGCCGGGCATCGGTCCGGTCGCATCTTGCGGAGTTTGGGCTGTTCAGGGATACCGGCAAGAGTATGCAGGCGGTGGGAGTTTACCGCGACCTGGCCGTGAAGCAGGATGGGGTTTGGAGATTCCAGGAGCGCACATTTGAGTTGAAATACGCCGGAGAAGGGCTGCCCGACGAAGCATTTTTCCGCTCAGGCCTCGTAACATAGTTTTTTCTGCCTGGTATTCCAAAATCGATAAATTTGTAAGTCTCCGCCAGGTACAGTTTCAATATACCGGCAAGACTGGCCAGCCGGCATTGTGCCGCTTCAAATTTTATCAATGAGAAATTGCATAATGCGTGCCTTATCAGTTTGTAAACAGAAACCTGCGGTTAACCTGCTCTGGCACCTGGCTGTGCTTATGGTCCTGGCTGTGGCTGGTCATAGCCGTGCGCAGACGGACATCAAGCGCTTTGTACAGGACAATGCCAAACCGGTGCATTCCTTGGACTTCAATGGGCCGTTCAACGATTTGGAATGTATCGGAGAAGCGGTTGGCGATGCCCGGGTGGTGATGCTCGGTGAACAGTCGCATGGAGACGGCAGCGCTTTTCTGGCCAAATCGCGGCTGATCAGGTATCTTCATGAAGTCAAGGGGTTTAACGTTTTGGCTTTCGAAAGCGATTTTTATGGCCTGACCGCCGGATGGTCGTCGACCGGCAGAGATTCTGCATCCATCAGGCAATTTTTACAACATCATGTTTACCCAATCTGGTCGTTCAGCGACGAATGTAAAGAGCTGTTTTATAAATACCTGCCGCAAACTCATCGGGCCGGCAATGGTATCCAGGTCGCAGGGATCGATCCTCAGATGCATGGGGCTTTTACAAAAAAACACCTGAGAAATCGCCTGAAAGCCTATTTTGAAAAACACCAGTCGTCGGTCGCACAATTTCAGCCACAGCAAGCAGCCTGTCTAAACCTCACGGATACGGTTAATCTCTTGAACAGCAGGCCACGTGCTTATCTCGACAGTTTGTTGCAAACCAGTTTTCAAACCCGGCTCAGGCAGTTTCAAAGCGCTGTTAAAACACTTTGCAGCCAAATGCCCGACAATGCGCGTAACTCCGAAGAATACCTGGCTTTGAAGAATCTTGACGTTTTCGCCTCTGAACTTTTAGAGCCGGATCAGGCGAAGTCGTCGATGCTGAGGGACGAAATGATGTCTGAAAACCTGAAATGGCTGGTCACTCACAGATATCCCGATGAAAAGATTATCGTTTGGGCCGCCAACCGGCACATCATGAAAAATTCGCTGACCGCATTCAAAAAGCGCTCCCTCAACACCGGGTCGCTGGGTACTGCCTTTACAGACGATCCAGGTCTGGCAAAGCAGACGTATGTGCTGGGCATCACCTCCTTAATGGGTTCTTCCAAGACCATTTATCAAAAAACAACGTTCGCTATACCCATGACAAAAACCGGATTTGAATCGTGGTTTGATCCTGCGATGCAATATGGATTTCTTGACATGAAACGGTCGGCCGACCCCATCAGGGACACGTTCTTTTCGATGAAGGCCCGGGGACACGGTGCGGTTACCGCCAAATGGTTCAGTGTTTTTGATGGGATGTTGTATATCAGAGAGATGATACCTGCCAACCTGATACGGTAGCACCATGCCGGATCAGGTTAGCCGGCATGATGTTGCGACCAGCTCCATAGGCCGGTTGCACAGCGCTAACGGTGCTGATACGTCCGTCGCCATTTATTCCGTCATGTAATCTCCCGCAAACGCCAGACATTGCATCGCCGCAAGGCTCCACTGCGCCGCACCGTTGGTGGACACCTGCGGCGCTTCCTGCAACGGATTCAGTACAGCCGGAGCACCGACGGCCACCAGGCGGTCTGTGCCTTCGCGCGGGCCGTTCTGGCCTCGAAAGAATTCCTGCCACGCCCGCTGGCCCAGCTTGTTGTCACCCGCAGAACGGGCGGCGAACGCAGTGAGACGTGCGTGGCCCTGTTGCAGGTTGAGCTTTTTGAGGCTTTCGCCCAGGGCCTGCTGCTGTTCGCCAGGTGTGGCATTGTACAGCCGGCAATAGTCCAGCCAGGCCCGCTTGAATTCCGGATCGTCGACCAGCTCCGTTAATTCATAACATATTTCCGCCAGCCCGAAAACGGCGCTGAGGTGCGATACGGAGACCTTGCCGGACGGGTTTTTCTGAAATTCGCCGGTGTTCAGGTTCAGTAACGACGAGCCGGTGAAGAACCCGCGTGGCTGGCTGGCAATCGTGCGCATGCTGTTCAGGAGCTTGTCGCGGATCGTTTTATCCTGTGTGCGCTCCCATTCGGTAAGCCATGCCCCGGCAACGGCGCCCCAGTCGGTGCCGAAGGAGACGGTCGCGAAGTCGGAGTTTTCGGTGTTTTTGGGTGCGGCAGCATTCACTTTGCGGACCGGTACAATGGTTTGTAATGTCCGTACGGCATCGATCTGCTCGCTCATGAGTTCGCCCACACGCTCATCGCCCGTGAGGTAGTAGTAGAACCGGCGGTTGGTAGCCGTACTGATCCGCAGCTGCTTGGCGCTGCACCCCCAATGCATCACATTGTGCCGTGAACCCAAGGGCGCAAATGGCCCGATATGGTGGACATCCACTTCGCCGGTGTGGCGCGTCATGGCCTCAGCCAGGCGGAATGCGTCGCTGCGGCCGGTTCGCAGGAAGTAGTACCAGAGCCAGATATCGGTCGAAAGCTCCGAATTGTCCCACGCAAAGCCGCCGACATCGTATTTCCAGACGTGCCGGTCGGTGTCGTAGGAATGCATGAAATCGCCGTAGTTCCAGAAGCCGTACCAACGCCGTGCCTCTACCTGGTTTTTGTAATAATCAAAATAGAAATCCAGCTGCTGCTCGATTTTCTCCTTTTGGGGCGATGTGCGGTCGGGCAGGCTGAATGCACGCCCGAAAACGCCGCTTGCCGCCAGCCAGGCCGGTGCAGGCAGCAACATCGGCGGCGACTGGATCTGCCGCGCGATCCTGGCCAGTTCCGCATTGGCCGGTGTCCCGGGCAGTGCCCAAAGCTGCAACTCGCTCGTGCGCGCCACGCCGTACGGGCGACCGAAGCCCGGCTCGTAATCTTCATAAGTGATTTCCAGGCCTTCCAGCTGCCCGGCATGGGTATCCTGGCCCATACCATCATGGTAAAAGCGCAGGTCCATCGGCTTCGCGCGCGGAGCCCAGAGCCACAGGGTTACTTCCCCATTGTCCTGATCCGCATTTCGGATGTCGAGCTGGGCCGGATGGCTTTGCCAGAAGTTGCGAATGCCAAACGCTACACCGCCCGCAGGCGTACCCAGGTAACCGGTCCCGGCCGAGCGCCTTCCATAGGCCGATTGCAGCCAGCTACGCCCCGGTTTGGTCTGTTTTTGTATTTCAAATGCATCCGGCGTCGGCTGAAACAGCGTGTAGGAACCGAATGCAGGGATGTACCGGAGCCTTTTGGAAACGCTCTCGGGAAGCTGATCATTCGGGGGAGTAGCTTGTCCGCCAACCTGCGCCTCGGTGAATGTCTTGCCCGGATCGCGTCGCAGACCCGTGAGCCCGCGAATGCTCTCCGCGAAAATGCCGTCGTTTTCACCTGCAAAGCGCACGTGCCGGTTGTGCAGCTCCTGTTGCCCGAACGGTACATCGAACCGGACGCCAAGGCCGCGGATGAAATCTTTTGTTTCGTCGGCATCATAAATGATCGTGTGCACGATCCGAACTGCCTCGCTCCGGGCGTAAAAATACAGTCGAACGACAAATCGCAGCAGCTGCCGATTGGAATGGGTGTGGCTTCCCTCCACCCTGACCATCGCGCGGATGGGCCCGTTCTGCTCGATCGTCAGCTTGTTTATTTTTCCTTCGAACCGCTCGACGGAGAAGGTACCGGTCTCATCATCAGAAGCCTGCTGCTGCACAAGCAGTACCAGTCGCGCATTTTTCGCTGTCGTTTGCCCTGCCGCGGAAAGTGTTTCAAACAATGCATTGCCATTCTTCGCGATCACGCATTGCAGCTTGCCCGTATCGATTTTCAAATGGACGTCCGATTCTTCGATAAGCGGTTTGGTACCCTGCTTTCCGCCCTTCTCCGGTTGAATAGTCCAGCTGCCCGGCACGGCTTCTCCACCCGCAAGCGCGTGGGCGGTCCATTTCAGGGTGCCGTCGGGCCAGTAGGCGAGGGGCCAGGTTTGCACCGGTTGTTCTTTGCCGTCCGCCATCAGGCGGAAGCCGCTGTCAGCCTTCACAATTCCTTTCGGCCAGGGCGTTCCCCAGGTCACGCCCCGGTGTACAGCCGTCGGGCCGTCGAGCCATTGCAAAGGTGCCGGGCCTGGCGCGACGAACCCCGGCTGCGCTACGGAAAGTCGTGCCATGGCAGGTATGCCGACGGCTGCGATGGCTGTGTTTTTTACAAATTTTCTGCGTGATATCTGCTTCATTGCTGAATGCTGTAAGAGCTCTTTTGGAGAATCCGATAAATGGTAACCGCTGGCAAATTAATAAAGTTTTTTAGTATATCGGTGTGGTAGATTAAATAGAATATCTATTTTTGTGTCAATCCTACAATTAATCTAATAAATTGTATATTTCGAACATATACTTGGCTAATTGTTGAAATTTAAATGATTTCATTGGATTCTGTTAGCCCGGTTTGATAAACCTTTAAAATCTGAGCATGTCTGCTCGCCCGGTGTGAACGCGACGCGCCGGTTAGTTGCCCGACAGTTTCTTTCCGTGCTGAACCACCCTGCACGGCTTGGGAGCGCTTTGTTAAAATAATCCAAAATCAGTTCAAAATGAATGTGAACAGTATCGGCCACAGGTCATCCATTTTATGAAGCAGTTCTTTTATCATTTCAGCATAGTCGTCTGCCTGGCGGGGGCGTCGGTGGTGGTACATGCAAAACCCGCCGAAGCAAAGGGGGACCGCCTGGACAGGTCCCGCCTGGATAGGCCCGGCCTGGATAGGTCCCGCCTGGATAGGTCCGGCCTGGGTAAATCCCTCCTGCGGCCCAGGGCCGAAGTAACAGTGAAGGGCACGGTGAAGGACGACAAAGGCGAGGTACTACCCGGAGTGAGCGTGGTGATCAAAGGCACCACCCGCGGTTCGCTCACCGACGAGAAGGGTAACTTCGAACTCTCGGTTTCCGGGCAGGACACGGAGCTCGTGTTTTCATTCGTGGGTTATGTCCAGCAGCAGATCAGGGTCAACAATGAATCGGTGCTGAATGTAGTGCTGCTTTCCGACACCAAAGCGCTCGACGAATTCGTCGTGGTTGGCTACGGAACCCAGAAAAAGAGTGACGTAACGGGTGCTATTTCAAGCCTTTCCGAAGCACAGATCCGCGAGAGGCCCGTGCAGAACGTGGTACAGGCCATGCAGGGCAAGGTAGCCGGGGTGGACATCACTACCAATCAGCGACCCGGAGAAGTGGGGCAGATCCGTATCCGGGGTAACCGCTCCATCAACGCCTCCAACGAGCCGTTATACGTGATCGACGGCGTTCCGCTGTCGGCCAGCGAGGTTTCGGCGATCAATCCCAATGACATTGCTTCGGTGGAAGTATTGAAAGATGCTTCGGCCACGGCCATTTATGGTTCCCGCGGTGCCAACGGGGTGATTCTCATCAATTATAAGGAAGGTAAAAAGGGGAAGACGAACATCAGCTACGACGTGAGCTACACCGCCACGAAAATCCACTCGACGACCGAATGGATGAATGCGGGCCAGCTCCTGAACTGGCAACGACAGGCGCACATTAACGGCGGCACATTCACCGGCAAGTACGGCACCGCGCCCGACCCGAACTTTGACATCCAGAACTTCGGCGGCGGTGAGCAATATGGCATCAACAGCATCCGCACGGCTTACCAATGGAACGAGGACGGCAGCGTGAAGCTCCGTGCCGCCACGGCCGACGAGCAGGCCGCGGGCTATGCCGCCCAGGTGCCTGTTTACAATGCAGCCGGTTTGTTCGATCAGAAATGGTCGGACCTCGTAACCCGCACCGGCCAGACGCAGAACCATTTGCTGTCACTCTCTTCGGGCACCGACAAGTCCCGCGTTTATCTTTCATTGGGCTACCTCAACCAGCTCGGGACTTTGAAGGACCAGGATTTCAAGCGGTATTCCATGAACCTGAAAGGCGACATCACGCCCAGGAAATGGCTGACCGTCGGGCTCGCCTTGAACGGTGTTTATTCCCTTCAAAACTACGGGACCTCCGAAAACGCTTCGAACAGCGGTGCGAAGGATTCCTATGGGCAGGCGCTGGCCCTCATGCCTTACGCCAGGGCATTCGACGACAATGGCGCGATCCTGAACACCAACCGCGAGGGGCTTTCGGCGCATAATGTGCTGCTGAATATCAATAATTCCACCAACGAGCACAAGCTGGCCTCGCTGCTTTCGAATGTGTATGCTGAGATCCGTTTCACCGA
The DNA here is from genome assembly GCA_965649915.1 of uncultured Dyadobacter sp. Taxonomy (GTDB): domain Bacteria; phylum Bacteroidota; class Bacteroidia; order Cytophagales; family Spirosomataceae; genus Dyadobacter. The sequence continues at coordinate 33,480 of CBFGMV010000063.1, forward strand.
CTGGCTCAGATTTTCCAGCAAATTCGGTGCGCAGTACAGCGACAAGGAATATGGTTCTTTCTATGGATCCAATTATACCAACCCATTCAGCGCAGTAGGTACCGCGCCGTTGATCGGCTATAATTCTCACAACAAATCGCTGGGCTGGACATTCGAGAACCTGCTGTTTTTTAACAAACAGTTTGGGATACACAACTTCGGCGTTACCGCCCTGCAATCTTTGCAGCAGAACACCAACAATTCCATCAACATCCGGGCTCAGGGCATTACCTTCCCTTCGTCGCAATGGTACAACCTGGCTGCGAACGCGATCGGGAACCCGATGGGCTACGGTACTTCATACAGCCGTTCGGCGCTCGCTTCTTACATGGGCCGGATCAACTACGGGCTGCTCGACCGCTTCCTCGTGACCCTGACCGGCCGCTGGGATGGTGCGTCGGTGCTGGCCGAAGGCAACAAATGGGAGTTCTTTCCGTCGGCTGCATTGGCCTGGAAGCTAGAAGAAGAGGCATTCGTGAAACAGATCGATTGGATCAGTCAGCTGAAACTCCGGTACAGCTGGGGTCGCACGGGTAATTCCTCAGTGAGTGCTTATTCCACCGGCGGCTCGATCATCGGAGCGGCTTATGTTTTCAATGAAACACAGTATGCGGGCTACAAATCGGCGACGATGCCCAACAGGGACCTGCGCTGGGAAAAAACGGCCCAGCAGAACATCGGGCTCGATTTCGGCTTGCTGCGCAACCGCATTTCCGGCTCCATCGAGTTTTACAAGGCGCAAACGAGCGATTTGCTGATGTCGCGCTCGATACCGCCGGTTTTGGGATATACGAGTATTCTCAGCAATATCGGCAAGACCGAAAACCGCGGCGTCGAGATCACTATTTCTTCCGTGAACGTGCATCAGAAGGATTTCACCTGGCGCACGGACCTGAACTGGTCGGCGAACCGCGAAAAAATCCTGGAACTGACCAACGGAGCCACCGACGATCTTGCGAATGGCTGGTACATCGGTCAGCCGATCTCCGTTTTCCGCGACTACAAGTATGACCGCCTCTGGCAAAATACACCGGACGACCTGCGGCTGATCGAGCTTTACAAGAAGATCGGCAATATTACGGCATTGCCAGGCCAGGTGAAGATCAAAGACCAGCCATTGGTGCAGGTCGCCGACGGCGCGGCCGGTGCCAAATCGGTAACACTCGCAAGCGGCGAGGTGGTGAATTACCTCGATAATGGTTTTGGGACGATCAATGACAGTGACAAATCCATTCTGGGCAACAACCGTCCGTCCTGGACAGCGGGTTTGACCAACACGTTCGGATACAAAAATTTTGAGTTGAGTTTCCTGCTGCAGGCACGGATCAACAACCTGTATTACGGCGCGTTGCAGACCTACGGCCGTCGGGTGGAAAGCGATACGTGGAGCCCCACTAATACCGGCGCGGCTTATCCGCAGCCGACCACGGCGACATTTACCAATTACAATTATGTACGCAATTACGTGAATGGTTCGCTGGTGGCATTGCGTAATGTGTCGCTCACCTACACGCTTGGCCAGTCCGTCGCCGACCGTTACAAAATCGGCAATGCACAGGTTTACGTGCAGGTACTGAACCCCTTCATGTGGGGTGGCGCGGCCGTGCAGGCGGGTCTTAACCCCGAGGACTTGACGGGCTGGGACACCACCGCAGGCGCGCAGTCGGGCGGGCAAACCAACAACACCATCCTGAACCGCAGCCTCGTGCTGGGATTGAGAATTACCCTTTAAATGCATTTGAAGCAATGAAAAAATACATCATACCCATTCTCTTTTTGCTTCCCCTGAGCTCCTGCAAGGAGTTCCTGGAAGAAAAAATGGTATCGACCATCACCCAGGATTATTTTGAAACGGAAAAAGGTGCGGAAGAGCTCGTGGTAGCGTCTTACAACACGTTGAGGTGGAAATACGGCTTCATGGAAGGTCCGTACCTGTTCGAGACCGGCACCGATATTACGGAGCCGACCGATAACAACTGGGCGACGATCAGTCCGGCCGTGTGGGCTCCCACCGGCGAGGCGGGCAGCTATGCCAACAACCTCATGGGGTACTACGCGACGCAGCTTTTGGGCAGCTATCCCATTATTAATGATTGCAACAAAGCCATCGAGATCATCACCGAAAAGAAGCCGGGCAAGTTTGCGGCCAATGCGGAATATGCCAATGCGCGCCTTTCGGAGGTGTATTTCCTGCGCTCCTGGACCTTTTACATGCTCGTAACCCAGTTGGGCGACGTGCCCATGCCTTTGCGCAGTAACAATTCACTGCCAGCCGTTTTCAATTTTCCCAAATCGACTTCCGCACAGGTTTACAGCCGGATAATCGCCGACCTGCGTTTTGCGCACGACCATTTGCCGGCGACCCAGAGCGAGCGTGGCCGCATTACGAAAGGCGCGGTTGCGCACTTGCTGGCGAAGCTCTATTTGCAGCGTGAGCAGGGTAAGGAATTTGCCCAATACCGCAATGCGGATGGCGGCGTAAACCCTTCCGACGCCAACGCGCATCTGGGGCTGCTTTTCAAAGGCCGGGGAGCCGCTGACCTGGATTCGGCCCGAATTTTTGCCACCGAGGTCATTGATTTTTACGGTACTTCCAATGGCGGACAGTTCGGCGGACTGGCGGCCAATTATTGGGATTTGTTCAAAACCGCCCGCGGCGATTGGAGCAACGAAAACAATCCCGAGATCATATTGCGGGCTTCCTACGGCAACAACCTGGACAATGGCCGCTACGGGATGCGAACCACAGCCGCATTCACCTGCGATTACACCAATGCAGCCTGGAACCTGCCTTCCAAAACCTGGGCATATGGCTTGCGCAAAGGAACCGGCTTTTTACCGACCGACTGGGGCTACGACGTTTTTACCGACAAAATCAATGATTCCCGCTTCGAGAAAAGCTTCCAGATCGAATATGTGAGTGCTTCTTTCGACAATGCAACCTTGCAGGACGGGCCCGGCCTTGCCTACACGGATGCGAACAACAAGTCGCTGGCGTGGACGGCGGAGGAGGCTTCCTGGTTCAATGCCAATGTGCAGGCGGCTTACAAACGGCCGTCGTGGGGTGGCCGCCAGGCGGTGGCTGGTCAGCGTAAAGTAGGACAGGGGGATCTGGGACTTGTATTTTTGGAAAACACCAAAGAAACGGCCATTGATTTTCAGGAGGCATTGTCGCAGCCTTACGTGCTTTACCCGCGTTGGGTGAAAAAGGGTGGCGAGTATTATTACCGCAAAACGGGTGTCGACAGGCTTTCATCGAACACCGGTCTGCTGATCGGTCGTACATTGCGGCCTTCATCCCGCAAATTCATCGATCCGAACCGCAGCACGGTCGACAACCACTTCGGAACGCGTGACGTTGCGATATTCCGGTTGGCCGAAACTTACCTGATCCGTGCCGAAGTGTATGGCCGGCAGGGAAACTATTCCGCTGCGATGAGCGATATCAATGTGCTTCGTGCCCGTGCCGCTTACAAGACCGGCGAAAGCCGTGCGGAAGTATTGGCGCGACTGTACCCGGGCTCCGAAAAGCTGACTCCGGCGGAAAAAAGCTATCCCTATGCGGCAATAACCGACACTTACAGCAAAATTAAAGTCGATGCTTCTTACTGGGACGGTGCATCGGCCAACTCCCGTCTGGAAAACTATCCGCCCGAAGCCAGCAGCTCCGCGCAGCGTTTTATTCATTTTATTTACAATGAATACTCGCGGGAATTCAACTCGGAGCAGATCGTGTACGAGGGCATTCACCACGCGGGTATCCAGCTCGAACGCGTGCAGCACCACAACCAGCTCGCATCGTCGAAGGCCGGTAACTGGCCGGTGTCCGACAATCCGGTCAATGGCAACGGGCAGAATGGCAACGGGAAAGGGGTGTTCCGTTCGAAAGATACATTCAAGCCGTTTCCGCAGGCCTATATCAATATGCTGACCGACGAAAAAGGTGCGCCGCTGGGCACGGAACAGATCCGGAACTATCAGAACCCGGGTTATTAACGAGAATGGGTTAGTGAATTGATTTTTGAAATAACTAAAATACGAATGCTCAAAAAATTAAATACCTGGGCGCTGATCCTGCTGATCGGTGCCCGGGCATTCGGGCAAACGCCCAATGTCGTGTTCATCCTCGCCGACGACCTTGGCTACGGCGACATCGGCGTGAACGGGCAGCAACGCATGCGCACGCCCAACATCGATGCGCTCGCCAGGGAGGGCATTACCTTCACCGATTTCCACGCAGGAGCGCCCGTGTGCTCGCCTTCGCGCAGCGTGCTCATAACAGGCCTGCACACGGGGCACACCACCATCCGCGGTAATGCGACGATCCAGGGCGGGGTTGCCGGAAACAAAGGCAAGCAGACCGTTCGGCGTGCGAACCTTGCCGCTGGCGATTTCACGGTGGGGAAACTGATGAGCCAGTCGGGGTACACGACCGCATTGACGGGCAAATGGCACCTCGACGGCTACGACACCCTCGCGACGCCCATTCACCGGGGGTTTGACGAATTTTCGGGCTGGCTGATCAGCTACACCGACACTTATTCCAATGGTTACTGGCCTAAAAAGCGGTATGTCAATGGGGCATTAAAACCGATCGACGCGAATCAGAACGGCAAAAAAGGCTATTATACCGACGACCAGACGACTGACGAAAGCATTGCATTCCTTTCCAGACAGAAGGATGCGAAGAAACCATTTCTGCTGATGGTCAACTTCAACAGCCCGCATTCGCCGCTGGACGCGGTCGACAGTACTGTCTATAAAGACCAGGACTGGCCGGAGGATATGAAGATCTACGGGGCCATGGTGCACCACCTGGATGAAAACGTGGGCAGGATTAAAAAGTACCTGATCGAGAGTGGCTTATCCCAAAACACCATCGTGTTCTTCTGCTCCGACAATGGTCCGCGCTCGGAGGGCACCCCGCAGCAAACCGCGATTGCCGAATTCTTCGATTCGAATGGAGCGCTGCGCGGGTACAAGCGGGATATGTACGAAGGCGGCATCCGCGTTCCGATGATCGTGTGGGCACCGGGAACCGCGAAACCGGGCACGGTTAGCAAGGAACCGGCCTATTTCGCCGATCTGATGCCGACTTTTGCCGACATTGCGAAGTCGAAAGTGAAATACAACACCGACGGTGCGAGCGTACTGCCCGCCATCAAAGGCAAGCCGGGTCACGGGCCCCGCTTTTTATACTGGGAGTTTTTTGAAAAAGGCTTCGAACAGGCGGTCCGTTTTGGCAAATGGAAAGCTGTGAAAGCAAACGGGAAAATGGAACTCTACGATCTGGATAAAGACCTCGGTGAGACGCAGGATGTTGCCGCGAAAAACCCGGCAATCGTCTCGAAAATTGAAGATTATCTTAAAACCAGCCGGACTGAATCACCATTCTGGCCGGTGCGGACGAAATGAAAAGATCAGTTCATCAGACAACTGGCGGAATGGCGCTTTGCGTCGTTCTGCTGTTTTGTTTTAAGTTAAATGCACAGCCTTTGAGCAAGCAGACAGGCAAGCTGCTGTATTCGGATGATTTTTCAGGAATATTCAATGAAAAGCGCTGGCTACCGGAGATCGAGCCGGGCGGGCAATCGGAAGTGATTACCCGGAACGGCAAGCTTATCCTGAACACGGCCAAAGGAGTGACCGTTTGGTTTAAACCCAAACTGGAAGGGAACCTCCGCATTGAATACGACTGGACTGTGCTGGTAGGCTCCGGCCCGAATGACCGGCTTTCGGATCTGAACCAGTTCTGGATGGCCAGCGACCCGGGCAATGCAAACCTGTTTTCCCCGAATGGAGATTCCCTGAATGGCGATTCCCGGAATGGTAATTCCCGGAATGGACATTCCCGAAGCGGCAAGTTCGAGGACTACGACCCGCTATCGCTCTATTACGTCGGTTTCGGAGGCAATTCCAACACTACCACGCGCTTTCGCAAATACCATGGCGACGGGCAGAAACCCCTTTTGAAAGAGTACTCCGACGCGGCACATTTGCTGAAACCCAATCATACCTATCACATTATGATCACCGTCCATCGCGGCCGCACAACCTTTTCTGTCGATGGCGAGGTGCTTTTCGACTGGACGGACGCTACTCCGCTCACCAGCGGCTGGTTCGGGTTCCGTTCTACTGCGGCCCGGCATGCCATTGATCGTTTTCGCGTCTGGCAGATCGAGTAAATGATCGGGCGTTTATCTTACGCGGGCGGTCCTGATATTCAGTAATCTTGGTGCGAATGAGATCATCAGATAGCTCCAAACGGGGATTTTTCCTGCATCTCTCACCTTCCCGAACAACTCCATCCGGTCGTTGGCGACCGTTAGCGAGAGGCCGTAAATGATTTCCACTCCTTTGACCGGCTTGTAGTTCAAAGACAGATCGCTTTCGAAACCGAGGTATTTCCCCTCGATCTCGCGGCCCTCGCGAAGCAACGGATATTGGGAGTAAAACAAATGGGCGTCCGCCCGTAATGCGAGCTGTTTGCCGGCCTGGTGAATGATAAAAAGATAGGGGTTTACCAATCCTTTTTCGTTGACGTCTGCCGGGAAGCGCGTGAAGAGGTTCATGTTGCCCATAAATTTCCAGGCCACGCCGTAAAGCGGCACGAAAGAGGCGGTTGCTTCTTTGGAAACCGCATTCCTGTCGCCGCTCAGAATTTCGGCACCGAGCCGGAACAGCGTTCTGCCCGTGTTCGCGCTGATTTCCGGTTGAATGTAATAAGCCCGGATTTTCTTCCTGCCCGCATTCTCGCCATACTGATAATAGGCATTCACCGTGCCGTAGAGCCAGTTTTGATTGTATTCGAGCCGACCGCCATTGGTAATGCGCTGGTAATAGCTACGATCCGCAGGCCTGCGGAAAATGTCCATCGCATTGATCGTCGTGAGCGTAATATGGTCGTTGATCTTGTGTTTCAGATGATGGACGATCAGGTATTTGTAAGTATGCGCAGCGACGGGCGAATAAGCGGCATCGAAATGTTTGGAATAGGGCCTCGTGAATGCGAACGTCAGGTCTGTTTCCAGTTTTTTCTTATACAAAATTCGAATGCCCTCGTGCGCACGGCTCTGCTGGCCCCAGGGCGCGGCTGAAAATATCCTTCCATTGTCCAGGGAAATCGCTTGCCGGCCTACACGCACGGAGAGGTTCCTGTTGATGAAGGGCTCTGCAAATGCTTCGAAAAAATTAACACTTCCGACTCGTGAAAACCGGCCGGATTCTCCCCAAACGTGGATTTCCTGTGGGGAGGCATGCAGGCGCAGACGATTGGTGCGGTAGTTGATGTTGAGGCGGTTGCGTTGCGTTACGTACAACCGCGGCATGGTGGTGTCGGCAGCGGTCCACACGAAATTGTCTCGGTACTCCGCGCGGGGTCGCAGTTCAAGATCGATCGTCAGTTCGCGGCGCAAAGTGTCGGGCGACTGCGCACGCGCCACATTCCCCAGCACCGCCAGGAATAGCAGCAGAAACCGCATTGCCCGTGAAAAATCGCCGTTGATAATAGAAGGTTTGATCAGCTGGAAGGGATGAGCATGGACATTAGACAGACAAAATAACAGGATCATATCGGCTCGGACAAGCAGTTGTATCATTGAATTCGTGGTACAATCCCGGATTTTTCCCGCAGGCAGGCAGCCAATCGCATCAGTCAGCGGCATATTTGTCTAGATTTGTATATAAAACCTATTGAAAATATAGATTAAATATTTTACTGAAATCATTCCAACATCAATGAAGAAGCTCTCATTCCTGATACTACTGTTTTGTGCATCCGGGCTGGCTGTACAAGCCCAGCACCCTGCTCCCAAAAACATCGTGAAAGCCGACGACCAGGCACTGGCCAGGATCAAAGCCGGCAAGGCCTACCTGGTGGATGTTCGTACGCCTGAGGAGTTTGACGGCGGCCATTTACAGTATGCGACCAATATCAACTTCAACAGTCCAGAATTCAAGGCGCAGATCGCGAAACTGGATAAGCACAAGCCGGTGTACCTGTATTGCCGCTCGGGCAATCGCAGCGGAAAGGCTGCCGATACGCTGAAAACACTCGGTTTTCATTCCTACTACAACATCGGGGGCTTCGAACAGCTCAAAGCCGAGGGTTTCCCGGCCGAGCAGCTTCAAACCAGTGCTTCGAGGAAATGATCAGGAAATTACTTGCGTTTTCGTTACTGGCCTTGTGCTTTGGAAGCCATGTAGCGGGTCAATCGATCCGCTTTCAACGTTTTGAGACCAACCCCATCATCCGTCCCGAGTTGCTGCCGGGCCCGGATGGCAAGAATATCAATGGCCCGTCGCTCATCAGCGCACCGGATTGGCTGCCCAACAAGCTGGGCAAGTATTACCTGTACTTTGCCGATCATAACGGGACATACATTCGCCTGAGCTATGCCGATGACCTCAAAGGTCCATGGAAAATTTACGAACCGGGCACTTTGCGGATGGACGATTGCGCCTGCAAAGGCGAACCCGACGAGCTGAAAGCGGGCCGGCACATTGCCTCGCCCGATCTGCATGTCGACCACGCCAACAAGCAACTGGTGATGTATTTCCATTGCCCGCTGTTCGTGAGCGGTGACAAGGCCGATAAGCGCAACTACAAACAGCTCACACTTCGCGCCACATCCGTCGACGGCATTCATTTCAAGCCCGAAACCACCCAGCTTGGAGAGTCCTATTTTCGCGTATTTCAATGGAAAGGCCAGCATTACGCCATTTCGCGGCTGGGCATTCTGTGGCGCTCGCCGGATGGTATCCAGGCATTTGAACGCGGCCCCAACCCCTTCGATCAGATCCAGCAGCCGGTATCGACGCTCCGTCACGCCGCCGTAAAACTTGCCGGCGACACATTGTGGGTGTTCCATTCCCGCATCGGCGATAGTCCGGAGCGCATTTATCTTTCCAAAATCGCTTTAAAAGGAGACTGGAACACCTGGAAGCCGACCGAGCCGCAGGTTGTTGCTTTGCCTGAGAAGCCATTTGAAGGCACCGACCTTCCGCTTACCGTCTCCAAAGAAGGTGCCGCCCGCCAGCGTTACCGCGAGTTGCGCGATCCGGCGTTTTTCGAAGAGCATGACAAATGGTATCTGTTGTATTCGGTGGCCGCCGAAAGCGGGATCGCGATCGGGGAGCTGGTCAGGTAAGGTTTTAAAAATCAGCAGGCGCGAGATCATACTCGTGCCTTCGGCATGGCTGGTAACGGCCGTGCTTTTTCTTTGCATTAGCATTTCTGCCCCGGTACCAAACACGCGCAGGACCGGTATTACAAAGATTGAGCGCCCCGCAACGGCGAATGGATCGGGAGAGGGCTGACTGGCCGTGGCCGGGGATTTTCCGTTCCGCCGGATCGGAAGGGAGGACGGTGCACCGACCTTTTGGGGAACGGGTGGCTAAATTCTCCTATTTATTTGCATCTTGTATTAATTATAATTGTTTTTTAATTATTAATATCTGATTAAAACATAAGTAACTGCGAATTACATTGTAACCTGTTGAATTAAATGGTCAATTGTGTTTTAAGCAAGAATTCAATTAAAATAAGTTATTAGAATTCAATGAGAGTTTAATTTGAACTTATTAGAAATTCTAATAACTTTAAATTGCATATATTTTCTTTTAATGTACTGATAATTAACATTTTGCGTTTTATTTGGGTTGATTTTATTCTAATTGGTTCTTAATTATATACGTTTGGCACGCTTTTGTAATTCCTCAAAATGGCGGCGGGTATTTCACTTTAAGGCACTGAAATATTTAATTTGCCGTTCCTGATAATGTCAAACAAAGTAAAATTGGAAAGACGGATCGCTTGGAAAATGCATGGCATTGTCTGAGTTTCGAGCCGCCGGCCTCCCTCTGGCCTTCTTCCGAATCGCTGAAAATTTACATGAAAAAAAAGTATCAGGCCGATGCTCCTACACCCTGGCAAAGGCTTATCAGAATCTTGTACGTCGAACGATCGACGATTAATTACATCCTCATTTATGCCGGCCTGATCGGGCTCATCGGGCTCACCCTGCCGCTTGGAACCACGGCCGTTTTCAACCTGCTCTCGAACGGGGCATTGTATAGTTCCACCTACCTGCTGATCGCCATGGTGCTGGTGGGTGTGGTCGCAGGCGGTGTGATGCTGATTGGCCAGCTGACATTGGTGGAGCTCATCGAACAGAAAATATTTGCGAAAGCGACGCTCGAATTTGCCTACCGGTTTCCCCGCATTAAGAAAACGGAACTGGAAGGCGAGAACCCGCCCGAACTCGTCAACCGCTTCTTCGACGTGGTCACGATTCAGAAGGGGCTCACGAAGCTGCTGGTTGAGATCGTTGCCGCAGGTGTGCAAATCGTTTTTTCCGCCATTCTGGTGTCCTTCTACCACCCCGTATTCATGGGATTCGGCTTACTGACGCTGGTAGCGACGATGCTGGTGCTGTTCCTCTATTACAAACGCGGCGTGCAAACCAGCATCGAGGAATCACATCATAAATATGAGGTAGTGGCCTATCTCGAAGCAGTTGCGGCCGACCTCGACAATTACCGGGGCAGGCCCGAGAAGCTCCGGAATGTGCTCATCAAAACCGATCAGATCACTTCGGAATACCTGCATGCCCGCAACGACCATTTCCGTATTCTGCGCAAATTTTTCGCGAGCGCGGTGATCGTCAGGACGTTGCTCATGGGCGGACTGCTCTTCCTGGGTTCCTACTATGTGGTGCAGCGACAAATGACGCTCGGGCAGTTCGTGGCAGCCGAAGTGATCATCGTGCAGATCAGCTACGCCATCGAGAAATTCATGACCAGCCTGGATACTATTTTCGATATGGTAACCGGGAGCGAGAAACTGGCGGCAGTAACGGACCTTGAACTGGAAGAAAGTGAGGTGAGCCATGGTTAAGCACTCACAAGACCTTACCAAACGCAAAGACTGGGAAGAGCTGGGCGTTTTATCGGAGCAGCAGCTGCTCAAAACGAAGGGTTCGCGCCTGCTGGGGCGGATCATGCTGATCCTGCTGTTCATTTTTCTGATCGTATTGTTCCTGCCCTGGCGGCAGACGATCCCCGGTCGCGGGACGGTTACGGCGTTGCGCCCGGAGGACCGGCCGCAAACCGTGCAGAACCAGATCGGGGGCCGCATCGAGCACTGGGCCGTCCGTGAGGGCGAACAGGTGAAGAAAGGGGACACGATCCTGGTGATTTCGGAAACGAGCCAGTCGTATTTTGACCCCAACCTTCCTACACGCTTGCAGGAGCAGCTTCAAGCCAAAGAGGGCTCCGAAGGTGCGGCCGCACAGAAAATGGAAGCCACCGCCGCACAGATCAGGGCGCTCCGGCAGGGGCTGGAAGTACAGCTCGCGGCCGCCCGCAACAAAGTGGAGCAAGCCGAAAACTACGTGAAGATCGACAGTGCCGATCTGATCGCGGTGCAGAAGTTTTTCGAGATCAGCAAGGCCCGGCTGGAACGTTACGAGGCTGGCTACAAAAACGGGCTGTTTTCGCTCACCGACATTGAAAGCCGCAGGCTGAAATTGCAGGAAGACAATGCGAAGGTGACCAGCCAGGTCAACAAGCTGAACAATTCCAGGCAGTCGCTGCAAAATGCCCGCATCGATCTCGACAATATCCAGGCCAAGTACCAGGAGTCGGTGGCCAAGGCGCAGTCGGATATGAGCTCGGCGCTATCCAGCCGGGTGAGCGCGCAAGGCGACATCGCGAAGCTGCGCAACGAGATTTCGAACATCGATATCCGCCGCGGCCTGTACGTGGTACGCGCACCGCAAGATGGCTTTGTAGTCAAAACGCTGAAAGCCGGTATAGGGGAGAATATCAAGGAGGGTGAATCCATTGCCACGCTGCAACCGCTCAAACCGCTGGTAGCGGCGGAGATCTACGTCAATGCGATGGACGTGCCGCTGATCCTCGACAGCAGCGATGTGCGCCTTCAGTTCGAGGGCTGGCCTTCGGTGCAGTTTGCCGGCTGGCCATCGGTGGCAGTGGGCACATTTGCCGGCAAGGTGTCGGTGATCGACATGGTGAGCAGCAATGGCGGCAAATACCGCCTGCTGGTGACGCCCACGCACCCCGTGCCGGAAAATGATGAGGAATGGCCGGTACAGCTCCGGCAGGGATCGGGCGTGTACGGACGGGTGATCCTTCGATCGGTGCCGCTCTGGTATGAGATATGGCGGATGCTCAACGGCTTCCCACCCAGCCTGGAAAAGGAGCCGGAGAAATCGGCGGCAAAGTAAATCGAAAACGAAGTGATTTTTTAAAATGAATATATTACCCAAAACGACACTGGCACTATGCATATGGCTGTTCTCGTGGGGTTCCGTTCAACCGGCTTGGGCCCGGGATGCCGACACCGCCCGTGTCTTTTCGATCCGTGACCTCGAAGAGCTGGTGTTCTTCAATCACCCCGTGGTAAAGCAGGCCGACCTGCTCGGCGAGCAGGCGCGCGCGAAGGTAATGCAGGTGCTTGGCGACTTTGACCCGTCGCTGAAAGCCTCCCTGGATCGCAAGGTTTTTGGGAATATCAACTATTACAATCGCTGGACGAGCGAACTGAAAGTGCCCTTGTACCTGGCCGGCGCCGACCTGAAAATCGGCCACGACCGAAATGTGGGCGCCTATACCAATCCCGAAACCCGCACGCCGCTGTCGGGGCTCACAGGGGTGGGGATCAGTGTGCCGCTAGGCCAGGGACTGATCATCGACGCCCGCCGCAACACCTTGAAACAGGCCCGCGTGATGGTGAGCTATGCCGAAGCGGACCGTGTAAGCGAGATCAACAAAGTGTGGTTTCAGGCCGTGAAGGACTATTGGAACTGGTTTATGGCCTACCAGCAGTACCGGTTTGTGCAGACCGGGCTCGATCTCGCCACCACCCGTTACGAAGCGACCCGCAATCAGACATTGCTCGGCGACAAGCCGGGTATCGATTCGGTGGAAGCCTACATTGCCGTGCAGGAACGTTCAATTCAGCTCGAAAAGCTGCGGATCGACTTCCGGAACAAGGGACTGCTCGTTTCCAATCATCTATGGAGCTCCGCCGGTGATCCCGTAGAGCTGCCCGAAACCGCCGTGCCCATGGAGGCCGACAGCGACAGAATAGCGGTAGGCGAGCCCCAACTCGAAATGCTGCTCGCCCAGGCCACCACCCAGCATCCCAAGCTCCGTATGCTGGGGTACAAGGGGTTGCAAATGGACATCGAGCGCAGCTACCTGCGCGAACGGCTCAAACCTAAGCTGAATGTCAGCGGTTCGCTGCTTACTACCCGCCGCGACTTCGCTTCCCAAGTGCCCGAATACTACGATCTCAACTGGGGCAATTACAAGGTAGGGATCGATTTCTCGTTTCCGCTTTTTCTGCGGGCCGAGCGGGGTAAGTTGAAAGAGCTGAAAGTAAAACAGTTGGACCTGCATTTCGATGTTCAGAACGAAAGCCGGCTGATCCGCACCAGCATCATGAATGCCTACAACGATTTGAAAGCCTACCAGGCCCAGCTGGCGATCCAGACGCGCAGTATTGCCAACCAGGAAATCCTGCTGCGGGGTGAATTACAGAAGTTCGACCTCGGGGAGAGCACACTCTTCCTGATCAACAGCCGGGAATCGAAGCTGATCGACATGCGCATCAAGCGCGCCGAACTGGTGGCAGGTTATCAGAAATCGCTGGCGGAAATGTATTACCAGGCCGGAACGCGCGAGCATGCGGATGCAGGGAATTTCTAAACCGGTTACTGACACCCTTTCACAGCCAGCCCGTTGTGGTTTCGGCCGTCCGGCTGTGGGCTGCGGAAGCTGGATCGGGATCCGAGACCTTGCTTGGAGCGACAAGTACTTCGCATAGCGGTGAGTACGGATGCGTGTGGCTTGAAATGGTGGCTTTTGTACGTATATAGATATGCGTATCAGATGGAAGAATAAATACTTATAATCGAATTGAACCAGGCAGAATACCAGGATGGTGTTCTGTTTTTTTTGTGCTTTAATAATAATTTTTAAGAGATTGTAAAACCGGTAACTATTTATTAGCATTGTTTTAATACACTATCCACATAAAAGGAATTGCAATGCCAGTATGGTACACGGATCGGTGATTGTAATCATGCATTCAATTGATTGTCGTCATTTCAATACGGACATTCATTGTGATATATTTAAAAGCTTAATAAGTTTTAAAAAGCATTTCTCTCTCAACCTATTTTATTATTACTAATCGCATTCTCAACGCGTTATTTTGGTGATAATTAACTGATTATCTTTATTTTACTGACTTTAATCCGGGCGTTATTAGCTGCCTGAAAGGGATTGTTATAGCTCATTTTAATGTCAATTAATAAACTTATTTGATTCTTTTCTCTAAATAGTTCGAATATAAAAACACGTTGAATTAATATATTCTACGACCCAATCCTCTGTCAATTATGAAAAATGTTTATTGTCAAATCACGGCCTTTATTGTGCTGTCTTATTCGTGTTACGCACAGGAATTTACCTCCAATCTTCCTATTGTTATTATTAATACAATATCGGAACCAATTAATGATGAGCCTGGGGTTATAGTTAATTTTGGGATCATCAATAATGCGGGTAATGTGAATCACAGCACGGATCCGCCTAATGAATTCAAAGGAAAGGCAAAGGTCGAATTCCGGGGTTGCACCTCGCAGAGCTTTCCCAAAAAATCGTTTGGGGTCGAGCTAAGGGATTCGGTGAATACGGCTAGTGACATCAGCGACGACTTGTTCGGTTTTCCTGCCGAGTCCGACTGGGTTCTCAATGCCTCCTACACCGATAAGTCCTTTCTACGCGAAACGGTGCCCTTTTTTATGTCCAACCTGGCCGGCGACTATGCGTCCAGGACCAAATATGTGGAGGTGATATTGGACGGGGTCTATCACGGCATTTATGTTTTTCAGGAAAAAGTGAAGCGCAACAGCGGAAGGATCAACATTAAAAAACTGGAAACTGCGGATGTTGCCCTTCCCAAAATCAGCGGGGGATATGTCCTCAAAATCGACAAAAACTGCGGAGACGGCGTCGAAAACTGGCATACGGTCTACGACAGCCCCGGCGGTACACCGGGGAAAAAGTATGGTTGGGGCGTCGACTATCCCAAAGGAACGAACATCAATGCACAGCAGCTCGCCTACATCCACGATCATATCACACAATTTGAAGACGCCGTTCACGGCAGCTCCGTCTGCGATTCGGCAAATGGATATAATAAGTACATCGTGGAGGCTTCGTTCGTCGATTACATTCTGTTCCAGGAAATGTCGAGCAATGCCGACGCATACCGGTTCAGCACGTTTTTTTCCAAGGACCGCGACGGCAAACTCCGGGCGGGACCTGTCTGGGATTTTGGCCTGGCATTTGGCTTCCTGACCAACCCGCTTAATGGGTATTCGCAGAATTACCAGGGATGGCGGTACAGCGGGGAAGGAGATCCCACATACCCGGTCCCATTCTTTTGGGAAAGGTTGCTCAGATGTGCGAAGTTTCGTCAAAAAGTAGTAGACCGTTACCATCAGCTTCGCGCCGGTGTATGGAAAACCGAAGATATAACCGCTTTTATCGACACACAATTTGCCTCCCTGCATCAGAACGGGGCAGGCGCCTACAAACGGAACTTCGAAAGATGGCCCATCCTGACGACACAGATATGGACCGATGTTCCGTCTTATGTCGGGGGGACACTGGAAGCCGAAAGAGATTATTTGAAAACCTGGCTTACAAATCGTCTGGCATGGATGGATCAGAACATCGCTTCCATCCATCCTGGGGAAGTAGCCCCTCCGGCCTGCGATTTCAATGTTACTGCCAGTCCGTCGAGCGGTACGCCTTCGTGTTCGGCAGCGATGAGCCTTGCCGCGAACTGCACGGGGGCGGATTGTTCGGGAGTGGGCTATCAATGGACCGGGAACGGCATTAACCTGTCGGGCCAGTCGGTGAACCTGAATGCGCCGGCGACCAATGGTGCGTTCAGTTACACGGTGACGGCATCCCGCAGCGGCTGTCCGAACAAAACCGCCACAGCGTCCATCACCGTGTCGAACTGCCAGCCGCCGGTGACGCAGACGACACAAACTACCCAGGCTTTCAGTCTATGCCTGGAATCGGAGGATTCGAATGGCAACGGCCCTGCTACGAGTGATCCCAATGCCTCAGCGGGAAAAACGAGAGGGGATAAGAACAATTACGACCATTATGTCGATTATGCGGTGAACGGGGTAGGTTCTGCGGGGGTATACCAGCTGAAATTACGTTACTATGCGTCGGGTAGCCCTTTGGTGAGCATATCGGTGAATGGGAGTGTGGTCGTGGGGTCGCTGGCCCTTCCATCGACTTACAGCTGGAACATTGTGAGCCGGGAGGAAACGATCGCGGTCACGTTGGCAGCGGGTAACAACACCGTCCGGATCCAGGGGCTGCCTGGTGCCAGCGTGCGGCAGGACCGCATTTGTGTAACCGGAACGGGCAGTACTCCGAGCACGGCAGTTACCTGTAATTTTGCGGTCAGTCCCACTGCCGACCGGCAA
>CBFGMV010000064.1:0-48465 GCA_965649915.1 uncultured Dyadobacter sp.
CCGTCGAACACATAGGCATCCCTGAATGACTTGGCCAGCGAGGTAATGGGATCGAAATCAGCATAATAACCGCTCTTTTCCTGGCCGGAGCTCACGCGTAAGGCATGATGGAATTCATCGATCCATTGCGCGTCCATTCCGTACCCACCCGCAGCAACCGGCTTTACAAAACGCGTATCATTCAGGTCCATCTCCACGATCAGCTGGTAAGGTTTACCCGTTTCGCGGGACAGCGCGTCGGTTTTAACATGAATTTCCTGTAAAATATGCACCGGGCTAAAATCCTTGATCGCATGCACCGCATCCAGTCGCAATGCGTCGATGTGAAAATCCCTGAACCACATCAATGCATTCTGCACAAAGTATTGCCGGACCGCATCCGACCAGGCATCGTCAAAATTAATGGCGTCGCCCCAGGGCGTGTGGTATTTGTCGGTAAAATAATGCCCGAACTGCCCGAGCACATTTCCCTCCGGTCCCAGGTGATTATAAACCATATCGAGGATCACGGCAATGCCCCTCCGGTGGCAGGCGTTCACCAGTTGCTGCAATGCCGCGGGGCCGCCGTAGGATGCCTGCACACTGTATGGGAAAACGCCGTCATAACCCCAGTTGCGTTCACCGGCAAACTGAGATACCGGCATGATCTCGATGGCATTCACGCCCAGCTGTTCCAGATGATCTAGCTTTTGTTCAATGCCGCCGAAAGTTCCTTCCGGCGTAAATGTGCCTGTATGCAGCTCGTAAATTATGTAGCTCTTTATGGGAATGCCCTGCCAATCGGCATCGGTCCATGTGAAGGAATGCGGGTCGAATGCGCACGAGGCGCCATGAACACCTTCCGGCTGGTACCGCGTCGCAGGGTCTGGCAAAGGCTCCCCGCCGTCCAGCCGGATCGCGTAAAGATCCCCTGGCCTCAACGCCGTCGTATGGAGTAGCCAGTATCCGTATTCCGCTGCATTCAGGTCAAGGAGCTCACCGGAAGATTGCAGCTCCAATCCGACCTTTTTCGCTTTGGGGGCCCATACCAGCACACGGGCGTTCCCATCGGTATCGAACGTGACGCCTGGCTCCATGATCATCAGATCGTCGTATTTCATATCTTTTGTGCTTCCAATGTATGTTTAAAAACCACCACCGAACGGCTGTCGACCGTGAATGACTCACCGGGTTTCAGCACCTGCCCGTCATCGCTCACGCAGGCATCGGCGGTATCGATCACTTTACGCCACTCTTTGCCATACTTTTCGGGTGGCAATGTATATTCAACCGGTTCAAAATGCGCATTGAAAATGATGTAGAAACTATCGTCGTAAATAGGCTCGCCCGTGGGATCCATGTGCCTGATCCCTTTACCGTTCAGGAAGATACCGAGCGATTTGGCGAAGTCGTGGTTCCAGTTTTCCTCAGGCATTTCCTGGCCATCCGGCAGAAACCAGGCAATATCTTCCAAGCCTATACCTTTAATCGGCAAGCCGCGGAACCAGTGTTTCCTGCGGAATGAGGGATGTGCCTTGCAGAACGCAATGAGCTTCTGCGTAAATGCCAGCAGCTCCGTATCCATCTTGTCCCAGTTCAGCCAGGAGATCTCATTGTCCTGACAGTAGGCATTATTGTTCCCGCCTTGCGAACGCCCCCATTCGTCGCCGGCAACCAGCATCGGCACGCCCTGCGAGAGGAAGAGCGTCGTTAGGAAATTGCGCTTTTGCCTGTTGCGCAGTTCGAGGATGTCCTCATCTTCTGTCGGGCCTTCCTCGCCGCAGTTCCACGACCGGTTGTGTCCCTCACCATCGTTATTATCCTCGCCGTTCGCATCATTACGTTTATCGTTATACGAAACCAGGTCGTTGAGGGTAAAACCGTCATGTGCAGTGATGAAATTAATGCTAGCCGTCGGCCTGCGGTCCTCTCCTTTATACAGATCTGAGCTGCCTGTGAAGCGCTCCGCGAATTCGGCCAGCATACTATTGGCCCCGCGCCAGTAATCGCGCATGCAGTCGCGGTAACGGCCATTCCACTCGGCCCAGCCCATCGGGAACTTGCCCACCTGATAGCCATCGGACCCGATATCCCAGGGTTCAGCGATTAGTTTGACCTGCGAAATAACCGGATCCTGGTGAATGATGTCGAAAAAGGCGCTCAGGCGATCGACCTCGTGGAGTTCGCGGGCGAGTGTCGAGGCCAGGTCGAAACGAAAGCCATCCACATGCATTTCGGTAATCCAATAGCGCAGACTGTCCATAATGAGGCGCAGTACACTGGGAAGCCTGGCATTCAAGGTATTACCTGTTCCGGTATAGTCCATATAATACCTGCCGTCCACAAGCCTGTAATAAGCCATGTTATCAACGCCACGAAAGGAAAGCGTCGGGCCCATCTGGTTACCTTCACCGGTGTGATTATACACTACGTCCAGGATCACTTCTATGCCCGCTTTGTGCATTTCCTTGACCATGTTCTTAAATTCGATGACCTGCTCACCCTGCGAACCCGAACTGCTGTACCGTACATCGGGTGCCAGAAAACCAATCGAGTTATAGCCCCAGTAATTGCTAAGGCCCTTTTCCTGCAAATGCCGGTCGGAAATAAAATGGTGAACGGGCATCAGCTCGATTGCGTTGATCCCCAGTTTTTTAAGATAGGAAATACTCGAAGGATGCGCCATTCCTGCATACGTACCCCGGATCTCTTCGGGTATATCCGGATGCAGACAGGTAAACCCTTTCACGTGCGCCTCGTAAATGATGGTGTCGTGATACGGAATGCCGGGCGCCGTTACCCCTTCCCAATCGAAAAGATGATCCACGACAACCGACTTCGGAATGTAGGGAGCGCTGTCCAGTTCACTGAAACTGAGGTCCTCCTGCGGATCCCCGATGACGTAGCCAAAAAGTGCGTCATGCCATTGTACTGTCCCGGAAATGGCCTTCGCATACGGGTCGATGAGCAATTTGTGCGGATTAAAACGTAACCCGACCATAGGCTCATACGCCCCGTGAACACGGTAGCCGTAGAGCTGCCCGGGTTTCAGACCCGGCACGTACACATGCCACACGTGGTGGGACACCTCGCGGATCTGAATTTTCACCTGCTCCGAAGTAGCCTCGGGGCTTTCGAACAGGCACAGTTCCACACCTGTGGCACTTTCTGAATATAATGCAAAATTAACTCCCTCCCCATCCCAGGTGGCGCCTAGCGGGTACGGTTCACCGGGATAGACGCGAATATTACGCTGCTTGGATTCGTCGACTAGTTTTTTATTGGCAATTTTTTTCATATCAGCTTTTTTGGTTCACAGACACACACGCCCATGCCCGGGTAGCTCGCGTTACCTGTTTCGCTACCGAGCGTGTTTTATGGAGAGGCGTGTTATCGATGCGACGTTTTATTACAAAAGTATGCCAATCGGCCCGGCGCAGTTCCGGGAAGATTTTCCCCAGCCGAAGCGGGAAATTTTGCTTTCCGCAGCCCAAACGGACTAATTGTCTTTCCCGCAGAAGGCCGCACTATGGTAAAATCGCTTATTCATCAGGGAGTTCTGAAGGCACTGTCGGCAAGTCCCACTTTTTTCTTGAAATACGCCAATTCCACAGCTTCCTGGCATAATTTTTGTACTATTGCGCAAAACACACACGGCAACACTTGTACACACACTGCGTTTTTTTGATGTGTTAAAAGTCAACGTATACATATCCTGGTGCTCTCATTCTCAGGAGTTAATGCCCATCTTACCCGAAACTATGATCCTCATTGTCGACGACAGGCCGGAAAATATCTTACCGCTGAAAAAAATCCTGGAATTGCACCATTTTAAAACCGACACGGCGGAATCGGGCGAGGAAGCGTTGAAAAAAGTACTCAATACCACCTATTCGGTGATCATTCTGGATGTGCAGATGCCCGGTATGGATGGATTCGAGGTCGCGGAAGCCATTGCCGGTTTCGGCAAGGCGCGTGACACCCCTATCATTTTCCTTTCTGCGGTTAATAAAGAGAAAAGATTTATTACAAAAGGCTACTCCTCGGGCGGAATCGACTACCTGACCAAGCCCGTGGATCCGGACATCCTGCTGTTGAAAGTCAAAACTTTCTATCGGTTGTTTGAACAGCAACAGGAACTTAAAGCGATACAGGAATCGCTGCGCAACGAAATCGAAACCAGGAAAAACGCGCAGGACGAACTGGCCACGCATATGCAAGAGCTGCGGTTTATCCTCGAATCCCTTCCCCAGATCGCATTCACCATCTGTCCGAACGGTAAGGTCGAATATGTGAACCAGCATTGGTTCCAGTATTCCGGCGACGCAGACACTTTCCCGGGCACGCACCCCGAGGACACGCTGTATGAGCAATGGCAGCATCATTTTGCCAACGGCCTGGAATTTTCCTGCGAAGCCCGGTTGAAACACCTTGAAACAGCAGAATATAAATATTTTCTGCTGAAAATTATCCCGGTATTGCAAAACGGGGTCATCGTTCGGTGGGTCGGTACCTTTACCGACATTCATCAGCAAAAAATGGCTAATGAAGTGCTGGAACACAAGGTTGAGATGCGCACACGGGAACTGCTCGATAAAAACGCCGAGCTGGAAACCACAAACCACGAATTGCAGCAATTTGCATGGGTGGTATCGCACGACCTCAAAGAACCATTACGTAAAATACAGACATTCAGCCATTTAATTAAAGACAAATACCTGACGGGCAACGCAGAGGCCACCTCCTATCTCAACCGGTCGATCAGCTCTTCGGCCAGGATGTCGCGCCTCATCAGCGACCTGCTCGATTACTCCCGGCTCTCGGTAACGGCAAATTTCCAGCCCACCGACCTCAATGCACTGGTAGACGAGCTGCTGGCGGACTTTGACGAAACCATCCGCGAGAAAAAAGCCACCATCGAAAAACAGAAATTACCGGTAATCGAAACCATTCCCAGCCAGATCCGTCAGGTTTTCCAGAACCTCATCAGTAATGCGCTGAAATTTTCGAAGCCCGAAGTCCCCTCGGTGATCAGGATCAGGTATGAGATCTCGGAACAAAAGGAGCTCGCGGGTCCGGTATCCCCGGAAGGCAGCTTTTGCAGGATTATCATCGCCGACAACGGGATCGGGTTCGATGAGAAGTTCCTGGACCGTATTTTCGTGATTTTCCAGCGCCTCAACAATTTCAATACATATGAAGGAACAGGCATAGGACTGGCCATCGCCAAGAAGATCATCGATAAACATAATGGGCTGATCTCAGCCCGCAGTACTGAAAACGAGGGCTCCGAGTTTGTGCTCGTACTGCCGATCGCTCAGGAAGGTACCTTAACACCTGTCAAAACTGAAAATTAGTACGCCGCCGTTTATGAAGAAAGTTTCCAACTCTATCATCCAGCAGTTACAAATCGTATTTTCATTCTCCATCCTGCTGCTTTTTTTCAGCTTGCTGGCTTCCTATTACAGTACTCAGAAGCTCATTAACAACTCGGAGCTCGTAAACCATACCAACCAGGTCCTGATCGAGGCGGAAAGCATCATGTCTCACATGAAGGACGCCGAGACCGGGCAACGCGGCTTCCTGGTAACCTCCGACCCTCAGTTCCTGGATCCATACAATGGCGCTTACGAGAAAACAACCACCAGTCACAACAACCTGGTGGAGCTCACTGCGGACAACCCGCAGCAGCAAAAGAACCTGCGGGAAGTAAAGGCGCTGTACGAGGCGAAGTTCGGGCAAATGCAGAACATCATCGATATGGCCAAAAAGGATCCGCATTTTCTGAGGGACACCGACGCGCGCCTGCGTGAAATGGTACGCGGCAAGAAAATTATGGATGACCTCAGGCTTGCCACCGAGCGGATCAAGAGTGAAGAAAGCGACATCCTCGTCGCCCGCCTCGAACAGCAGCAGATCTACATCAAATACACGCCCATCCTCCTTGTAGCCGCCGCATTGATCTCGATCCTGATCACGATTTCGGCCTATCTGCGTATCAAGAACGATATGGATAAGCGGATCGCGCAGCAGCGGATCGATGAAGAAAAATACACAGATACACTGCAGCGCATCAGTCACATCGAACAGGTTACCCAGCAGGTTTCTTCCGGAGATTACTCGGCCAGGAGCCGGGATGAGCGCGACGACGAAATCGGCCGGATCTCTTATGCGCTTAACAAGATGACCGGTTCGCTGGAACAGACCTTCAACGAGCTGAGCGTTCAGAACTGGTTGCAGACCGGAGAAGTGCAGATCAACGACGCGATACGCGGTGAACGGGTTCTAAAAAAGCTGTCTTCCAATCTCATCAACACCCTTACCAGCTACGCCGGTGCGCAGCTGGGTACGATTTACATTCTGAACAACAACTGGCATTTTAGTCTCACAGGCAGTTTCGCAGCCCAGAATGCCCCGGAAAAACTGGTTGCGGGCCACGGACTGGCCGGACAAGTGATTGAAAGCAAGAAAGCGCTGCTGGTCCGCGATATCCCTGAAAATTACCTGAAAGTAACATCGAGCCTGGGCGACTCGACTCCGGCCGCCATTGCAATCCTGCCGATCGTCTATTCTTACGAATGCATCGGGATCATCGAACTGGGTTTCCTCAAATCACCGGACGGCCTGACGATGAAGTTCCTGGAAGATAATCTGGAAACCATTGCCAGCGGCATAAATTCGGCATTGGACTATGTAAAACTTCAGAATTTCCTCGAAGAAACACAGGCCCAGGCGGAGGAGCTTCAGACACAGCATAATGAACTCGAAAACCTGAATGCGGAACTGGAAGCCCAGTCGCAGAAATTACAGGCTTCGGACGAAGAACTACGGGTGCAGCAGGAAGAATTGCAACAAACCAACGAAGAGCTGGAAGAGCGGAGCGGGCTGCTGGAAGAGAAGAACCTCGAAATCCTCAAGAAGGCGGAAGAGCTTGAACTTACGACCCGCTATAAATCGGAATTTCTGGCAAATATGTCCCATGAACTGCGCACCCCTTTGAACTCGATCCTGTTGCTGAGCCGGCTGCTGTCTGAAAACGATGAGCAGAACCTCACCACCGAACAGATCGAGTATGCGACGGTGATTCAGTCATCGGGCAACGGATTGCTGGGACTGATCGACGAGATCCTGGATCTGTCCAAGATCGAGGCGGGCAAAATGGACCTGGACTACGTCACGGTTTCAGTGAAAGAAATCAGCGAGGACATGAAGGGGCTCTTCGCGCCGGTGGCTCGCGAAAAAGGGCTCGGTTTCTCCGTCAACGTGGCAAGCGACGTTCCGCCGGTCATTGAAACGGACAAAATGAGAATGGAGCAAATCCTGAAAAACCTGGTCTCCAACGCATTGAAATTCACTTCTGAAGGGTCTGTGGACATCACCATCCGGCTCCAAGACGGTAACGACAGAATGCTTTGCATTTCCGTGCGGGACACAGGCATTGGCGTAGCGCCCGAGAAACAGCACCATATTTTCGAGGCGTTCCAGCAGGCCGACGGTTCTACAAAACGCAAGTATGGCGGTACCGGGCTCGGGCTTTCCATCAGCCGGGAGCTGGCGAAGCTGCTGGGCGGAGAAATAACGCTCTCCAGCGCCGTTGGACAGGGCAGTGAGTTCACACTGTTCATTCCGCTAAGGCAGTCGTACGGACTGACGGAGCCGGATACCGGAAATATCTTCGGCAACCACCACGAAGAAACAGGGGTGAAAAGCCAAAAGGCCGAAAACCAATTCATCAGTACCATTATACCTGAAAGTATTCCCGACGACCGGGCTATCATCAGCGAGCGGGAAAAAGCGATCCTGATCGTAGAAGACGACACTTTTTTCGCCAAATCATTGCTGGACTACACCCGTCGGCAGGGTTACAAGGGCATTGTAGCTGTCCGCGGCGATGAAGGATTGGAATTGGCAAAAACATTTAAACCGATGGGCATTCTGCTCGACATCCAGCTACCGGTGGTCAGCGGGTGGGAAGTAATGGATCAACTCAAAAAGGATCCCGAAACCCGGCATATCCCGGTCCATATCATGTCGTCGCACCGGGTGAAAAATGAAAGTCTCATGAAAGGTGCCGTGGACTTCATCGACAAGCCCGTTGCTGTGGAGAGAATGGATGAGGTATTTAAAAAAATCGAGTATGTGATCAGCAAAAAATCGAAGAAAGTGCTGATCGTAGAAGACAACTCCATGCACGCCAAAGCATTGGCCTACTACCTGGGAACCTTCGACATCAATTCGGAACTAAAAAGTGACATCGATGAAGGCATTCACGCATTGACCGCCAACGAAGCCGACTGCGTGATCCTCGACATGGGTATTCCAGACAAAAAAGCCTATGATATACTCGAAGAGGCCAGGAAAAACCCGGGCTTCGAACACGTTCCGATCATCATCTTTACCGGAAAGAGCCTTTCGATGACCGAGGAGCTCCGGATCAAGCAATATGCCGATTCGATCATCGTCAAAACCGCCCATTCCTATCAGCGGATGCTCGATGAAGTCTCTCTCTTCCTGCATGTCGTGGAAGAAAATAAAAAGTCGGGCAGGCAGAACGGCGAGCCAGGCAGGCTAGGAGGCCTTGGGGAAATCCTGAACAATAAAACCGTGCTGATAGCCGATGACGACGTCAGGAACATTTTCTCTCTTTCCAAATCATTGGAAAATTACAAAATGAATGTGATCACTGCCCTGGACGGCAAAGAGGCACTTCAAAAACTGCAAGACACCCCGGATGTGGACGTGGTCCTGCTCGACATGATGATGCCGCAAATGGACGGATATGAAACGGCCAGGCGCATCCGCGAAAATCCCCGCTGGCGCAACCTGCCTGTCATTGCCGTCACTGCCAAAGCGATGACCGGCGACCGGGAAAAATGCATCAATGCCGGCGCTTCTGACTATATTACCAAACCCGTCGATATCGACCAGCTGATGTCGCTGCTTCGGGTGTGGCTTTATGAAAAATCCTGACCCTCTACATGAACAAGAAAAAAATCATGATTATCGACGACGATGCCCGGAACATCTTCGCGCTCAAAGCGACCCTGAAATCCAAGGGATTCGACTGCATCGCCTGCTCCGGGGCCCCCGAAGCACTGCATATCCTGCGTACGGAAGAACCCGTTGACGCAGTCCTGATCGACATGATGATGCCCGAAATGGATGGATATGAAGCCATTCCACTCATCAAAGACATTGGAAGCAGACAGGCCACGCCCGTATTTGCGGTCACAGCGCAGGCTATGGTAGGCGACCGGGAAAAATGCCTGCAGGCCGGGGCCGACGACTACATTTCCAAGCCTATCGATGTTGAAAAACTATTGAAGTTGCTTAACGCCATTTAACGTATGATGGACGAGGAAGATATCGATCTTTTACTCAACGACCTGTTCGATCTATACGGCTACGACTTCACCAGGTATTCCAGGGCATCGCTGAAACGCCGCATTGTACGGCTGTGCTCGCTGGACAAATTCCCCAGCTTTGCGGAATTGCGTTACCACGTCAGGACTGACCCCACCTATCTCAAACGTTTTGTGGAAGAGATCACCGTGAATGTAACCGAGATGTTCCGCGACCCTTCGTTCTACAAGTCACTTCGTGAAGACATTCTGCCGGTACTGGGGACCAAGCCATTCATCCGGATCTGGCATGCGGGTTGTTCCACGGGAGAGGAGGTGTATTCGATGGCCATTCTTCTTAAAGAGGCAAACCTGCTCCGGAGATCTCTGCTGTACGCGACAGATCTCAACCCAAGCGTTCTCGAGAAAGTGCGGAAAGGCATTTTTCCGCTGTCGCTGATGAAGCAGTATTCGGAAAACTACATTACATCCGGGGGAACCAACGATTTTTCGGCCTATTATACGGCCCAGTACGGGCAGGCCAAATTCGACAGCGAGCTCGCCGAGAAAATCATTATCTCGACCCACAACCTGGTGTCCGACAGTTCGTTCAATGAATTTGATCTGATACTCTGCCGGAATGTCCTTATTTACTTTGATAAAGACCTGCAAGACAGGGTTTTGAAATTGTTCGACGCAAGCCTGGGCACACTGGGATACCTGGCATTGGGAACCAAGGAAACATTGAAATTTTCGGCCGTACAAAACAAGTTCAAGCAGCTTAACCGGGAGAAAATATGGAAAAAAATCATGTAGCGAATGCATGCGATTTCCTGGTAATCGGTGGCTCGGCAGGCAGTCTGGAAGTGTTGTTCAAACTCCTTCCGCTACTCCGCGGCGACCTTCCCTTTCCGGTCGGACTGGTTTTGCACCGGCGCAACTCCGCTGATTCATCCCTGACCGGGTTGCTGGCGTCCAAAACCCTCAACCCTACGCGGGAGGTGGAGGACAAAGACCCTGTTCAGCCGGGGACGATCTACCTCGCCCCTGCCGACTATCATCTCCTGATCGAGCGGGATTGTACGTTCTCCCTGGACTATTCCGAAAAGGTAAATTTCAGCCGTCCAAGCATCGATGTTACATTCGAATCGGCAGCAGAAGTATTCGGGGCGGGCCTGGTGGCGATCCTGTTGTCGGGCGCCAATGAGGACGGCACGGCGGGCCTGACGGCCGTAAAAAAAGCGCATGGTACCGTTGTGGTCCAGGATCCCGGTACCGCTCAGATGCCCTTCATGCCACATCACGCGATGACCCACTCCCAGGTCGATCACGTCCTCAATCTGCTGGAAATGGCCATATTCATCAATGCGCTCCACTAGCATTCCACGGCCGATCGTTGATTTCTACCACAAAAGGCGTTTTCAGTCCTTCTTTTTAAATGCTTTTATAAAGAAATTTGTACAAGAGGATCAGACATCCCGAGCCTTTGTAAGCGACTAAACAGCACGATCATGGCAAAGCCCAGTAAATTATATAGCGTCCTATTCAACAAATGCCCCCGCTGCGGTGAAGGCGACTTTTTCATCACTAAAAGCGCATATAACCTCCGCAATTTTGATAAAATGAACCGGAACTGCCCGCACTGCGGAGCCGATCTGGTTCCTGAGCCCGGGTTTTACCAGGGTGCACTCTACATGAGCTATGCGTTTTATGTCGCATTCATGGTGATCTACTTTCTGATTTTCGTGAATTTTTTCGAACAATACCTGGACTACTTCCTGATCAGCATTATCCCGATCCTGATCATTCTGACGCCTCTTTTTTACAGATTGGCGCGTCGTTCGTGGCTGGCCTTGTTCATCAAGCCTATTCCATCTGAGAAACGGTCCGCATAGTTTTTAACCCGCGAGACTCTTCCGGAAGTCTTCCGGCGTCAGGCCGGTTTCCTTCCGGAAGAACTTCGTGAAATAGGAATTATCGTTGAAATTCAGCTTGTAGGCGATCTCGGAGACTGTAAGGTCCAGGTTAATCAGAAGCCTTTTCGCCTCCAATACGATCCGGTTGCGGATGAGTTCTCCGGCCTGTCTGCCCAGGTTTTCCTTGCAAAGCGCATTGAGATGATTGGGCGTCACATTCAACATATCCGCGTACTGGCCCGGTAACCTCAGCCGGTCGTAATGCTTGTCGATCAGGCGGATAAAATTCCTTACCGTTGCATTCTTCCCCTTTTCCGCACTTTTTCTCCTGTCTACCGAATCGCTCTGCTCGATCGCCAGAAAGATCTGAAGCAGTAAAACCCGCACGGTATCATCGCGCCAGGCCGTTGCGCGGGCATTCTGCACCAGCAGCTCTTCAAACAGTCCGCAAATGCTTTCCCGAATATTTTCACTGAGCATCAACACATTGTTGCTGCTATCCTGATCAAAAAAGGAAAACGAATCGAGGTATTCCGGTTGCAGCAGAAAGGATTTAAAAAATGAATCGGAAAAATTGACGACGTAACCTTCCATTTTCCCCTCAAAATCCCACGAATGTACCTGCCCGGGAATCATGAAATAAATCTGGTAAGGCGCGGCCTGGAAATGGTGAAAATCAATGGTATGACGGCCGCTGCCCGCGGTAAAAAGTACCAGATGGTAAAAGCTGTGGCGGTGCGGAAAGAACAGGCTCTGGTGCTCGTGGATATAATCCGAAAACCGGGCAACCATCATGTGGTCCTCGCGGTATTCTGAAAGCGGGCCGATGTCGAGCCGGGGAAATGAACCGTGCATGGATGGAACCGTAAAATAAGTCAGTCCCGGCAATTTAAGGTTTATTCACGACTTTAATCCTGTTTCGTATCTTGCGGAAGTTTCCAAAACCCTGTTCCTGTCATGTGGAAGGCCTTTGCATTGAGTTTGGCATTCATAGTGCTTGCTGCATCTTCGCGGCAGGGTGCTATTGGCGTCGAAAACTGCACCGGGCACTTCCGGGTCGACGCCAAAGCATTCGCCGGGCAGGTAATGGAGTTGAAGGGTGCTATCCAGGCAATGGACAGCACCGATCTCCATAGCATCGACAGCGCCAAACAGGCGCTCCGCGATTCGCGCCTGGCTTATAAACGCATCGCCTATTTTCTCGAATACTTCTTTTTTACCTCCTCCCGGATCTACAACCGGCCCCCCAAAAATGAAATCGAGGAACCCCATCTCGAATATATGGAACCTGCCGGGTTGCAGTATATCGAGTCACTTTTGTTCGACGACCCGGTTGCTCACAAAGCGGAATTGCTGCAACAATGCGAGTTATTACAGGTTGCAGCGGATGATATGCCTGCGTTGCTTTTCAATTTCAAGGCCACCGACGCGCAGGTACTGGAAAGCGTCCGGATCGAGCTCGTCAGGATCATAACGCTCAGTATCACGGGTTTCGATGCTCCGCTACTGAAAAGCGGGCTCGATGAGGCATTCGTTTCATTACAAGCGATAAATACCGTTTTGAAACCTTATATAAAACATTCAGAAGATGACATTGTCTGGAAATACATCGCTTCCTGTGAGGCCGATATTGCCAAAAGCAGGGATTTTGACAACTTCGACCGGCTGCGTTTCCTGACAAGTTATGCATTGCCGTTACAGGAGGAGCTCGGCCGGATGATCACCCGGATGGGCTTGGGGCTCAATGCAAAGAAGGTTTTAAATTACAATGCCAAAAACCTGTTCAGTCCCGATGCATTTACTCCCACGGCTTTTGGAACAACCATGACCAGCAAGCCTGCTCTGGCGGAATTGGGCGAAAAACTCTTCTTTGAAACCCGCTTGTCGGCCAATGGAACGCGTAGTTGCGCGTCCTGCCACAACCCGGCGCTGTATTTCACGGACGGGCTTGTCAAAAGCACGGGCATTCACCCGGGCCAGACCGTCAGGCGAAATGCACCTTCGCTGTTATATGGGGTATTTCAACACACCCAATTCTGGGACGGACGCGCCAAAACGCTGGAAGATCAGATCCGTACCGTCATTCACGACACGCTCGAAATGGGTGGCAGACCAGCCGAAATGATCCGTGAACTGGCAAAGGAGCGGGCCTACCGCCGTCTTATCCGGAAAGTATCTCCGAACCGAAAATCCCTGAACGATACCATTATTTACAGATCGATTGCGGCCTTCGTGCGGACGTTGCAACCTTTCAAGTCGGATTTTGACCGCTATATGGCAGGTGAAAAAGCGGCGATGACCGACAATCAGATCAACGGCTTCAACCTTTTTATGGGCAAAGCGCAATGCGGCACCTGCCACTTTGCGCCCCTGTTCAACGGCCTGATCCCGCCACTGTACTTCCAGACAGAGTTTGAGATACTGGGCACTACGGCATCGGACGATTTGTTAAAACCTGTACCGGATCCAGATCAGGGCCGTTTCGAAACCCTTCCAACCCCTTACTACCGCGGGGCGTTCAAGACGCCGACCGTCCGCAATGCGGCTGTAACCGCCCCGTATATGCATAACGGGAATTTTGGAAGTCTGGAAAAGGTAATGGAATTTTATGACAAAGGAGGAGGCGCCGGCCTGGGCCTCGACGTGCCTGACCAAACCCTGGCCTCATCGCCCCTCAATCTGACCGATCAGGAGAAATCGGATATTATCGCCTTTTTAAATGCACTCACCGACCGTCTATGAAACAACATTTACTTTCCTTCCTGCTATGCATCGCGGCAGCTGCCGCCTACGGCCAGGGCACGCTGCTGCGCGGGCCATATCTGCAAGCGGCAACGCCTACGAGCATTGTAATCCGCTGGCGCACAGACAAGCCCGCAACTTCCGTAGTCAAGATCGGCACCAGCCCGCAGGCGCTCGGCCAAACCGTCACCGATAATGCGCTCACCACCGAGCATGAGGTGAAGGTCACCGGGCTTCAAAGCGAGAACCGCTATTATTATTCAATCGGCTCGCAGACAGACGTTTTGCAGGCAGGAGACCAGAATTATTTTCAGACAACCGCCGTCGCAGGCAAGCCTGGCAAGTACCGTTTCGGGTTCCTTGGCGATTGCGGCACCAGCGCGGTCATACAGCAATCGGTGCGCGACAAACTGACCGAATACCTGGGTAACGAGTACATGAATGCGTGGTTGCTGCTGGGCGACAATGCCTATTCATTCGGGCAGGACGTTGAATACCAGACCCACTTTTTCTCCAAATACAAAGATAATTTCCTTAAAAAGAACCCCCTCTTTCCTTCCCCCGGCAACCACGACTACGACAACGATAATCCAGCCAGGCAGAACGATCACAAGGTGCCCTACTACGACGTTTTTACCATGCCTACACAGGGTGAAGCGGGTGGAGAAGCGTCGGGCACGGAATCGTTTTACTCATTTGATTACGGGAACGTCCATTTCCTCTCCCTGGATTCGTACGGCCGCGAGGATAATACTACCCGGTTATACGACACCCTTGGAAAACAGGTCCAATGGATCAAAAAGGATCTTGCCGCCAACAAAAACAAGGGCTGGGTCGTCGCTTACTGGCATCATCCACCCTACTCCAAGGGTTCACGGGAATCAGACGGTGACCCGGAAATGACGGGGATACGTCAGAATTTCATCCGCATTCTCGAACGCTACGGCGTCGACCTGATTGTATGCGGGCACAGCCACGTGTACGAGCGGTCACGGCTTATGAACGGGCATTACGGGTATAGCAACACCTTCGACGCCTCGAAGCACGTGATAGACGCGTCGACCGCGAAATACGACGGAAGCAACAATTCCTGCCCTTACATTAAAATTACCCCCGACAGTCGTGGCACAGTGTATGTCGTGGCTGGTTCGAGCGGACATCTGGGCAGCCCGAAGGCCGATTTTCCACACAAGGCCATGTACTATTCCGATGCGGAGGTCGGTGGAGCACTCATGATGGAGGTGGAAGGCAACCGGCTTGATATGAAATGGATCACGTCCGACGGTACCATCCGCGACAAGTTCACTATGGAAAAGGAAGTGAACAAGGAAACCACGCACGATATCTCACGCAATGCGTCAGTCGAATTGAAAGCTTCCTTTGTAGGTAATTATGTCTGGAATACGGGACAAACATCGAAAATGATCACGGTTCAGCCTGCCGAAAGTACCGATTACACGGTGAAGGACGATAAGAATTGCGTTCAGGACGTATTCCACGTCAGGGTTCCCAAAGCAGACCCTGCGAAGTTCGCCGCATTCAAGGCTGCTAAGGATGATAAAAACCTGGTCACGCTAACCTGGACGACAAGTGCCGAAAACGAACTGTCGTATTTCGCGGTCCAGCGGTCGACAGACGCAAAGAATTTCACAGAAATCGCGCGGGTGCCTGGCGGACCCAATTCGCAACAGAACAAGGATTACAGTTCGGTAGATACGGAAAGCCCACGCTTGGCCGTCAATACGGAATATTATTACCGCATTGTGGCTACGGCAGCGGACGGGCGGTTACTCTACACGCCCATTAGCAGTGTAACACTCCCGGATCTGGTCCTTTCCGCGGATCCGAACATTGCGCTCGATATCGAGGTTATTCCAAACCCTTCATCGGCAAGCCAAATGCAGATCCGCACCACGACGCAAGCCAGGCAGACAGCAGAGCTGACGCTTACCGATGTTTCGGGAAGAATACGCGATACCAGGAAAATGACGATCAGCGATACGCCTGCGACATTCCTGCCCAGCGAGTTACCTACCGGGATTTACCTGTTGAAAGTCAATGTAAACGGCAGAAGCGTGGTTAAAAAACTGGCGATCCATTAACCACACTTCTTTTAAATGCATTGCCTATTTTTTGACAAATCGCGCGGTTTGCTCCTGTCCGTCGGCGTATGCGATACGCACCACATACAGGCCAGCCGGTAAATGGGCGGTGTCGACTGTCACCGGAGCGGTCGCCGCGGCCTGAGTGATCGTAGATTTGAATGTTACCCGGCCGCCTGCCGTGTTATAGAGTTCAATTCGCCGTATCGTCCTGTTTTTGGGTCTTAATATGAGGCTCGAAACCACCGGATTGGGAAAGATCTCCATTTCGGCCACATTATTCCAGCGTACATGCTGAATGCTGCTGTAAGCGAAGCTGCCGTCCTGATCGACCATTTTGAGGCGGTATAAGTTACTACCCATCAATGGATTGTCGTGTACAAATGTGTAACGATGCGTGAGAGTGCTTTCGCCCTGCGCCGCCATTTTGCCAATAACGGTCCACGCTTTGCCTGTGGCATTGCTGTGCTGGATTTCGAAAAAATCACTGTTGGTTTCCAGGCTGGTCGCCCATTCGAGTAATGCGGCTCCACCCTCCTTCCGGGCTGAGAAGCTGATCAGACGCACGGGTAGCTGAACGCACCCCAGATCCACCTCCGCCCGCGTGGCGCAGCCGGCTTTGTTGCCGGAAATTGCCACGGCCTCCACGGGTTTGGTTTTCAGTATTTCGCAAATTTCACTGGTCGCACAGGTTTCCAGTTCCGGGCTATCGGTAATCGTAACCGTACCTCCGATCGCATTCAGACTGCTCAACCCCGCGAGGCTCGTCAGTGACGAATCCGCCCAGATCAGCAGCCCACCGCCGATCGACTGTAATCCGGCCAGGCCGTCGAGATTTAAAAGATGATAGTTTCCGGACACCGAAGCAGAGTCAGCTACCGACACCAGGTTTTCAATGCCGGTCAATTCTTCAAGCAAAAAGTTTTCTTCGATAAATAACCGGTCGACGGTGGTCAGCGCTCCCAGCCCCTGCAGATCGGTCAGCGAATCATTACCTGCAATCACCAAAGTCCCGAACGTTCCCAGCGATTGAAGGTTGTCGAAACCGGAAAGGCTCTGCAGAGAAGGGTTAAAAACCACGAGGAGATCCCCGTCAATGGCTGTCAGCGCCGACAATGCTGAAACGTTCTTCAACGAAAAATTACCCGTGATTTGTAACCCCAAATCCCCGACCGTCGTGAGGCCATTCAGGCCGTCGAGACTTTCCAAAAATGGATTTAGGATAATGGTCACCTCTTCTCCGAAAGAAACTATATTTTGCAGCCCGGTCAGTTGCTTCAGACCGAGGTTGAAAAACAGATTGAACCCTCCCCCTACTGCCGTTACGTTGCTTAACGCAGACAGATCAGTCAGACTGTCGGTTTCAGAAATCGTCAGGTAGCCGCCGATGGATGTGAGCTGGTTCAAACCATTCAGGTTGGCCAGCATCAGGTTATAATCAAGGTAAAGTTCGTCACCGATAGACGTCAGCTGATTCAAACCCGTGAGGGTTTCCAGACTATCATTAAAATCGATATAGACACCTCCCCCAATCGACGCAAGCCCTTCCAGTCCGGATAAATCCCTGATCGTGAGATTATTGGTAATTTCCAAATCACCGGTCAGACTCGTTATAGCCTGCAAACCAGTCAATGCGGGTAAATTTTCATTGAATCCGATATGTACCGAACCACCTACCGATGAGACGGTCAGATCACTGATCGAAATCAATGCATCACTGGCTCCGATCACCAGTGAACCGGCCACGGAAGTAATGTTTTTGACACCAGCGAGGTCCTCAATCAAATCATTATTGTCCAGAATTAAATCACCATTCACCGAAGTAATACCCTCCAGACCGGCCAGGCTTCCCAGCACCGGATTATCATGGACTTCCAGCGTCGAATCCGCCAGAACGATGTTATTCAATCCATTCAGGCTCGTAAGGATGCTGTTATAATGGATGGAAATAATGCCTTCGACGCCCGTCAGCGTGTTCAAAGGCGTGAGGTCGGAAATATCGTCGCCTTCGATGGTCAGGTCACCCGGCACCACCGTGCACGTGGGATAATCAGTCTGAAAAGTATTGATCGAAGCCTGCGTAGTAAAGTTAAGATCGGCAGGACATTGCGCATTCGCGGCGAATGGCAATAATCCCGCCATCAGGAAGTAGAGTTTTTTCACAAAAAGAAGGGTTTGGTTGATTAAAAAGATTCTCAATGACTTAGCAGAAAATCCATTGAACCGCAAACCCTACTTTTCGTAGTATTAGTTCCCAATATTTTATAATACTTTCTTAGAATACGAATTTTTTATCGAAGAATTACGCTGCCGTCGGCTGGGTTCCCGGCCTTTTCAGGATCAATGCTGAAATCAGGGTCACCACCAGACCCACCGGCAGTATTTCCGCGTAGGTAAAAAGAATGACCATCAGCGGGCTTTTATACAAATCCTTGTATTCCGCCATCTCTATGACTTTCCTGTCCAGCTCCACCTGCGTGGCGCCATCCGCCTTGACCTGCCTGAGCACGTGCGCGGTGTATTTGTCCATAAAATCGGGGATAAACAGGTAATAATCGATCAGCCAAACCACCACATATACCGTAGAAGCCACCAATGTAATGTACAAGCCGATTTTGAATGCTTTCCCGAACGACACAATCCCATGGTTGTGCTTGTCGCGGTAGTTTTTAATGCCTGCAAAAATCATGGAAAAGGAAAGCAGCATCGCCGCATAACCCAGCACCATATTGCCTTCAAAATCCTCTTGATTGTAACAAACTGCGACGGTCGATAGCATCAGGGTGGAGACGACAGCTCCCGAAATGAGACCGCATACAACGATGATCCTGTTCATATTCTCTTTGTTTTAATAGCTGATAATGCTGCGAATTTGAAGGATAGGAAGCATTTTCGGTTCATACTTTCGGGTGATTTTGCGCCTTGCTCCCGTTTACGCCAAAGTATGATCAGGGGATCAGCCTCAGCCTCCTCGCCCGCTCCACCGACTGCGTCCGGTTCCTCACTTCCAGTTTTTCGAATATTCTGGATGAATGCGTTTTGATGGTATTGAGTGACACAAACAGCCGCGAAGCAATTTCCTGATTGCTCAGCCCTTCTGAAATCAGTTGGAGGACTTCGAGCTCGCGATGGCTGAGCCCGAGCCGCAGTCTTTCCGGTTCATTGACGCTGAATTCCTCGCCGGCAGTTACGAACACCTCCCGCTCGACAATGCGCGTTTCAATTTTGGGAGTCGTCAGTTTCATGGCCAGCCAGATGCCTAGCCCTGTAAACAGCAGTGCGATCGCCCCGACGTAAATTTCAATGATGTGCCCGATGATCAGGAATCGCAGTTCGAGCCATTTCAGTACAAAAAGCAACAAGGCAAGTGATATCCCGTAAAGGATCACCTGCCTGTGTTTTTGGTAAAAATCGCTGATCGTTCGTAGATCCATTTGC
Source organism: uncultured Dyadobacter sp. (assembly GCA_965649915.1). Lineage (GTDB taxonomy): Bacteria > Bacteroidota > Bacteroidia > Cytophagales > Spirosomataceae > Dyadobacter. The sequence goes on from CBFGMV010000064.1 coordinate 19,519, forward strand.
AACCAGTCTGTTAGTATCCCAAAAATAAAGATTTTCGGCCACGTGACAGACTTGCATTGCAACACTTTTCACGCTAATGTTTGGCATTCAAGGGCTTTTCCTGGATAATGTCCTTGATTTTTTCACACATTTGCTTGATGCGTACATAGGAAGCTTTGCTATTCTCCTGCCGGTCGAGATAAATCATAATCTCCCCCGGCGAAGCCTCCCATTCAAATTTGGTTTGGTCATCGAGTATCGTGGTAATATCGATATCCCGGTCCGACTCGATGCTCGTGGGCGCAATCTGGCTGTTGATGAAGCGGTGGATTCGGGGCGACTTCGCTTTATCGAACTTGGCAGAAAAGCGGTAGTAATCATCCGCGTCTTTCACCCGGATATGGAGGTCACCATTGTTGCAGGACCAGGCGAACGTAGCGATCGCGCATACTGTAAATAAGAATAATTTGGTTTTCATGGCTGTAATTGTTTTACAAGGTACTATGCAATATACAGTAGCTGAAAACAAATTACAAACGCTTCGACAATAATCCTGGTCACACCATCGCAATGTCACTTAATGGTCGACTACGATTGTCCGACTATGGACCGATCCGTCCGTCATTTGCAACGTTAGGCAGTAAGGACCGGCTTTAAGATTAGGAAGTTCTATTTCAGATAAATGTAATTCCGATTGAAACACCAATGTACCGTTCAATTGATAAAGCTGCACGCGCTGAGGCATCTGCCCCTTACCTAGTAACAAATTCAGTTTGTTCGTCACAGGATTGGGATACACAGCGACCTCGTCTTTCTCAATGCTCGAATCAAAGCGAACCACTTTGATAGCGCTTAACGCATAAGTTTCGTCCTGGTCCACCATTTTCAGGCGATAGTAGTTTTGGCCGGGCTGCGGACTTGTGTCGATAAACTGATATCCTTTTGCTGCCACCGATGTTCCGGCCGCACCGACATGCCCAACAGACTCCCATTTAACACCATCCGTGCTTTTTTGTATTTCAAAATAATCGCTGTTCGATTCTTCCGACGTCTGCCATGCCAGATGAACCTGCTTTTCCTCTCGGGTGGCGGCAAAATGGATGAGTTTCACAGGTAGAGCGACATCGTTCTCAAAGCGCACCAGGCCGAAGTCGTAGTCGTTGCCGACGCGGGCTGAGCCCGCCATAATGATCTTCCCGTCCTTCTGCAAAGCGATTGCCGCCCCAAAATCGAAACCGCCCTGAAAGTCCACGGTTACTTTTCCACCATTACCGAAAGTGTTGTCCAGGATTCCATCCGAATTAAAGCGGGCGAGTGCAAAGTCCACTGTCGAGCCATTATTCTTTGCAGTGTAACCAGCGGCTAGGATTTTCTGGTCTGGTTGCAAGATCAATGCCTGCCCGGTGTCATCGGAATTGTCAAATGCCGTCGTCGTCATTCCATTAGTACCAAACGTCGGGTCCAACATACCCGACTCGCTAAATCTTAGAATCGTAAAATCCGTAGTGCCGTACTTTACAGCTTTCGTTTCTGCTAGAACGATGATCTTGCCTTGATTGCTTACAACAACAGAACTCCCAACGGCATCCGCACCAACAGCCATTTTCACAACTCCCAAATTCCCAAAAGTTTGATCCAGAGCGCCGTTATCATTAATCCTTAGAACTACGAGCACGCTAATAAGACTTGCATCCACAGCATCAAATGCATCGGCAAAACCTGCTATCACCAGTTTTCCATCCGGTTGTCGCGTAATGGCCCTAGCCACGTCATAAAGATTGAACTCACTTACAGGAATGGTTACGAAACCATCAACGCCAAACAATTGATCCAGAGTACCATCTGAATGGTACTTTGCCAAAGCCATGTCAGCTCCCAAGAGCCCACTCCCGGTATGTCCTGCAAGGAAAATATGTCCATCGGGCTGGATTAAAACCTGGTTGGCCTCATCATTATTTCCATTAAAATCCGTGGTCACAATCCCGCTGGTGCCAAATGTAAGATCTCTCGTTCCATCCGGATTGAACCTCACCATTGCAAAATCATAATCGGTCCCTGTCCAGGTATACCCAGCAGCGATGATCTTACCATCTGCCTGCAATGCACCGGAAAAAGCGATGTCCTCGTCTCCATTAATGACCGTTGTTACGATGCCATTTAATCCAAAATCATTGTCAATAGAACCATCCGCATTGTACCGAACCAGCGTAAAATACCCGCTGTAATCCACTGGTGTGCAATATCCTACCACTACAATTTTGCCATCCGGCTGTACCAACACGGAGTTGGTGACGTTTCTGGTTTGATCTACATTCGTCAATACTTTTCCACCATTTCCAAAACTGGCATCAAGAGTACCAGGTTGCGCACAGGTCAGCAAAGCGACCAGATTAAAAAGACCAGCTAAGAAGAAGGGTTTCATTTCTTTCATTGTTTAGGTGGGAAAAGGGACGAAAGTGTCCGCTATTGAAGAGGTGGAGTATTGCAATGTTCCTCCTGATCGTGTGGGCTACCGAACAGGGCATCGGACCGACAAGCATCGGATATCTAGCGGCGTACCAGAATGCGCTGGCTATGGCGTGTTCCGTCGGCCATCTGCAGAACCAGGCAGTAAGGACCTGTTTTAAGATTGGGAAGATCAATTTCGGACGAACCTGCTTCTGATTGAAATACCAAAAAACCATTCAGGTCGTAGAACTTTACGCTCCTGAGAACTTCTCCCTTGCTCAATACCAGGTGTAATTTGTCCGTAACCGGATTCGGGTATACGTTAACACGGCTAGGGTTGCCAGTTTGAAAGCGCACCGATTGAATGCCGCTATAAGCATATGTACCATCCAGATCAATCATTTTCAACCTGTAAAGATTCTCTCCTGCCAAGGGCTTGGAATCTGTGAAATGATAGGCTTGCGGCTTTTCGGAATTAACGGCCGCGTCCAGCGATCCGATCGATACCCACTTCTTTCCGTCCCGGCTCCTTTCCACGTCGAAATGATCACTGTTGGATTCCATTGCGGTTTGCCATTCGAGCTGAATTTCAGTTTCTTCCAGCCTGGCTTCGAAGGCGCATAGTTTTACGGGCAAGGCTGCGTCATTGACATATCTGGCCAGCGCTACATTGGTATGCGTGTTTGTGATCGTATGCCCAACCGCTACAATGCTCCCTTTTGAATCCAGTGCCATGGCTGCGCCCCAGTCCAAATTGTTATTGAAATCCGTCGTTACCTTCCCGTTATTTCCAAATGCCATGTCTATCGAACCGTCGGCCTTAAACCGTGCCATGGCAAAATCCCACGTAGTTCCATTCTGTATTACGGTGAAGCCCGAAGTCAAAATCTTTCCGTCTTTCTGGATAACCATATCCAATCCGAAGTCATAGGTATTGTCAAATGCTGTCAGTACGATCCCCTGATTGCCAAAAGCAGCATCCGGAGTACCGTTAGCATGATACCTCACTAATGCAAAGTCATTAAACCCTTCATCCGTGGGCGATGATCTTCCGAATATCAGAATTTTACCGTCGGATTGTACCTGAATAGAACTAGCCACATCATCGCGCCCTATTGAGGGCAATACTATTCCTCCAATGCCAAAATTGTTATCAAGATTGCCATTTGCATCTAACCGGACTGCAACAAAGTTCCGGTTGATCGCCTGTGTGGTTTGATCCAGAACCTCCGTGAATCCGGACGCCAACACTTTCCCATCCGGCTGCAGTGTCATAGAATTAACGTACTGAGCTAACTGCAAACCGGGTTCATCAATATGTATAATGACTTTCCCATTTTGACCGAAGCTTCCATCCAATTGGCCATCGGGCAAATATCTGGCAAATGCCATATCGGGAATCCAGGCGGTGCCAGGGCCAGCAGTAGCACCGGCAAGCATTATTTTACCGTCAGGCTGCAACACAACCTTACTTGCACGGTCGTCATCTCCGTAACCATCGCCATCTCCGTCCCCAAAATTGGTTGTCACGATGCCGCTTTGGCCAAACGTGAGATCACGTAAACCCTCTGCCGTATACCTGACGAGCGCAAAATCGAAGTCGCCGTCACCTTTCCACGTACGCCCCGCAGCCAATATTTTCCCATCGGGCTGCAAAGCAGCAGAAAAAGCAAGATCCTCGGTGCCTCCCAGGGTGGTTTCAACGACTCCGTCTACGCCAAAAGTATTGTCCAAAGTCCCATCAGAATTGTATCGGATGAGGCAAAACTTGCCTTGATACTCCTGCGGTCCCGTGTATCCCACAGTCACTATTTTACCATCCGGCTGAATTAGCACCGAGTTCATAAAAGTCTCACCATTACCGACGTTCGTAGTTACTTTTCCTCCCTGGCCAAAGGTTGCATCCAGTGAACCCGATTGGGCCGCAAGGCGAAAGGAGGTCGCCAGAAAAAGATAAAAAAGTAGATAATTCCTGTTCATATCGTTCGAAGGTTTGCGTGACGAATGATTGAAATTATCCGCTATCCCATTAAACTTTTACAAGAATGTCCAAACCGCGGGAATCACTTACCCATCGGGTCCGCGTTTATTCCGTTTCACTGTAAACTGGTCTAACCCATTTATTCTTAAATTGGGATAAACAAACTCCTGATACAGCCTTGAAGACCTTTATACTTCGCACTTTCCCGTATGGACAGAAATTTCTCACATCAGCACAGAGAATCCTATGGTCGGTTTTATCAATCCTTCTCTTTATCCAAAGCGGTCACGCCCAACTCAGACCCAATGAAGATTCCCTCTACGTCCGGCAGCATTATACCAAGATCGAGCGCCATGTGCCGATGCGGGATGGGATGAAGCTTTTTACCTCCATTTATATTCCAAAAGACATTTCGGCTTCCAAAACCTATCCCATTATCCTGAATCGCACGCCTTACAGCGTCGCTCCTTATGGAGAAGATCTGTACAAAACTTCGCTGGGGCCCAGCATGCTGTTTGCGCGGGATGGCTACATTATTGTTTACCAGGATGTAAGAGGAAAATTCATGTCGGAAGGCGACTTCGAGGCTTGCCGGCCTTTTATACCGCTAAAAAAAGCCAAAACCGATATCGACGAGAGCTCCGACACCTTTGATACGATCGAGTGGCTGTTAAAAAACATCAAAGGAAACAATGGCAAAGTAGGCAGCTGGGGCATTTCGGCACCGGGTTACTACACCACCATGACGGCCGTAGAAGCGCATCCCGCATTGAAAATAGCATCACCGCAGGCTCCGGTCACCGACTGGTTCATGGGTGACGACCGGCACCATAACGGGGCCTTCTTCCTGATGGGCACCTTCGCATTCCTCTCCTCATACGGCTCACCGCGTCCCACGCCGACACCCAGGGGAGCACCTCAGTTTTCGGCCTACGGCACACCGGATTCCTACGCGTTTTACAAGAAAATGGGCCCTTTGAAAAACTTCAATGAACAGATTCTGAAAGGTCAGAACCGCATCTGGAATCAGATGATGGAGAATGAGACCTATAACGACTTCTGGAAGGCAAGAACGCCGGTGCCTCATTTAAAAAACATCAAACCGGCGGTCATGGTGGTCGGCGGCTGGTTTGATCAGGAAGACCTTTACGGGCCGCTGAAAACCTACCAGGGCATTGAAAGCAATGGCCCGAAGTCGCCCAACCTGCTGGTAATGGGGCCGTGGATCCATGGCGGGTGGGCACGCGGTACGGGGGAGTCGCTGGGTAATATCCGGTTTGGGTCGAAAACCAGCGCTTTTTACCAGAAGGATATTGAACTGCCTGTTTTTAACCATTATCTCAAAGACGGCGCGGATCCAAACCTGCCGAAAGCCTATATTTTTGAGACCGGTTCAAACGAATGGCGGAAATACGACCAGTGGCCGCCTAAAAACACAGTCGAGAAAAAGCTGTATCTCCATCCGGACGGCACACTTTCTTTCTCTCCGACCATGACGACCATGCAGGCAGGTACAAAACCTTCCTTCCACGAATACCTCAGCGACCCCGACAAACCGGTGCCTTACACGTCCGAGATCCGCATTGTCCGGGGCAGTGATTATATGTACGAAGATCAGCGTTTTGCGGCCACCCGCCCCGATGTGCTGGTTTACGAATCGGAAGTATTGAAAGAGGATGTAACGATTTCGGGCAATGTCTTTGCCAACCTCTTTGTGTCGACGACCGGCACCGATGCCGATTTTGTCGTCAAACTGATCGACGTGTACCCGGGTGACGCGCCTAACGACAGCCCCATTAATCCCAACATGAAAATGGGCGGCTTCCAGCTCCTGATCCGCGGCGAAGTAATGCGCTCCAAATTCCGTAAAAGCTTCTCGAACCCCGAACCCATGACGCCCGGCAAAGTCGAAAATGTAAAATTCGATATGCAGGACGCGGCCCATCGTTTCAAAAAGGGGCATAAGATTATGGTGCAGGTTCAGAGCTCCTGGTTCCCGCTGGTAGATCGCAATCCGCAGAAGTTTGTAAATATCTACAAGGCCACTGAGACTGATTTTCAGAAAGCTACGCACCGGGTGTATCTCTCGGGTGACGCGTCTTCGTATGTGGGTGTGCGGGTGGTGGAGTAATTCTAAACAATGCAGCCTCGCGAGAACGAGGCTGCATTGTTGTAGTCATTTACCGGCTCTGGCGGCGTATTCGGGATTACCTCCCACGTCCTTTAATCCCGCTATCATCTTCTTCATCTCCTCCATTTCTTTTTCCAGGCGGGTGACTGCTTCATCTTTTCTGTTCAGCTCTTTCACCGCCTCGATCAAATGCGGGATCAGCCCGACATAGTTCACCGACTTCATCCCATCTTTATCTGTGGAAACAAGTTCCGGAAAAAGTGCTTCCACTTCTTGGGCTATTACCCCGGTTTGCAGGGTTTGGTCTTTTGCTTTGTCCTTCCAGAGATAATTGTAGCCACTCAGATCTGATAATTTCGCCAAGCTGCTTGACAATGGGACAATATTCGTTTTTAAACGCCGGTCAGAAGACTGTTTGATTTTACCTTTCAGGCTGATATCCTGATAGAAAATACCCGTTTGCATGACATACAAATCTCCCTCCGCATGCATATCGCCATACAAAACCGCATTTCCAGAATTATACAACAAAAGCCCCCACTTCTGGTATTGCTGGCTGTAAACGCCTATGCAATCCGCGTAGTAGTCGTGCCTGCCAATAAACATATTCTTATCAGGATTATTATCCTTGTTGCTGAACCAAATACCCGAGGTCTCATTACCATTATACCGAAGACGGATCCGGTTCCCAATGTCCATGAGATAGGCCGGATCCAATACATTACTTCCAATACCAATGTTACCATTTCGCAAAACCGTCATGGCATTAGAGCGGCTTTCATCGCTGAATCCGTTTCCGATCTGGAACAATCTGCTCAACGGATCGAATGATGGGTTCAATCCGATCGGATCCTGTTTGTTATTAAATGAGCCGAGAGCAACACTTCCAAAAGCTCTGGCAACCGTGCCCGCTCCTATTGATACAGCGTGGGGACCCGGCGCCATGGCACCGTCCGAGCCCATAGCCAATGAACGCTCTCCGGGCGATTTGACCTCATAGCCTATCGCAGTGGCTCCTTTCCCGTCGGCGATAGCTCCGCGTCCGATAACTACGGCATCTTCGCTGTTCGCAAAAAGATTGGATCCGATTGCCACCGAATTGAGACCGGATGCAAATGAAAATTTCCCCATCGCAATCGAGCCTTCCCCTGAGGCTTTGGTATTGAAACCCGTCGCAAAAGAATTGACCCCAATACCATTATGATCCCAATAGGCCACACCGTTCATATCCAGCGCCCCCGCACGGAATGCACCTTTTTTGGGGTACCAGATCAAATTTGCTCCCGCCTGTACATTGGAAAGGCTTGGGCCAGATCCCACGGTGCCTTTCTGGACTATGGGATAATTGTTCACCCATTGTTTAGAGATAAGCGAATACGGCACGCTGAGTAATGGCGTCGTACCCATGTCGGTAAAGCTGTCAGCACCACCGTCGGGGTCGATCTCGGTCTGAATAAAATAGTCCTTCGATCCCCATTCGATGTTCAGGAATGCATTGGTACCAACGATCAGGTTAAAAACGCCGGTTGCATTGGTTTGGGGTGAATTGGTTTGCTGATAAATAACCGGCCCGGCAGGCGAATCTTCATGGATACTGACCCTCACCGAAACGGTCGCGGTACCAACCAGCTTCCCATTTCCGTCCCGGGCCACGCCCTGGTAACTAAACTTAAACGGGTTTTGAGCGAACGCGATCTGATGCAGCAATGCCAGAATGCATAATGTGATGAAAGTCTTCCGGCTGCGGGGTAACAAACCGTTCATGCGGGGTAAAAAGGAATGGGACAGGTTTTCCATAAGCTTCGGGATGGGTTAAAATGTGACACTCGAATTGAATGTCCGATGATAAGCATCCCTCGCAACAGGCTGTACATCCGTTATGCGATCGGCCCGGTTGAAAAATCAAAAGGAAATAGACATAAAACACTGATTACAATACTTTTACACAAACAGAATTACATTCAAAGTAATCCTATACCGCCATGCTGCATTACTGCCAGATCGTGCGTCCGACATCAGCTACTCTTCTTCAACCCGATCGTAAAGGTACTTCCCGCGCCCAGCTCGCTTTCCACCGTAAGTGTGCCATCCTGGGCTTCGATGAACTCGCGACTGATGGCAAGGCCCAGGCCGGTTCCTTCCTTGGTGGACCCTGGCACACGGAAATACCGGTCGAAAATCCTGTCCTTATATTCCTGCGAAATGCCTTGCCCGTTGTCCCGGACGGCGATCCGCACTGCGTCCCGGTCTTCTTCCAATGCAATGTGAATGCTTGAATGGTCGTAGGAATAGCGTATCGCATTGGAAATGAGGTTAGTCAACACCCAGGCTGTCTTTTCCGAATCCGCCAGCACGCTGGTTTCCACCCCGTTCTCTTCAACCAACAACCGGATATCACGACTTTCCGCCTGTGTTTCATTAGCTGCAACCGCGTACTGCAATATCTCCCGGGGCGAGCTTCCGGCAATATTCAGCTGGATCTTGCCGCTTTCGACCTGTGTGATATTCAGCAGTTCTCCGGTAATCTTCAACAGCCGGTCGGCATCTTCGCGTATGCTGTCGAGGAGGCTGCGCTGCTCGTCGTTGGTGTCACCTACCCGCTCGTTGCGCAGGAGGTCCAATGTAATTTTAATGGAGGAAATGGGGGTTTTCAGTTCGTGCGAGACGTTGGCTATGAAATTGGTTTTGGCAAAATCAAGCTCCTTGTAAGGGGTCACATTCCGCAAAATGATCACATGACCGATCGACCGGCTCGTCGATTCGCCCGTCGGGACAATGGAAATATCGACATACTCCTTTTCAAAATAGCTTTCCTTCCCATCGGCGTAGATCTTCATGGGCGAAACCGTGTCATTCGCTTTGGTTTGCGGTTCAAAAATATCCCTTACCAACGAGCGGACGAGGTCGTTGTGCAACGCTACTTCCGCCGCATCCCGACCGACCATTTCCCCTGCTTTGAGCCCTGTAACATTGCGGGCTTCTTCGTTGGCAAAAATGATCGTCCGGTTTTCGTCCAGCCCGATCACCGGGTCGTGCATATTATCGATGAGCGTTTCCACCCGCCTCTTCTCGATCATCAGTTTGGCCAGGTTGCTGCTGTTGTATTCTTCCAGTTTCTCCGCCATGGTGTTGAACGACTGGGCCAGCTGCGCGTACTCGTCGCGGCTGCCGAAATGCACCCGCTCCGTATAGTTTTCATTGGCAATCTGCCGGATGCTCCCGGTCAATTCGCGGATCGGATTCGCGATGTTTCCCGGCAGGTTCACAAACAAGGTAAATGCGATGATGAAGCACAACGTGCCCGTTATCCCGATCCAGACCATCGAACTTTTGGCCGTCTGGCTGGCGACCTGACTTTTGCGGCTGATGGCATCGAGGTTGATGCTCATGATCTCGGTCACATCGCCTCGGATCTGGCCGATTACCTGCTGATCGCGCACGTCGGTTCGCAGCTTTTCATAATGACGGGTTAGCTGGTCGGTTAGCTCCTTTTCCCCGATCTCCGTGACGTTCCGCTGCTGGGCTTCCAGGTTCTTTTTGAAAAGGTCGAGCGCTCCCGCGTGGATTTCCAGCTCGTCGAGCGCCCGGAGCATTTGCCGGGAGTACACGAGGGAATTATGGTTAGCTACGATGATATTGCGGGAATCGGCCGACAGCAGGCTTACCTGCCGGATACCGACGACCGCCAGCACGGTGATCATCGCGAAAAGCAGTCCGATGCCCAGCCGTAGTTTGGTTTTGATTTTCATTTCAGGAAAGTATTACGAGGTCAATGTCGGAAGAAGACATTTTATTTAAAAGTCCATTGAACACATTCGTCGCCAGAATGACTTTGAAGAGGTTCAAATGAGGCTTTCCGATGCATATCGTCGTGATTTTGTTCTTTTCGGCCACTTCCACAATGGTTTTGGCAATGCTGCTGCTCTCCATTTTGATCACATTACCGCCAAGCTCGGTAGCCAGCTTAAAGTTATTGATCAGGTGCCGCTGCTTGGCCAGCCCGATCCGGCTCGCCGATTCCGCCGGCGTTTGTACATATAACAAAAACCAGCTGCTATGGTAATAGTTTGCAAGCCGGGCGACTTTCCGGATGACATTACGCGCCGTTTTTTCATTGCTGCTGATACACGCCAGAAACCGTTCGTGCTTTAATACCATGCCTGGCTGGATCTCACTCTCCACCTTCCGCTCGACCTGCGACGCTACTTCTTTCAGAGCGAGTTCGCGCAGTTGGAGGATATGCTGGGGTTTGAAAAAGTTCTGCAATGCTGCCTGGATCTTTTCCTCCCGATAAATCTTACCTTCTTTTAAACGCGTAATCAGCTCATCTGCGGTAAGGTCGATGTTCACGACTTCATCCGCCATCCCGAGCACTTTATCGGGGATGCGCTCCGCTACTTCCACGCCGGTAATTTCGCGCACTTCCTGGTTCAGGCTTTCGATGTGCTGGATATTCACCGCCGAGATCACATTGATCCCGGCATCGAGAATATCCAGCACATCCTGCCAGCGTTTTGCATTCTTGCTGCCTTCGATATTGGAATGCGCCAGTTCATCCACCACCACTACCTCGGGGCGGAGTGAGATCACGGCCTGAACATCCAGCTCTTCCAGTTCCTTCCCTTTGTAAAACAGTTTCCGCCTGGGTATCACCGGCAAACCTTCCAGCAGATCGTGCGTTTCTTTGCGCAAATGCGTTTCGATATAACCGATCTTCACATCGATCCCCGTACGCAGCAATGCATGCGCTTCCTGTAACATGCGATACGTTTTACCAACACCCGCACTCATCCCGATGTAGATCTTGAATTTACCTTTCCTCGATTTTCTGATCAGTTCCAGAAAGTGTTCCGCATTGCTGGCCTCCATGCTTTTCAGGGTTTATGGGTTAATGTCGGCGGTATGTTCAGGATGTTTGCGGGCATGTCGGGGTGTGTACAACATGGCTGTACACAGACAGTTCCTGAATTCCTTACTCTTCAAAATGCAATGATTGACGCAGCTTTCGCAATGATCCCAGAAGGTCCGCTCTTGCGGCAGCTCGTGAAAGGCAACGGGTTCAAAACCCAGCAGGGAGTTCATTTTCATGATCGCGGAGCCGGTTGTAATGCTGAATAGCTTTGCTTCGGGATATTTGCTCCGGCTCAACTCAAAAATCTGCTTTTTAATCGCCTTTGCCACGCCTTTGAGCCGGAATGCAGGCGAAACGATCAGGCCCGAGTTCGACACAAAGGCACCGCCACTCCATACTTCAATGTAGGAAAAACCGACCCAAACGCCGCTTGCGGTCACTGCCACAACGGCCTGGCCCTCCCTCATTTTCTGCACGATGCTGGCTGGCGATCTTTTGGAAATACCCGATCCTCTTTGCAGTGCGGAATGTTCCATTTCGTCGGTGATCAAGCGGGCAAATTGTTCGTCGGCTCTTCCGGCGATGTGAATATCAATCGGATCAGAATCCTTTTTCATGGTGGTCAGCAATGGCTGTCAGTCAATTGTTTTAAATGTATTTTATATAAAATATCGGGAATGATCTCGCCCGGCAAAGCCGACACCTGACGACCTCTGGTCCAGACATTGGCATACACAAACACATTCTCGATCAGGAGCCTCACCATCGCGTCGCCTTCCCGGTAGACGCGCTCCGCCAGCGCGAAGCACTGACGCGCCGGCCCGAAATGCCGGTGCTCGACGGTGTTCCTGGTACAATCCGACAGATAATGGATCGATGAATGGATAGAAGCGAAAGTACGCGGAGATAGGGCCGCACAATCCGTTCCGGCCAGGTGAGGAAGTTCATTTCGTAAGAGATCGATAATTTGTAACTGGGTAAACATGGCAATATGGGTTAGTTTGGAAGTGTGCCGTCACGGGCACCGGCATAGCGCCTGTCAGTTTAATGCGAATGTCAATGCCGTGGTCACGTAGGTCTTGTTCCTGGACATGTCGTCATTTTTTCCGTTAAAAATAGCGTCGCGGCTGTTCAGGTTTCGGGCTTCAATGCGCCACATGACCTGCGGGCTGATCTGATAATCGAGATTGAGCGAAACGCCGTAGGTCCTGAAACCGTGATCCGTGCCGGTAGCGATGATCACGCCGTTTTTATCATGATAATATTCCCCTCTGGCGGCGATATGGACGCTCGGCCCCGGTGAATAGCGAACGATCATCACCGGTACATACACGGTACTGAATGCACTGCTGCCTTTGACCTTCTGCTCACTGCCGATGTCGAATCCGGCGGTAAGGCCCCATTGGTCGGTTAGCTGAAAAATCCCATACAGGTTATGATAGTAGCGCATTTGCCGCAGACTGTCGGGCTTGTCGCTGCCGATGAATGTGCTGTAATTAAGCGTAACCGATGGAGACGGCTTGAAAGTCACCTGCGTCCCGAATGCGGGTGTCGAGTTCCCATCCGTCCGTTGGATACGCTGCCAGCCATTGAGGTAAATGGCCGACAGGTACCATTTTTCATTACCGCTCGTATAGCCCAACTTCACTCCCGATTCGAAGTAAGGCGTATTTTCGGCTACCAGGCTCCTGGTCAGCGCCCAGTTATCTTTCCCGATCGCACTTTCGAAACCGATGTGTGACGGCATTACGCCCGCGTCGAGCCACAGATTATGGTTCCTGGAAATTTTGACTCCCGCATTGGCCTCGTAAATGTTTCTCAGGACGCCCGGTTCAGCGGCATAGTTCGCATTCATGTACGTGCCTGCCGCGAGTGCAAGATTGGCTCGGACCCTGTCGCCGGTATAGCTTCCTTTCAGAAACGCCAGGTTCAGGTTCACCTCACCGGTCCGGTTGTGGTTGTAGATAAAACCGGGCATGGTATGGTTGTCATTTTTATGGAAATCCTGCACATAGTAGGACTCCACATAGGCGCTTACGGCAAACGGCGAGGCGGGCGCAGTGTCAGCTTGCGTGGAATCCTGGGCAATAGCGTGTGAAACGGTAGCAATAGCAAGCGAACTTAAAATCAAGGTTTTCATAAAATGGTCAAGCTGTTCAATCATAGCCGCGCGGTAAGAAGAAGCGCAGCCCGCTGCGACGGCACTGGAAACGGGCGGCGCTGTTGGGATTATTTCAGTTGATCAAGCGCCAAATTCAGTTTCAGCACATTGATTTTCGCTGGCCCGAACATGCCGAGCAATGGTCCGTTGATATGGTCTTTCACAAGCTGTTGCAACTTCTGCTCCGGCAGGTTACGACCCTTCGCTATCCGTTCTACCTGCACCAATGCTGCTTTTTCCGAAATGTCGGGGTCGAGACCACTACCGCTCGCGGTTACGAGCTCCACGGGAATGTCCGCCTTTTTCACGCCCGGGTTATGCACGAGGAAAGTATCGATCCGGGCCTTCACCACGCCCAGGTATTCTTCATTGGAAGGCCCCTTGTTGCTGCCACCGCTACCGGCGGCATTATAACCCACGGCGGAAGGTCGGGAATTGAAATACTTATCATCGGTAAACGACTGCCCGATATTGGCATAATAACGTTTCCCGTTCTGTTGGATCACCTCACCTTTGCCGCGGTTAGGAAAGGCCTGAGCAATACCCAGGATTACCAGCGTGTACACGCCTGAGAAGAATAACAGCGTCACGATCGTCAACCGGATCGCTGGGAGAATGTGTTGCTTCATGGTTTTGAAATTTTTATTTTTGAGAAAAAGAAATCGCACTATGTACAGGAAAGTTTTTGTCGCCGAAAATGCTGAGGACCTGAATGTCAGGCTGCCAGACGAATACCTTCACAAGGATATCGAGATCATAGCCTTCGATCTTGGCGAATCCGTCGAGGGACTTAGGGCAAGCAAGAGAGAAGCTGCTGAAAAAGCGGTTGAATTCTTTAAAACCATTCAAATAGATCGTTCCGGCTTTAAATTCGATCGCGATGAGGCCAATGAACGATAACTTTTTCATTGACACGAACGTCGCATTATATCTGATCGATCTTAATGAAACTGACAAGAGGCTTGCAGCTATGGCGCTCATGCGGGAAGTTCCTTTCATCAGTCCGCAAGTAGTTTTGAATGTATCAACGTTTGCATCCGGAAACACAAAATGGATCGCGAATCGGCTACATTGTTTGTCAATTGGCTTACGGCTGCATCGCTCATTATTCCAGAAAATACGGCAGTAGTCCATTCCGCACTTTTGCTCATGAACCGATATCGCTTACAACCTTTCGATGCAAAAATCGTAGCATCAGCACTCGAAGCGAATTGCGATATTTTGTATTCCGAAGACATGCAGAACGGACTTTTGATTGAAAACAGATTACGGATTGTCAACCCTTTTATTTAAAACCAAACACTCACGATCAAATCAATCGCTTTGATCCCCACGAACGGCACCAGCACGCCGCCCAGGCCGTAGATCAGCAGGTTCCTTCTCAGCAGTGCGCTCGCTCCAATGGGTTTGTAGGCCACACCTTTCAATGCCAGCGGAATCAGCAAGGGGATAATCACCGCATTGAAGATAATCGCCGACAGGATCGCGCTTTCGGGCGTGTGCAAGCGCATGACGTTCAGGCCCTGCAATGCAGGAATGGAGGCGATGAACAGTGCCGGTACGATGGCGAAATACTTGGCGACGTCGTTGGCGATGCTGAACGTGGTGAGCGTTCCGCGTGTCATGAGCAGCTGCTTGCCGATTTCGACGATCTCGATCAGCTTCGTTGGGTCGTTGTCCAGATCGACCATGTTACCGGCTTCCTTGGCTGCCTGTGTCCCGCTGTTCATCGCCACGCCTACGTCCGCCTGCGCAAGTGCGGGCGCGTCATTGGTCCCGTCACCCATCATCGCCACCAGTTTGCCTTTCTGCTGCTCGGCTTTAATGTAATTCATCTTATCCTCCGGTTTCGCTTCGGCGATATAATCGTCGACGCCCGCCTTTTCCGCTATGTATTTTGCTGTAAGCGGGTTATCACCGGTTACCATCACCGTTTTCACACCCATTTTACGGAGCCGTTCGAAACGTTCCTGAATGCCGGGTTTAATAATGTCCTGCAATTCGATCACTCCGATTACCTTCTCATTTTCAGCTACGACCAGCGGCGTTCCGCCGGCACTCGAAATGTCCCTCACCTTGCCGGCAATGTCCTCTGGAAATGCGTTGCCTGCTTTTTCACTGAGCTTGCGGATCGCATCCGAGGCCCCCTTCCGAATGCGGGTATCGAGGTAGTTGACACCTGAACTGCGGGTTTCGGCCGTAAATTCAATGAATGTGGGGTTCTCGACCCGCAACTGCTCCGGGTGAATGTCGGCGAGTTCAATAATCGATTTTCCTTCCGGCGTTTCGTCGGCCACGGAGCTCAATGCCGCCGCGGTGATGAAATAGCTTTTGTCCACGCCTTTGGCCGGCCAGAAGTTGGTCGCTTTCCTGTTCCCGATGGTGATGGTACCTGTCTTATCAAGCAGCAGGGTGTCGATATCACCCGCGGTTTCCACGGCTTTACCACTTTTGGTGATCACATTGGCCCGCAATGCACGGTCCATTCCGGCAATACCGATGGCCGACAGCAACCCGCCGATCGTGGTGGGGATCAGGCAGACGAAGAGCGAGATAAATGCGGCGATGGTAATGGGCGTATTGGCGAAGTCGCCGAATGGTTTTAACGTGATACACACGATAACGAAGACCAGTGTGAAACCCGCCAGCAGGATCGTCAATGCGATTTCGTTGGGTGTTTTCTGACGACTGGCTCCTTCTACCAGGGCAATCATTTTATCGAGGAAGCTTTCCCCCGGCTCGGTGGTCACTTTGACTTTAATGCGGTCGGAAAGCACTTTTGTGCCGCCTGTGACACTACTTTTATCGCCACCTGCTTCCCGGATGACCGGGGCCGATTCACCGGTGATCGCGCTTTCGTCGATCGTCGCAAGGCCTTCGATGATCTCACCATCGGTAGGGATAATGTCGCCGGTTTCACAAAGGAAAATATGTCCTTTCCGCAGCTGGGATGAGGGGACGATCTTCATTTCATTCACGTACATTTCGCCCACCGCCTGGATCCATTTGGCAGGTGTTTCTTCCCGGGTTTTCCGCAAGCTGTTGGCCTGGGCTTTACCCCGTGCCTCGGCGATCGCTTCGGCGAAGTTGGCAAAAAGTAAGGTCAGGAAAAGGATCGCGAAAATGACCATATTATAAACCAGGCTTCCCTGTGTTTTTTCACCCATCACTACCCAGATATTGACGATCAGCATGACCAGCGTACCGATCCAGACCGTGAACATCACGGGGTTACGGAACATGATTCTCGGATTCAGCTTCACAAAGGACTGCGCCAGCGCCTCCCGTACGAGATCTCCCTGAAAAAGGGATGTATTTTGAGCTTTCATTTCTGATTTCAGTTAATTATTGCATTGAAAAATATTCGGCGATCGGCCCGAGGGTCAATGCGGGGAAGAAGGATAGTGCGGTAATGATCGCGATCACGGCGAAAACCATGATACCGAATGTGCCGGTGTCGGTTTGCAGTGTGCCTGCGCTTTCCGGAACGTGTTTTTTGGAGGCCAGGATACCCGCGATGGCTACCGGACCGATGATCGGGATAAAGCGTGAGAAGATGAGCACGATGCCGCAACTGATGTTCCACCAGGGCGTATTGTCGCCCAATCCCTCGAAACCGCTCCCGTTATTGGCAGCCGAAGACGTGTATTCATAAAGCATCTCGCTGAATCCGTGGAAACCGGGATTATTCAATGTGCCGGCGGTCAGTTCGGGCATCGAAACGCCGAGCGCAGTAGCCGCCAGGATCAGCAACGGATGAAGCAGCGCCACGATCATAGCAATCTTCATTTCGCGTGCCTCTATTTTTTTACCCATAAACTCGGGCGTACGGCCCACCATTAAGCCACTGATGAAGACGGCCAGAATGATAAATATGTAAAAATTAAGGATACCGGCACCCGCACCGCCGTAGAATGCATTGGTCATCATCGACAGCATTTGGGTGAGCCCGGAGACCGGCATGAAGCTGTCATGCATGGAGTTAATCGAGCCGGTTGATATAACGGTGGTGGCTATACTCCAGAATGCGGAGGCCGCCGTTCCAAACCGGGTCTCCTTGCCCTCCATAGCGCCGGAAGACATGTCGATGCCCAGCTGCGCGATCTTCGGATTACCGTTCAGTTCGGTGATGATGGTGGGGATCGTGAGCATCAGAAAGCCCAGCGTCATCACACCAAAAATCATCCACGAAAGCCGTTTCCGTTTGACATAATACCCAAGCGCAAAGATCATGGCCAGCGGGATGATCATCTGCGCAAACATTTCGGTCATGTTGGTGGCATAGTTGGGGTTTTCGAGCGGGTGCGCCGAGTTGGCCCCGAAAAAACCGCCGCCGTTGGTACCCACATGCTTGATCGGCACGAATGCGGCCACCGGGCCGGTTGAAACCTGCACGGTATCTCCCTGCATGGATATCATCGTGTCCTTCCCATCAAAAGTCATCGGCGTGCCGTTTGCCAGTAAAATCAGGGCAATTACAAACGACACTGGCAGCAGTATCCGCGTGCATGATTTCACCATCAGGTCATAAAAGTTGCCCAGCTTGTCGGTTGTCCTTTCCTTCAATGCAATGATCACCACCGCGGCCGCGGCCATCCCCGTTCCTGCGCTCACGAATTGCAGGAACATCAGAAACAATTGTCCCAGATAACTCATGCCGCTTTCGCCCGAATAATGCTGCAGGTTACAGTTGACGACAAACGAAATGGTCGTATTGAAGGCCAGCTCGGCAGATTGCGACGGGTTACCGTCGGGGTTGAGCGGAAGCCAGCCCTGGTTCATGAGGACGAACATCCCGAGAAAGAACCACACCATATTGATCGTCAGCAAGGCGGCCAAATGCTGTTTCCAGTTCATTTCGACGTTCGGCCTGATGCCGCTCAGACGGAAAAACCCTTTTTCAAGCGGGTTGAAAAGCGGGTCGAGGAACGTTTTTTCCCCTCCATATACTTTCGCGATGTATGTACCGAACGGTACCGCCAATGCGACCGTCGCGATAAACAATGCGATAATGCCAAATAATTCAGTGTTCATTGGAATACAGGTTTAAAATTTTTCGGGCTTTACGAGCACATAGCACATGTACACGAAGACCAGTATCGAGACGATGAATAGCGGAAGCATGATTTCAGATCTTTTCGAAATAGTGAACGGTTTTGTAAAAAAGCGCGAAGCTCAATGCGCCGGCTGCCAGAAGAAGGATTGTTGTCATTGTTTACAGCTTTTTGTTAATATTCAATTGCTGCATACCAGCCACTTCTGTGCCCCCGGACTGAAGTCCGGGGCAATTGATTGTGTTTCTGCGAGTTGCTTTCCTTCGGCGGTTTTGGGCATGAAAAAAGCCTATCATTTTGATAGGCTCGTTTATCAGAATGGAAATACTTGCGCGGATATGCGGGTGCTCCACCGGCTGGATTGGGCAGTCGTTTTTATAATTTGTATTCTTCGATTTTGCGGTAGAGCGTTGCAATACCAATTTCCAGTAACCTGGCGGCTTCGGCTTTGTTTCCGTTGGTGTAGTTCAGGACTTTTTGCAAATGCAGCTTTTCTGCGCTGGCAAGCGAGAATGCAGACATATTTTTGCCGCTCTCCTGCCTCGGATGCTGCATTTCGAAGGGCAGGCTCCCGACGTCGAGCACCGGGCCGTCGGTGAGGATCACGCTGCGCTCGATGACATTTTTCAGCTCGCGGATATTCCCGTGCCATGGATTCTTTTCCAATGCCGCCACGAAATCCGGCGAAAGGGAAGTGATCTTCTTATTGGCTTTCAATGCAAATTCTGCCGCAAAACTGCCCGCCAACGATTCGATGTCTGAAGTGCGCTCCCGCAGTGCGGGTAATGTGATCTGAAAAACCGACAAACGGTAAAAAAGGTCGCTTCTGAATTCGCCGGTTTCGATCAGTTTGGGCAAATCCCGGTGGGTGGCTGCGATCACCCGCACATTCACCCGGGTAGGATGTGTGTCGCCGATCTTGATAAACTCACCGGATTCCAGCACACGCAGTAATTTAGCTTGTAACTCGGGGGCCAGCTCACCGATCTCGTCCAGGAAAATCGTACCGTTGCCGGCCTCTTCAAAAAGCCCTTTTTTGTCGCGCACCGCACCGGTGAACGCACCCGCCTTGTGTCCAAACATTTCGCTTTCCAGCAATTCTTTCCCAAATGCGGAGCAGTTGATCGCTACAAAAGATTTTTTGGCACGGCTACTGGCCTGGTGAATGGATTGGGCGAATATTTCCTTCCCCGTCCCGGTTTCTCCCAGTAACAAAACCGTCGTATCCGTCGGTGCCACACGGCGCGCGAGGTCGATACTGGCCAGAAGTCTTTTGGATTTGCCGATAATGGTATCAAACGAACGCCTTTCCCCCAGCTGCTTTTCCAGGCTGACGACCCGGCGGTTGAGCTCGGCCTTTTCGATGGCCTTGTACAACAGCGGGATGATCTTGTTGTTGTCGTCGCCTTTGGTAATGTAATCGAATGCCCCGTTTCTGATGGCTTGCACGCCGTCGGGGATGTTGCCATAGGCCGTGAGCAGGATGACTTCCGGCAGCGGGTACTTTTCTTTCAGCAATTTCAGGAATTCGACGCCATTACCGTCAGGTAGTTTAACATCGCATAATACGACATCCGGCTCCGACTGGTCTAGCTTTTTCCAGGCCGTTTTGATGTCGCCCGCTTCGATCACCTCGAAACCTTCCAGTTTGATGACCCGGGCCATCAAGCCTCTTAACTTTTCTTCGTCGTCAATGATCAGGACTTTTTTCATGGTTGCTTGCTTGGGCTTCTTTTTTCCTGCTCTTGATTGAGTGCGGTTTTCTTCTGCGGGCGACGGCGCTGGGCTGTGCCCGCGCCGATACAGGTCTGTCCGTCGCTGGTCGGTACAGGTTTGGGCTTCGTCGCTGCGCTACCTTTGCCTGTGGCTGATGCAGGTCTGACTTCGCTGCTGGGGCCTCGGTCTGCTGTCGCTGCTGGGACCTCGGCCTGCTGTCGCTGCTGGGCCTCAGTCTGCTGTCGCTGCTGGGGCCTCGGTCTGCCTGCGCCCCGGGCCGCCCCAGGCTTAAAAGCCTGGGTTATGTGTACTGGTTGGGATGGAGGCAGTATGCCCAGTAGTCGTATATGACCCTGATCCTCTTCTTGAAGTCTTCGAAACTGTTTTCTTTTTTGAAAAAACCCTGAATTGTGGAGTCGTAGGCCGTTTCGATCACCAGTGGGTTATCCGCCGTGCTCAGGAATACGAAGGGAATCGACTTTTTACGCAGGTACTCATTCTGATCGATCCGCTCGCGCAGTTCCAAACCGTTCATGACCGGCATATTGATATCGCAGATGATCACAAATGGCTGCTGCTGGGTCGTTTCCAGATACAACAGCGCTTCCAGGCCGTTACTGAAAAACAATAGCTCGTTGGGTATTTGAAGCTCTTCAACGACGCTTTTGATTAAGAACTGGTCGTCGGCATCGTCCTCTATGGAAATAATAGGTCCTCTTACTGACATTGCCAGGTAGAATTAATGACTGAAATCTGGCTACAAATTAAAGCAATTATTGCTTGCAATTTAAATCCTGCCTAATTCCTCTTACAAATCCTCCCCGCGTAGTTTTTGATCCGTTGCGCGTAGGCCATCACCCATTCCTCGCAGCTAGTTTTGCAATGAAATTATTACAGCCATGAAAACAAATCACAAAATGAAAAAACAATTTCTAACACTGTTAGCACTTGCCACACTATTTACCAGTTGTACGGATCACGATGTGTCCACTACCCGGTATCATCTGGACGACACGTCGGTAGCCGAATGGAAGGGGTATCTCAAAACCGGCTATTTCAACGAAGGGTCGATCGGGGTCAAGAGCAACAGCTTTGTCACCGAAGAAGGCAAGGTCAAAAGCGGCACCTTTACCATCCCGGTTTCGTCGATCATCAACTTCAACCTACCCACCGAAGAGGTTAAGCATCAGCTGGTTCACCACCTACAAAGCCCCGATTTCTTCAACATGGCGCTGCATCCGAATGTGACTTTTGAAATCACGGGCGTAACACCGTTCTCGGGTAGCGGAGATGGCGCGGTCGCGGGCGCAAATTACCAGGTGGCAGGACATTTAACAATGTTAGGTAAAAGTAATCCGGTCACATTCCCGGCCCGCATCGATCTCAGCGGCGATTCTTTCAAAATGGAGGGAAAAGTACAGATCGACCGTACTTTGTGGGGAATGACCTACGCCACCGAACCCGGCCTGCCGGACGACGCATCCATAAAGCCGGGTATCGATGTGCATTTGAAGCTTTCCGGTGCCAAAAACTAGTACACCCGACTGGTTGAAGCATTGAAGTGTCCCGTACAGGGCGGAAGATCGGTAGAACGATATTCCGTCCCGACGGGACACTGCTTTGTCAGAGAAACATCCCGCCCGAAACCTCGATACGCTGTCCGGTGATCCAGCGGGCATCTTCCGAGCACAGGAATGCGACCACGCCACCGATATCGTCGGGCTGGCCTACACGTCCGAGTGCCGTGATACTGCTGATGAATTCGGTGAGGCCCGGATGGTTGTCAAATGAATCGCTGTTGAAATCGGTGTAGATCGCACCTGGCGCCAGCGCATTAACAGTGATGCCCCTGCCTCCGAGCTCTTTCGCCATGTAGCGCGTCAATGTATCGATAGCACCTTTCATCGACGCGTAGGCCGCGTAACCTGGCGATGAGAAGCGGGCCAGACCGGTGGAGAGGTTGATGATCCGGCCGCCGTCCGCGAGCAGCGGCAATGCTTTTTGGGACAAAAAATAAACCCCCTTAAAATGCACGTTCATCAGGTCGTCAAAATCTTCTTCACTCGTTTGAGGAAATGTCGAAGGACGGCTGATGCCAGCGTTATTGATCAAAAAATCGAAAGAACTACGGCCCCATTTTTCCTGTAATATGCCGGATAGCCGGTCAAAAAATGGGTCGAATGCCTTTACGTCCGAAGTATCGAGCTGAATTGCCGCCGCCTTCTGCCCGAAGGCCTCTATGGCCGCCACTACTTCGGCAGCTTCCTGTGCTTTGCTGCGGTATACGATCACCACATCGTTACCTTTTTCGGCCAACCTCATCGCCATGTTCTTACCCAAGCCACGACTGCCGCCGGTCACCAATGCTATTTTACTTACTGATTCCATCTTTTTTGCTGTTTAAAATTGATGGAACAAAGGTACCTGGCGGCCGATGGGCGGGTTTGCGGGTTTCAAACCAGAACTTACGAATTTCAAATCTCAGGCGCGGAATGCGCGAGGACTCAGGGCTGTATGCTTTTTGAAAAGATTATTGAAATGCGACGGCTCTTCAAAACCCAGACTGTAAGCGATCTCCGACACGTTCCAGTCGGTGTGTTTCAAAAGGATTTTGGATTCTTTAATAATGCGCTCGGTGATGAGCTCGGTGGTCGTTTTTCCTGTTATCTCTTTCAAAACCTTGTTCAGGTAATTGACATGAATAGAAAGCTGATCTGCATAATCTCTGGCCGAACGCAAATTCAGCTTCTGGTGCGGCGGCTCCACCGGAAACTGACGTTCCAGCAGCTCCACAAAAAGCGATGAGACCCTTTTGTAGGCATTGGTTTCGGTAAACAAAGAGGTGGCAGGCTGCAATTTCTGACCAAAATGGATCAGCTCGATCACATAGTTCCGCAGCAAATCGTACTTATAAGCATAGTCAGATTCGATCTCCCGGAACATCTTTTTGAAAATATACCTGATATCTTCGATCTGCTCGTCGGTCAGAAAAAAGATAGGATTGCCTCCCGGCCTGAACACCGGCAGTTCCCTCAGCCGCACGCCACTATTGTCCTGGGTCAGGAAATCCTCGGAAAAAATGCAGAAAAAACCGGCCTGATTGTCATCCTGCGGCACATAGTTGTAGGGAATGAGCGGGGTAGCAAAAAGCAATGCATTATGCTCGATATCAATCACCTTGTCGGCATATTCGGCACGGTTGCGGCCGATGATCAGACTGATTTTATAGTAGGCCCGGCGATTATAGGGCATTGCGCGGTTCTTCGCAAACGTCCGGTAAAGTTCGTCCGTCCTGAAAATATTGAAATGACCCACCTCCTTCTGAAGCGGTTCGGGGATCAGCATGGAAGTGTCCTTGTAAAACTGTTCGATCGTCGCAGATTTCGCCATGCGATAAAGTTACGAAAATCAAATGAAATGAATTTTGAATGAGTGAATGAGTGACTGAATGAGTGAATGACTGAATGACTGAATGGCTGAATGACTGAATGACTGAATGATCGTCATTATGTCAATTATAGATTTTGCAATCAACAATAATTGGCACAAGCCTTACGGCCAAAAAAAGCTTGCTCAGCATCTAAAATTCAATCTTCGCTCCGGCGCCGGCGCTCATTCAAAATCATTCGGTCATCCAAAATTAATTCACTCATTCACTCATTCACTCATTACCCGGCGGATCATTCAAATTCTACGAACGACTCATCCTCGTAGCACCAAAGCCACTTCTCACCGGACTCTGCCGATGACGCCACGGGGTGGCCGGTGTGATGGAAATGCTTGGTCATGTGCTTGCCGGGTGAACTGTCACAGCACAATGTGACGCCGCATGTCTGGCAGGTCCGCAGGTGTATCCACCAGCCATCAGCCTTTCTGCACTCCTCACAGGCAAGCTCCGTCGCCACTTTAATCTCCTGAATATCATTGATGTGCTTACAAACCTGATCCATTATACTTCGCTTAAATATTGGTGGACAAAACTGATGGACATCGACCCTTCCCCTACCGCCGAGGTCACGCGGTTCATCGCGCCCGCACGTACGTCACCTGCGGCAAAAATCCCGGGAGAACTCGTTTCGAGCAGGTACGGGTCACGGTCGGCCTTCCAGATCTGTTTAAAATTGTCGTAATTCTTCATTTCCCGGCCGGTTTCGATAAAACCTTTGGTATTTTTAATGATTTCCAGTCCCACCCAGTCGGTGTAGGGCTTGGCGCCGATGAAGATGAACAATGCATCGGCGGGCACGTCGCGCTCTTCTCCTGTGTTGAGGTCGGTCAGCTTCAACCCTTCGAGGTGATCGCTTCCCCTGGCCTCGACAATCTCCGTACAGCCCAATACGCTGATGTTCTCCGTACCGGCGATCTGGTCGATCAGGTAGGACGACATCGACGACGTCAGGTCGTTCTTGCGGACCAGGACGTAGACATTGCGGGCGAATTTGGACAGATACATCGCCGCCTGCCCCGCCGAATTTCCTCCTCCGAGCACATACACATCCTTATTCCCACACGAACTCGCTTCGGTACTCGCTGCGCCGTAGTAAATGCCCTTTCCGGTAAAATCGCCGATCCCTTTGGTTTCAAGTTTCCGGTAATCCACACCGGTGGTGATCACCACTGCTTTGGCATTGATCTCCGCCCCATCGCCCAGCACGATCGTTTTGTATTTATCCTTCAATTTAATCTCCTTCACAAACTGAGGAGAGAGGAATTCCGTACCGAACCTCGTCGCCTGCGTAATGGCCCGGCGCGTGAGTTCCGCACCGCTCAGGCCTGTCGGAAAACCGAGGTAATTCTCGATCCGGGAACTCGTTCCCGCCTGACCACCAGGCGCTTTGCGCTCGATCAGTAAAGTACTTAAGCCTTCGGAAGCACCATATACCGATGCTGCCAGTCCGGCCGGTCCTGCCCCGATGATCACCACATCGTAGATCTGCTGCTTTGTTTTGGGGTTCAGCCCGATACGGCCTGCGATATCGATCAGCGAGGGTGTTTTCAATAGCGACCCATCTTCGAAAATGATCACCGGGAAGTCTACCGGACACAGGCGGTTGTTCTCCGCAATCTGCCGTCCCGTATCGTTCGACTCCGCGTCCAGCCATAGATAAGGCACCAAATTACCAGCCAGGAAATCCTTGATTTCGTGAGCCTTAGGCGAGAACTGATAACCTATCACTTTAATGCCCTTAAAATCGGGACGATAGTTGCCCTGCCAGTCACGCAGCAGCTCGTCGACGGCCGGATAGAGCTTTTCTTCCGGCGGATCCCAGGGCTTCATAAGGTAGTAGTCCAGCTGAACATCGTTAATGGCCTTGATCGCCGCCTCTGTATCCGAATAAGCGGTGAGCAGCACGCGTTTGGCGAACGGAAAGAGTTTCATCGCCTTTTGCAAAAAATCCACGCCCTGCATTTCCGGCATGCGCTGATCAGAAATAAACATCGCCACTTCATCGCCGCGGTTCTGCAATTCGAGCAGGCTTTCCATGGCTTCGGCCACGGAAGTAGTGCTTAATATCCGGTATTTATCACGGTAATGGGCTTTCAGGTCGCGGCTGATGGCCCTGAGCACCTGTGCGTCGTCGTCAATGGAGAAGATAATGGGCAAAGCCATAGGAGCTTTTTTTAAGAGATTGTTGAGATTAAAATTATCCATTAAATGGGAAACAAACCAGAAATTCGGTGCGGCCCGGCTGGGAATGCAAAGTGACGGTTCCATTGTGCTGCTTCACAATGCGGGATACCACGTCCAGGCCCAGCCCCGTGCCTTTCCCCACCGATTTGGTCGTAAAGAACGGGTCAAAGACCTTCGAACGGATCTCGGCCGGTACGCCCGGACCATTGTCACAGATCGTCACTTTGACAAACTCTTTGTCGCGACGGGTAATAATGGTCAGCTCGGCCGCCGTCTGGTTTTCCAGCGCATCGATCGCATTGTCGATCAGGTTCGTCCATACCTGGTTCAGTTCACCCACCATCGCTTTCACGGGAGGTAATGTGAGGTCAAAATCTTCGGTGACCTTGATATTACCTTTTTTGAGCTTGTAATTCAGCATGATCAGCGTGTTGCGTATGCCGATGTGAATGTCGACTACCTCGCGCTCGCCCCCACGGTCCATATGCGTGAATGTTTTCACCGAACCGACCAGTTCCGCAATGCGCTTCGAAGCTTCCTGAATATCTGCTACCATACGCTCTGTGGTCAGACTGTTGTTGATCCAGGTCAGCACAGGTGAAAGGTCTTTTTGATTGATCTTCCCTTTCAGTTCTTCCAGGTCATCTTCTCCCACACCGAATTCGACGAGGTTATCGGCAATGTCGTCGCATCCGTCAATCTGATGGGCATCGAGCCAGTCCAGGATCTCGTCCTCTTTTTCCGACCGTTTCATCATCGAAAGCACCGGGCGGTCGGTGTTGTTGAGCAAGTTCACCATTTTGCCATTGATCAGGTCGATCTCGCCATCCGACAAATGGATCGACAGCAGGGACCGGAAAGAATCGGGCTGCATGAGCAAATGCTGCTTTAAAGAAGCCGAGCTTCGCACGATCGCCGCCGCCGGATTGTTGAGCTCGTGCGCCAGACCGGCCGACAGCTTACCCAGCGCCATCATCTTCTCGTTCTGCTGTTCCAGCTCGGTAAATTCACGTACCCGCGACGTCATTACGATCACAAGCGCCTGCGTGAGCTCATAATGCGAGATGATCAGTTCCTTCAGGAGTTCTTTGGGGAACGTCATGATCTGGGTCGTTTCCAGGCAAGCTCCGTAGGCAATCCCGACCTTCCCGCGGGAGAACGGCAGCAGGCCGGTAACGGTCCCTGGCACCAACTGCGCGATTACATGCTTGGCATTGTTCTGAACGCGGTAGAGTTCGATACGGCCCGAAAAAATAATATGCGTTCCGGAAATGGGTTCGCCGGGACTGCTCATCAGTTCGCCTTCCTGCAATTCGTAATGCTGGCTGCGGTCGATCATCCATTGCAGCTGGTTCTCGGGAACATCCTTAAAAACCTCAATGGCCTGCAAATCGTGTACGGTGATATCTTTCATGCGGGAAAGCGTTGGTCGTTTTGTCAAAGCGTCCAATTTCGAAATAAATCGGCATTTGCATGGATTTTTTTGGTTAAACCTGCTGAAATGGGGCTTGAAGCGCCCGAAGGGCTCAAACCATGCCTCCCGTTACCACCCGGCTGTAAATCTTGTATTCGGGCAAGCCTCCCACGCTCTCGGCTACACTGATTTCCACCCAATCGCGATTACCGGGATGCACAAAAGCGCCGTTGCAAGCCGGAAAAAGGTGTTTCAGGCGCTCGAAGGACGCCGCTTCCAGGTTGATCTCCTCATGCCCCAGCTCGCTGGAAAGATAGTGCCCGGTGCATAGCCCCAGAGAAGTTTCAAATTCAATTTTGACCATGCTCCCCACGATCTCCTGCTGCATAATCTCAAGAACTACCTCTTCGCGCAGGTCGTCCGCGGTCCCTAATGTTTCCTCCTGGTCGCCCAGGATATCTATAACTGCCATCCGGTGTGATTTAAAGTGATCGGTTGCCGGCGGAAGATCAAAAACCATTCCCATTTAATGCCCCTCGCATTCCCACGTTCCGTCGGTACGATTATTGCTTTCCAATGCCCTACAACAAACTGAAAGTGAAAGTGAAGCAAAACGTACACATCGGCACCTCAGGATGGAGTTACAAACACTGGAAAGGTATTTTTTACCCCAAAGAGGTACAGCCAGCCGGCTATCTGGCTTTCTATGCCAAACATTTTCAAGTCACCGAGATCAACAACAGCTTTTACCGGCTACCACAGCGGGACACTGTTGAAAAATGGGTCAATACCGTCCCGGAAGACTTCATCTTTTGTCCTAAAATGAGCAGATATCTGAGTCATCTTAAAAAGCTGCACGACCCCGAAGAGCCGCTTGAACGCTTTTTCACCATTTTTGACCCATTCCAAAAGCATCTGGGGCCCATTCTGATACAGCTTCCAGCCAATGCTCCTTTCCACGAAGACGTGGTCACGCCATTTTACGAAATCCTGCAAAGGGATTACAACGAATACCGGTTCGCGCTGGAAGTACGCCATCCGTCGTGGTTTGCTGATAACAGCGTCGGACTGATGAAAAAGCATCGGGTGACCCTCGCTTTCGCGCAATCGGATCGCTACCCTTATGACGAAGAAATTACGGCGAAAGACATTTACGTCCGCTATCACGGGCCACACTCGCTGTACAGCTCTCCTTATTCCGATGAAGCATTGGAAAATTACGCCACCAAATTCGTCGACTGGGCCGACAAAGGTCATCGGATCTGGGCTTTTTTCAACAACGACGTCGGCGGCCACGCCTTAACCAACGCCCAAAAATTGCAAGAACTCATCAACGAGCCGATGCGGATGAATGCAATGAGTGAATGAGAGAATGAATGAATGACCGAATATTTAAATATGTCAGAGATCTGAGTCACTCGCAAATCAGCTAGTTAATCGATCACTCCTGCTACCCTATAAATAATTCGCACATTCACAAATTGACCCATTCACTAATTCACACATTCAGTCATTCAGTCATTCGGTCATTCAGTCATTCAGTCATTCCCCGTTCCACGGTGGCTCATTCACTCACTCA
>CBFGMV010000065.1:0-47218 GCA_965649915.1 uncultured Dyadobacter sp.
GGTGTAGGTTTCGAGGTAGCTCTTTTCGTAATCAATGCTTCCTTCGTACAAATAGGGGTAATCGCGAAAAACAGATATCCGAAGCTGGGCAAGATCGTTGAATACCGTTTCAATGGCAGCCCCCGAGCGGGTAATGAAGGTCAGCTGGTCGGTCATGCTACGGGCCTGGAAACCAGTTCGATCCAGAGCGGAAGGTTGTAGTACGTAGTTACGCGGCTGATCTTTCCGTCGGTGAGTTCGAGAAATGCGGCAGCGGGCAGCACATAAGACTGGCCGTATGCTTCCGGAAGGCCTTCTTCCCCCTTTTTATAAATGCCGTTCACGACAAATTCTGCTGCAACGCGCTTTCCGGACGGCTCGGTAAAGAATACCATGTCGGTCAGGGTTTCTTCGTAAGAGTCGTCCATTTTCTGAAGAAATTCTTTAAACTTCTCCAATCCTACACGGACGTCGCCCTGGTTGGCTTCGTGCCGGATATCGTCGTGGAGAAGGCCCAGCATGCCGTTCCAGTTTTTGGCGTTGAAATTCTGGTAGTATTGCTCAACGGTTTCGAGTGCAGTCATTATGTTCAATAATCTAAATGGTTCAATGGGCAAATATAAGTAGCCGCGCTTCAAAATGGACCCGGGCGGAGCGATACCTGCCCGTTGGCATCCTTGGTGTAAACGGCAAGACAAAGCGCAGCGAATTTCGCATCGAAGTGCGGCTCTCCGGCGGCTAGCTCTTTTGGGAATGGTTGCCGGGGATCGAAAAAGTAGACGGTGGTGGTGCCGTACTTGGTGTAGGGCATTAGTTCGCCATATTTGGTCATTTCTTCGTCCGAAGGTCTTTCAACCGTAACCGCGTAAATGCGAACGATCGGGCCGGTGTTGTTCTGGTTTCTATACAAGGCAACTTCGCGGAATCCTCCTTTCAGATCGTCAACGGTCGGCTGTGAAGTGGAATCATAAATGATGTAGCCAACCGCGGCAGCCAATAGAAGCAACAGCAGATTCCTTTTGTTTTTAAAAATCATATTTCAATAATCGTTTTTAATCAGTTCAATGGCACGTAGATCCGCTTGTCGCCGCCTGCCCATTGCAGCCGGTATGTTTTGCCGTGGTAATTAAAAGCCTGCCCTTCGTCTTTTTCCGCGATGATCACGTCGGGCTGGAAGTCCGGATCTTCCAGCACCTTCGATGGGTTACGTACGAGTACATGCCCGAAAGTCCTTCCTTCTTTCCGGAACATCAGCTGGTAGGCATAGTCCAGACTCGCCTCCGTAAAATCAAAACCAATTTGCTGTGGATTCAGTGCGTTTACCCGGCTTTGAAAGTCCTGCATTTCGGGCCAATGGTCGCCCCACAGGATTCTTCCCGGCGTAGCCGACAGGATACTCGGTTGTTTGAGATTCAGGTTGGAAGAGTCGATACGGATGTTCAGGTTCAGCGCCGAATTGACGGGCGGAAACACTTCTTCAAAGAACCATTGAGTGGAAAGCAACGGGTGGGCCGAACTGAGGAGGGCAAAAGGCAATGCGCTCAGCCATAGCAGCATATTTAATGCACGGGCAGCAATTGCCGGCAGTACTGAGCCATATACCAACCCGATAACGGGGGACATCAGCAGAAAAAAGGGAATATGGAGCCGAGAACCGTAAATTTGGTAGCTGATGAAAAAGCAGAAAACGAGGAAGCTGAAAAACGTAAGTGCGCAATACCATCTGGCCACTTTGGATAACCGAGCGAAGAACAAAAGGGGGATACTGAACAGTACGAGCCAGATCCCGGAAAAGTTGTGAGCGAAATCCTCATTGAAATTCAGCTTGTTCATTTTAAAAGCCATACCCGTACCAGGCGCATCGAGGGAAACGCCCATGCCGTCGTGGAGGTTTTCAAGTGCATTTTCAAGGAAATCGTTGTAGCGATTACCGGGTGATACAAACCCGAGGTGGAGGAAGACGTGTTTGGAAACGGAAGAAATGTAATCGGCCGGGCCATTGAAATTGTTCTTGTTTCCGTTACTGATCGTTCCGATCGGCGAATCGAAAACCCGGTAGGTGCGGTACCAGAACGGCGCATTGAGCAAAAGGGTAACTAATGCGGCTCCGCAAACAAGGGCTACGAGCGGCTTTCGAAAGGCTGGCTGCCCGATGGTGCGGAAGAAAAAGTAGATGCCGAAAGGTAAAAAGTAAAATGCGAAGGTTCCTTTGGTCATCATGCCCAATCCGCAGCACAAGGTGATGAGATACAGGTTTGTGGTTTGTTTGGAATACAGATAATCAAAAATATAGCATGCGGTGCTCAGGATAAAAAAGGCCGCCACTAGGTCGTTCTGGGTGGTCATGGATTCCAGCACAACGATGGGGAGCGTTGCTGCGAAGCAAAGTGCCACACGAAGAACCATTCGATCGGAGGAAAACCTTTCAACCAGCAGGGAAACCGTAATCAGAATGCCTACCAGGCAGAGCCATTGTAAGAGCTGACAGTAGCGTTCGGAGCCTGAAAGCAGAAATGTGTGGAGATGGACGTATTCCGAGAACGGACTGAAGGAGATCGACCGTTCGATATGCGACGCGTAATGGGCGACATTGCCCTGCTGGATCCAGTATCCCAGCCTGCTGAGGTGATAGCTGAGTGAATCGAGGTTGTTGGGCGTAGCCACGATCGCTACTACCAGGGTAATGCACAGCAGTATCGCGATCATCCCCACCGTTGCGAATCCCACTTTCCCGCAAAACGAACGCACATGTGAAACCCATTCTCCTGCAACCGATGCGGAGCTCACTCCATGAAGGTTTTGTAACCTGATCCAGATAATGGCGAGTGCGATATCCAGCGCCAGCCAGCTTGTCGTAATGGAGAGAGAATTAATCAGGTTAAGCCAGCCAAGCACTTCCGTTGAAATAGCTATAAACAGAAAAAGCGAAATAGCGGCGGCAAGCAGCGAACGGCGTAGTGGCTGTTCCGCGTCTTTATAAAATGCCAGGTAGCAGTTGGCGGAGGCCAGCACCATCGCTAACGGAATAAGGAGAACCATGTCTGAAAGAAAAGTCGAGTTTGGCTGGTCTGATGCTCAAAACTAACCATTCCAATGGAAACAACCTCGTTGATGAGATACTCAGTTGAATGCGTCCGGCCCGAAAATCTGCCGCACCTGACCGATAAGTGCCTGCACGGAAGATACTTTGACCGTTTGGCCGCCAATCCGGATTTCACCTTCAAACCCGGCTCCATTCTCCTGGCAATTGACGCTGCAGGGAGCATCGCGGTACCGGCTGATGCCAATACCTTCGCGTTGCAATGCCCTTCGTACCCAGAATACAGGCCCATCGGCGCCTTCGAGGTACACCTGCGCCTTATCCTCAGGTTGGTGGATGATAAATGCACCCGTCGACCGGTCGAATGCAAAGGTGTTTCTGGCAAAAGCTGCTTCAAAAGACCCGTTAAGAACGAGGTCTTCGGGGGTACCTGATAACAGTGAGCCGTCGGGATGCATCAGCCAAAGTTCGTCGGCAGTCTGCAATGCAAGATCCAGCTCATGGGTACTGAGGAGGATCGCTTTGCGGGTCTCCCGTGCAAGTGTGTGCAGGAGACGCATCATCTCCACGCGATTCGGAAGATCGAGGTGGGCTGTGGGCTCATCGAGGAGGATCAGCGGGGTATCCTGAGCGAGCGCACGGGCGAGCATCACTTTTTGCCTTTCACCGTCGCTCAGCTGGTGCAAATGTCTGTCGAGCAGGGACGCAATGCCGGCTGCCGCAATGCTTTCTTCTATTTTATGGCGGTCGTTGGCTGAAAGTGAGCCCAGCCAGCCGGTGTAAGGTGTGCGACCAAGTGTCACCACTTCCCGGGCGGAGAGGTTTCCGGTATCGATCCGGTCGGTTAGTACAAGGCTTAGTTTTTGAGCGAGTTCATTGGGTTTAAGGTCTGCCAATGGCGTACCGCTGATCCGGATTTCACCTGCCAATGCGGGTTGGAGACCAGCAAGGGTCCGCATCAAGGTAGATTTCCCGGCCCCGTTCGAACCCAGAAGACACACGAGTCGGCCCGGTTCGAGGCGCAACCCCAGCGATGACGCTACGGTATGAACCGATCCTGACAATCGGTAACCGATGGTCAGGGCGCTCGCTTCCAGGATGGCCGGAGAGTTTGTCATGAGAATGTGGAACGTAGGTTGTTGCGCCTGATGATGATCCAGATCACGACTGGCGCACCGAGCAGGGATGTTACGACATTAATGGGGATGACGGTCTGCGAACCGGGCAACTGAGCGATGATATCGCAAATCAGCATCAGCAAAGTGCCCGTAACGCATGTTGCCGGGATGAGGATGCGGTGGTTGGATGTGCCGAGGAGCGAGCGCGTAATATGTGGGATTGCGATCCCTACGAAGCCTATCGGACCGCAAAAGGCGGTTATACTGCCCGTAAGCAGGCTCGTACTGGCCATGATGACAAGCCTGCTGCGGCCTACGGTAAGTCCCATGCTTCTCGCATAATTCTCTCCCAGGAGCAATGCATTGAGTGATTTGGAAGATGCGAAAGCAAGTAGTAACCCTGCTGCAACCACAGCTGAAAGTACATACAAATGATATCCCGTAACCCCTCCCAGCGACCCAAATGTCCACATAATGTACTCCTGCAATTGTTCGGGCTGACTGAAATACTGCCAGATACTGATAATAGACAGGGTAATGGTGCCGATCATGACACCGACAATCAGCAGGATGACATTATCACGTATCCGGCCGGCGATCAGGAGAATGAGCGCAAGGACGATTGCGGACCCTGACGATGCCATCCCGATGATCAGCCAACTTCCGGAAATGCCGAGCTGGCTGATTGCGTACATGCTGGCGCTGCTTCCGCCTGCCAGCATAACCGCCGCCACACCCAATCCTGCGCCGGCAGTAATACCCAGCTCAGAAGGCCCGGCCAGCGGATTTCGGAACAAGGTTTGCATCTGAAGACCGCTCACGGATAGGCCGCATCCTACCAGAATGGCGGTGACAGCCTTGGGCAGCCGTATTTTTTCGATAATGAACAGCCAAGCCCGGTTGTCAGATTCCCCTGTAGTCACAATGCGAAATACCTCCCGGAAAGGGATCGAAACAGAGCCCAGCATGATGTCAATGCAAAAAAACGACACTGCTAATGCGCCGAGCCCGATCAGAATCCATTTCCTGCTTTGGTCGGGTTGCATCATCGCGGAAGTTGTTTGTAATAAACCAGCTGATGATCGGGCAGCAGTTCCGGGTGGAAAATCCGGATCATATCCGCCAGTACGGTATGCGGATTGACATTCCCCGACTCAAAGAAGTCATTGGAGCCCCGCTCATTGATCCGCTGGTTGTAGCTGTATACATGGCCGGTTTTTGTCGCCTTGAAATCGCCATACCGTGTATCCTGGTTTACAATGCTCTTCCGGGTATCACGGGCGTCGAATCCGACATTCATCCAGTAATCGGCCTGCAATGCGAAAGGATAGACGGCTTCAAAGCTCATCGGAAGACTTCCGGTAGTTTTGTCGTCGCTCCAATGGTAATCACTTCCGGCATCCCTGAAAAACTGGGACATGTAGCTATCACCTCCTGGCAGAAACCAGGCATCCTTGGTATTGAGGCCCGACAGGACGGTTGGTTTTGTGCCGGCACGTGACGCCAAAGCTGCCAGCCGATTATATTCCGATTCAATATGGGCAAATTTCTTGTTCACCATTTCTTCCTTATCCAGCAGGGCGGCCATTAATTTCACCCACTCGGCACGGGCGAGCGGTGTCCGTTCCACCCATTCCGAATTGATCAATACCGGAATACCCGCCTCTCTCAGTATACGGTAATGGTCTATTTTTCCACCCGGGTTACCGATCGTCATCACAAGGCCGGGCTGCATTTCAATCAATTTTTCATCGTTCAGCCCCTGATCGCGGCCCACTTCCACAACATGTCCTGTTTTAATGAGGGCGATGACCTTGGGGGAATACACGTACTGAAGACTTCCCAGGCCAACCAGAGTGTTTTCCACATCCAGAAACCCAAGTAAGCCCACGTGCATGGACGACATCGCAGCCATACTTTTTAAGGGTATTTCAATGCGCTGGGCATCGGGATAATCTTTCGTGGCATTTTCTCCTTTTCTTTGAAGTACATATCTCAATGTATCACCGTCGCCGCCAAACGGATTGATAATGCTGATGAGTTTATAACCCGCAAAGTAATCGATCCTGAATCCTTTCGCGTGACGGATGATGGTCTTTTCGAAGCCTGTTTCCGTGTCAGCCGTGACTTCCGCATTCTGCGTGGCTTGTTTATCTTGGTTACAGCCCTGGATTGTTATCAGAAAAAAAACGATCAGGTGTAGGAGTTTGAACATCGGGTAGCCTTTCATGTGAAACGACCGGCTGTCCCTCAGCCCGGGAAATGGGAAGGAGGGTGATCCGGTCGTTCAAAAATAGTCAAAAAGCCGTCGCTATCCCCGGATTGTCGTGCGATCTTCCAATGCCACGACGGCTATTTCGTCTTTCTTTCCGAGAACCTTACCATTTTAAGACGGAACTGAAAGGTGTTCTGGAAGGCAGTGAGACTGGCAGATTCCCTGAAAGCAACGTAATCAGATGTAGGTGAGCATTTGCCTGACTCCGCTCAGCCCGTGTTGGATCGTGTCAACCGAGCGGGTGCCGTGGTAATAGCCAGCCAGATGGAGCTCATCATAAACATTGACCACCAGCCTGAGTAGCTTTTTGTCGTATTTTCTCAGCCGGGTTATGTAGTCCTCAATGCTTTTGGGTTTCGTAAAATGAGCTCCTTCCTTCTGGCGAAGGTACTCGTCCAGAATCAGCAGCGCAGCGGAATAAGCCGTTCCAGCGGCCATTTTCACATATTTGATGTCGGCATAAAGGCCATCTTTTTTAGCCGCTTTCTCGGTCAGGATCTGACGTGCGTTTTCCAGGTAACGTTGTGCCTCCTGGGCGGGAGAGAGGATCGGATCGGTATTTTTTTGAGACATTGCCAATGCATTGTGGTGATGTCATTTAGACGTAAATAGTCCAAAAAAGTAATCCGAATTTAGCAAATATATTTCAGAGTGCCAGAAGGCATTTGGTTACTGATATACTTTTGATGATTTCAGATTATGCCAAAACAACCTTTGCTGAAATGAAGGAATGGGCCCGACAGCTTTTTGGAAAGAATGCCAGAGTGTGTCTTAAATATAGGTCAACATCTGTGTGACATTCTTTAACCCTGTTTGGATGGTGTTGACGGATTTGGTACCATGGTAGTAACCGGCGAGATGGAGCTCGTCGTACACATCCGTTAATAATGCCAGCAGCTTTTTATTATGCTTTCGTATGCGGCTGGTATAGTCCTCAATGCTTTTGGGTTTCGTAAAATGAGCGCCTTCCTTCTGGCGCAGGTACTCGTCCAGAATCAGCAGCGCTGCGGAATAAGCCGTTCCAGCGGCCATTTTCACGTATTTGATGTCGGCATAGAGGCCGTCTTTTTTACCCGCTTTTTCGGTCAGGATCTGACGTGCGTTTTCCAGGTAACGTTGTGCCTCCTGCGCGGGAGAGAGGATCGGATCGGTATTTTTTTCAGACATTGCCAATGTATTGTGGTGATGTCATTTAGACGTAAATAGTCCAAAAAAGTAATCCGAATTTAGCAAATATATTTCAGAGTGCCGGAAGGCATTTGCCAACTGGCACACTTTTGATAATTTACGGATCATGCCAAAACAACCTTTGCTACAATTTACCGGCAAAAGTATATACTGTACCGTCGCCGACGTCCATATAGACCCCTGGATACCCGTTGACAGGGCGATCATCACACACGCGCACAGCGACCATGCGCGTTGGGGAAGCAGGCATTACCTCGCGCACAGGGACAGCGAACCCATTCTCAGGCTTAGGTTGGGGGATATCGACTTGCAAACGATGGAGTACGGTCAGAAGTTTTTTATCAATGGCGTGCAGTTTTCGCTGCATCCGGCCGGGCATATCATCGGTTCCGCGCAGGTACGGGTGGAATATAAAGGCGAAGTATGGGTCGCCAGCGGGGATTACAAGTTAGAGGACGATCACTTTGCCACGCCTTTCGAACCCGTGAAATGCCATACGTTCATTACCGAATCGACATTCGGATTGCCGATCTACAAATGGCAGCCTCAGCAGCAGGTAATGTCCGAAATTGACAACTGGTGGGCACAGAACAGGGCTGAGGGGAAGGCCAGTGTGCTGATGGGCTATTCATTGGGTAAAATGCAGCGCATTTTGAAAAACATACAACTTCAGGACAGTGCATTGTACGCGCATGGAGCCATTTATACCGTGAATGAGCGACTGCGGGAGGCGGGTTTCGACCTGCCTGAACTGACATTCGTTACCAAAGAAACCGACCGCAAGCTTTTCCGGGGTTCATTGATACTCGCGCCGCCTTCTGCCGATAATAGTACTTGGATCAAGAAGTTTGCACCCTATTCATTGGGATACTGCTCGGGCTGGATGGCATTGAGAGGCGCGAAGAACCGTCGGGCGGTCGATCAGGGTTTTGTGCTGAGCGACCATGTCGACTGGCCGGACCTTAACCGGGCGATCGGGGAAACGGAGGCTGAAAAGGTATATGTGACCCATGGCTATACCAGCATTTTTGCAAAATGGCTGAACGAAAACGGTATCGAGGCGGGCGAGGTAACCACGATGTATGGTAATGAGGACGAAAATGAAGAGGAAGAAATGGCACTCGACACCGCATCGGGGCGGGATGCGTATCAGGAGCATAAAAGTGCGTTGGATGGCGATGCACCGGGCCCGCAAACCAGTGATGCGCTATGAAACAGTTTGCAGATCTCTTCATGAACCTCGACCGGACGAATAAGACCAATGCGAAGGTTGAACTGATGAAAAACTATTTTCTGGCTGCGGCGGATCAGGATAAGCTGTGGGCATTGACACTTTTTACAGGCCGCCGGCCGTCATTCAAAGTCAACCGCACGCAGGTGAAGGAATGGGCGGCGGAAGAAGCGGGGATTCCGATGTGGCTTTTTCAGGAAAGTTACCACAGCGTAGGTGATCTGGGCGAGACGATTTCTTTACTCTTGCCCAGGATAGTTTCCGGCGGTTCGGAAAAATCGCTCTCGGAATGGTTTCAGTATCTAGGCATGTTACCGGGTATGACCGACGACGAGAAACACCTGCACATCACCGCGGCATGGCGTGAACTTTCGCAACACGAGACTTTTGTTTTTAATAAACTGCTGATGGGAAGTTTCCGGATCGGGGTTTCACAAACACTCGTGGTGAGGGCATTGGCGGAGGCGACTGAAACAGATCCGAATGTGATCGCGCACCGCGTGATGGGCCAATGGGACCCGCTTGATACTACTTTTGAGAGGCTGATCCTCGATAAAGGTGAAAATGATAATGCATCCAGGCCTTACCCGTTTTTTCTGGCCTATCCCATTGAAGGCGAAGTATCGGGCCTCGGCGAACCTAACGATTGGTTTGCAGAATGGAAATGGGATGGCATTCGTTCACAGATCATTTATCGGAACAAAGAGCTGTTCATCTGGACGCGCGGCGAGGAACTCTCTACCGACAAATTCCCCGAACTGCATGCGCTGAGTGAGGTATTGCCGGATGGAACCGTGCTGGATGGAGAAATCGTGACCTTTTCCGGTGGAAAGCCTATGCCATTCAATGTGCTGCAAACGCGCATTGGCCGCAAAAATCTTTCGAAGAAAGTGCTGGATGAAGCTCCTGTGGCGCTTTTAACCTACGACATTCTGGAAGCGAATGGCGTCGATATCCGCGGACTGACACAGGAGCAGCGGCGTATGCAGCTGGAAGCCATTCACGCAGGTATTCCTGCACAGTCGTATTTCCATTTGTCACCTCTGATCGAGTTCGATAACTGGCAGGACTTGCAAGACCTCCATCCCCGGTCACGTGAAAATATTGCCGAAGGTTTTATGATCAAACGTAAAGCCAGTACCTACCAGGTCGGGAGGAAAAAGGGTGATTGGTGGAAGTGGAAAATCGATCCGCTGAGTGTGGATGCGGTATTGATTTATGCCCAGAAAGGCTCCGGTCGCCGTGCAGAACTGTTTACGGATTATACTTTTGCAGTATGGGGTGAAGATGGTAAGCTGGTTCCGTTTGCCAAAGCCTATTCCGGCCTGACTGACGCGGAGATCGGTCAGGTTGATTATTTCATCAAGCGCAATGTCCTTGAAAAATTCGGCCCAGTCCGCACGGTGAAGCCTGAGCTGGTTTTTGAGATCGGTTTCGAAGGCATCAACGAATCATCGCGGCACAAGTCGGGTATTGCCGTCCGGTTTCCCAGGATTTTGAGATGGCGGAAGGACAAAAAACCGGAGGATGCAGATAGCTTGGGAAGTTTGCGGGATATTTTAAATAATTATAAATAATAAATATATTGTATAAATATTATAATATTATCTATGTAAATGTAATATTTGATGTTAGTTTTACATAGATGATAAAACGTAGACTCGAAAAAAGCATTGCGGAGGCTTTGAGAAGAAGTCCGTCCGTTGCACTGATGGGCCCCCGTCA
The DNA here is from genome assembly GCA_965649915.1 of uncultured Dyadobacter sp. Lineage (GTDB taxonomy): Bacteria > Bacteroidota > Bacteroidia > Cytophagales > Spirosomataceae > Dyadobacter. The sequence goes on from CBFGMV010000065.1 coordinate 10,557, forward strand.
GGTAGGAAAGACTACCATTGCGCTCGACATTTTTGATTCACGTCCTTCCGTATATCTAGACCTTGAAAGCAGGCTGGATCTGGAAAAAGTAAAGGATATAAGGGCATTCTACGAAAGCAACAGCGATCAGCTGATCATACTGGATGAAGTTCAACGACTACCAGAACTTTTTGTCGAACTCAGAGGGATCATAGACCAGGAGAGGAGAAAGGGAAAAACTTCCGGATTATTCCTGTTTTTAGGGTCTGCCTCCATCGATCTTTTACAGCAATCCAGTGAATCATTGGCAGGCCGGATTGCCTATCTGGAACTCTACCCCATAGATGCCATTGAGTATGAGTATGAAATGGCCGGGCAAGCGGACACTTTGTGGCTTAGAGGAGGCTTTCCGGAGAGTTTGCTGGCAGCGTCCGATCCCGATAGCCTCGCCTGGAGACAGGATTTTATCCGAACCTACCTGGAACGGGACGTTCCCCAGCTTGGACCAAGAATTCCGGCTGCTACCCTCGAACGTTTTTGGACAATGCTGGCTCATTTGCAGGGTAGTGTGGTAAATGCAGCGCACCTGGCCCGGAGCCTCGATGTATCTGGTGTGACCATCGCGCGTTATCTTGATTTAATGGTAGATCTTCTGCTGGTCAGGCGATTACAGCCATGGGGACCTAACGAAGGCAAGCGCCTCGTGCGCAGTCCGAAAGTTTACGTGAGAGATAGCGGCATTGCCCATGCTCTTCTCAATATAGAAAACCTGAATGCGCTGCTCGGGCATCCCGTAGTGGGAGGAAGCTGGGAAGGTTTTGTTATCGAAAATATCCTGAGCGTTGCGCCTCCCCGCACGCAGCCCTACTATTACCGCTCGGTTGGAGGGTCGGAAATGGACCTGATCCTTGAATTTGCAGACGGCCGGAAATGGGCTATTGAAATCAAGCGAAGCTCGGCCCCACGGTTATCGAAAGGATTCCATATTGCAGCCGGAGATATCAAACCCGACCGGAAATTTGCCGTCTATTCGGGTCGGGATACATTTCCGATGGGGAATGGCATTACCGCTATTTCGCTGTCCGGAATGATGCAGGAAGTGATGTCTGCATGACAGAAGCTTTCCCCCTACTGACTTCTTTCGTAGATTGGTACAGAAATTGATGAAATCATCCTATATCAATCATCACCACCACCCTTGACCAAATCCCGCGGACATAGCATTGTTGAACAATGGTTTAAAGACAAAAAATGGAAGTGGGCCGCTTTTCAGAAAGAGGCGGCCGCTGCTTATCTGGCTGGCAAAAGCGGGTTGGTGAACGCGCCCACCGGTAGCGGAAAAACCTATTCGCTCTGGCTTCCGATCCTGATCCGTCATATCAATTCGCTTCCTAAAAAACCGCTCAAAACGAAAAAGGGCTTGCAGGTCCTCTGGATTACACCGTTGCGTGCACTTTCAAAAGACCTTTTCCGGAATATGGAAATGGCTGCCCTCGAGATGAACCTCACGTGGCGGGTAGGTATACGTACGGGCGATACGGGTACGCGTGAGCGTAACGAGCAGAAAAAGCAGATGCCCGACGCGCTCATTATCACACCCGAAAGTTTACATATGCTGTTCACACAAAAGAACAGCTCGGAGTTTTTTAAAAACCTCCATACCGTCGTGGTGGACGAATGGCATGAACTAATGGGCAGCAAACGCGGGACGCAAACCGAACTGGCGCTCGCAAGACTCCGCACCCTCAACCCAGGTCTTCAGACCTGGGGCATCTCGGCAACGATAGGAAATCTGGAAGAGGCCAGGCGTGTGCTCCTGGGTATGCGATTCCCGGAGGAAAACTCAGTGATCATCAAAGCGAACACCGATAAGCGAATCCTGGTCGAAAGTATAATTCCCGAACGCGTCGAGACACTGCCGTGGTCGGGTTATATGGGGATTCGGCTGGTGGATAAGGTGGTAGAGATCGTCAATAAGAGCCACACGACATTACTCTTTACGAACACCCGGTCCGGGACGGAGATCTGGTACCGGACCATCATTGAAAAGTATCCTGAATTTGCCGGGATAATGGCCTTGCACCACGCGTCCCTGGATCGTGAAATACGCGACTGGGTAGAGGAAGCATTGCACGATGAACGGCTGAAACTGGTGATCTGCACGGCCAGCCTCGATTTGGGTGTCGATTTCCGTCCCGTGGATACGGTCATACAGGTAGGAAGCCCCAAAAGCATTGCGCGGTTCATCCAGAGGGCGGGTCGTAGCGGCCACCAGCCGGGCGTGGACAGCAAGATCTATTTCTGTCCAACCAATGCATTGGAACTGATTGAAGCGGTTTCGCTGCGGGAGGGTGTCATCAAAAATATGCTGGAAGACCGTCCGCCGGTAGCGCATGCATTCGATGTGCTGGCACAGTGGATGATCACTTTGGCGGTGGGTGAGGGTTTCGACGAAGCCGAGCTTTTCGAGGAAGTGACAAGCGCCTATGGTTACCAATATCTCAACCGGGAGGAATGGGAATGGCTGTTGGGCTACATTACCACGGGCAGCGCCTCGCTCACGGTTTATGATGAATACAAAAAAGTGGAGCGGGTAAACGGACGTTATGTCGTGACGAGCCGCCGCATTGCGCACCGGCATTTGCTCAGTATGGGGACAATCGTCTCCGAGGTGTCCATGAAGGTGAAGTTGCAGAGCGGGAAGTACCTGGGCTCGGTCGAGGAATCGTTTGTGACCTGGATGAAGGCCGGGGATGTGTTTTTCTTTGCCGGTATGAGCGTGGAGTTCGTTCGTATTCATGAACTGACGGTCACAGTAAAGAAAGCCGAAGGGAAAAAGGGGTACGTCGTGCGATGGGCCGGCGGGCGGATGCCGTTATCGTCCCAGCTTTCGGCATTTATCCGGGAACGGCTGGCGGATGCAATCGAGAATCCGTACAAAGAAATGGAGCTTGCCAAGATGCAGCCGCTGCTCCATTTGCAGGAAACGCGGTCCATGATCCCCAAAACCGACGAGCTGCTCATCGAACAATGCGAAACCCGCGAGGGACACCATATCTTCATATTTCCGTTCGAAGGCAGGCTGGTGCATGAGGGAATGTCGATCATTCTCGCCTACCGCATTAGTCAGCTGAGGCCCATCACATTTTCCGTGGCCATGAACGATTACGGGTTTGAGTTGTTAAGTGATCAGTACGTCGACCTGGCCGAAATGATGACGCAAACCGATCTCTTTTCAACCAAACACCTCGTTGACGACATTTATCAAAGTGTGAATGCGACCGAAATGGCGAAACGCAAGTTCCGGGAGATTGCGGCCATCGCGGGATTAATGTTTCAGGGGTATCCGGGTAAGTATGTCAAAACAAGGCACTTGCAAGCTTCCAGTTCGCTGCTTTTCAAAGTTATGAGCAAGTACGAGGACAACAACCTGCTCGTAAAGCAAGCCTATCAGGAGGTGCTCACTTACCAGTTGGAGGAAGTCCGGATGCGGCAGGCGCTCGAACGCATTGCACATCAGAAAATTATTGTCAAAACCACCGACAGGCCCACGCCATTCTCGTTTCCGATCATGGTGGACAGGTTGCGGGAACAACTGACGTCGGAAAAGCTGGACGACAGGATCCAGAAAATGATCAAACAATACAGTAATGCAGATTGAGATTAGGGAAAACCATTTTTTATTACTGGCACAAAGGGCCATTTTTTGGGAGGAAACGCAAACATTACTGATTGGTGACCTGCATTTGGGTAAAGTGACGCATTTCAGAAAGGAAGGCATAGCCATTCCGAACAATGCAGTCGCCAATAATTTCGAACGGCTCAATGAAATCGTCCGGAATACCGGCGCCACCCGCATTATCTTTCTTGGTGACCTGTTCCATAGCGAATACAATTCTGAATGGGAGCTTTTCCGGCAATGGCGCGACGAGCACCATTACATCGAAATGATTATCGTGATCGGTAACCACGATATTCTGCCGGTAAGCCTGTTACTCGAATGCGACCTGCAAGTACATGCGGAGGATTTTGAAGAAGGCGGATTTATATTCACCCATCACCCCAAAACAGAGCCTGACCCATCCCGTTTCGTTTTTGCGGGACATATTCATCCCGTTTTTACATCTTATGGTAAAGGCCGTCAAAGTCTGCGGCTGCCCTGCTTCGTAGTGGACAAAAGTCAGGCTATTCTTCCGAGTTTCGGTGTCTTCACGGGCGGATATCAAATGGGGCTGGTCGATGACCGAAAGATCTACATTACTACCGAGACCCGGGTTTTTTCTGTTTGTTAAATACAGATAATGAGATGATTGTAGCAAAACTGGAAAAATATGGAATCAGATTCCATATTTTTCCAGTTTTGCTTATTTTTGATGTATGATAGGGTGTATTTGCTTGTATATGAGCGATTTACCGGGCTTCTCGCCGATGGTAACGGGGCAGGATCTGAACCTTATGTCGCTAGCCGTCGACATCGGCCTCGGAGGCTCCTCCGGAGCCCAAATGCTAGAAGCGGCCTGTGCGCTATACATTTGATTCCTCCGGAATCCAGATACCGTTCCGGAGGAACGACCTGTTTGTAGCAAATTTGGATGATGTACAAAAACGATGGCTCCGGATGGAGCCTCCTGTACTAAGTGCCGCCGCTCCACTATCGATAATTTTCCCCCAATTGTGCAATCAGGCTCGCTACTCGCAACTGATTCACCAGATGCCCCCTCATTTCAGCGCTTACATTTTCAAGATTTTGACCGAATAAAAAACTTTCAGCCATTACATTCAGCGACGAGACGATCTCACCAACACCGTCCGTCTGGAAGAAGGATTTGAGGATTTCCTGTTGGTTGATGCTTGCTTGCTTGTCATTGGGATTGTTGTTCTTTAATGCATTCATAGTCGTGTGGTTTTGATAGTGAATAATTGCTTGTCGGATTTCCGATTAATTTCTTGCAAATAAAAAGCCGGATTCACGGCTCATAAACGATGAGGGTCTCGATTCTGAAATTTCCGAATTCTATCAGAATATCGCGCATTCGTTTCTCTGAAATACCCTGATTATAAGTGTAATCCCGCCAGGCTGTGACAGGCTTTCCTTTTTTCACATCAGGAGGTAAAGACGGATAGACATTTTTTATCCACCAATCAAATGCTTCCGGAATCGAATTGAATTTCTTCATAAATATATGAATTGTTCGAGTTTCCTACAAGAAAATATATAAATAAAAAATTCACCCAAAGCGCCCTGTTCCATTGAGAAGGGGGGTGAACGTGTTGCGACAAAAGTATAGAATTCTTCGAAGTTATCTAACAGGAATACATTTACTCCACAACCCCACTCCCTACCGCCAAATGCTGACTAATAACCCGGATCAACTCCTCCGCCTTGAACGGCTTGGTCACAAAGCCGCTGAAATGGCTGGCCGCGATTTCGGGGGTTTTTTCGGCGAAGGTGTCCGCAGTTAAGGCGATGACCGGCACGTCACGGTGGCGAGGGAAAGAGCTCTGGATCTTTTTCATCGCCGTGACGCCGTCCATGACCGGCATTTGAATGTCCATCAGGATGAGGTCGAAGTCGCCATCTTCCAGGGCCTGCAACACTTCCTTGCCATTGTTGCAGATCACAAAATCGGCCTCCCATTTCCTCAGCAGATGTTTGAGCAGGATCTGATTAGCCAGAATGTCCTCGGCAGCCAGGATACGGTAACCTTTCAGTGAAAGTTTGGCTGGCGCATTGGATTTTTCTTCCTCATAAGACGTGCGTCCTTTGCCAAAATTCAGGATCATACTGAATGTCGTCCCTTCGCCCAGTTTGCTCTGGGCCGTTATGGAGCCATTCATTAGCTCGGTGATTTTCCGGGTAATACTCAGGCCGAGGCCTGTTCCGCCGAAGTTGCGGGTCGCATTGTTATTGTGGGCCTGAGAGAAACTGTCGAAAATGATATTGAGCTTGTCCTCAGAAATCCCTATGCCGGAGTCTGCCACGTCTATTCTAAGGTCGAACCGGTCGCCGCGTTCCTGTGCCAGGTGAACAGAAACCTTTACAAATCCGCCTTCTTCGGTGAATTTAAGGGCATTACCGATCAGGTTCACCATGATCTGGTTGAGCCGGTGCGCGTCGCCCATCACGATCTGGGGCACATTGTCGCCGCATTCAAATGTGAAATCGAGCGACTTTTCCCGTGCCCTGATCTCGAAAGTTTTCATCAGGTATCCAAGCCTTTCACGCAGGTCGAATTCAAAATTTTCCAGACCAAATTTCCCCGCTTCGATTTTAGAGAAGTCCAGGATGTCGTTCAGGATCACGAGCAGATTGTCGGCGGAATATTTGATGGTGTTCAGATATTGTTCTTCCTGCCCGGTAAACCCGCTTGACAGCAGGAGGTCGGTGAACCCGATGATCGCATTCATGGGCGTCCGGATCTCGTGGCTCATCGTCGAGAGGAAATCGGATTTGATCCGCGTGGCTTCTTCGGCATCTTTCTTGGCCTGGATCAGTTCCTGTTCGGCGATTTTGCGGCTGGTGATGTCGATGGCTGTGCCGAGTACTTCCTGCACATGCCCTTTTCCGTTTCGTTTGAAAGGGACTTCACGGGTAATGATCCAGATTTCCGACCCGTCTTTATGTTTCAGCCTGAATTCCTTCTCAATCACTTCCGCGTCCTGGACATGATAGCGCATGTGGTGATAATGCCGTCGGAATGACTGCTCGTCCTGGTCATTGATGATGCGGGTGAGGCCGTTTTTAGTACCTGTTATCACCTCATTTTCCGAATAACCAAGAATTTTCCATATCTGCCGGTTGTGGAAGATGTTTGTCCACTTTTCGATGTCGATGACATATATGATATTCGGGGAAAGCAGGGCGATCTTGTTGATAAACTCCTCCTTTTCGGCAAGCTCGTGCTTGGCCTCATCCCGGCCTTTTTCCATTTCGAGCATCTGGCTCATCGTATGGAAAGCCTTGGTGAGCTTCTCCGGGTTTATCTCCGACTTTGGGAAGTAATCGAGTGCTCCGGCCTTCATCATTTCAACGGCGATACGCTCGTCGCCGTGAGAGGTGAGCACGATGACAGGCAGGTGAGGCGCCGTTTCTTTGACCTGCTTCAGCAATTCGAGGCCATTCGTTTTCGGGAGCTGATAATCCAGGAAAATGCAGCCCGGCGTCCAGGAATCCAGCATTTGCAAGGCCTCCTCAGCATATTTGCACACCCGGATTTCCCCAATGTCCACCTGCGCTCTGCCAATTGCACGGCTTAGCTTCATTGCGTCAATTTCGTCGTCTTCGACAAGCAGGATGGATAAAGAGGGCATAGGCGGTTCAGTTTTATAGTGGTGATGGTGTCAATGGGGGTATTCGCAAAGCGTCCAATAGCTGTTCAGGGTTGATACGGCTGAAATAAACCGGTCCATGGAAAGTGGTTTAAGGATATAGCCCGCTACATTCAGGTTAAAAGCGTCGATTTTATCGCTGTCTTCGTTGGAAGTCGTCATCACAAATACCGAGAGCGAGCTGAGCTCAGGATCCTGACGAATCTCCTTTAAAAACTCGATACCGCCCATTTTGGGCATGTTCAGGTCAAGCAGCACGATTTTCGGCCTGGGATATTCCAGCTCCGGGGAGCGGAGCAGCTTTAATGCGTCGATGCCGTTGGATGCGACAACGAGCTGATTGGAGATGTTGTTCTTTTTGAATGCCCGTTTGACATTCATCACATCTACTTCATCATCTTCTACCAGGAGTATGGTCATTGGTACAGGGTTGGAAAGGGACATTGTGGTAATGGAATTGATTATTAGTAAAATGGGCTATTTGGTTTGCTCGATTTCTTTTGACTCATTTTTCGGCCAGGTAAAAAAGAAGGTCGTGCCTTCACCCATTGCCGATTCAATGCGGATGTCGCTGTGTTTTTCGTCCAGGATTTTCTTCACAATCGCCAGCCCGACCCCTGTGCTTTCCACCTCGTCCCTCGCCTGGAGTGTCTGGAAAATGACAAAAATGCGTTCATGAAACTCCGGGCTGATGCCCGGACCATTATCCCCGACTGAAAACTCAAATTGGGATCCCAGATCTTTCCAGCTGACGGTAATTAAGATTTCAGCCTTGTCGTTGTATTTGATCCCGTTGGAAATCAGATTTTGCAGGATTTGGGTCAAAGCAATTTTCTCAGCCACTATTTCAATGCCCGCATCACCCTGCATTTTAAATGCCAGCGGTTTTTTGGTACTGAATGACTCGCATATTTCATCTGCCAGGCTTTTGATTAGAAACCTCTCCTTCACGGTTTTGATCCTGCCCGCACGCGAATAGGACAGGATACCGTTGATCAGGTTCTCCATTCGGTGCACACGCCCACGCAGGAGCCTGAACTGATCTTTGGTGTCGCCTTCCAGCATATCGCTGATGTCCTCTTCTATCCATTCCGAAAGGTTATTGATCGCCCGGAGGGGTGCTTTCAGGTCGTGGCTGACAACATATGCAAACTGATCGAGTTCCGCATTGATTCGTTCGAGGTCTTGTGTGTAGGCATTCAACTTGATTTCGGCGGTAACCCGCGCCGTCACATCCGACAGCGTTCCGATGAAGCCGATATGCTGTCCGGCTGCATAATAGGGGCTAAGCGAAATGCCCAGCCATTTTTCCGCTCCGTCGGCGGTAATCATTTTCACGGTTTCCTCCATACTCTGCGAATCCGACGACAGCAACTCCACCAGCTTCTCGCGGGACTCCAGTGCAGCAAAGAAACCTATGACGCTTTGGCCAAGACTGGCGGTAACCGGGTAGCCGGTAATGCGCTCCCAGGCCTGATTGAGGTATGTAAAGTGGCCTTCACGGTCCAGCTGCACCAATACTTCCGAAATACTTCTTACCACTTCTTCGAGCCTTCTGCTGGTACTGGCGGCCTCTTCGGTTTTTTCCTGCGCCACGCGGCTCAGTTCACGGTTAGCCTTAAAAAGTTCTCCGGAACTCTGTTCCAGTATAAGTTCCATGCGTGTCAGATCGTCCTGGAACTCGGTGTAGGCCTGGTTTACGGATAGCAGGAAGTCTTGTATATCGGGATGCTCGGCGAGGTCAGGTGGCAATGATTTCCTGATCTGTCGTTTTAAAAGTCTGTGGTAGTTGGTTTCGGTTAGTTCAAGGGTTTGCATAGGTGCTATTCACTGAATGTGGTAATGGTCATCGTCTGGTTATGAAGCTCGCAAAGCGAGTCGCTATTGAATGGTGCCAGCTCTCCGTAAGAGTAGAAGCCCGTCATGACCGGCCTGTCCAATACTTCCGATACAGATTCCACTTCTTCTTCCACCATTTGTTTCAGAACCAGCTTTCGCCCGACACAGCTTACCAATATGGCAAACTCAGGATTGTTTTTCAAAGCCTTTGACGCTTCCTGAGCCGCTTCTTCCGCACCGGTGATCAAACGGTCGTTATTAGCTTTCATAAGTCTCACAAATGATCCTTCGGGAATGTCTCCTGCGAATGTCAGGCTCTTATCTTCCTCGCTAATTCCCAGAATAGTTCTGACCACCGGGACGCGGTCCTCGTTATCGCGCATGCTGAGCGGAAACAAAAGACCGGATGCCGGAAGCTCTTTGGCCTTGTCGCCCAGGAACGATTTATAAAGATCTAATGCAGGCTGACCATCGATTTCGTACAGCACGTTGTCTTTTGAACGCGTCACCAGACGGTCGAGCCCGAAGCTGTCCCAGCCACCGCGCGAACCGAAGCCTACCGACAATTTGTCTCCGTAAAAACCAATGGCTGCCACGCTTTCCGTATTGACCTTGCCGTCGGGTTCGATGATGACGGTCCGGGAAAAAAGCGAGCCGTCACCAGCCAGGCCCCCGGTAATGGTCACACCTGCCGATAATCCCTCGGTCATCCCTTTAACGAGGTCGGTACCATTTACTTTCAGACCGTCGGAGACCACGAATACATGCCTCAGGCCCTCGGCGGGAAGCGTGGAAACGAGCTGTTTTCCTGCCACTGAGCTATCGAAAGCGATGCTGTCCAGACTGATCCTTGAACTTTTGATCAAAACATCATCGAATGCAATACCGGTTACGACCACCGTATGGTCGCGAACCGACTCGTTGGCGATCTCCCCGGCCGTGGAGCAGCCGGAAAACACAGCCCCGGGATATTGAGCCGCCAATGCTTCCGTAATCTGACCGGCTTCCACCAACTCTCTGTCTCCGAAAATGAAGATCAACTGGGGGGAAAAAGTAAATGGGGACGTAGACGAGCTATCCGTGTGGATGAACTGTTCGATTTGCATATTGTCGGATCGTTGCGGCTTTTTAATTCGATGTACAATTTACAGAAAACTTTTCATCAACGAATTAATTTTACTCCTAACGCTATGTAATTCCGATAAATACGATTTTGCTACGAAATAGATGGAAATGAAATACCCTTTATTTTTCTGAATAACTCCACCGCGTAAAGGTCCGTCATCCCGGATACAAAGTCCAGCACGGTCTGAATCCTGGAATAGGGATCGGACCGGGTGGTGATGAACTGTTTAGGGATCAGGTCGACCAGCTTCCGGGTATAATGCGAATTATTATGAAGGTAGGCAGGTACGAATTCTTCGAGCAGTCCGCCCATTACTTTGTAGCCAGCCACTTCGATCTGTACCACCGAGGAATAGTTATAGATTTTCCGCACCGAGATCCGGGCTATTTCTTTCATCGCCGACCGGTATGGCTCATCGATCCCGTCGATCAGGCTGGAATTCAGGTTCCCTTTCAGAATGGTTTCCCGTTCTTTGTAGAACAGTTCCGAGCAGGCCCCGATGAGCGTACTGATCGATTTCGCCCGCAGAAGGCTGATCTTGGCATCATCATCATCGATCTCCGCCAGTCTGGCCGGCATGTTGGGATCGTTGCATAGTTGGAGCAGCAATGTTTCTACTTCTACGTAGGATAAAATTTTCAGGCGGTGAGCATCTTCGAGGTCAATGATATTGTAGCAAATGTCATCGGCTGCTTCGACCAGATACACGAGCGGATGGCGCTTGTATATCAGCGGCGATCCGGATACCATGCTCAATTCCAATTCCGAAGCAATTTTTTGGAAACCATTTTGCTCCGACTGGAAAAAGCCGTATTTCTTGGTGTAGATGTTGGATTTGTCGTGGCCTACTTTCGACTCGCAGGGATACTTGGCGATGGCTGCCAGCGTAGAATAGGTTAATGCGAAGCTACCGTAACCCTTACCCGCATACGGATGGGTGAGAATGCGGAAGGCATTGGCATTACCTTCGAAATTTTTGAGATCGGCCCATTGAGCGTCTGTAACCTGATCCTGGTACCGCAATCCGTCACCATCCGTAAAATAATGCGAAATGGCCGCTTCGCCCGAATGTCCGAACGCAGGATTGCCGAGGTCGTGGGCAAGGCAGGCGGCGGAGACGATGTTACCGATCTCACTGATCAGTGGCAGATGGTCGTCGATGCGCGGATCGTCGTTTCGTAGCTTGTTGTAGAAAATACGACCGAGGGATTTGCCCACACTCGCCACTTCCAGGCTGTGTGTGAGTCGGTTATGTACAAAAACGCTACCGGGCAGCGGTAACACCTGTGTTTTGTTCTGAAGTCGCCGGAAGGGCGATGAAAAAATCAACCGGTCATAATCGCGCTGAAACTCGGATCGTGCCTCGGCCGGATCGGCATTGTACTTGTCTTCACTGCCCCAGCGCTTGGCGGAAAGCAATTTTTCCCACTGCATCATATCGATATTGAATAAACGGCAAAACTAATCGCTTTCCGGGGATATTGCGTGCGCTACCCCGGCCAATCCGGATTTCAGGTAGAATCGGGGTTGTGCCCTGCTTTTGTTTTGGCATGAGACAATGGTCCAAATCCTAAATGGGAGTTTTATGAAAAAGATAGTGCTATGCATGTATTTTTTAGCGGTTACTACCGTCACAGGATGCTTTCAGGCGTCCGCTAACCCGGTACGAAATGATTTTGGGTCGGATAAAAATGACGAGCTGGCGAAGCAAATGAACGCGATAGTGTCAGCTTTTCTTAAAACACTGTCGGCAGACCAAAGGAAAGAAGTCGCATTGCCTTACGCGGATCTGGCGCGTTTCGACTGGAATTTTACGCCCCGGGCCCGGAAAGGTTTGACATTCAAAAATATGAATCCGGCCCAACGCAAGGCTGCCATGGCGATGGTGAGACTGGTCCTGAGCCAGGAAGGATACAGCAAGGCAGAGCAGATCATAGACCTGGAAAATGTACTCCGGGTGGTGGAGTCGCGACCGGCTAATGACACGTACCGCGATCCTGAAAATTATGCATTCCTGGTTTTCGGTACGCCGGGTAATGACCCGTGGGGATGGCGGGTGGAGGGGCACCATTTGTCATTGCATTTCTCTTCAATCGATAATCAGGTCACCTATACACCGAGTTTTATGGGCAGTAATCCCGGGGAGGTGACGGCGGACGTTCCTCAGAAGGGGAAGCGCATTCTGAGAGCTGAGCAGGATATGGCGTTCGAGCTGCTGCACAGCCTGGATGCAGCACAACTGGCGAAAGCGAATCTGGGACAGAAGGCGCCGAACGAAATATTTACTTCCAATGCCAGAAAGGCATCGCTTGCGAAAATGGAAGGCGTTCCGATGGGTGAATTGAATGCATCGCAAAAAGCGGTTTTCAAGGGCCTGATCATGGCCTACCTGCAACGCTACCACGTCACGCTCAAAAACCAGCAATGGGCAGAGCTCGAAAAAAATGGGCTGGACAAAATCCATTTTGCATGGCTGGGCGATCAGCAGCCGGAGATCGGAACAGGTCATGGACATTACTATCGCATCCACGGACCCACTTTCCTCATTGAATTCGACAATACCCAGAATGGCGGAAATCACATCCATTCCGTCGTACGCGACCTGACGAGTGATTTTGGGGAGGATTTGTTACAGGCGCATTACGAGAAAACTCATAAACCTTGACAGGCCGACAAGGAAAATCTGTATATTTAGGATAACCAAAACACAAAAACATGTCGACAGCAGGGTTGAAAGAGCGATTGATCGGCAGAATCCGGGAGATTGAAGATGAGGATATTCTGGCGGAGGCATATCGTTTGCTTGGCGCTGAGTCCGATATGGACGAACTTCAGGTGCTAACTACCGAGCAAAAGGCTGCCGTAGAGGAAGCAAGGAGTCAAATTAGAAATGGTGTTTTTCTAACTAATGAACAAGCAGACGACGAAATCGATGAATGGCTAAAAAGATAATCTGGTCTGTCCGGGCACACACTGATCGAAAAGAAATTCTTGAGTACTGGATCAAAAGGAATAAGTCCAAAACATACAGCCGTAAACTGAATGACCTTTTTAAGAGCGCTGCCCGGGTCGTTTCGATGTTTCCTAAAATAGGGAAACGCACGGATCTCGAAAATGTCAGAATTAAGATTGTCCGCGACTACTTTCTGATCTATGAGGAGACAGATTCGGAAATACATATCCTAACCATTTGGAATAGTCATCAGGATCCGGAAAATTTGGAATGGGAATTCTAAATTCGCACATGACTCCTGCACCGCATCGCTACTTCATCATCAACAAGCCACCCAACATGGTCTCGCAATTCGTCAGTTCCGACGATGTGCGGTTGCTGGGTGCCCTGGATTTCGACTTCCCTGAAGGAACACACGCAGTGGGCCGGCTCGACAGTCATTCAGAAGGGCTGTTGATCCTCACCACCAACAAGAAGGTAACCAATCTCCTGTTTCTCGGCGAGGTACCTCACAAGCGCAGATACTGGGTGAATGTAAGTCACATCGTGTCCGAGGAAACGGTCGCATTGCTGCGCAATGGCATTCCTATCCGTATAAAAGGAGGCGGCTACTACACGACGGCCCCCTGCGAAGTAGAGATCATCGACCGGCCAGCGATTTTATCCGTGCATCAAAGTGAAACCCAGCCTGGTGTGCCGAACACCTGGCTCAGCATTACGCTCACCGAGGGGAAGTTTCACCAGGTACGGAAAATGGTCCGTGAGGCAAACCATCGCTGCCGCAGGCTTGTCCGTGCCAGCATCGAGGACCTGGAACTGGGTGATCTTTCGCCCGGCGCTGTCAGAGAGATTGCAGAAGAAGAATTTTTCAGATTGTTGAAAATACGGAACTGGAAGTCAGTGATTTTATCCGATTGTTTGGAAATGAGGCCGCCCATCGAAAATCCGGCATAGCAGTTGTTGGCAGGATTAGTTTTATCGCGTAAGTTACTCCCGGAACTCTAAAACTGATCGCGTCATGAACCTCATTGGAAACATCATCTGGCTTATTTTCGGCGGATTCATCGTCTTTCTGGAATATATGCTCTGCGGTTTGGCGCTCTGCCTGACCATCATCGGCATCCCTTTCGGCATTCAATGTTTCAAAATCGGCCTGATGACGCTGTTTCCGTTTGGGCAGCATGTGCGGGAAGTGCCGGGTAACACGGGCTGCCTGTCGACTATTTTCAATATCATCTGGATTGTGATGGGCGGCATATGGATCGCACTCACCCATCTGATTTTCGGGATCCTGCTGGCCATTACCATTATCGGTCTGCCATTTGCCAAGCAGCATTTCAAACTGATGAGCCTTTCCTTTACTCCTTTTGGTAAGGAAATCTATTCGTAAACGATTCATTTTCATGAAAGCCATCGTGATCATCCGCCCAGGGCCGCCGGAAGTGCTGCAACCGGCAGAGCGTGAAATGCCGGAGCCTACTGGCAGGGAAGTACTGATTAAAGTGTATGCCGCAGGTGTGAACCGGCCTGACGTTTTTCAACGGAAAGGCAATTATCCGCCTCCGCCCGGTGCTCCTCAGGACATTCCGGGCCTGGAAGTGGCTGGGATCATTGAGCGTGTCGGGGCGCAGGTCACGGCATGGCAGCCGGGAGATCGGGTGTGCGCCTTGCTCACGGGAGGCGGGTATGCGGAATACGCGCTCGCACACGAGGGGCATTGTCTGCCATTACCGGAGGGGTTCGACTTTATGCAAGCCGCCTCACTGCCGGAGACGGTATTCACGGTTTGGCATAATGTATTTCAAAGAGGCCGTCTTCGGGCCGGAGAGCACTTTTTGGTCCATGGTGGCAGCAGCGGGATCGGTATTACGGCGATACAATTGGCGAAAGCATTCGGTGCGAAGGTCTTTACAACGGCAGGTTCCGAAGAAAAATGTGCCGCGTGCGATGCATTGGGGGCAGATAGAAGTATTAATTACAAAACCTCCGATTTCGAAGATCAGTTAAGGGAGCTGGGTGCGGATGTGATCCTCGACATGGTGGGAGGAGATTATATTCCGAAAAATCTGCGCCTGCTCCGCGAGGAGGGCCGTATGGTTTTCATTAACACCATGAAGGGAGGAAAAGTAAAGGGTGCTGACGAAGTGGATTTCAGTTTGATCATGCGTAAGCGGCTCACTGTTACTGGCAGTACGTTGCGAAACCGTGACCATGCGTTTAAAAGCACGCTCGCCGCCGAAATCCGGGAACAGGTGTGGCCAGTACTGGAAAGTGGGGGTTTCAAGCCCATGATCGCAGAGGTATTTCCCTTGGCCGAAGCTGCCCGGGCACATGCATTAATGGAAAGCAGTGATCACATCGGCAAGATCATTTTAATCAATCAATGGACATAAGCCGTTTGTTGAGGATAGCTGAAATCTGCTCCGACTGAGCGTATACCATCAAATGCCCGCCTCCCTCGATGGTAGTGTCCGGCTTGACGATCGCCAGAGGGATGAGCCGGTCGGTCGTCCCATGGATGTGGTACAGGTTGGGTACCGGGTCTTTCCGGTTCCAGCCACTCATGCGGATCAGCGCCCATTTGAGAAACTTGCTATCGGTATCGTGCAGGATATTTTTGAGCATCGCTTTCAGTTCGGGCGTATCGGCACCGAAGTAACGGTAACTGATCCGGTTTGCCGATTTCAGCAGCGGTGCCGATAGCGGTGATAGCAGCAAAAACCGGATCATCACCTGATAGAAGCGGGCGAGAGGTACGCCGGTAGACATGCTTGAAATGAGGGTAACCTGCTTCGGATGCGTAATGTCGGAAAGTTCCGAAGCGATCACTCCACCGAATGAAAGCCCTACCAGCTGGAATGGCCGGGTAGTGTCGATTTGGACTACCAGCCGGCCGGCATAATGTCGTAATGATTCTTTTCTGGACGGCCTGATCCATTCAATGTGCTTTACATTCAGCCGTGGATCCAGTTTCAGCTTACTGAACACGCGGCGGTCGGCGCCCAGGCCGCTCAGAAAGTACACATCCATTTTTTCAGAAGTGCGTTTTAATGTGGCCGTACTTGACTGTCCGTATCCGGGTTGTTTGGAGAATGCCAGCAATGTCAGCAATAAGAAACAGGAGTTGCGGATATCCGGAAACATAGCATGTATTGTTCACTTCGAATATACGAACTCCCGTAAAATAAAGATGGGGCTATTTTGCAAAGTTAAACCTCAATCCACTCATGAGCCAGCGCCCGGGCATGACAGACCCCAGGATGTCGCTGTACTGCTTGTCGAAAGCATTGTCGGCTTGCACGAATACGGCCAGCTGACGTTTGAAAAACGCATATTCAGCCCTTGCATTGAGGATAAAGTAGTTCTTCGAAATCGAGGCTTCAATGGCCGAGGCTTCCCTTTCGGCCCGCTGCTTATACAATCCGGTCAGGCTCACTGAAAATCCTGAAATCTGGTAAATGGCCGAGAAATTGGCCAAAAACCTGGCGTGGGACGAAAGGTAGAACGACTGGATCTGGCTTTTGTTATCGCTGTCGAGCCAGGTAAGGCCTGCATTGACGAGCAGTTTCTGATTATCCGAGATTTTGCTGGCCGACTGTATGTCGAGTTCAAATCCGGTCGTATTCACATCGGCTATATTCAATGCAAGTCCAAACGATCCGGTTGGTGAAAGGTTGTCCTTACGGGGCATTTGTGCATAAGGCGTAGTAACATAGTCGATCAGGTTGTTCTGCCGGCGTTGGAAAAAGGTACCCGATACTTTCAATTGGGAAGTGCTGCTGCCCGTCAGGAACCAGTCGGCACCGGCCTCATAGCTGAATGACTTTTCCGCTTTCAGATCAGGATTACCTACGCTGCCGCCGGTCACCAGTTTCTTGGCGTAGTTGTTGAACCGCTCCGTAAAATCAGCATCACGGATCGTTTTTCCGGCACTGGCGCGCAGTTGCCAGCTTGCTTTCTTATAGGACAGGTTGATCTGCGGCGAAGCCTCGGTTCCGATGCTCTCCCGCCAGTCGATGCGGACTGACGGCGTTACGGTGAAATGCTCACCGATGTTTTGCACGACTGACACGAATGGGGCCAGTTGGTTCAACGAATGGTTACCGCGGTCATTGGAAGCGATGTAGCGCTGCTGGAAATTAATACCGGCGACCAGGTTGGTGCTGGCGGTGATGCCTTGTTGTAAAGTAGCCAGCCCTTGCCAAAGGCGGGATTTGCTGCTGTTGGCGACGGAATGCGGGTTAAACAGGTAAGTATCCTGCACCGATTTATAACCTGCATCCAAAGAGAATGCCGTATTGTTCTTTTGATAGCTCAGCTTGGCCTGATTCCACGACATTTTGACCTTTTCGCTCGCCGTATCGGATTTCAGCACAGTATAGAAGTTCTGTGCGGCAAAATCCCGGTGGTCATAGGAGCTGCGTACAGCCAGGTTCCAGTTGGGCGAGAATGCATAATTGAGGGACAATGAGGCTGTATTGTTGTGAAAATACCCTTTAATGCCTCGCTGCTGGACACCCGATGCATTGTTGGACAAATAACCACCCGAGATCGCGAGCTTATTCCGCTGTACAAACGCACCGATATGACCATTGAACAATCCGTACCCGCCTGCCGTAACACCTCCATTGACCTGGGTTCTCTGTAATGCGCCTGCCCCCTCCGCATTGCCGGTCAGCTGACGGGCCGCAAACGTTTTGGAAATCACATGAATGACCCCGCCTACTGCATCTGAACCGTAAATCGCCGATGATGCGCCTTTCAGTACTTCAATGCGATCGATCTCGGCAGGTGAAATGGGTATGTAGCTATTGAAATGCCCGGTATTGGGGTCATTGAGCCTCAAACCATCGAGAATAACGAGCACTTGCTGGAAGGTGCCGCCGCGCAGCACGATGTCACTTTGGGAGCCCTGGGGCCCGCGTGCTTGTATTTCAACACCCGGCACATAACGCAGCAGGTCGTCGATGCTGTGGACCGGTAACTCCTGGAAATATTCACCCTTGATGACGGCGATGTTCCGACCTGTCTGCGATGCCCTTTTCTCGACAAGGGAAGACGTAACAGTTACGGGATCCAGTGATATTTCCTGTGCCAATGCGATCGTGCCAGTCAGAATCAACAGGAAAGTGGTGCCCAAGTAGTGTAGTTTCATAGAGTAGGGGAATTCAATTCTGTTTAAAAACAATAGCCGAAAGCCGATGGCCGACAGCTATTCGATACAAAAATATTATCTTGCCGGACCGTTTATATGCTCCGGTTTAAATATAATGAGTAGTCCGGTTGAAATACCTTTCAAAAATGTGATCCTTCTGGACCGTCTGTCCGGCACACCTGTGTACCTGCAAATTGCGTATCAGATGATCAACGCGATCCAGCGCGGTGTGCTGGTGACGGGTGTGCAACTGCCTGGTACGCGCTCACTTGCGGATACGCTCGACGTTCACCGAAAGACAGTCGTGGCAGCTTATCATGAACTCGATGCGCAGGGATGGATCGAGATGTTGCCCAACAGGGGCACATTCGTGACCAAGAAGAGTCCGGTTGTCCGGGGCAATGCATTACCCGCCAATGTAACCGATCTGAAACAGTACCCACGGGAGGCCGGCTTTGCATTTGAGGAAAGCATGCTGCTCGATCGGCCTGTATCCGTGTCGCGGGTGGACCTGGAATTTACCGATGGTCTGCCGGACGTGCGACTTGCGCCTATGGACAAGCTTGCCAAAGCTTATTCGAGCGTTTTGCGGAGGAGTAATAATCGTAAATACCTGGGTTATTCGCATGTGGAAGGCAATGTTTGGTTTCGCGAGCGGCTGGCGACCTATCTGAACAACACGCGGGGATTGCATATCGGTGCAGAGAACATCATCACCACACGGGGCATCCAGATGGGCATTTACCTCGCTTCCACACTGCTCCTCAAAAAGGGGGACAATGTGGTGGTAGGTGACCTGAGCTACTACATCGCCAATATGATTTTTCAGCAAGCAGGTGCCAACATCCTTTCGGTACCTGTGGACGAGCAAGGTATTTCGGTGGAGGCGGTAAGACAGCTCTGCGAGCACAAGCCGATCCGGATGTTATACATTACACCGCATCACCATTATCCCACCACCGTGACGTTGAGCGCCGAGCGGCGTCTGGAATTGCTGAACCTCTCGGTCAGGTATGGCTTTATCATTTTGGAGGACGACCATGATTATGATTTTCACTACAACAGCAGTCCGGTGCTGCCGCTCGCGAGTGCCGACGGGGCTGGAATGGTGGTGTATGTGGGATCATTTTGCAAGGCGCTGGCACCCGGACTTCGCTCGGGATACATGGTGGCTCCCGAAAACCTGATCCGTGAGCTGGGAAAAATGCGCAGGATCATCGACCGGCAGGGTGATTTGATGATGGAACAGGCCCTGGCCGAACTGCTGGACGAGGGAGAGATCCAGCGGCATATCAAAAAGGCGCAGAAAGTGTACCACCAGCGGAGGGACCTGTTCACGGAATTACTGGAAACGGATTTTAGCCCCTATCTCTCCTTCAGAGCACCCCCGGGTGGACTGGCGATCTGGACAGAATGGCGACGCGACATCAATCTCATGCGCGTAAGTAAGGAATGCCTTCGGGAAAACCTCCATTTGCCCCAGACGCTGCTTTTCCAGACTGGGCGGCTCAGTGCCATTCGGCTCGGGTTTGGCAACCTCGACGAAAAAGAATTACGGGAGGCGGTGCGTATCCTGAGAACGGCGCTGGAAAAGACAGCCTGATATCAGCTGCGGTTGGAATGCTGATTTATTCAACTAATTTGGGGTAAATTCCTATTCGTGCAATCCAACCTGACTACCGCATGAACAAAAGAACTTTTATTAAACTTTCATCCGCATTAATGACGGCTCCTTTACTTTCCCCGCTGGCTGGCTGGGCTAATGGTGATAAGCTCAAAAATTGGGCTGGCAATCTCGAATATAGTACCGACCGCCTGGATCAGGCCAAAAACCTGCAAGACGTGCAGGCGCTGGTCCGCAAGTATGGAAAAGTGAAGGTGCTGGGTACGCGGCATTGTTTCAATGATATCGCCGATACCAAGGACCAGTTTATTTCGGTAGTAGGTGCGGAGGAGGTGATGTCGATCGATGCCAAAAACAAAACCGTTACGGTCAACGGCGGGTTGAAATATGGCCAGCTGAGTCCCTACCTGCATCAAAAGGGCTTTGCCTTGCACAACCTGGCTTCACTGCCGCATATATCCGTCGCGGGAGCATGCGCTACCGCGACGCATGGGTCGGGCGATAAAAACGGTAACCTCGCCTCAGCGGTTACGGCCATGGAGCTGGTCACCGCCGACGGCTCGGTGATGAAGCTCAGCAGAGATAAGGACGAAGAGCGATTCAATGCGGCCGTGGTGCACCTCGGAGCGTTGGGTGTAGTGACGAAGGTGACGCTACGTGTACAGCCGACATTTATGATGGGGCAGTATGTGTATGAAAACCTGCCATTGAGCCAGCTGAAAGATCATTTTGAAGAGATCGAATCGAGCGGGTACAGTGTGAGCCTTTTTACGAACTGGGCAAGCGACGATATTACCGAAGTTTGGGTGAAGTTTAAGACAAACAGTGGCAAGCCGTTGAAAGCGCTGCCGGAAAAGGAATTTTTCGGGGCCAGGCTGGCTACTAAAAACTTGCATCCGATTCCTGAGCTGTCAGCCGAGAACTGCACCGAGCAAATGGGTGTCCCGGGTCCCTGGTACGAACGCATGCCCCATTTCAAAATGGGTTTCACACCGAGCAGCGGGAAGGAACTGCAATCTGAGTATTTTGTGCCGCGCAGGCATGCGGTAGAAGCGATCCTGGCAATTTCGAAGATGGGAAGCCAGATTAGTCCGCATTTGTTTACATCCGAGATCCGGACGATAGCGGCGGATAATCTCTGGTTGAGCCCATGCTACAAGCAGGATTCGGTGGCCATCCATTTTACCTGGAAGCAGGATTGGCCGGCGGTCAGTAAGTTGTTGCCGGTGATCGAAAAGGAACTGGCACCTTTTCAGGTCCGACCGCATTGGGGTAAGCTCTTTACCGTATCGCCCGGCCTGCTCGAAAAGCGCTATGAAAAACTGCCGGAGTTCCGGGAACTGGCGCGTGAGCTGGACCCGACGGGCAAGTTCCGCAATGCGTTTCTGAATTTGAATGTGTTTAAAGCATAAGCGGCTGATAGATGTTGTTGCCAGCGCCGTCGTAGTACACAGGTAGTGGCCGAAAAATAAGCGCCCTGAATGAATGATTCAGGGCGCTTATTTTGTTGTCAGTTGGTAAGATCATCTTCCATCGTTAACCCAATAATGCTGATGGCTGCCAAAACCAAAGAGATTCCCGCTCCTGCACGTGAGCTGACGGCTGACAAGATCACGGAGCTTTATATGCATTACTGCCTCGAAAATCACAAAAAACCCGAGTCGGTGTACCTGTTCTGCAAACAGAACGGAATGGTTGAAAAGGATTTTTACAAATTTTTTACCTCCATTGATTCGCTGGAAAAGCAGGTTTTTGTGAGCTTTCATCAATTCGCCGTCGCATTGATCGCTCAAAGCGGCGACACGGGAGACCTCGGTTTCCGTGACAAATTGCTGACTTACTACTACACCTATTTCGAGATTTTGACTGCAAACCGCAGCTATGTGGTTTTTGCATTGAAAGAAGAAAAAAACAAGCTGAACGGGATCCTTAAACTGAAAACGTTCAGGTCGGCCTTCAAGGATTTTATCCAGCACATTAGCGAAGGTTATCTGAAAGCGAAGAGTGAACGCATCCGGAAGGCGCAGCAGGACGCGCTGGAAGAGGGTGCCTGGATCCAATTGATGGTCACCCTGAAATTCTGGATGGACGATGAGTCGGTAGGGTTTGAAAAAACCGACCTGTTTATCGAAAAATCGATCCGTGCCACATTCGACCTCATCGATACCACGCCACTCGAAAGCGTGATCGATTTCGGCAAATTTCTCATTAAAGAAAAATTGAAGTAGGAATGGAGACAATCGATAGCATACCTACTTCCAAAATACAGCGTGCCACCCGGCTGATTTCGACCGGCGTTAAGATCGGAGGGAATTATCTGAAATATTACGGCGAGAAAATCACGAATCCGGAGACTGCGCGCGATAACCTCAACAGCAACAATGCGGAGGATATTTACGATGGCCTCAAAAACCTCAAAGGCAGTGCATTGAAGCTTGCGCAGATGCTGAGCATGGAGAAGAATTTCCTGCCGCAGGCTTATGTCGAAAAGTTCTCTTTGTCCCAATTTTCCGTGCCGCCGCTTTCGGCCCCGCTGGTTGTGAAAACTTTCAGAAGATATTTTGGCAAATCGCCTCTGGAATTGTTTGATACTTTCAACCCGAATGCGATCAATGCGGCCAGTATCGGGCAAGTGCACCAGGCTACGGCAAATGGAAAGGAACTGGCGGTCAAGATCCAGTACCCGGGTGTCGCCGAAAGCATTTCGTCGGATTTGTCGCTGGTGAAGCCTATCGCCATGAAAATGTTCAATATCCAGGCGAGGGATTCGGATAAGTATTTCAAGGAGGTGGAAACCAAGCTGACGGAAGAGACCAACTACATCCTCGAAATCGCGCAGAGTACGGAGATTGCGGAGGCCTGTGCGCACATACCCAACCTGAGGTTCCCCCAATATTATCCTGAATTTTCGAGCGAACGCGTGATCACGATGGACTGGATGACCGGCAAGCATCTGTCTGAATTTTGCAAGGCTGGTCCCGACCAGGACACCGCGAACAAGATCGGTCAGGCCCTGTGGGACTTCTATATGTTCCAGGTGCACCAGCTCCGTAAGGTACATGCAGATCCGCATCCCGGTAATTTCCTGGTCGATAGCTGCGACAACCTGATCGCGATCGATTTTGGCTGTATCAAGGCGATTCCGGACGATTTTTATATTCCTTATTTCGAGCTGGCAGAACCTGAAAACCTGAATAATCCGGCTGTGTTCCATGCCAAACTCATCGAATTGGAAATCCTGACAAGCAAGGATACGCGCGAAGAAACGGTGTATTTTTCGAATTTGTTCAAGGAAATACTCGCATTGCTCACGCAGCCCTTCCAGGCCGAGACATTTGATTTTTCAGATGAGGAATTCTTTTTGAAACTGGCTGCATTGGGTGAAAAATATGCCAATGACAAGGAGCTCCGCAAAATGAATATGAACCGTGGTTCCCAGCATTTTATTTATATCAACCGCACCTTTTTCGGATTGTTCAGCCTGCTGCACGACCTGAAAGCGGTGGTGGATACCAAACAATTTGTCAGCTAAACCCTGAACGCGTAGGGGGAGCCATTAGCCCCTACGCTTATTCTTCTCCGGCTTCCGGTTTTTTCAGATTAACGAACCTGAATAGTTTGTTGTTGGCCTGCTCGGGCGTCTGGTCGCCCAACAGGATTCCCCACGGCTTCAGACCGTCGATGCGGTCGAAAATAACTTTCATCATAGCGATGGCGGGAATCGAGAGGAACATGCCCGATAAACCGGCCAGTGCGCCACCTACCAACACGCCCACAATCGATACCAGCGCATTGATTTTGACCTTTGACCCGACAATGAAGGGTACAAGGAAGTTGTTATCGATCACCTGCACGGCGATGAAGACCCCAACCACCCCCAGGATCACATCCAGCTCGGGATGGCTGATAAACGTCACCATCACGGCCAGTGCCGTCGCGACGAGGCCTCCGATGTAAGGAACGAGGTTAAGGATCGCGGCCATAATGCCCAGCAGCAGCGCGTACTGGACATTCAGTATCAGCAGGCCGGCGCAATTGAGAACGGCCACCGCCGTCGTTTCCAGCAGCAATCCTACCATATAACTCTGGATGATCGACTTGATTTCACCCATTACTTCAAGCACCTTTTCCTTGTATTCCTCGGCGAAGAGTACCACCGTGAAATGCAGTAGCATGGCGCGATAATACAAAAGCAGGAAGGCGTAGATCGGGATGAGGATCAGTGTGCCGAGCGGCCCCGTTACAACCCCCAAAGTTTCCGGTCCTTGAAATGTCTCGAGCGTCTTGGTCTGGGCATTTTTCAGGTACTCGGCCTGCTGGCGATAACTGAGGCTGTATTCGCGTCGGATCCATCTTCGGGCGTCGCGGTAAAACTGATCGATGTTGCGTTTAAGCCTCGGCCATTCATCCGAAAAGTCGGCGAGCTGCATGGACAGGATCACAGCGACCGCCGATACCAGCAGGACGGCAAACGTCACCGCAATGCTGATGGCCATCAACTTGGGTACACCGAGCCGGATAAGCCAGCCTTCCAGTGGCCGGAGTAACACCGCAATCAGCCCGGCCAATGCCAGGGGTACGATGATATCCTGGCCGAGGAAGATCGCGAGCATGATCAGACCTATGGCGAGGAGGGTTAGGGAGAGTTTTTGGTAGAAGGGTGGGGTAGAAGTTTCCAATGGATAATTAGTTTGACCGGCTGGTAATGGGATTTGGAGGAATAGAAAGCCCTCTCGATTTTTCAAAAATTAATCGAAAACCACACACTTTCAAATACAATGGTTGTGATGACCCGTAAAAAGATACATAGCTATGGTAGAAAACATCCGCAATTTTTCGAGTCGCTGGATAACTGGTGTACCATAACGGAAAGGGCTAATTGGCGTAATGCTCATGACGTGAAAAACGCATTTAATTCTGCGGATGCTGTTGGAAGGAATTTGTATGTTTTCAATATACGAGGAAATCAGTTGCGGATCGTGGTGAAAATTGTGTTCAGGGTTCGAACCGTTTTTATTAAATTTATTGGTACTCATGCGGAATATGATAAGCTCAATCTGAGAAGACTATGAAAAAGCAACTGAAATACGAAACCGAAGAAGAATATGAGGCTGCGGTCGTGGAAGTGGAGAGGCTTATGGACAAGGGTGAAGAAAATTTAACAGAAAGTGAATTTGAAACGCTGGAAATGATGGCCATTGCTGCGCAAGCATATGAAATGGAACATTACTACGAAGAACCGCCACGAACGCTTGAAGGGATAATTGAACTTCGCATGTATGAAATGAAACTCGAAGGAGGGAATCTGGCGGAGATGCTGGGCATAGATGAAGATGAACTGCTAGCGATCATCAATGGAGAGCAAGCTCCCAGTGTGACGTTTCTCAAAGCGATTTACACAAAACTCAATATCCCCGCTGATTTTATCTTGCAGCACGTCTAGCCGATTTATAGAAGCTTCCCCAAACAAACACTCCGCGATTCCTCAGGAAAATCTCCGAAATGCGGGATATCGATGTAACCCAATTTCCGGTACAATGCGATTGCCTCCGGCTGGCCGATACCGGTTTCGAGAATAGCCGCCTGGTAACCCAGCTCGCCGGCCCATATTTCAAGCTCCGCTACCATCATCGACGCCAGGCCTTTGCCGCGGAATTCCGGTTTCACAAACATACGTTTCAGCTCGATGCGGTGCTCGTCGAACTGCTTAAAGCATCCGCACGCGACGGCGTCGCCGTTTTCGTAAGCTAATACCACCGTCGGAAGGCCGGTAATGCGGTTGTATTCTTCGTAATCTTCCTTTTTAGTGTTGTAAATGCGGCAAAGTTCATCGTCGAGTTCACTGGTGAGATTCTGGAAATCGGGATTGTCGCTGGTGGTACGGATTAGTTCGGGCATTCGTTTACGCATTATGACTGTCGAGTTTGCGAAGGTATGCATTTGCATTGTCAATGTGCGTTTGGCGTTTCTCCGCCGACATTTGATCAAAGGTCTTTACGAGCATGCCGAGGCGTGGATTTCGGAGAAAAAATTTGCGGTATTTGTTCATAAAACGCCAGAATAATCCGTCCCAGGTTTCCTGCCATTCTCCTTTGGGGAAGTCGCTCATTTTCATAAGATAGTTGCTGGCGCTGATGTACGGTTTGGTGGCCATCAGCCCACCGTCGGAGAACTGGCTCATTCCATACACATTCGGCACCATTACCCAGTCATAGGCGTCGATGAAGAGTTCCATAAACCATCGGTACACATCGTCGGGGTCGATTTCACAGAGCATCATAAAGTTACCCAGTACCATCAGCCGCTCTATATGGTGACAATAGCCGGTATCGAGCACTTTCTGGATCACAATATCGAGGGGCGGGATGCCCGTGGAGGCTTTCCAAAAGCTTTCGGGTAGTTTTCTATGAAAGTGCCAATAGTTGCGCGTCCGCTGCTTACTCCCCTTGATTTCATAAACACCTCTGATAAATTCCCGCCAGCCGATGATCTGCCTGACAAAACCTTCTACCGAATTGAATGGAATCCGGTGCTCGTGCGCGTAGGCGAGTGCTTTGGAAATTACTTTTTGCGGCGTGATCAGGCCCGAGTTCAGCATTGGGGAGAGCACACTGTGATGCAGAATGAGCTGCTCCGAAACAATCGCATCTTCATAATGTCCGAAATGTGAAAACCGCTCTTCCAGAAACTGGTCGAGCCAGCGTTCAGCCTGGCCGAAGTCCAGCGGGTAACGTATGTCGTCGGAGATCTGACCGTAATTTTTAGCAAAATACTTTTCTACATATGCCTTTCCTTCGTCCCGGGCATCGGAATTTCGCGGGAAACGGATGGTTGGCGGCGTTTGTTTTTTAGGGTATTTCAAACGGTTTTCATCATCAAAGCTCCACTTGCCGCCAGCCGGCTCACCATTCCGGACGATCAGAATGTCGCGCGTCTGTCGCTGGTCCATGTAGAAGTCGGCGAGAAAATACCTTTTTCTATTCATGAAATAGGAATCCAGCTCTTCTTTGGTATTCAAAAACATGGGGCTGGGATATTCCGTCAGCTCAATTTTTACTTTCAGGGTCGCTTTTTTAAAGCGGGATGCGAGCCAGTCGTCGGTTACATCGGCATAGTGGATTTCGGTAACACCTTGCTGGGAAAGGTATCCCGGCAGCTTCCGTACATCCGAATGCGGCTCGTTTGCCTCCACATATTCGACGTTTACCTTACGATCTTCGAGAAACGCCTTGTAGTTTTGCATCGTTGCCCGATGGAAAAGCAGTTTTTGTTTGTGAAAACGGAATTGGGTGAAGAATAGCGGTTCTTCCACCATCACTACCGGCCTGTCCAATGTAATTGCAGGATGTTTTCTAAAAAGCTGATGCGGGAATACAATTGTAACGGCTGTCATGATGGCTGTTTTAACCCTTTGAAATGAACAAGCGAAGTATAATTACTGCCCTTCTTTTACAATTTCTGGCCACAACGGCCCCGGCGCAGGAAGGCTTTAAAGTCGTGCCACTGGGTGTGAAAGGCGGTACAATGGATGGAAACCTTTCCGCATATATGCTTGCGCCTGCCGGTTCGGACGCTTACGTGTGCCTGGATGCCGGAACGGTGAGTAACGGCATCGAAAAAGCAACTGGCAAAGCTGGCCCAACCTTACTAATGACGGTAATGCACCTGCTTTAGATAAGTACCGGTACAGACCACTGGCGGAAGGCGGCGAAACACCGCTCGCGGAAACGGAAATGTCGGTGCGGGTATTTCCCCTAAGCCATTCAAACCCTTATTCCAGTACCGCTTTTCTGGTCAGAAGCGGGGAGTCGTATGCGCTGTATTTCGGCGATACCGGGCCGGACGAGGTCGAGAAAACCGACCATATGCGCAGGGTTTGGACCGCCGTAGCACCGCTGGTTAAGTCGGGGCAATTGAAGGGTGTATTTCTGGAAGTTTCCTATTCCAACGCACAACCCGACCGCCATTTGTACGGGCACCTGACGCCGAAATGGTTTATGAAGGAATTCGAGGTTTTGGCTGCATTAGCAGGAAAGGAGCATTTGCGAAACCTGAATGTGGTCGTAACGCATATTAAGCCAGTGGGAAAAACCGAAGCAATTGTTCGCCGGGAGTTAGATGCGGCAAATACGTTCGGGCTGCGGCTGATCTTTCCTGAGCAAGGCGATAAGTTCGAACTGAGGTAATGCAAAAGGCGGGATTGAGTCCCGCCTTGCTGCTATTTGAATAAATTAACCTGTCCGCTCGCCACTCTCGGGTCGTAAGGGACCTGCAATTCCATTCCCAGTTCCCTATTTAATTTCTGGATCAGATATGAGGATAGCAGTGGTGACGCCTCCTCGTGGTTCTGGTGGACAAAAAAGTAAATCTTCTGAATACCTTCCTCAATCCAGAGTTTCAGCCTTTCGAACCAATCGTCCAGCCTGGTGTAATCCGAGTCCACGTTAGCGCCGTTGTAGCGTATAAATGCAACCGGTGTCGTGAGCCGCATATGCAGCAGATCGCGGCGCCCGGCCGAGTCGGTGACAATATGCGAGATGTTTTTCTTTTCCAGCATGCTATAAAGGTCTTCGCTGTTGAAAGTCCCATCATACCACCCAGTGTGGCGCAATTCCAGCGCGAGCGGAAAGCCGGAAGGCCACTCTTCCAGGTATGCCTTCAATATTTCCCAGTTTTTGGGGCCAAAATTGTCGGGCATTTGCAGGAAAAGCATTCCTAATTTATCCTGTAAATGGGCGATGCCGTCCAGGTAAAGGTCGGTCGGTTCCTTGGCATCTTTCAGTCTTTTCCAATGACTGATACTCTGGTGCAGTTTGGGGAAAAACCTGAAACCCGCGGGTGTTTTGGTGTACCAGGTTTCGATCGTTTCTGCCGGGAAATTGTTGTAAAAGGTCGCATTCAGCTCGATGCTGTTGAACTGCGTCGCGTAATAGGCCAGTTCGTCTTTGGTACCCTTGGGATAAAAACCTTTGAGGTCGGTCTTGTTCCATTTGGCGCATCCGATGTAGATTTCCGGTTTTCCGGCTTTTGCCGCATTCAGCAGCACTTTGTTGGCGGAAGCTTCGGGTGGCAAAGTGAAATCTATGTTTTCGGCATTTTCAACTTTTCCGAATTTCATGACTGGCTGAGTTAGGATGAATGAATAGTCAATCTGGCAGGCCGCCTGACCTGCCAGACATCGGCATTGGCGGATTATCTTCCGAAATCGTCCTGAACGCGAACAATGTCGTCTTCGTCGGATGGGTTGGAAGGGTCGGTGTGCTGCCAGATCTCAGCTACAAAACCCCATTCGTTGACGCCTACCAAGCGGTGGCGCTCGCCTTTTCTCAGGTTAATAACCGTACCAATCGGCAATTGCTGCAATTCGGTTTCCTCGTCGGTGTCGCTGATCACGATGCCGGCATTCCCTCCGATCACTTTCCAGATTTCGGCGCGGCGGTGGTGATACTGCCATGAGAGGCGTTTGTTGGGCGCTACCACGAGGATTTTCGGGCTCAGTTTTTCATAGCCAGCAAAATCGGCCAGGGACAAATGCGGGAAGAATGTGGAAATGAATGTCGGTGCCTGTGTTTCGTCGAGTACAAAAAAACCGCCCCAGGGACGTGAATGGTCTTTGGCGACAACCGTGAAGCCTTGCTCGTCTATAAACTGCTGTACTTTTTCGAAAACCTCATTTTTATCGGCATCAGCCGCAAACGATTGTATCATAATCCGGAGCTATTAGTAAATCAGGTGAATTTCAAAATTAGGATAAAAAACAAAAAGATGCCCCAAAATATTCAGGACACCTTTTGAATTATATCTACTAATTTATACTATTTATCCCACCAAACTTTGGTGGTGAAATCGTCGGGCAATGTCGCACCCGTCTGATAGTTGGGATTGCCTGCGACTTCGTTGGTCGGATAGCGGAGTCTTACGGGAATGGTTCCGTTGGTTACGTTTCCGGGGTAGTTGGTGGCGGTGAGTTTCGGGAAGCCTGTCCTGCGCCAGTCGTTCCACGCCTCCCACCAGTTGAAGAACTTGTTTACCCACATCTGATCGCCGATCATTTCCAGCGCTGGCTTGGCGGTACCGTAAGGATAGGCGGCCAGGTAGGCGGTAACGGCGGCATCCGAAACGGTCAGGGACGCGTCATAAGGCGTGTACATTTGCATCGATGCCTTTACTCCGGCCTCGTAATGCGATTTGGCTGTGCCGGAAATGCCGCTTCCGATTTTTCTTTCAATCGCTTCGGCCAGCAGGAATTCCACCTCACCATAGTTCATAATCATATAGGGATCGGAATCCTGCAGCATTTTTACGTTAATGCGGGAATAGGTTTTGGAGGCGATCACTGCCGCTCCTTCCAGCTTGTCGAGCATTGCCTGATCGTACCCGTTCGGCATCCCTTTTTGTTTGAGGGGATCAACTGAAACCGGGGTGAAAGTTCCTCCGCTCCAGTCGCCGATTCCGCTCGTGAGTACCATCAGGCGGGGATCGTCGTCGGCTACGCTGTTGGCGTTGGCGCCTTTCAGAAAATTGACCATCGTTGCGCTCAGGTATGCAGGTTGTCCTCCGTCGCCGGGATCGAATGCGCGCGAGATACCGTTCTGGTTGACCCATTCACTGGGCCCGTCGGCCATGGGTACCCAGAGATTGTCGGCATTGCCGGCAAACACACCGCCGGCTACTGCTTTGGATACATAAGTGGCAGCCTTGGCAGCGTCTACGTTGGAAATCCGCATCGCCAGACGGAGCATCAAAGAGTAGCCAAACCGCTTCCATTTGGTGATATCGCCTTTGTAAATAAAATCCGCAGCCTTAAAGCCTTCGTCGGGATTGGTCGCACTCAGTGCCGATGACGCCTCGTCGAGCTCTTTCAGCAAGTCGGCATAGATCACGTCTTGCGTATCATACTTGGGAAAGAAAATGCCCTCCGTTCCTTTGTTAGCCTCATTGTAGGGAACATTACCATAAAAATCCGTGAGACGGGCGAAGCTGAATGCCCGGATAATGCGGGCGACATTACGCATATTGACATATTTGCCTTCTGCAAACCCACCCGGGCCGGACTGTTTCATGATTTCTGCAATGTTCTTCAGCTGATCGTTGTATGTAAATTCGAATGGGGCTGCATTGGTTTCCACATTGACGGTATACTTGTCACCCGGAGCAATGCCGCCGCCGGCGTTGGCCAGTTGCTGGATTGCATATGCACACCAACCGATGTTGGTCCGCCAGTCGATGTAACGGTTGTCGCCGGTTGACCCATTGGATGCGATTCCCAACTCTACCGAAGTGAAGATGAGATTGAGATCGACCTGGTTGAGTGCCTGGGGATTGATATTCAGATCATGCAATTCTTTTGTGTCACACCCTGATGCGAGCATTACCGCCAAACCGTATTTAATATATTTTTTAAAGTCTTTCATATTCTTTGGATTAGAATGTTGCTCTCAGATTGAAACCGTAACTGCGGGTAGAAGGGAAACCGAAGTAGTCGAAGCCTTGTGAATTTCCGTTCGAGTACGTCGATTCCGGGTCTACGTTGTCGATGTTTTTGAACAGAATGGCGAGGTTCCGGCCTACAAAAGATATACTCAGGTTTTGCAGAGGAGTTTTTCCAAGCAGTTTTTTCGGGAAAGTGTAACCCAGCGAAAGTTGTCTCAACTTGATGAAAGAAGCGTCGTACAGGAACATCGGCGTTACCGCGTTTGCTTCACCACCTACTGATTGCCAGTACTCGTAGGATTCGCGCGGATTCAGCGTTTTGGTAAAAGGCTTGTAATCGGTGCCTTCCTGCGTAACACCCGCAACGGTCAGAGGAGCCTCGCCCTCGCGTCCCTGCAGCGATTGCTTGCTGACGCCCCATTGCGTAAGGCGCATGTTCGTACCGGACAGGATGTCGCCTCCCCATTTGAAGTCGACCAGGAACGATAAGTCTATTCCTTTATAGTTGAATGCGTTGGTAAGACCTCCCGTGAGTTTGGCAATACCGTTTCCGATAATCTTGTACCCATCTTCGGCGACAGGACGGCCGTCGTTAAAAAACACCGGCTGGCCATCTGGCGACATTTTCTGTACCTTACCCGTGATCATACCGAATGGGTGACCAACGATGTTTTTGATGAAGGTGTTACGTGTTCTTGGTTCCTCCATCACGAGTTCGGTGGTACCTTCGATCAGCGCTTTCACCTTGTTGTTGTTTTTTGCAAGATTCAGCGTGACATCCCAGTTCAGATTGCTGCTTTTCAATGGGGTGACGGTCAGCAATAACTCGATACCTCTGTTCTGCATCTTACCGAGGTTTACGGAGGTACTTCCAAAACCGCTGGCGCGTGAGATCGTTGCGTTCAGGATGTCGTCGGTAGTTTGCTGATCATAGTAGGTGAAATCCACACCCAGTTTATTGTTGAACAGACGGAAATCGATACCAAACTCTGTTTCTGTCACCGTTAGTGGTTTCAGGTTCGGATTGGGGATGTTGCCGCCATTGCCCATTGCCTGAGAGAAAGAGGCCATCGGATATCCGAGATGGGGATTGCCGTTCAGAGAGTAAGTCATGTTGGTCGAATAGGCATCGATCGTAACATTGCCCACCTGTGCCCAGGATGCACGGACTTTACCGTAAGACAACCAGGATGGGAGGTTTTTGAACGCATCGGAGAACACGAAGCTGGTACCTACCGAAGGATAGAGAATGCTGTTGGTTTCGGGATTCAGGACCGAGAACCAGTCGTTTCGTGCAGTAGCATTCAGGAACAGATAGCCGTCATAGGAGAGTTCCATCGAGCCCAGGAGCGAGTTGATGCCGCTTTCTTTGGGGTCATAATCCCAACCCTTCGTTTTGACATTGTTGATAGCCGGGAAGAACTGGACGTTAAAACCATTACCATACACGTTCTGGTATTCGTATTTTCTCCGCATGCGGTTTCCGCCTGCAAATGCATTGATACCGATTTTGCCAAACTCTTTATTGAAGCCCACGGTATATTCGGCATTGAGTTCCTGGACATTCCATGTTCCCATGTTCCGTGCACCCCCTAGCTGATAGCCCGTTCCTTCCGGCGTAAGCCCTTCGGAGCGTCGCTGATACTTGTCAAGCCCGACACGCCCCTGAACGTACAACCAATCGGTTATCTGGTATTTCAATGCACCTGAGGTGATAAAGCGGTCTTTTTTGTCGGTTTTTATAAACTGGTGCGTAACCCAGTACGGATTTTGGCCCCAGTTGTTGGCCGCCTGCTGAAATTCCTCACCTACTCTTTTGCCGAAGATGCTCAGGCTGGCGGCATCTGTTCCCGCCGGGATTGCTCCTGGTTTTGCAGGGTCGCCGTAGTAATCGAGTATATTATAGTTGCCCGGAGTCCGCCATACCGATTGAATCGCGTTGCCCGGAGAGTCGGAAACGTTCGGGCGGTTCTTGGCCTTTTCTTCAGAATAGAGCACCTTGGCGTCCAACGTCAGTCTCTTTCCGAATTTTGCATTGGTCGACAAGGAGAGGTTGATCCTGTCATAACCGGAATTAGGGATGATGGTGCTGCTGCTCAGGTTCGTGACAGACGCCCGGAAATTTTGGGTTTCATTTCCGCCTGATAGTGCAATGTTGTTGGTAAATGCGTGACCTGTTTTGTAAAAACGGGAGAAGTTATCGCCCTGGTAAGCATAGGGGCGCATTTTGCCGTCAAAACCGACCACCTGGCTGTTGTCATATTTCGGCCCCCAGGAGTCGTCGCCCCATTCGTAGGCCTGGCTTTGCGTAGCTGGTTTGGAAGCCACATTGTTCACATAGGAGCCGCTGCCATAGGTATGCTGCAGATCTGAGAGGTCATTCAGCTTTTCGAACACATAGTTGGAGCCGAACTCAATGCCAATCCCTTTTCTTTTAGTCCCGCGCTTGGTGGTCACGTTGATGACCCCGTTGGCGGCGCGTGAACCGTACAAAGCCGCAGCATTCGCACCTTTCAACACGACTACCGACTCAATGTCGTCGGGATTGATGCTCGACAAGCCATCGCCTTCGTCGGAGCCGCCCCACAACCCTGCCTGACCGAAGTTATTATTGTCCATCGGGATACCGTCGATTACATACAATGGCTGATTGTTGCCCTGCAGCGATTTGTTGCCGCGGATGATCACGCGTGAGGAGCCTGCTGGACCCGACGCTATTTTGCTCACATTTACCCCTGCAACCCTACCAGCGAGCGCATTCCCGAGATTTGCTTCCCGGGCGGCTGTCAGATTGGCACCGCCGACTTCGGTGATGGAGTAAGCCAGTGACCGTTTTTCACGGCTGATACCCAATGCGGTAACGACCACTTCGTTCAATGCGGTGGCTTCTGCGGCCAGTGAAATGTTGATGTTGGTAGCATTTGCCACAACCACCTCTTTGGTTATGTAACCAATGTAGCTGAATGTTAGAGTTTTACCCTTGTCCGCGGTAATACTAT
This sequence comes from uncultured Dyadobacter sp., assembly GCA_965649915.1. Taxonomy (GTDB): domain Bacteria; phylum Bacteroidota; class Bacteroidia; order Cytophagales; family Spirosomataceae; genus Dyadobacter. The sequence goes on from CBFGMV010000065.1 coordinate 44,994, forward strand.
ATTCACCCTTGTCGTTGGTGGTTGTACCTCTGGTGGTACCTTTGACAACGACGTTCACACCGGCAATCTCGCCGCCGGTGGCGTCGCTTACTTTCCCGGATACTGTCACCTCCTGCGCATAACCCCGGAGGGAGAGCACAGTGAACAGTATCAGCATTTTAACTAGTAGATTTTTTTTCATACAGTTACGTACTTCTGATAGGTTAAATGGTATAGCTGCATTAAGAAAATAATGCTGAAAATCGGGTCAAATATACCGCGGTTAACTCCATATTTATATAGTGCTTTTTTATCTAAAAATAACACATTTTTAACACCTTTTTAACGATGAGATTAAAGCACTCTTAGTTCTAAATGTGGCTTTATCCCCGTGTACGGGCGCATTTAAAGCAGTAGGCTATCCTGCATTGATTTAATTCAATTGCCGGTAAGCGGGAAAGTTTCGGGCAGTGCCGGTAATGCTTATACGTATTGGGGAGGTGTCTATCGGTCGAGCAGCGGCTCTTGTTCGGTCAGATTACGCGTTACCAACGCCAGATTCCGGTCGATAAGCCGGGTCAATGTAGACCGGGACGCTGCGGAAGTAAAGCCATCCGGCGCGGTGTTGACCACGTAATCCAGCAGGCGTTCGATCGAAGAGGTCGCCACATGCAGGCGCGTGTCTGACGAGCCGTAATAAATAAGAACAGTGCCATCGTCATCGAGGATCCACCCATTGGAGAATAGCACGTTCGCCACATCGCCTGTCCGCTCCCTGCCCTGTGGTGCGAGCAGGTAACCTGCCGGCTTGTGTGTGACCGTGCCGGGATGATCGGGATCTGTGAGAAAAAGATACAGCACATAGCGCAGCCCGGCAGCGGTATGCCTCACCCCATGTGCGAGATGCAGCCAGCCCAGCCGGGTCCTGATCGGCGCCGGACCCTGTCCGTTTTTTGACTCATAAACGGTGTGGTACTTCTTCGGGTCGATGATCACTTCCTCTGTCACTTCGGCGTTTTCAATGCAGGTGGAGAGGCCCAGCCCGATGCCTCCTCCCAGCCCGGCTTCGATGAAAGAATCCTGCGGACGGGTGTAAAATGCATATTGCCCATTCACAAACTCCGGATGCAAAACCACATTTCGCTGTTGGGGCGACTTTGTTTTCAGGTCGGGAAGGCGGTGCCAGGTCACGAGATCGCGTGTGCGGGCGATCCCGCACTGTGCAATCGCCTGCGATTCATTTCCGATTGTGGCAGAAGGGTCCTGGCGTTCGGTACAGAAGAGCCCGTAGATCCAGCCGTCTTCGTGCTTGGTGAGCCTCATGTCATAAATATTGGTATCCGGTTCGGACGTTTCCGGCAGTGCCAGCGGATAGTCCCAGAACCGGAATTGGTCGGTGCCGGTGGGGCTCTCCGCGACCGCAAAAAAGGATTTACGATCATAACCTTCGACGCGTACCACGAGCAGGTATTTGTCGTCCAGTTTAATGGCTCCCGCATTGAACACTGCATTGATGCCAAATCTTTTCATCAGGAACGGGTTGCTGCCCGGGTTCAGGTCGTATTCCCAGAACAACGGAACATGAGCAGCTGTGAGGACCGGAGACTGGTAGCGGTCGCAAATCCCGTCACCGGTTGGCAGCTTCTCGTTCGGCATTTCAAACAGCTTCTGCTTCTCACGCCTGATTTGCTGGAAGCGCTCTTCAAAGATAGTCATGCTCTATTGTGAGGTTTGTCGATGTGCTTATTGATCAGGGAGGTTTTTATACCACGTCTTCCAGAGAATGGCTGTCGATACCATGAATACCGCGGAGGCTGCCCAGGTTTCATCTGTCATTTTCAGAATGAAAAAAACCGGGATCAGCGTAATGGCGGTCTGGGCTGCTATTCCAATGCCCACATTGGTAACGTCTCTGCGGAAATGCCGGTTTGGGATAAAGAGCGGCTCCTCCCTTTGCACTTCCCGCCTGACGGGCCCCCAGAATCCCCATGGATTGACGTTCTTATAAAATGCTTTCAGCACGGCCATATCAGTCGGTGGCGCGACGAGTGCGCCGATCACGGCACCAAGGAGGGAGATTGTGAGTATTAGCGGGAAATAATACAGTGGGAGGGTATCCCGGAAGAGGTAAGGACAGAGCAGGGCACAGATGATGCCCGATAACATTCCCCAGAAGAATCCCGAACTGTTGAAACGCCACCAGTACCATTTGAGCACATTGGAAGCAATGTAGCCGCCATACAAAG
>CBFGMV010000066.1:0-47151 GCA_965649915.1 uncultured Dyadobacter sp.
GGCCGCTCTGCGGCCTGACGACCCGCCCCGGAGTAGCAAGTTTACAATGGGCTTCGCCAGCTCCCGCCAATCTTTTTCAAAATCTCCCTTCCTCACTTTCATCCACCCTCCTTTTCCCATCCCCTTTTCCTCCACTTCCTCCATCCTCCCTTTTCCCGTCCTCCTTTGCCCCCATCCTTCTGTTGCTCCTTTTCCCTTCCTTCATCCTCCCCTTCCTCCGTCCTCCTTTTCCTCTCCTTCCTCCATCCTCCTTCCCTCCCATCACCCCTAACAGTAATATTTCGCCGGCACCATCTTTTATTATCACCAATTCAATCGCAACGATCCTAAACCAGCCATATGAATCAATCCCCTAACCGCCGCGAATTCCTTAAAACCGCCGGACTTACCACGCTTGGTCTTACTGTGTTACCTAATCTGATCACACGTGCAGCGCCCAGTGACCGGGTACGAATCGCGCATATTGGTCTGGGCGGGATGGGCAATAACCATATGAAATGGTTTGCAAACCTTCCCGACGCGGAGATCGTGGCACTTTGCGATGTGGATGAACTGCATTTAGGTGAAACGAAACAGCGGCTCGAAGGCATGAAGCCGGGCATTCAGGTCGATACCTACGGCGATTTCCGCCGTATTCTGGAACGCAAGGACATCGACGCCATTACGGTGGCGACACCGGACCACTGGCATGCGCAGATCGCCGCACTGGCATTTCAGGCCGGAAAGGATGTTTACGGTGAAAAACCGCTCTCCTATTGCATGAAGGAAGGCAAAATGATGCTCAAAAACCTCGAAAAATATGAACGCGTGTTCCAGATGGGCAACCAGATCCATGCCGGTGACAATTTTCACCGCGTCGTGGAGCTCATCCAGTCGGGTGCGATCGGTCAGGTGCATACGGTACGGTTATGGAAGAAACCTACGACCAAAGAACTTGGTACGCCCACTGTGCAGCCTGTTCCCAAAACGCTGAACTGGGACATGTGGCTGGGCCCCGCGCCATTTACCGAATACATTCCCGAGAAATGTCATTTTACCTACCGCTACTTCCTCGATTATTCGGGAGGGGAGTTTGCTGACTTCTGGTGCCACATTGCCGATGTAATGTACTCGGCGATCCATCCCAAGGGTCTGAAAAAAATCAACGCACGGGGTACCGCATACGAAGGGATCGCAAATGCGCCGAAGACGCTCGATGTGGACTACGAATTCGATGGACTGAAAGTCTATTGGTCGTCGACCCCTCCGAATGTTCCCGGCGCTGCGGATCGGGGGATCGGTGCTTTCTTTGAAGGTGACAAGGGCACGCTCATCTGCGATTACAACACCCGGGAGCTCACCATCAATGGCGAGACGATGACGGACATTGCCACTGTACCCATAACCAACCCCAGGTCGCCCGGACACCAGCAGAACTTCATCGATTGCGTCAAATCACGCAAACAACCCGAGTCCAACCTCGCCTACGCACGTGAGCTGACCATCCCTATGCACTTAGGACTGATCTCCTACCGGCTGAAAAGAGAGTTGAACTGGAATGCGAAGAAGGAGAAATTCAGCGGAGACAAGGAAGCCAACCGGCTGTTGTCCCGAAAACCGCGAAAAGAATGGGACCTTGCCTAATGAGCTTAGCCACCACGCCTTACGTATGTGCATCCACGACAGATGCAACAGCTGTTTGAATTAATTGGAACAGAGTTTAGAATACATTGCAAAGCGATTGTAATTTTGCCTACACAGGGCCTTTTTCCTGCATAGCAAATACAATCTTGATACCCTCTATAACTCCGAAGGAAATGACTCATTCCGTGCTGATAGCCGATGATCATCAGCTTGTGCGAAAAGGACTGCAGATGGTGGTCAGGGAAGTGTTGGGATTCCACACCCCTATTGATTTTGCGGGTACCGGTAAGGAAGTGCTCGAAAAACTGAATAGCGGGGAGTTCACAATGCTCCTGACAGACCTGAACATGCCCGATACCGATGAACTCGGCGTTGTGGCACAGGTACGTGCGCTATGGCCGAAACTGCGGATCATTGTCATCACGGTCAAGCCCGACCGGGTTTTTGCGGCGCGATTTTTCAAGCTGGGTGTAATGGCTTATGTCAATAAAACCGAGTCCGACGCCGTCCTGAGTGAGGCAATCGGCACGGTGGCGCGCGGTAAACGCTACATTTCCCGGGCGCAGGCCGAATTGTTCGCGAGCGCGTTGATCGAAAACCAGACCGACAATCCATTTGACAAACTTTCGAAGCGCGAATTCGAAGTCCTGCTCTTACTGCTCAAAGGCTACGGCGCCATCGAAGTAGCTAATGCACTATCGATCAGCCCGTCAACGGCCAGCAGCTTCCGCGGCCGGATTTTTGAAAAACTCTCCGTTAAAAATTTACTGGAACTGAGTCACCTTGCGCAGCTGCATCAGATTGCAACTGACTGAAAAAACGGATCATAAAAGTACTGCCTTTACCCGCTTCACTTTCCACGGCAATGGTGGCATCCACGTGGAGCAGCATCTGGTGAATGATCACACTGCCTGTCCCGTGGTTGGTAATGTCCTTTTCCCGGTTCATGAAAGAGGCGATCTGTGCCGGCGTCATGCCCGCACCCGTATCACGCACGTATATCGTCAGCTCACTGCCTTCTTTGGTAGCCGACAACCGGATGAGCCCGTCGCGGGTGTTCTTGTTGGCATTGTCGATGAGGTTTCTGATGATCACTAGCAAGATCTGGTAATCGGTGCAACAATCGATATCCGAATGCGTGATCGAAAGACGGTTGTGATTGATCCGCAGGATATCACCATATAAATCCGCCACTTCTTCGAACAATGTCTTCAACTCAAACCGCGATTTTGTCACTTTGAACCCCTGCTGCTGACTGTTGATCCAGAGGAAGAATTGCTCGGTAAAACCCAAAAGGTTTTGTGTACCCATATGCAGGTCGGAAAGCGACTCCTTTAATGCTTCCTGGCTGGTATCCGGCGGACTATTCAGCAACCTGCTGCTGATCAGCGAAATAAAGCGCAATGGAGAGCGGAGATCGTGCAGCACCATCGTGATCACGCGGTCTTTGAACCGGTTACTTTCCAGCAATGCCATCTCGGAGCGCCCCAGCTCTTCCACCGCATAGCGTAACTCGTCCGTCCTGCTTGAAACGATTTTTTCCAATGCTTCCGACTTCCGTCTGAGGTGCTTGGTCCGCTGACGGATAACCATATAGAATACCAGGGCGGACATGGCAATGCAGATCAGGTAAAACAACCACGTGCGGTAGAAATAAGGATGCACCCGCATTGGTATTACCAGCAGCTCTTTACTGTCGGTGATACCGCCTCGACGGAAATGCAGCTCATATCGACCGGCAGCCAGGTTATTGATCCACAACACGCCATCGTTAGCCATTGCGTGCCACCTGTCGTCTGTCCCTTTTACCATGTATTGAAGATTCATGTTTTCGGGGTTTCCAAAATAGGGAGAACATATCTGCAGCGACATGGTTGTAAAATCAGGAGGCAGCTCGACCTTGTTGCGGACCGCCACCGGCCGCTCATCGATCCTCAGGCTGTCGACGTAGATCCGTCCCTTGGGATAATGCGGGGTAAGACGGTCGGGATAAAACCACACCAGGCCTTTCAACGATGAAATTGATAACAGACTGTCTTTCAGCCAGCGAAACGTGTTGTCGGATCCTCCGTTAAACTCATTGGTGATTAGTCCATCGTTGGTATCAAAGAGAAAAAAGTAAACGTCCCTTACCTCGCCCGAAGCATAGGCCAGCAGCTCCGCTTTGCTCACCTTGAAAAGGCCGTTATTGGTAGGGAGCCAGAAAAAACCATGACCATCGTCGATAAACGAATGGACCGTTTTGAGTGCCTGCTTCGGTCCGAAAGGCATTTTATACAGTTTGCGTTTTTCATAAAGGTAGAATCCCTTACCATAGGTTGCGATCCATATCCGGTCCCGGTTTTCAACCCAGGCAGCGCGCACCGTCACCGCGTCCAGCAGGGAACGGTACAGCCGGTTGAACCGGAAATCATACCATTTCAGGCCGGTCTCGGTTCCCAGCAGGTAATGTCCCGCTCCCAGGTCGGTCACACTGATCACTTTGATGTTTTCAGGAAATGGCTTTCGGCTGACGACCCTGTCTGCGACCACCGAGCCCATGTCGCGCTCCGTAGCGAAAACATAGGATTGACGGCGAGCCGCATCCGCACGCACGTACACCAGCCGCTCCCGGGTCGCGAGGAGCTGCATTGATCTGCCGGTGTTGAAATCGTGCCTGAGGATCGAATCGCGCTTTTGAAAATAAAGCTCTCCCTGCTCCGAAAAGTCAGCCCCCGCGCCCAGTACCGACCCCAACGCCAGTTTTCTTGCCGGTTTACCGATTGTAAATTCCAAATCGCCGCAAAAAATAGTCGAATCGTTTCTTCTTGCCTGCACATAGAAGTTGGCTTTATCGGCCATGTCGGGCATGCGGGGATGCATGAAACGGGACGGTTGTACGATGAACAGGCCATCGGTGAGAGAGCCGAGATAGTAGCATCCCTGGTCCGCTGCAAAGTATACGCAGTTGAGTGCCGGCACATCCACCTGGTCCAAAACTTTCACTGAAACCAGTTTGTGCCCTTGCAGCGATAGCTTGTGGAGGTTTTTGTTGGTATAAACAAAAGTTCCGGACCGATTGGCATAGGCCTGGAATCTGCCTGCGACAAAATCCGGTTCGGTTTCCAGTGAGCCGGAAATCTTCGCTATATCCGGCCTGCGATGTCCCCTCCGCCACACATCCACGGCATTGCCCGAATAAAGCGTTACGTACATGCCCCCCTCTACCGTAACATGCCCGATGATCTCACCATTGACATACTTCTTTAACACCACCGGCCCCGGCGCTCCTGCCCTGATGTAGAACAAACCGCCGGTGCTGAACAAATAGGCATCACCGTCGGGCATAGAAGCAGTCCCGAAAAATTCCTTACCCGGATCCTCCCTGTAAAAGCGGTCTATCGCGGGCAGCAGTGCCCGATCGCGGATAACCGGCCCCTGCCTGGACACATGCGTGTACCGTTCATCCACGAGCTGTGGGGATGGCGCAAGCATTGATGCCCGGCGTGTGATCTCCATTAACTGTCCGTCCGCCGAGCGAACAAACAAATTGCCGTCCCGGTCGGCACTCATATCGTCTATCCGCTCCGAACGCAGCCCTTTGATTTCCGCCGTTCCGTACACTTTGAACACCCGGCCGTCGTACCGCACGAGGCCCATTTCGGTGGCGAGCCAGCAAAATCCCCAATGATCGAAAGCGATCTTCTTAACGCTGTTTTGCGGCAGCCCATGATCCGTCGAGAACCGGAACACGGATGGCCGGGCCGTTTGCGCGTAGCCGTCGCAAAACAGACAGGAGAAGATGATTCCCCATAGCAGAGTTTTCATGGTCAAGAGGGCAAAACAGGGGTTATCTCTCCAATATAGAGAAATACTTTAATGTATAGGACACTCAAAACCCAAACTATTTTCTCAACTATAAGTTACGTGTATGTAGCGAACAGCCTTCCGATTTGTAGCTACAAAGCTACAAACAACGCGTGCGCAAGCCACAGTTGATATGACTGGCATCGATCAACTTTGCAGGCTTGAAAACCCTCTAAAACATAAGTGAGATGACCAACCTGCTCCTGTTCGACTCGCACCCTATCATCCGGCGCGGCCTCAAAGAATTACTTAAAGATCTTGAAGGAGAGTTTGCCTTTTTCGAAGCCAACAGCGTCACCAGCCTGAAAAGAATACTGGCCCAGCACCACATCGATCTGGTAGTGGCAGGTTTGAATGAGAAATCGAAGATCGACGGCCCGCTTATCTCAAAATACAGCTCGATCCCCTGGGTGCTGATGTATGCGGATGAAATGTACCAGAATGCCCTGCTGCTTACGGTTTCCGGCGCGATGGGATGCATCGCAAAAAGGGCGGATGCCGAAGAAACCAAAAGATGTTTTACAGAGGTTTTGCATTCCAATGCGTTTGTGTGCAGCACCACGCTTAAAAAATTCGGGCACGATTATCTGTTCGATGCCCAAAGCAGGAATTTTCTGAAAACATTTCTTCACCTGGGCGTCCGCGAAAAGCAGGAAAACCTGACGATCCGGGAAAAGGAAATCGCGCTGATGCTCCTTAAAGGCCTGAGAACTTCGGAAATAGCGCTGGCTCTGGACCTCAAACAAAGCACAATTTCTACTATTAAGAAAAATATATTTTTAAAGAAAAACGTGCGAAATATAGTCGAATTAGCGACCGTCCTTCCGAACTAACTGCGCCTGCAATACCCATCAGGCCCAAAATTGGCTGCTAATATTTTTACTATCATTTGATATTCATTTTAATTGTATAATTTCATTCAATTACAATGAATATTAAATGACCGGCTATGAAAACGTCTCTCCTAATTTCGTTTGCAGCATGTATTATTGCATTGACTGGCTGTAAAGATTCTTCCAAAATAACGGATGACACACCCGCCATCAAAAGCATTTCCTTCGTGGGAATTCCCGAGCAGGATGTGCAATTCGACGCAAGTAATTCCAGAATAACCGTACGAATGCCAGCCGTGCTCGACGGTGGACTAAAGCCGGTCGTGAAGCTCTCGGAGGGGGCTACCCTCACCGGATTGTTGCCCGACGGCACGATTGATCTGAGTAAATTCTGCTATTGCGGAAATAATTCAGCGGAGGACCGTTACCTGCGTGTGAGCAGGCAAGGCGCGACGGGAACTTATGAATTGAGACTGGTTACCACCGGTGCATTAAAACCACAAATTACCAACGAAGCAACAACCTTTTCGCTGAAAACAAAAGTTCTGAAGCTGAGTCTTCCGGTAGAAAACCTGTATGCCAACCACCGTGTTAATCAGCTCACTTTCGAGAATACAAAAACCGGACTTTCATCCGTGGTCAGTGCCGATGGCGTCTGTCTGAATTCATGCAGTGGCGACGCGCCCAACCGAATGCTGTTTACCCTCCTGTCGCCCATACAAACGCATTTCACACCAGGCACTTACCGTATTGCATTGAATGGCATCCAATTTCCGCAAACGCTGGTCGTTACCGAGTAAGGCAGCTAACATTAATTTACAAACGGGAATTTAATCTGCTAAGGCAGGGTTGGCTGAAGAGCTGGAAATGGCGTCATCAAAAAGATGAGGCCATTTATCTATTTTCATCAACCCTATGAAACGAATTACCCTGTTACTGCTCGCTCTCCTGAGTGCTTTTTCGGCTTTTGCCCAGAACAAATGGAAGCTGATCGCCGACGAGCAGCAGATCCGCATTTACTCCCAGGCTGTCCCGGAGTCCAAAATCAAGGCTATCAAAGTCGATTGCGTCGTGGATGCATCGCTGCCACAAATGGTCGCGCTGTTGCTCGATGTGGAGGCGGGAACCGACTGGGTTTACAAAACCAAATCCTGCACGCTGGTTAAAAGAGTATCCCCGACAGACCTCTACTACCATTCCGAAATCAGCCTGCCCTGGCCGCTGGACAATCGTGATTTCGTTGCCCACCTGCGGGCCACCCAGGACCCTGCGTCACGCGTGGTGACTGTCGACGGCCCGGTGGTTGCCGGAATGGTCCCGCATAAAAAGAATGTGGTCCGCGTCACTGACTCGAAAGGACGCTGGATACTGACGCCATCACCCGGCAAAGTAAGGATCGAATACACCCTCCACACCGATCCGGGAGGCTATCTGCCCGCCTGGGCCGTGAATGCTTTCGCTGCCGAAGGCCCGATGGAAACATTCAAAAAGATGAAAGAGCAACTGAAATTGCCAAAATATAGAAACGCCTCGCTTACATTTACGGCCAATTAAATGTACTAATCCGAGATCCGATGAAAATAAGAAGTTACGAACTGTTCCAGGTACCTCCCAGATGGCTTTTCCTCAAAATCGAAACCGACGAAGGCATTATCGGCTGGGGTGAGCCGGTAATCGAAGGCAAGGCCGCTACCGTGAAGGCGGCAGTGCACGAATTGATGGAAGCATTGATCGGAAAAGATCCGCTGGATATCGAAGGGCACTGGAACACGATGTACCGGGGCGGTTTCTACCGCGGCGGGCCAATCCTGATGAGCGCTATTGCGGGCATCGACCAGGCCCTGTGGGACATCAAAGGCAAATATTACAATGCGCCCGTTTATCAGTTGCTCGGGGGCAAATGCAGGGATAAGATCAAGGTATACTCCTGGATCGGCGGAGACAGGCCCGACGAGGTGGCGGGAGCTGCGAAACTATCGCTTGAAAGCGGTTTCAAGGCCATTAAAATGAATGCAACCAATGAAATGCAGTATGTCGACTCTTTCGACAAGATCGATCTGGCTTTGAAAAGAGTGGCCTCGATCCGCGAGGCCGTTGGCTACGGACTCGAAATCGGCGTGGATTTTCACGGCCGTCTCCATAAGCCGATGGCGAAGGTTCTGGCCAAGGAGTTGGAGCAATTCCGCCCGATGTTCATCGAGGAACCGGTTTTGCCTGAAAACAACGAAGCACTCCGTGAAATCGCCCAGCACACTTCCATCCCCATCGCCACCGGCGAGCGGATGTTCAGCCGCTGGCATTTCAAAGACCTGCTGATGCACGGTTATGCGGACATCATCCAGCCCGACCTTTCGCACGCAGGCGGCATTACGGAATGCAAGAAAATCCTGTCCATGGCCGAAGCCTTCGACGTGGCAGCCGCTCCCCATTGCCCACTGGGCCCTATTGCATTGGCAGCTTGTCTGCAAGTCGACGCAACGTGCCACAATGCATTCATACAGGAACAAAGCCTGGGTATCCATTACAACCAGGGCAGCGACCTCATGGATTACCTCACCGACAGGACCGTTTTCGATTACCACGACGGCTTCGTCAACATCCCGTCCGGGCCAGGATTAGGGATTGAAATCAATGAAGAACAGGTGAGAAAAATGGCCGAAACAGGTCACAACTGGAAAAATCCGCTGTGGTCACACGAAGACGGCAGCGCGGCAGAATGGTAGGTTTTTAAGGGGAGGAATGGAGGAAAAGGAGGAAAGGGAAGAAGGGAACGAAAGGACAGGAGGCCCGCCGGGGCCTTTTGTTGTGTATTGATGTTTGTTTCTATAAACAGGGGATGCCTCCGGCATCTGGCGCCGCGCCATACTAGCGGCGACGACCATTTCAGCGAGCCGCGGAGCGGCTGCCTACTTATAAAATAAATACATCAAAACATGACGCGACCCCAGCGGGGTCCCCTATTCTCAAAGTCAATTTTCACATTTCTCCCCCAAATCCCATTCACCCTTCCTCCCTTTCACCCTTCCTCCCTTTCATCCTTCCTCCCTTTCATCCTTCCTCCCTTTCATCCCCTTCCCTATCTTAAAGCCGCCCGAATTGCCTTCGCGACAATGCTATCGGGATCCAAACGTTCGCGCAACAGCAATGGAGGCTGGGCCATGAACTTAGGTTCCAGTCCGTGATGGCGCTGCGCGGCGTGGGCCAGGAATGGATGGCAGAGGTAAACGGTCCCGGCTTTGCCGGTAGCCCAGGCGATTTCCCGCTCCGGCATCTCCTCCAACCTGCCAGCCAGCTCCATAAACGACATACCGGCTTCCCCTTCCGCAAGCAATGTACGCGCTACGTCCTTGTGCGAGCCTATGCGTATGCGCGTGGGCGCATCCCGCATGCCCACATCCGAGTACAGGAAAAGCATGAGCAATCCCCGGCCCTTGGAATGCACATTCACACGCCATTCCCAAAAATTACCGGGATCGCTGCCCGGAAAACTGGCGTCTACATGCCATCCGTCATCGCCGGGGTCGTCTTCCGACGGGAATCGCACGGGAAAAGTGCCCATGCTACGGCAGGGAAGCCATTTCCCTGCCCCTACCAGTTGGTCGAACGCGGCATGCAGCACCGGCGTATTCGCTGAGGCGACGAAGGATTCCTGCGTGTACATACCCAGGCGTACGACAGGCCGGGTCCAGGTGGACGGATCGTTCCGGTCGAGGCCCAGGTCGTGCCAGAGCACATCTCGGACCCGCTCCGCCAGGTCGGTTGAAAAGGCATTGTCGATGCGGACAAATCCCTGATTGATAAATTGATCTATTTGCTGAGGACTGAATATTCCTTCCATGAGATTTCAAAAAATTGAATTAAAATACAGACAATGAAAATCCTGATCCCCAGAAACGGGCATGATGTGCAGGGCTGCACGGGAAGGTGTATCAGAGTGTCGGTGTGAATCTCATGGTTACAAATCTAAGACTTTTGATCACTATTTTGCGCAATGGGCCGTCAAATTCAAAGCGAAAACTACCATATTCAGTTTTGAATGGGTCACAGTTGGGCGTCCTGACGAATTTGCGGGACAACCAAACGATCTGCATCATGAAAAAACTCATCCTTCTTTTCGGTCTTATCCTGCCAATCGCCGCATATGCGCAGTACGGGTCTGGTTATAATATGCTCGTGATGAAACAGATCCGGAACGGCATCGTGTGCGATTCCTGCCTGATCACCCACGCGGGCAGCATCGGCACCCACAACGGCCAGGTCTCTTTCCTCACACCGAACGCCGAAAACCAGTTCCTGTACACGGATTCGGCACTGACTACGAACATCCCAAACCAGCTGGATGCTAAATTTTATGTAGCCATGGGCAGGTTTTCACTGGACTTCTACCCCTACTCGCAGCTGGATATGGTGCGGAAAGGAAAAAAAGTGCTTCCCCTGGATTTCAAAGAGGTCCAGTTCAAAACTTTTTTGAATGGCACCGCGCAAAGGGATTGGACCGACATCATCACCCTGCAACCCGACCCGGACTATTATTTTGGGCACACCGATCTGGATTCGCTTGCTAACGCATCGGGAAATATCGAAACCATTCCCGCGGTGCATTATCACGCAGGAAAAATTGACCTGAAACTGAACGACTCGCTTCTGGTATTGTTCCGCAACAAACACTCGATGGCAGCGACTTACCGCTTCACGATCCGTCGCGTCAGGAGCGTTCCGGATTATTTTGAATTCGTTCAATTCCCTTCTACCAAAAGCTTCGAGGAAATACTCAACAATGAAGTCAACAAGCGCCGCACAGGGCAAGATCCTCCCAGCAACTACATTGAAATGGAGGCCGGGTATTCGGCATTTCTTCGGTTTGCCAATAATGACCAGTACTATTTTTTCGGGCGAACACCCCGCAATGGCGGCGTCGAATACGCGATCGATCAGCCGGATCACTGGAAGGCGCTCGGCTCGGGCGGAGAGGTAAAATTCACGAACGGCTTTACCTACATTTATCTCAACAACCCCGCATCAGGCAAGACTATCAAAGTTTTTTTACGCTACAAACACCAGCCGGAAAGTATTCATGAAGTGACGATCCGCGTCAAAACAGTGCCGGGGACAGCCACCTGGGTCATCGTGGTTTTCCTCCTTTCCATCGCTGTTGTCGTATTCCTGATGGTGTTTTTTATCCAGAAAAAGCGATACAAAATGCGGCTGAGGAAACTGGATCGCCACAAAAACGAGATCGAGAACCAGCTGCAACTGCTGAGCGGACAGCTAAACCCGCATTTCCTTTTCAACTCCCTGAATGCAGTTCAGGCACTTATCCGGCAGGACGATAAGGAAGCGGCCAACCAGTACATCACCGAGGTAGCTACTTTTATGCGGACCATCATGGACAGCGGTCGCAAGGAGCTCGTCTCGCTGGCCGAAGAAATACAGATCGAGGCGGGGTATATTGCATTGGAGCAAAAGCGACGGCCATTCTCCTATACACTGGACAACCAATGCGGTCACGACCTGGCGGCCATCGATTTTCCACCCCTGCTTTTACAACCCGTCATCGAGAACAGCATCCGGCACGGTTTCACGGAAAACATCTCCGATCCCGCCCTTACCATTACCATACAATGCGACGCACGGGATCTCACGGTTATAGTGGCCGACAACGGTGCCGGTTTCGACCAGGTGGTAAATCCGGTGGGACATGGTCTTTCATTGTCAAACAAACGGATCGCATTGATTAACGAAAAGCTGGCGCCGATGCAAATTACCATCAGCACAAAATCCGCAAAAGGGAAAGGCTGTGCAACAGAAATCAGATTTATCCGATGGTTATCCTGAATCCTATCCGCTGTTTCATTGTCGACGATGAAATTAATGCCGTGCACAACCTCCGGCTGGCGCTGGAAACGCATTGCCCGCAGGTTACCGTAGCCGGGTATGCACATAACGTGCAGGATTCGCTCGATTTTCTGACCGGTAATGCTACGGATATCCTTTTTCTGGATATCCGTTTGCAGGATGAAACGGGTTTTGACCTTCTGAAACGGCTCAGTGGATTTCAGGGGAGCATTATTTTTGTTACTGCCTACGATTTATATGGCATTCAGGCTATCAAATTTTCGGCCACCGACTACCTGCTCAAACCGCTTGACCATCGCGAACTGACGGCCGCTGTCCAAAAAGCGTCCGATCGCAAGAAGGAACGCGACCAAAGTGCGCAGATCTCGATGCTCATCCAGTCATTTGACAATCTCAAAACCCAACGCCAGCAACGGATCGCATTGCCCGAAGCGAGCGAGATCCGCTATGTATTGATCGATGATATTATCCTCTGCAAATCGGACAACAGCTATACTACCTTCTTCATGCACGGAATGGGTCAGATCACGGTGAGCAAGGCGATTTCCGAGTATGAGAGCATATTGGAACCGTACGGTTTTGTGCGTACGCACCAGTCCTACCTGGTCAACAGGAACCGCATTGTTTCATATAAAAAAGAGGATGGCGGCTACCTGCTGATGGAAGGTCATCATCAGGCAGTTGTCAGCCGGCAAAGGAAGCATTTGTTGAAGGATTTGTTTTTGTAATCAATCAGCAATCATGCAGAGCCGTCAGGTTGTTTTACCTTTTTTCCAGATAAACCCGTCGATGACATAATGCGTGATCTGCGGAAGCGCGAGCAGCGGCACGATGAACGTCAGCAAGGCGTCGCCAAATGCAGCGGGTATCCGGTGAAAGATCCTGAAAATGCGCTGGCGTTCATTCCACACCGCCCAGTCCCAAAGCCCCTCTTCCATGTAGGCAAGCATAAAAATAAGACCCAGAAAGAATACCAATCCATATTTGCCGAAGAACAACGGCAGCCAGCGACCCGCATGGCCGGCACCGGCTTCTTTTTTGCCGAATATCCAGATCAGCGCCATGTAGGGAATGCCGTGGCTGACGACGTTCAGCAGTGTATAGGACAGGTCTCCATTAAAATACACTATTCCAAAATACCAGGAAACCAAGGTACCGGTGAGCACGGCAACCCTCGGAATATTAACGCTTCGGTAACGAACAAAATAATGCAGCTCTTTGAAGATGTAGATCAGCAGCATGGCCAGGTAAATGCCTGTCGCGGCATGGAGCAGCATATCGGAGGAAAAACGGACGAACTCCCCTTCCACAAACCAGTTGAAATTGCGCTTCCCACCCAGGTGCCAGTACAGCATCGGGTAAATGGTAGCATAGTAGATCGTAAACCGGTCGACGGCCCGGTACCAGAAAGGCACCTGCTCATGGCGGCTGTACAAGCGCATGAACCCATATTGCTGGCGTATGAAGTGGTAAACCGCCAGGTAGGCCAGCAACCGCCAGAACCATTGGCCGCTTATACTGTAAATCATCGCGCCCAATGCGAAGGAGAGCAGCGGGATGCAGATCAATGGCACCCGGTAGCGTTGGTACAGGTTTCGGTTGAAATAAGTGCGGTAAAGCGTGCTGTACACATGCGCTACGTCCACGAGCAGGATCAGTCCGATCCACCATGCATCGGGCATGTCGGCATTGTTTTGGAACACACCAGGCAGCAACACCACTGCCAGCAGGCACAGGAATGGCGGTGAAAGAATAAATGCAATATCGATAGCCGGACTACCGAGCCAGGGTTGCTTCGTTTGCATTGCTCAGGTTTTGCGTATGACTTTCCGCGCCGCCCCGATTCCCTGGTAGAACGCCTCTTCAAAAATGCTGACACCCGCAATGTCGGTATGCGCGAAATGAATGCGCCCGGCAACACTTTCGGCCAGTTTACGTCTCTCCTCCCCGTGTATGACACCGGGTAGCGGCTGTACCATGGCATGTCCCCAGAGCATGATATCGATGTTTTCAATGCGCTCACGGATGTCGGGATGCACCAGACGCAGGTCGGCCAGAATCCGTTCGGCCCAGGAGGCGTGATCGGTAGCGAAGGCGTTCTGCCTGGCCTGCGCGGGCGTTCCGTCCGTTAATGGCAGGTAGTAGGTCAGGTTGCGTTTCCCTTTCACTTGGCGTACCTGCTGGTGCGTGGCATCCACGTAGCCGAGCGACTGGCTTCCGTAAATAACGTTATCCCAACTGGGCGCCTGTCCGCTGCGCTCTTCCAATGCATTCACGGTGAGGTTGGCCACCATCCATGGCCCGTAATGCAAGTGCCCGTGCACCAGCGCACTGCGTTCCGCATCGTCCAGCAGCCTTGCCCCCACAAACTGCGGTACGGCCATAATGCACTGCCGTGCCCGAAAACCGGCTATTTTTTTCGTTTTGAGATCCAGGTAGCTCACTTCGACACCGGAATCGGCAGCCTTCACCGAAATCACCAGCGAACCGGTCCGGATGTTGTCCTTCACAACGTTTTGAAGCTGCTGCACGAGGAACCCGTTCCCCTGCTCCCAGGTGAGCACATCATGATACGATGCATTGGCGGCTTTCCCTTTCCGGGAGGCGAAATAATGGATACCAGCCCAGGCGCTGATCGTATCGTAGTTGGTCCCGAAGTCATCCCGCGTGCAATAGTCGACATACCAGCGGATGTATTCGCTCGTCAGCTGCTGGTCGTCCATCCATTCTTTCATGGTGATTTTGTCGAGGGCGGTGATGCTTGCGTCCCGGCTGGAAGTGTTCACGGGAATGGCAAACGCCTCCTTTCCATCACTCCCGGTCAGCCGTTTAAAACCCTCCATTTTTTGGAAGAAAGTCCTGAATTCCTGTAATGCAGATCCAGGCAGGCCGAAATTGGGGACGAGCCCTTCCTGCCATTTTCCATTGATATACAACCTCTCTTCGGGATCATGGCAAAGCGCAAATTCGTCGTAAACCGGCAATCCGGCATCGTCGTAATGCGTAATGACGCCGGCATCGCTCAGAAACGACAGGTACTCGGTCAGGCTGTTGTTTGGAACAGGCACATAATGCGCTCCCCAGGGATATTGCGAAACGGCATTGGTACCGGAGGCCGAATTGCCGCCGACGTGCTGTTCCAGGTCGAGCAATGTGAAATCCGCGATGCCGTTCTGCATCAGATGCCTCCCCGCCGACAAACCACTTACGCCCGCTCCGACGATCACGACCTCTTTTTCTTCAAAATGCGCCGGCGCTCCGAACTTATGGTCGCGCAGCAAATGACCTGCCGCCGCCGAGGCTCCGATCATCTTTCCCGGAACCGGCTTCTCGGTGCGGCACGCGTGCAAGAGCGGCGCCATCGCCGCCATACCGGCCGTCAGTTTGATAAACTCGCCCCTTTTCATTGTTCCAGGTATTTTCCCCATTCCTTCTCAAAGTAATTGACCAGTGCCTGGTTGTTCAGCTTGTTCACTTCCAGTGGCTCGTGTGCTTTCATATCTTCCGGGAATTGCAGCATTTGCTCCATTACCGGCTTGCTGATGTAGCGCACGGCGATCGAGAACGTATCAGGCACCTGAAAATCCCGGTCCTTCATCGCCATCACATATCCCCATTCTCCAAACGACGGCACGTAATTATGGTAGGCCACGGCATGAAAGCCCGATGCCTTCAGTGTTTCGCTCACGCACCAGAAGCTTTTGGGCGCCACATAGGGAGAGGTACTTTGAATGACCGCCATCGCTGCGGGCGCCATGGCATTTTTCAGCAGCCGGTAGAAGGCGGTCGTATACAATTTGCCCACTGAAAAGCCGGAAGGGTCCGGAAAATCGATGATAATGCAATCGTACTGACGCCGGTTTTCTTTCAGCCACATGAACGCGTCCGCATTGGTAACCTTCACACGCGGGTCTGTAAGCGAGTGGTGGTTGATCTGCGCGAGAATGTGCTGTTGTGTAAAAAGGCGCGTCATGACCGGGTCGAGGTCGACGAGCTGCACGGATCGTACCGACGGGTATTTCAATATTTCACGCGCTGCCAGGCCGTCGCCACCCCCGAGTATGAGCACATTGCGCGGGCTGCCCGTGGCCGTCATGACCGGATGCACCAATGCTTCGTGATACCGGTATTCATCCGCCGAACTGAATTGCAGGTTATTGTTCAGGTACAGCCGCAGATCGTGCCTGTTTTTAGTGATGACAATGCGCTGGTAGGGTGTGGATGTGGAATAAACGACCTGATCATTATAGGCCAGCGTTTCACTGAAACTCATGATGCTCTCCGAAAAGACAAATGCGATCACCTCCGCGATCAGCACCAGCAGGCCACCCATCCGGATCGCCGCCCCGTTCTTGATCTCCGCGGCAAAGTAATGACAGAGATATAAGCCCACGCCTACATTCAGCAAGCCAAAAAATAAACTGGTCCGGATCAGACCGAGATAAGGCACAAAGACCAGCGGAAAAATGAGGGAGGCCAGCAATGCGCCAATGTAATCATAGGTAAAAACCCTGCTGACCAGCTCTTTAAACTCCACCTTATCCTTTAATATCCGCAATAACAAAGGTATTTCGATGCCGACCAGAATGCCGGTCACCGCCACCAGGGCGTACAGAATGGGTTGAAAACTGATAGCCAGCGGGAACACAAGGAACAGAATAATGGCGCTGAAACCGCCCACGAGCCCCACCAGCAACTCGATCCGGATGAACCATTCGATGAGGCCGTCGTTGAAGAACCGGGAAAAATAAGAACCGATACCCATTGAAAACAGGTAAACCCCGATGATGATGCTGAACTGCGTGACGCTGTCGCCGAGCAGGTAACTGGCCAGCGTACCCGCCACAAGTTCGTAAATAAGTCCACAGGTGGCAATGATGAACACCGCCACGAGCAGCACCCACTGCGCACTGTTTTTTCCTGAAAATGCAGTCATTTACCCGTGAATCGCTGATGCAATGATGATCGCAATGGCCAGCATGAAAAATCCTGCAAAAATGGCCAGCGCCACATTTTTGTTTTCCATGATTTCCTTGCGCAGATTATGTTTCGGGGTCAGTATTTCAATGATCCCGAAAGTGACCAGCAAGATCAGGATGCCGAGGCCCGAGTACACGAGCGAACTGATGACGTATTGTTGCATCGATTGAGGTTATGCGTTAGGTTTCTGATTGTTATTTATGACTCCTTATTCCGTATTGGGTTCCGGGACCACTGGCATTCCATTGTTCCTGATCGTCGAAAGACAGGATCCGTGTGCCCGACATATTCGAGTAAGCCAGCCATGCCAGCAGTATGGCGACAAATGCGAAATACCATTTCATCGGTAAAAGCGATTTCAGTAATTCTCTCATGGATTGTTTTTTAAAAAATTAGGAAAACGGACTGTTGGACCACCGCTGCTGCTCATAATTATAATCGGCGATCGCCATACCAAGTGGCCAGAGCAGTATCAGCAGCAGCACGATCAGAACATTCCGGTACATCGGCGTGTCGTACGTGGCGCGAACACTGAAATACTTAGCCATCCCTGAACCGTAATCCCGGATACCCGTCAGCTGAAGATAATACGTTCCGGCCGGGATCGCATTGAAATACGCCGTTTCCACAGTCCCACCCTCCGACCATGAACCCTCGCTATCGTAGCCTTTGTAATACTCGACTCCCCGCTCGATGCTGTATTCTGTTCCATCCTCCGCATTCACGAGCGTGGCGTCCAGCTCAAACCAGGAATTGACCACCGGCGCATGAATGGACAGTTCGATATTACCCTTCCATTTTTCGAGTGTAAATTTCTCCGTGACGAAGGTCTGTGAATAAAGCGAGTCCGCAAACGGATAGGAAGCATTTTCCAGGATCCTGCTACTACTTTGTCCACCGGTCAGCAATTGTACAAGCACGGCCAACAGGATAGCGATAAAGCCTGATTTACCGATCACATCCATTTCCACCTTCATTTTGACCTGCGCAGGCGCAATGCCGATCCGATTCGGCATGGTATGGTACAGCTCGGTCTGGATTTCGCTGCTTTTGATATACTCACCCGTAAACCAGGTCACATTGTGCCGCGTGTCGGTTTCCACACTCAGCATCCTGGGCGGTGCTACATAATCTGCCACGTCCACCAGCTCATGGTCCTTAAAAATGTCGGCGGGAAACTCACCTCCCGCATACAATATTTTGTAGCTGTACTGGTTGAACCTCCGGTATAATTTGTCGCCCACGCGGAGATCCCGGTCACGGATCCGCAGCGGATTGGCAACTCCCTTGGTTTCTTTCAAAAAGGTCCAATGCCCCTGTGATTCGGTGAGAAATGCAAAGCCTTGCCACCGGTCATAGAGCGTGTACTCGTGCCAGGTGTCATCTTGTGAAAACTTGTCCTGCTTAAAAGCCACGCCCATGACCTTGTAAGTCTCTCCGCGAATCACGATCGCCTCTCCCCGTTTAAGCGTGAACAGTGGTTCGGACATAACATTATATCCGTGGTCGAGCTTTTGCTCACCTCCGTTTTCGAGCGAATAGCAGGTGTTGCAGCCGTCGCATACCCAGCTTTGCGCGTAGGGAAACGTGAAGACCTGCGTTTCTGTGGAACAATGGTAACAGGAAAACACTTTGCCCTGCAATGCAACTTCTCGGGTGTTTTCCAATAACAATGACTCCGGTGTGACCGTATGGACGGTATATGCGACCGCAAAATCCCTGGCATAGGCTATGATCTCAATGGAGGCATTTTCCGAAGTTGCCTCTATGGTCTTGAAAATGCCGGGCATTACCGGGACACTGACCGCCCCTTCCAATTCTACTATCCTCGCCTCGTTGCGGGCCGAAATGGTGTAGTTGCCCTCTTCCAGAAGATCGAGCTGATTAGCAGGCGGTTCGATCATGAATTTGCGGCTCAATACGGCAGGATTCAGCTGCAAGGCTTCATACACCGCGTACATTCCATAGCCTTCGGCGAGGTAACGCACGATGCCGTCGGGGCAGTCCAACGTCCAGTAATTATAAGCGCTGTTCTCGAACCTGAGCCTGATGCGGCCGGTGACAGCGAAATGGATGCCTTTCCAGCTCCCTGTCGTGCCGGGCTGGATAATATCCGACGCCCCGTGCAATTGCCGCATAGCCAGCTCCGTCAACGCGTCCCCGTCGCGGTACCAAACCTTGTGGCACGAGCAGCCGGCCACATTATTGGCACCTTGAAAATAGACCGTTTTGCCGCAGGAGGGGCATAAAGCCAGTTTACTGGTTGCCATAATTATCTGTTGATTTGATGTTCGGAGACGATCCGGGCCTCGAAGAATGCCGTTACCCGGTCACAAATGGCCCTGACGGTACCATCGTTGACGCGCCGGAAATTGCTGAGATAAATATCAAGATTTACTTTCCCAAACTCCGGCCATGTATGCACCGAAAGGTGACTCTCGCTGAGACAGATCACGCCGGTGAAGCCGGCCGGTTCAAAATTGTGATACACTTCTCCAAGCTTTTGCAGGTCGAATGTACCGATGAGGGTATCAGCGAGGTCTTTAAAACCGCTATACTGGTCCAGCAATGCCGTTTTTTCCGATTGCAGGGTTAAAATGAGATGCAGTCCGGGAGTATAAGTTTCCAATAGCGTCAGGTCTGTGATGGCAGGCAATTTTATAAAAAACCGGGTAATGCGCAAGGTGGTAATTATTTAAATGGTTACATATCAAAATCCAGCGGACACATAACCGGATGTGCAAAGTGACCGCATTGGTTTTCAATCGGTATGTACCGTGCAAGAGACGTTCATTGCCAAACTGTTTTACATTTCACTCCGATCGTTTGAAATGGGTTCAAAAGCAGGAAAACGATCGTGGTTAGTGACGCATACGGCATATTTTTGTGATCTTTGAACCCTATGTATTTACTTACAAAATCACTTCTTATCCTACTCGCATTGCTGTCGGCTTCCACCGCAATGTGCCAATCTCTTTATTCCAGGGCTTTTGGGGAGGAAACCGGCGAGCCTATCGTATTCCTGCACGGCGGACCGGGCAGCAGTTCGGTTTATTTCGAAGCGACAACGGCCCGGAAGCTGGCAGATGAGGGTTTCTATGTCATCATCTATGACCGTCGCGGCGAAGGCCGGTCGAAGGATCCCGATGCCAAAATGAATTACGACGAATTCTTCCAGGATCTGAACAGCATTTATAAGAAGTACGGTATCACACAGGCAAACCTGATCGCATTCAGTTTTGGCGGACTGGTTGCCACATTATATGCCGAAAAATTCCCGGAAAGGGTCAAATCGATCATTCTCACCAGTGCACTGATTTCACAGCAAGCCTCTTACAACACCATTCTGAATTCGACCGAAGCTATTTATGCCAAACAAAACGATACGTTTAACCTCCGCGACCTGACGGCAATCAGGCAAATGGACACGAACTCGCTTCGTTACCGGACCGCGGTTTTTGGTCACGCTTCCCGGAATGGCTTTTTCACACTGCGAAATCCCGATCCCGAGGCGGCGCAAATTTATGCCGGTTATAATTCTGACAAGCTGATTACCAGCTATGTAAAAAATCAAACCGCGGTCGAAATCTTCTGGAAAAATGAAAAGCTGAAAAATATCGACGTTATACCCGCATTGAAGAAGCTGACAGCCCGGAAAGTCCCCGTTTACGCGATCTACGGCAAGCAGGACGGTCTGTATTCAGAGAAGCAGATAGCTGATTTAGCAAAACTGACTGGTAAAAGCCGGTTGCGGTACCTGGATAACTGCTCTCACACCGTATTTATCGATCAGCAACGGCAATTTATCGTGGCGGTTAGCGGCTGGCTTAAAGCAAGGTGATCTGGTTGTCGCATTGACTACCGCACTGGAAATCCCTATTTCAGGTTCGCTTTCAGGAATTCGTACAAATTATCGCCCCGGAGATTCAGTGCCATGATCTTACCGTCGGGATCCAGCAGCATATTGAAGGGAATACTGCTGATCGCGTACTGCTTGGCCGCCGCATTCTGCCAGTATTTCAGATCACCGACATGCGTCCAATGCAACTGGTCGGCGACGATCGCCTTCAACCATGCCGACCGGCTTTTGTCCAGAGAAACCGAAAGGATGGTAAAATTCCTGCTGTGGAAGTCCTGATATGCCCTGACGAGGAAAGGGCTTTCCTGGCGGCAGGGACCACACCAGCTCGCCCAGAAATCGACCAGCACGTAGCGGCCTTTGAAAGACGACAGTCGGACCGGACGCCCGGTGGTGTCGGGTTGGGTGAAGTCCATCGCTGGTTGTCCGATCACCGATTTGCCTGCTGTGAGCCATTCCTTTCTGAAAAATTTCACCTGCTCCGACGAGGCGATCGGCGAAGATTCATACCGTTTCAGGAGGGAGTCGGCAATGGCCAGGTCCGACGCCTGATGGCTCGCAATGTAATTCCCGACCTGATTGACCGACGCCGCCGATAACGGGTATTGCCTCATCAGGCTCAGAATGGCCTTTCGCTCCTGACGGATGAGTTGCTTCGTCCGGTCTTTGGCAATGCGCAGCGCCGCCGTGTCGCCCTGGGTGCGCGCCCGCATTTCCTGCTGTTCAAGTGCATTGAAATCGAAGCTTTGGTAAGCCTCGTCGTATTGCTGCCGGATAGCTTCTTCGGTAGAGCCCGTCACCGACGCCGCGTAAAGCGAGTCGGCCGTTCCCTCGATCTGCATGGTAGTGTTTTCAATGTAAAAACCGATTCCCTGGTCGTTCAGGCCGGTTTGGAGCATAAAGTAAGTGGGCTCCGTAACCGTTCCGCGAAATGCGAATTTGCCAAATGCGTCAGCCTTTGTTGAATCCGCGCTGTTGACGGATTTGTAGAAAGAGCGCTCGTAAAGGTAAATTTTCTTGCCCGCCGCTTTCTCCAATTGTCCGGACAGCAGGTAGCCTTTTTGAACTTTCTTCGGCGCCTGCGCAAAAGCTTTGGCACATATGAATCCGGTGATGAGGATAGTAATGAGGAAAAATCTCACTGAACAGGTCAAATGGTTTGGTAAACAAAATACATATTCTAAACGGAAATCATCCGCTTTTAGCCTCTCCGCTTACCCAAAAACGCGTTCGGCAACTTTTACTTTTCATTTACATTCTTTTACAGAACACATTTCCTGAAACCCATCCTGAACGGTAGGTTTGGCCACGGTTCAATTTCATTCGTTTAAATATGCTCCAATCCAAATCGCATTGTTACAAAAGGCGCCTTACCTGCCTCATACTCGTCCTCCTGCCTGTCTGGCTCGCCGCCTGTTCGGGCGGCAACGTCCGAAAAACGCATTCCGGTTTGCAATACACGAAGCTCAAAAAAGGAAAAGGCCCGAAGGCCAAAGCGGGACAGGAAATTCTGCTGTTCGAAACGACGAGCTACCGGAACGGTACGGTTCTCTACTCCAACGAGCACAGCACGACGCCGGTCAAAGTGCTGATTGGTGGAAATCAGGCCACGCAAGCCGTTGACGAGGCACTTCGGGGTATGCGGGCGGGTGAAGTCAAACAGATCGTCGCGCCTCCTCATCTGGTAAAAAGAACAAACTACCCACCCAATGTCCATCCGGACTCTACATTGGTCATCAAACTGATTTTAGACAAAATTCTGTAAAACGTAGGATTTGATGATGCCCTGAACTAACAAATGGCCCGGGTGTAAAAAAGCCTGCCTGCCGGAGCACAAAGTCTCTGACAGGCAGGCTTTAACACCCATGGCGTTAACGAACTACTTCACCATCTACACGTCCGTCAGCCTGACCTTCACATAAGTGTAATACAGCGTGGTAGTCGACTCAAACCCCGAATCGGTTCCGAAGATCAGCCACAGGTTGCCCTCGGCATCGGTTTTTCCTGTGACTTCGCCCGACTTTTTGAGCATTTTATAGCCTACTTTATCGGTTCCGTTTCCTATGTCGCCAAGCACTTTCATGTCCGTACCATCATTCTTCTGGTCGATCTTGCCGATGTTCAGGCGATAGTGGTCCAGACTATCCAGGGCGTTTTTAGGCTCTACCGACACCGCGCCAACGCCGAGGTGAACCGCATTGGGAGCTCCTCCCGTACCCGCCCAGCCTGTTGACGGAGCATCCGATGCAAATTCGATCGTAAATGCCGCATTATATTGCTGGTTCGGCTTCAAACCGGTGATCTTCTTTGTAAAGTACATGAAAAGATCGTCGCTGTGGTTGTTGCCGGAAATCCTGAAACCCTTCTTTTTGGTGTCGAGCGGCGCCGGCAGGGCTGCTATCCCGGATTCCAGTTTCCAATCCGTTTCCTGCTCGGACGGATAATCCGAGAACCCCGGTACCCAGCTCCGTTTATCTCCATTGAACTGGTCGCTGACTTCCAATATCGGCAGCGCAATCTCGTCGCCACTGCAAGCCGCGAGCAGGAACGGCAGCGCGAGCATTAAAACTATTTTTTTCATGAGGTATTATTTGGTTTTGCAAATCTACTAAGGGATGCAAAACCTTGTTGCATTAGTTGGAACGCTCATGCCAAAAGTTGTCCCTGCCCGCCACTGCCCTGCTGATAATGAACGATCTGCGTTATTAAATTCTGATTACTAAAAACAGCCTCGCATTACGCCATGCTGCGGTGTACCGTGCCCGGCTGCTTTTTCCGGTTGAAAAAGGCATAAATGATCGGGAAAACCAGTAACGTCAGCACCGTTGCGGTAATCAATCCGCCGATCACGACGATGGCCAGCGGTTTCTGCGTTTCCGATCCGATCCCGGTCGACATCGCGGCGGGCAACAGTCCGATCGCCGCCATCAGCGCCGTCATCACCACCGGCCGGATCCGGGATTTGACGCCCTGCCGTATCGCCTCGTCGAGGGGCATCCGGGCGTCGAGGTTTTTCTTAAAGACCGAGATCAGAATCACGCCATTCTGCACACATAACCCGAACAGCGCGATGAAACCGACCCCGGCCGAGATCCCGAAGTTCATATGCGTGACATGCAATGCGAGGATCCCGCCGACCAATGCGAAAGGCACGTTGGCAAGCACCAGGCCCGCGTCTTTGGCATTGCTGAACATGATGAAAAGCAGGATGAAGATACCGATCAGGCTGACCGGCACCACCTGCGCGAGCCGCTCCGTAGCACGTACCTGATTTTCAAACTCGCCCACCCATTCCACCGCATAGCCTTTCGGCAGGTCAGTTAGCTTTTCCTTTACCCGTTTTTGGGCCTCTGCGATGGTGCTGCCCAGATCTCTTCCGCGAACAGAAAATTTAACACCGATAAATCGCTTGTTATTGTCGCGGTACACAAATGCAGGTCCGGTGATCTTCCGGATCGTCGAAATCTCCTTTAACGGGATCTTTCCGCCTGTGAGGGTCGGCACCATCAGCTGCTGTATATGCAGCTCGTCGCGGCGGTACTCCTCCTTGTAACGCAGCCGGATGTCGAACTTGCGCTCGCCTTCATACAGGATCGACGCCGTCTTCCCCCCGATCGCCATTTCGATCACCGCCTGAACATCCGCCGTGCTGACGCCGTACTGCGCCATTTTGTGGTCATGCAGGATCACGCTGATCTCCGGCTGGCCAATGTTACGGATCAATCCAAGGTCCTTGATCCCGTCCACATCCTTCACCGCGTCCATGGCCACATTGGCATATTTTTCCAGCTCCTGCAAATCGGTTCCGAAGATCTTGATCCCGTTGCTCGCCTTGTAACCGGCCACGGCTTCGGCTACATTGTCGACAATCGGCTGCGAGTAATTGTATAAAACACCGGGATAGTTGCCCAGCAGCTTATTCATTTCATCCGTCAGCTGCTCCACGTTGATCTTGCGTTTCCATTCTTTCTGGGGCACGAGATCTACCTGAAACTGGCAGAAATAGAACCCGTTCGGGTCGGTACCGTCATTGGAACGACCTACCTGCGAAAGCACCTGCTTCACCTCCGGAAATGTACCCAGGTCGCGGCGAATCTTCTTCGCCATATTGACACTTTCGGGCAGCGACATGCTCATCGGCAGCTCGGCCGTCACCCACAATGCACCTTCGTTCAGCTGCGGCAGGAACTCAGTGCCCAGCAATGTGGCCGAAAACAGCGATACCCCGAGGAATGCCGTGGCAGCGGCCATACTGATTTTTTTATGCGCAAAACACCATTCAAATCCCCGAGAAACCGTTTTGTCGAAAAAATTAACGACCGGGTTGTTCTTCTCCCGCACGTTCTTGTTGAGCAGGAACGAGCAGAGCACGGGTACAAGTGTGAGTGTGTAGAACAATGCGCCCAGCAATGCGAAGCCCAGCGTGTAGGCCAGCGGGCTGAACATTTTACCCTCCACTTTCTGGAAACTAAAAATGGGGATCAATGCGGTAATGATGATCAGCTTTGAAAAGAAAATAGCCTTACCGAGTTCGCCGCCCGTCTTTTTGATCAATCCTAATTTGGAAAGGCGATTGAAACGGTCCATCCCCCGCTTGTGCGCCAGATGGTCGAGCGCGACGAAGACCCCTTCTACCATCACCACCGCCCCGTCGATGATGATCCCGAAGTCGATCGCGCCCATGGAAAGCAGGTTGGCCGACATGCCTTTGAGATACAGACACATGAATGCGAACAGCAACGCCAGCGGGATAATGATCGAGACGATGACCGTTGTGCGCCAGTCGGCCATGAACAAAAACACGATAACCGTCACAAATACAATACCTTCCACGAGATTATGCTTCACGGTCTCGGCGCAGAACTCGATGAGATTGTCACGGTCGTAGAAGGTTACCATTTTCACATCGGGCGGGAGGATCTTCGTGTTCAATTCGCCGATCTTCTCTTTGATCCGGGCCAGGACTTCACTCGGGTTCTCCCCTTTCCGCTGCACCACAATGCCTTCCACGACATCGTCCCGCGTCCCCAGGCCCACCTGCCCCACGCGCGGCAGATCCGACTCCTTCACATCAGCTACATGCTTCACCAGTACCGGGTAGTCTTTCACATACTCGACGATGATGTTCTCGATATCCTGTGCCGATTCCAGCAGGCCAATCCCACGCACCACATATGCCTGTCCATTCTTCTCGATCACATCACCACCCACATTTACATTACTCTTCGTGACCGCCTCGTACACATCCAATGGCGTGATGTTGTATTTGGTCAATGCGGTGGGGTTTACCTGCACTTCGTAGATCTTCTCCCGCCCGCCGAACGCCACCACGTCGGCGACGCCCGGAACGCTCCGCAACTGCCGATCGATGACCCAGTTCTGTAACGTCAGCAGTTCGCGGCTATCGCGGTCCTTGCTTTCGAGGGTGTACCTGAAAATTTCGCCGGTGGGGCCATACGGCGGCTGCACCTCGGGATCGACACCGTCGGGCAATGATACAGTCCGTAGCTGGTTGTTGACCTGCTGTCGTGCGAAAAAGTCCTCGATGCCATCGTCGAAGATGATTTTGATCACCGACAGCCCGAACATCGTCACGCTCCGCACATTGGCCTTTCGCTGCACGGAATTCATCGCGATCTCGATCGGCTGGGTCACAAACCGTTCGATCTCCTCCGCGCTCCGCCCGTTCCATTGCGAAACGATGATGATCTGCGTGTTGGTAATGTCAGGAAATGCTTCCAGCGGAGTAGCCCGGTAGCTGGCAACTCCCGCCACCACCAGCAGCCCCGTCAGGAAAAATATAAAAAAGCGGTTACGAAGGGAGAAGCCAACGATGCCTCTTATGAATTTAGACATTGTTCAGTTTTTAATGAGTGAATGAGCGAATGAGTGAATTTTGAATGACTGAATGACTGACCGGGTCGCCGGGCGATGAGTGAGTTCTGAATGACTAAATGACCGAATGACCGAATGAGTAAATGAGCCTCCGTGGAGCTGGGACCGGGTCGCCGGAGCGATGAGCCGCTGTGGAACAGCCGCGGAGAAATGGCCGTATTGGAATGGCCGCAGTGGAACCGGGAAGGGTTTAACTGTAATTGACCGATGAATTGTGAATGAACCGTCGTTGCAGGGCCCCGCCGAGAAACGGCCGGCATTGTAACCGGAATGGCCAAATGTGCGGCCACCAACAATGAATCGCGTAGCGATGTAATATCGGTAGCAAATTTAGAACAAGAGACCGGCGCAAAATCCCGTCAGGGATGTAACAACAGTGCATCACAGAGCGGTGATTCCATACCTCACGCATTTCCCAACCTGCTTTTCGGCAGCTCATTGCCCCATTTAGTCATTCACACATTCCAGTTCCACTGCGGCCCCTTCCACGGCGGCTCATCGCCCCATTCACTCATTCAATCATCGCCCGGCGACCTGGTCACTCATTCAAAATTCTTCACACATTCACTCATTCACTCATTCAAAATTCAGTCATTGAACCAGCGCATTGTAAATCAGCAACTGCCCCATCGATACCACGGCTTCACCGTCGGTCAGGCCGTGGCTGATGTAGGCGCGTTGGGAGAGGTTACGGAAAACTTCTACGGGGCGGGCTTCGATCCTGCTTTTGCTCGTGAAAACCAATACCCAGTTCTTGCTCCGATCGAAAATGACCGCCTGGGAAGGGATAGCCTGCATTTGACCACCTTCTTCAAAATTCAGGCCGACCGTCGCGTGCATTTCCGGTTTCAGTTTGTAGCTCGTGTTGGAAAGCTGGATCCTTATTCGCATGGCTTTCGTTTCCGGGTCCAGTACATTGTAGATCTTATCGACTTTCCCTTTGAAAATCTCGTCAGGAAAGCTGATGGTCTTGATATCCGCCGGCATGCCCAGCCTGATTTTCGGGATGTCGCTTTCATTCACGTTCGCCATGACCCACACATCGGAAATCTGCCCGACGGTGAAGAGGCTCTCCGCATTATCCGACCGCAACTGCGTCCCCCGGTTCACGTTTTTATCGATGATAAATCCGTCGATCGGCGACCTGACCACATAATTGGATGATTTTGAAATGCCGTAAATGGAAAAGAGCTCCTTCACGCGGCTCAGCTCCGCCTGCGCTTTATCGACCATTTGCCTGGCGGTCGTCACGTCGCGGTCGGGCACAAGTTTGCTCTCGTAGAGGTCCTCGGTCGACGACAGGTTTTTCTGAGCGATCAGCAGCTCCGCCTGCGCCTCGATCATCTGCCGTTCCAGGTCCGCGACTTCGCCGGAACGGATCGTCGCCAGTTTCTGGCCTTTCCGTACCTGGTCGCCCAGTTCCACATCCACCTCTTCGACATTCCCACCCACGAGCGGAAACACGCGGATCACGCGGTTTTCATCCGGAATAACCTTTCCCACCAGGGTCAGTTCGTTGCGCACGGATTCGGTTCGCACCGTATCGAGCCGAATCTGCCGCATCATCGAGTCCGACAACATAAATGCCTTGGCTTCTTCCTTGTCCGCAGTTTGCTGGCAGCACGACATAGTCCAGGCGGCTGCCATTCCCAGCAGAATGGCACATGATATTTTTCGCATTGGTTAGAGATTTAAGAGCCGAATAATTCTTCCCCTACAACAAAATTCAATTCTTCATACACCTTGATCCGGTCGGATTGCAACCGGTTGAATTCCCTGATGCTTTCGTTATAGGTTTCAATGAAATCGATGAATTCGAGGAGGGTAATATTTCTTTTCTGAAAGTTTTCATAAATACCCTGATTGAGCTGACGAAACTGGTCGGTAAACCGGTCCTCGACGCTGCGATAGGTGTTTTCGGCAATCATTACCTTGTTCCAGGCCGCATTTACTTCATTGGAAACGCTGTTCCGTTTGGCTGTTTCCTGTGTTTTGAAGTAGCTGATCCCGCTCCGTGCCGCCCGGATATTCCCTTGGTTCCGGTTGAAAAACGGGAGATCCATCGATGCCGACACTCCGAAATAATGGTTCTGATAATTGCTCGCCTGATCGTAAACCGCGCCCAGCCGGATATTCGGCACAGCCATCGCCTTTTGCAGCGTCAGGTTCAGCTCGGCCTGTTTAACGGCGGATTCAGCCACTTTCAGGTCGGTGCGGCGGACCAATGCCAGGTCCCGGAGCTGGTCGGACGTTAATGACGCGGTGCGGTACTTTCCGATGTCGCTGCTGTCGACCAATGGCTTGACAAACGCCTCACTATTCAGGTAAATGCGCAGCTCCCGCTGGTTCTCCGTGATCTCGAACTGCACATCGGCGCGGTTGTTTCGCAGCTGGAAAAGCAATGCTTTCAGCCGCACCACCTCTTTCAGAGACACATTGTTCCTGGCATATTCCCGGTCGAATGCCTCAACGGTCGTCGCCAGCGTTCCGATCTGATTGTCAAGCAACTGCACGGTCTGTTCCAGGAAGTAGGTTTCAAAAAACAGCTGCCTCAGATCGAATTTGAGCGTACGGGCGAGGTCGAAAAATTCCAGCTCGGTTTTCCGCGTCGTCTCCACATCGAGCGCCACCTGCTTGGTCCGCTTGCCTGCCCTGGTAATGACCTGTTCGAGGCTGACAAACTTCTGCCCCTGCCGTCCCACGTCCAGAAAACCCCTCGCCGGGTTATAGGCCGAAAGCTCTGCCGTCAGGCTGGGATTGTCCCACAACTTATCCTGCATTTCCGCCGACTTCGCGATATCGATCTGGTAGCGCTCCGCCAGCAATGTCAGGTTGTTTTTAAAAAAAAGGCTGTCCGCCTGCCGGACGGTAACTTTGAGGGTATCCTGGGCGGACGCAGCAGTGCTCATCCAGGCCAGTAACCCGATCAGGTAAAATCGCATAACTCTTGTTTTTGACCCTGCAAAGATTGGCAAACCCATTTTCGGAAGCACCATCAATGCATTTAGAAATTCATTAAAGTTATATTAGAAGAAAATTAAAAACGGCCTTTCAAGCTTAATTTGACCGTTTTTAAGCTATTCCTCTTTTAATATATAGCCCATCCCCGGCCGGGTTTGAAGTAACTTGACGCTGAAATCCCTATCGATCTTTTTCCGGAGGTAGTTAATATATACCTCTACGAAATTGGTCCCGGGATCGAAATTGAGGTGCCAGATATTTTTGGCAAGATCCATCTTGGACAGTACTACCCCCTGGTTCAAAAGGAAATATTCCAGCAATGCAAACTCCTTGGCTGTCAGCTCAATAAACTTGCCAGCGCGTGTGACGATCTTCGTATCGACATTCATCTGCAGGTCGGCGATCCCGAGCACACGTTTCCCGCCCGTGACATTCCCCAGTTCGGAGAGCCGCAATGCAGCATTGATGCGGGCCATTAACTCCCTGAAATCGAATGGCTTCACGATATAGTCGGTAGCACCCTGCCCCAACCCCTCGACCTTGTCCTCTACCTCCCCATAAGCCGTGAGCATAATAATCGGCAGCACCGGTTTAAATTGCCTGATGTGGCGGCAAACCTCGAATCCGCTCATTCCCGGCAGGTTAATGTCCAGCAAAATAAGGTCGTAGCGTCCTTCCAGCGCATTCTTTTTACCAGCCAGTCCATCCCGGGCGATCTCGGCATCAAAGTTCTCCGTTTGCAAAACCCGGTAAATATTCTGCGCAATCCGCAGGTCGTCCTCGATAATCAGTACCGTTTTCTTCATCTCCATTCATGTTTTCAATGCAATGATGTGTGTCAAAAAGAAGAGTCAGGCAGCAATACAAAGTTTCGCATTTACAAGACGCGGCGGTGATTATATGCATTAGATTTTGATTAGATATTCAGAAGTTGTGCGAACGGAATTGTGTATACGTGTGATGAATTTTGAATGAGTGAATGAGTGATTAATTTTGAATGACTGAATGACTTAATGACCGAATGACTGAATAATTTTGAGCGGAGCGATGAGCCGCAGTGGAACTGGGATCGGGTCACCAGAGCAATAAGCCGCCGTGGAACGGCCGCCGAAGAGCGGGCCAGGAAATGCCATGAGGGATGTAACCACCTTTCTTATGATTCGCTGTTGTCACATCCCTGACGGGATTTTGCATCGTTTTCATATTCGCAATTTGCTACCGATATTACATCGCTACGCGATTCATGGCTGGTAGCCAGCGCATCTGATCATTCCGGTTCCAAGGCGGCAACCCGGTCCTAATTCATTCAATCATTCAAAATTCACACATTCAGTCATTCACACATTCGCTCATTCAGTCATTCACTCATTCACTCATTCAAAACTCCCCCGCCCATGCCCCCAACCATCCGCCTCCTCACCCCTTCCGATCTCCCTTTCTGCGCCGAACTTGTCCTGCAAGCCGGCTGGAACCAGCTCGATGACGACTGGCTGCGCGCGATGGCTTTGAATCCGGACGGGTGCTTCCTGGCCGAATCGGACGGTGTGCCGGTCGCGACCACCACCACCTGCTGCTTTGGCGCCATCGCATGGGTCGCAATGGTGCTCGTCGATGAAAACGCCCGCAACAGGGGCATCGGCCAGCTGATCGTGGGTCATGCGGTACAATATTTGGAAAGTATTGGAATGGAGACGATCCGGCTGGATGCGACGGTTTTCGGAAAAGGACTTTATGAAAAGCTGGGGTTCGAATCCGAGTACGAGCTGATCCGGTTTACAGGTACGAAAGCCGCCGCCAATGAGCCACTGCAGACTGCATTTCCCGTCACTTCGCCGCGATTGCCGGAAGCGCTGGTGGCAATGGACGAAAGCGTAACTGCCACACCCAGAGCCGGCTTTTTGCTATCACTGCATGCAGAAGAACAATTTTACTTTTATGAAGATGACCACGCAAAACTGTCCTTTGGAGGGGTCCGAAAAGGCAGGAACGGGGTACAAATCGGTCCGGCCATCGCGGAAACGCCCGGTTTGGGCGAGATTATTATGAATACGCTGACCTGCAAATGGAGCGGCCACCCGATGATCGTGGACATTCCCGTCCCAAACGTCGCCGCGCGGGACTGGGCGACTAAGAATGGGTTCACAGAACAAAGAAGGTTTGTAAGAATGACCAGGGGGAAAAAACCGGCGGATTCTCCGGAAATGATATGGGCAAGCTCCGGCCCGGAAAAGGGCTGAATGCACTGTGGAAAAAGCATTGATTTTCATTACCGGAGATCCGCATTTCAAGTGATAACCACCAAGTCGCGTGACGTTATTTCAAACAATTACAGATTCCGGATTAAACAATATCGAAAACATTTCATTTAATTTATCTAATTGCTTTTTATTTGCATTGACTAAAAACCCGACACATGCGTTACATTCTACTCCTTTTAGCACTCATAGGGTGCGGCCAGAATATTTGCAATGGTCAATCATTTTATGCGGTACTGGTTGCAGATACAAAGGATCCGGAGTTGGGGCCGAGTTGCGAAAAGGACCTGACACAAATGTCGGCCGCATTAAAAAACATTGCTGCCAAAATCAATTTCAGGTATACGGAAATTATTTGCAGCCAGGATCAATTTGGAAAAGCGGGGATTGAAAATGCATTGTCGGGCCTGCAATGTACTCCCAAAGACATTATTTTATTTTACTACACAGGCCACGGCATCAGCTCGCCTGCCGACCAGACCCGTTTCCCAATTCTACGACTCAATGAGCAGCAGGTCTCACTGGAAAGCATTCACACCAAACTCAAAGAGAAAAAAGCCGGCTTTTGCCTGACATTCGGCGACTGCTGCAACAATCTATTGTCGGAAGCCGGTACACCTCGCCGGGCAAACCCTGTTTTCCGGGGAATCGGCGTTTCCAAAGATGGTGAGATCCTGCAAAAACTGTTTGTACAATCGAAAGGCGACCTGATCCTGAGCAGTGCCAGAAAGGGCGAGCGCGCCACCGCCAACCCCGACGCAGGCAGCTTTTACAGCGAAAACTGGGTACAGGCCCTTTCCTATGCGCAACATAACAATGCCCACATCACCTGGGAATCGTTGCTGCGTGACGCTGAAAACCGGTTGCAGGAAACCCTCAAATTCCTGCCCGACTCCCTTCGTCACCATTCTCAGTGGCAACCCAATGTAACGGAGCAGGCCCTGCCGTGCGCCGGCGCGGGTTTCAATGAGGTGAACCGCTTTCTGAATCTCATGGCGGATGAGAATGTCCGGTTCAATGAGCGTAACCAGTTGCGGGTTACGGGGCAAAAACAGTTGTTCAGCAGCTCCGCCCAGGTCGCTATTTACATGAACGACCCAGCCAAACCGGTCGAAACGCAGCCCATTGACCAGTTTCTCAAAAGGGTCGTCAACACGGCGCCGCTGATCGGGCAGTTCAACTTTGTGGAACGGCTTTCGGATATTTCCGCCGACTGCCTGTACAACCGCATCACCTTGCAGGAAGTCAGGACCGGCCGCTAGCATTCCGGAAAATTGCCCGAAAACATGTACAGATTTCTATTTCTTTTGATCTTCACCAGCCTTTCACGGAACCTTGCTGCCCAGCCGGACGTGAGTCCCGAACGCATTACCGAGTTCCGGAACCTCACACAGCAGCGGGTCAACGACCTCCAACTTTATATTTCGCTCATCGGCGACAAAAGTCTTCCCCGTGAACAGCGGGAGCAGGCCGTGGATCTTGCGGTAGGTCTTTTTGAAAAAGATTACCTGGTGAATGGAAAAAGGCGCTCACCCTATGTGCAGGTCTCGCGCAGGAACGGTACCGTGTCCGCGGTTCCTGTCAGGATCTATTTCAAAAACCTGATGTACGTCCGGTTCGATAAGGTTGAGATCACCTATTACGATGCGGCGGTGGTTTCGGGGTTCGAGAAGGGAACGGACGGTAACTATCACGCTGTGGCCACTTATTTTCAGCAATTTAAAGGCCTGGATCAACAGGGGCGCCTGCTCTACGGCAGCCGCGACCGGAAGGATATCCGCGTTACGGCCCAGAGCGCGGCCGTTTACAGCGAAGCCGGCAAGGAGGACCTTAAGATCTTCTTCGGGGATATTACCGTGAAGGACACCGTCCCCATCCCGGGCTTTCAGTGATCATGAAACGCGCCCTTTTCTTCCTGGTTTGCTGGCTATCGGGTCAAGCACTTTCCGCACAAACCACCCAGCAGGTGCGCCGGGCAGCCAGCGAATCCTACATGAAAGAGCAGGTGCTGCATTTCGACGATTTTATCAAACGTTTCAATGGCGGCGTATCAGAAACCCGGCGTGAGGCATTGCAGCAATTGTTCGACCAGGACGACCCGCGGCGCGATGCCAGGCATGTCGCTCATACCGCCTACGCGCACCTGATCCGGGAATTTACCAATGAAATTCTGCAAGAAAATGTACTGATCCCTGCTGCATTCCGGGCAGAAGCTATCGTGCGGCTTGCGGCCCGGTCCGAGGGGCAGCCCGACACGCTCGTGCTGCGACTGAACAAAGAATATACGCGGGATCATGCTTCTTATTGGCATGTTACCGGCGTCACTAAACCGGCGTCGCTATCCGGCAACGCTAAAACATCCTGTCAAACGGCTCATCCCACCGATTTGCCTCCCAATGCGCACGAAGTCAGCTTTCTTCCCTTATTGCGTGGTATACTGGACTATCGGAGCTTATGTCCTTTTACCCGCTGCACCGAATGCGTGGACGATGACTGGCAACAAACCGAACACGCATTGCAGACCGGCGGATTGGAGGTCGGGACCGTTTCGGCAGCCGTGCTCCGGCTGAATGCAGGCACCCGATGGCGGCTGGAAGTGCGCGAATTCATCCGCGAGCAAGGTAACTCCGGCTGGCTGATCAGCGATATCATCCCTTTATGACCGGTTTTGCAGGTCAGTTTAATAAAAATCGAAAAAAAAGTGAAATAGCTGATAAGGTTTAGCCGACGGCCAGTATTAAATAAGGCAAAACGAATCCCGGCTAGTCGTCGGACGCGTTTCGCCGCTTGTTAAAAACCCGCTGATGACGACGCCCCAGAACCAGTTCTTTATTTTCTCTGTAACCAAAACACTGGCAATACTAACTTGCATGGCTGTTTTTCAGGGAAAATCAGAAGCAGCGGACCGGCTATCGGGGCCCGGTCAGGAAACGGCACCTGACAACCATGCCATGATCGACCTGCCTGTACAGGCCAAAGTGGACACCATACTAGCCTATGTGGAAGCGTTGCGCCGGCAGGTTTCGAACGATGACTTTTTCAGGATCAGACAGAAATGCGAATTTCTGTTCAGCACGAGTGGCTATGTGAGTCTGGAAACCGGTGACGGCCGTATACTGCGTCTGACGAAGGCTGAATTCCTGGTGCGCGTACGTGAAAACCGTCTCAGGTACGAATTGCAACAATCGACATTGCTGTTGAACGACCGGTTCCAGCAGGACCAGACGAACCGGTGGTTTTGCCGCAGCACAACTTTTCACGCAGTAAGCCGGTTTGACAGGGGAAGTCCTGTTCCGGTGAAAGTAACATCGGTGCAGCACAAACCGGTACCACAGAAAGCCCCGACCAACAGCGAAAGTTATTGGCAGATCATAGCGCTATCATTCAAAGAAATATAAAAACCGTGAGCAGAGATTTACCCATTTCAATGTCCAGGACGATCCTCAGCAAGCTCTTTTGCCTGGCTGTGCTCCTTTCGGTACTCGCGGCCGCACAGCCGCACGCAAGCGCACAGAAACGTGTGATGGGGCTTAAAATAGATGATGAGAAGTACCAGGGTTTGCCCCGAAAATCGGCCCAGGTTAAGTTTAAAGGGGCATTACCTGCCGCTTACAGCATACGTGAGTACCTTCCCGAGATCGGCGATCAGGGGACGGATGGCACCTGCGTCGGATGGGCAGCAGCCTACTACATGCGGACCGCCGTGGAAGCCGCCCGGGCCGGCCTGCGCAATAATCCCGCCGAGATCGGGAAAATAGCATTCTCCCCCTGGTGGTTGTATGCCAAACTAAAAGTCCATCCCGACTCCAATTGTGCCGACGGCGGATTTCTTGAAGATGCATTATTAGTCATGAAAAACAAGGGTGCAGCCAAACTGGGCTGCGCCCCGCTTTCGTGTGGCGACCGTTACGAGCAATGCGACGCGGCGGCCGGCGCATTCCGCATTGCCGATTATGCTACCCTGTTCCCTCCGAAAGCCTCCGAGGGCGAGGCCAAACAGCGTATCCACGCGATCAAATCGGCACTGGTGGAAGGCACGCATGCCGTTCTGGTGGGCATTATGGTGCCTCCCTCTTTCATCGAAGAAGCCACCGAACACTGGCGCGCTGCACCGGGAGAAAGCCTGGACAACACGCTCGGAGCCCACGCGATGGCCATTGTTGGCTATGACGATCACATCAACGGCGGGTCGTTCCTGATCGCCAACAGCTGGGGCAAGAGCTGGGGACAGGACGGCTATACCTGGGCCAACTGTGAAGATCTGATCCGGTTTGTCCGCCACGCCTATCAGGTCTTCCCGGAAGCCCATGCAGTCGCCAAACCTGGCACCATTACACTAAAAGGCTCTGTCGATTTCGACCTTAACGGCGCACAGATGCCGGTTCAGACCGCGCTTACCCGTGGCCTGACCGTCACGTCCGACCAGCCGGGCAATAGCGGAGGCATGGTCACGTACAGGATGAAACAGCCATATAACTCAGGTACCCGGTTTAAAATGACGATTCATAACAACAAGCGGTCGTATGTGTACATTCTGGGATCCGACCAGCGAAACCGCGTCGCCCGGCTGTTCCCCTCCTGGCCGGAAGAAGCGCCGGTGAGCGCTGTGGTACCCGCCAATAATGTGGTGACCCTGCCATCATCGGGCAGCTCATTCACACTGGATGATATCACCGGCGAAGACTATTTCGTTATCCTGATTTCGGAAAAGGAACTGAACGCGGATCAGGTTTCCGAGCAGATCAGAAATGCCGGCGGATCTATTGAACAGAAACTATATGCGGCGTTAGGGCGTGAATTCATTGCGGCTAAGGACATTGCCTACCAGCCCGGACAAATCGGGTACGAAGTAAAAGGAAATCCTGCCGGAAGTGTTGTTCCGCTATTGGTCAAAATCACACATCGTTAGTAATACGTTCATGTTAAATTTAGAGCGTTTGTAACTTCCCTTTGATATCATTTTACTATTTTTAAAAAAATTATGGATAGGGTATTAAGCGACGTCTGCCACAAATAAAACGATTCATTATCCGAACCCGATGAACAAATTCTACCAGCGGAATGATACTACCGGTTTTAAATGGCGATCAGCGGTCAGGCTGGTTGCTTTTGCCGTTTTCATTGCGCTGGGACTTCCTGAAACGAATGCACAGGATAAGATTGTTTTGAAAGACGGAAAAGAAATACAGGCAAAAATCCTGGCTACGGAAGAACCTTATATCAAATACAAAAGATCGGACAATCTTTCCGGGCCGGACTATTTTCTCTACAAATCCGAAGTACTGCGATTGGATTATGATAAGAATGCCGGGGCTGAACCGCAAAAGCTTTCGGCACAAACCGAAAATGCAATCAATAAAGAAATAGCGGAACTTGATTTGCAATTGCTGGAAAAGAAAGCAAAGGTTTACAAAAGAAAAAGTCTGATCCACTTCGCGATCGGGACCGGAGCCGTCGTAGGCGGAGTTGCCACATTGCTATCGGTGAACGGCAATTACAGGGATTACAAAAAACAGATCAGGACTACCAACCACGAATACATTGCCTGGTATAAATCCAATTACGATTCGGAACCTGATGTCTCGGACCTGGCATCGGTCAAAAGTTTCGGATCATTCGGTTCTCCCGGGATTTACATGGGCGCGGCTGCATTGGCAGGCGGCCTCGCTTTTGAATTACTCGGGATAAAAAATACAGCTATCACACGGAAAATCCGGAAAGAATTGGCGGAAAAAAGAAAACAACTGTCCTGGCAGCCGTTCTATCAGCATGCCGGCAGGACAGGCGGTATCCGGTTATCCCTCCGATTCTAAAAAGCCGGACGATTCAGATCAACGATATCAACATCATTCCTATTATCAATGAAAAGTTTGTTTACGTTCTGTCTTCTGGCATCCTGCTCCCTGGCACAAGCAGCGCTCCCGGCGGTAGGTATTGAAACGGATACACTTTATTTCAGGTCCAGGGAAAAACGGATCGTGGAAGTGAAAGAAGTATATCCCGACCAGCTCCGCTACATCAAGCCGGGCGAGGCGACTTTGCACACCGCGCCACTCAATGACATTGCAGAAGTGGTGTATGCCAATGGTGTAAAAGATATTTTCAATCCCTTTACAGCCACAGAAAAGCCCGATATCCGCTGGCTTAGCGAGGCGCAATACACCTACAAACCGGAAGTCCGGGTGAATGCCTGTGTACTGAACAGCGCAGAAAAGATACAGATCGAGGTCAATGGCGTCGTTTCCGCTGCCACACGCTCCTTCAAAACCCTCCCGCCCAAAGACAGCACCTGCGCAGGAGGAACGCCGGTATCGCAACAGGTAATCCTGCGGGAAGGCAAAAACGACATCCGCATCGTCGCTTCGAACGCATTTGGCGATGCCACTTCGGAAACGCTTTCGGTGCTGTTTGAAAGGGCCGGAAAAAGGGTGGCACTGGTGGTAGGCAACTCATCCTACCAAAGCGGGAGCCTGCTCCAGAACCCCGAAAATGATGCCAGGGCTATTACCGGCAAACTCACGGAACTAGGCTTCGATGTCATCGAAAGGATAGACGCCAGGCAGGGCGAACTGAGGGCCGCCGTGGCGCAATTCGGCAGCAGTGTCCAGAACCGCGACCTGGAAGTCGCGTTGTTCTACTATGCAGGCCATGGCATGCAGGTAGGCGGCAAAAATTACCTGCTCCCGGTCGACATTAACCCGCAATCCGAAATGGAGCTGAAAGTGCTGGCTGTCGCAGCGGACGAAATTCTTGATCAAATGGCGGCGGTCGACGATAAGTCCGAGCGCACCAATATCATGATCCTGGACGCCTGCCGGGACAACCCGCTGAGCCGCAGCTGGACGAGAAGTTCCGGCGGCAAGGGCCTCGCGAGCATGAGCGCTCCCCCGGGCAGCCTCATTACCTTCTCGACTACACCCGGCTCCACCGCACTCGACGGCGACGGCCGCAACAGCCCCTATACTTCCGAATTACTGAAAGCACTCGAGGTACCCGGCCTGCGCCTCGAAGAAATATTCAGGACCGTGCGTGTACGCGTCATGGAACTGACCAACCGCCAGCAGATCCCGATGGAAAACAGTCTGCTGACACGCGAAGTGATCCTCAACAAAACTGTCAGATAACAGAATGCCATACACAGGCGATGACGGCCTGATGCAGCAAACGTAATCGGATATGAAACGGCTAATTCTAATGCTGGCTTTACTTTCGCCGTTTGGGACCGTCCGGGGCCAGGAGATCAGCGAGTATTTCCAGATCAGGGCGGCGGAACGGGTGAAACAGGTCCTGAAAGACTTCGAATCTGCTTTTGGTGTACTCACAAACCCTTATGTGACCGACACGGACGAACGCGCGGATGCGGACAACCGTATGTGGGCGAGCGTGCGGCCCGACGCCCGTTTTGTCAATGACCTGATCCCCCAAAATAAAGGTTCGAAAGTGATTGACTTCACCGAATACCGCAAGATCGCGGCGGCGGCCTATCAACAAAGTGGCATTTCATTGCATTACGAATGGGAGCAGGCGGAATTGAAGCCCGTCAAGGGAGGCTATCTCGCACTGTTCTACGGAACAAAGTCTATTTACGGAAAATATCAGAACCAAAAACAGGTTCGTCAGGAAGGCCTCCCCTGCCGTGCGGGTGTCTTTGTGACGCTGAAAGACAACCAGGTTACGGAAGCCAAAATCGGCTTTATCGATATGGACCTTCGGGAAAAAGGCAAAAAGCTTATCTCCCTCACGTCCCGGAAGAATCCACTCGAATTTGTGACATTGCCCGAGGTAGTGGACCAGCTGGCATTGAAAGTATCCCGGCTGATACCGCAGAAAAGCACGGGGACATTATCCATTGAAGAACTGACTTTCGAGGGAAAGGGTGTTTCCAATGATTTTTCCAAGCAATTGACCGGCATGATGAAGTCGTCGCTAACCCGGCTGAATCAGGACATTGAGATCGATACCGGTGCAATCCGCGGCCAGGAGCATTACCTCACACTGAAAGGAAATTTCTCACATGCCGGCAATTTCCTGAGGATTAATGCCCTCTTGTCCGATAACCGCAACAACCCGGTAGGCACGGAGGTCCGGTCGGACATACTGCTGGCCAACATTGCCCACGGGCACATCGAGCCGGATGCACAATTATTGAAAGAAGCTGAGCGCATCCGGGACATCACCGGAGGGCCGGAGGGCAATAAGTCGGAGGAAATATTCCTGGAAGTGAGTACCGACAAAGGTTTTGGTCCCCAGACCTACCGGGAAGGCGACATGATGAAACTCAAAATTCGGGTCAGCAAAGCCTGTACCGTGCGCCTCCTCTACCGGGATGCAGCCGGAAACCTCCTCAGGCTGCGAAACAACGACTTTGCTGTACCCGCCGGGTCGGTCAACCAATGGATCGAAATCCCGGAGCGCTTCCAATGCGCACCACCTTTTGGACTGGAAACTTTGTTTGCCTATGCCACGACAGGCACATTTAAACCCATCGGAAAACTACGGCATTCCGACGGATATACTTTCATCTTGGATGATTTGAAAACAGTAATCGGGAACGCAATGGATTCGTCGGTTGCCAAATGCATTATTCCCATTACCACGCAGCCCAAACGGGTGCAATGAAAAAATTGAAATGGCTTGGAAAACACGCTGATGAACTCAAAGGACCCTTGTAAGTCCTATCGACAATCGGAATCGGGATTTTACCAGGAACTGCGCGACGGTGCGGAGGAGGCCTTTTCGTGCCTCTACCAGCAAACTTACCGCCAATGCATTCCATATGCTTTGGAAAGGGGCACAGCACACGACGATGCGCGGGACCTTTTGCAGGATTGCCTCGCGATATTTATCGAAAAAATCAGGGATGGCAGCTATGTGTATCAGGAAGGCGTGCAGATCACAACTTATTTCTATCGCATTTATATCAATCAATGGAAAAAAAGCCTGGAAAACAGGTCCCGGAAAAAGGAAGTCAGGCTGGAAATGAATCCAGGCACGGACGACGATAACTCCGAAAGTTTCGGCAGCATGACGACGCATTCGATAACCCGTGCAGTACTGACCGGCGAGGACGGAGATGAACAGATCATCGACATTCCGGACCAGATCCTGGAAGCCTACGACGACGACGAGCGGAGCTGGATATTTAAAAAGCTGCACAGGGCGTTTGGCCTGCTCGCCGAGGATTGCCGGAAAATGCTCCACTGGTTCTATGTAGAAGACCGGTCATTGCGGGAAATAGCGACGGAATTGGGCATGACCGAGAACTCCGCCACTGTAAAGCGCTTCAAGTGTGCCAAATATCTGAAAGATAAATTCCATTTAGGATGATAAGGAATGGAGGCAGATCCGTATAAACCATCATGATCGTCCAAAAGATAAACTAGCATGGAGCTTTCTGAATATACTTTTTTTGAAATTCACGAATACCTGAAAGGAAATGGTGACCCCGCCGCACGCGCAGGTTTCGAGCAACGTATGCAACAGGACCCCGAGCTGGCCCGGGAAGTGCGGCTTCAAAAACGGATCCAATCAGGACTGAGAGCGAACGAGTTTAAGAAAATGTTGGGAGAAATCCACGAGCAGTTGCATTCGGCTGGGGCCCTACCCGTATATCCGGAAAATAGCGACGGCACAACATCGGATCAACCACTTCAGATAAACTCTTCTAAAAAATTATGGCCCTATATGGCTGCCGCTGCGAGTGTAGTGCTCGCGATAGGCGTTGCCTGGCTGTTTTACTGGTCGCCGCGCCACCGGCCGCAAGTGGCGGTACAATCCGATCAGCAAACTCCCGCTGCTACCGATTCCGTTTCCGACGTACCATCGGCCGCCGGCCCTGCTACGAAAAAACAGGCGGCTCATCAGCCTTTGCCAAAGGCACAAACGTCGTCGCCTCTTTCGGCCGAAACACTTTTTGCCAGCTATTTCAGCAAACCGGAAGCATTGGAGAGCCCGTTTTCAAGGGAAAAATATGGCCTGAGTCCCGCGGCGGTAGCGCAATGGCGCTCCGACACGGCCGCCATGTCCCGGGGTATCCTGTTATTGGAAGAAAACCAAGCAGTCGCCGCATTGGAAGAACTCGGCAAACTGGAAAACAGCCGCTATCAGAACCTGAAATCCGGAGCGGCCTGGTATATTGCACTCGCTTTCCTTCGCCTGGACCAGCGGGAAAAGTGTCGGGAGCAGCTGAATGGAATTGCTGCGGACACGACAAGCGCTTATCGTGAAAAGGCCCAAAGGCTATCGGAGCAACTCGATTAATGAAACATACCCTTACACAACTTTTAGTATTGATACTTTTCGCTGCCGGCTGTCACATGGATATTCCAGGGAAGCCGGTAGCGGATTTTTCTTTTAATCCCACCGCCGGATGCCAGGCGCCAT
Organism: uncultured Dyadobacter sp.; assembly: GCA_965649915.1. Lineage (GTDB taxonomy): Bacteria > Bacteroidota > Bacteroidia > Cytophagales > Spirosomataceae > Dyadobacter. The sequence continues at coordinate 42,492 of CBFGMV010000066.1, forward strand.
GCAGCGTTACGTTTACCAGCAGTTCCGAAAATGCCGCCAGCCTGCAATGGGATTTCAACGACGGAAGTCCCAAAGCAACGGGTGCCACGGTCACCCACGAGTTCAGGAATGGAAGAGATTACCACGTCAAACTGGTAGCGAAGAGCGACGATGGAGGCAGTCAAGGCATAACGAAGATCGTGAACATCACAACGGCTCCATCTGCTGTGCCGATTGCTGATTTCAGCTATACCATTACCAACGACAGTATTGCACCGGCCACCATTAGCTTCGAGAACCTGTCCAAGGATGCGAGCCGGTATGAATGGACCTTCGGAGACCCTGCATACACCACCAGCAACCCCAACACCAGCCAGGAGCAGAACCCGTCTCACACCTACACCAATGCGGGCCTGTACGACATAACCCTGATCGCCTACAACGGCGACAAGCCGTCGGTACCCGTCAAAAAATCGATCCGGGTGAAGATCTCGGTTACTTCCGCCAATGCGTTCAGCATCCCCGGGGACAATAACTTCCCTACCGACGTCGTCTCCGATGCCGGCGGGAATATTTACATATCGGGCACCTTCAAAGGATCCGCCAACTTCGGTAATGGCAACATCGTATCGTCCCGGAACGGCTCCACTGACTTTTTCGTAGCCAAATACAATGCCAACTGGCAATGCCTGTGGCTGTATACCGACGGCAGTACAGGTGAGGATCACGGCAATGACCTTACACTCGATAACGCCGGCAATATTTACCTGGCCGGATCGGTGTCCGGCGCGATAGCCGGAGGGGGCATCACGCCGCGCGGGGGCCTGGACGGCTTTGTGATCAAACTCAACACATTCACCGGCAAGCGACAATGGATCAGCACATTCGGAGGCCCGCTTGAAGATCAGGGACGTGCCCTGGCATTCCACCAGACCCCCGCGGGCCCGAGACTGTACCTGGGCGCGACGGTCGTCGGGGACGGTAAGACCAGCAATATCGAGTTCAATGAGACTAAATATATCGCCGCCGCAAAAGATTTCTGCTTCGCATACCTCAATCCCGTAAACGGTCAGATCACGAAATCGGTGCTTGTCACTAATCCAGGCGATCAGACGATAGAGGCGCTGACGGTAGATCAAAACGGCAATGTATATATGTCGGGAGCATCGGACATGGGAATTTCCTTCCCCTCGGTGAAGCCTGCCATCACCAGCCTGGGACGGATCGATGCGTACATTGCTAAATGGGCTCTGGGCACGGAACAATTTGAATGGGCTAAACAAATCGGTTCGACGCTCGATGATTTCGGATATGATCTCGCCATCGACCTGCAAAACAGCGTGTATGTGACCGGAATGTCCAAAGGATTCATCAGGGAGCTGAACGTGGGCTCGACCGGTGACGATAACGTCTACGTGGGCAAGTGGAATGCTACCGGGAGCGCCACAATGGGCAAAAACGGGTTCAATGATGGTGATCCTGACTATACCGGCGGTATTGTTTTTACGCCCCGGGGTACCATTCTTGTTTCTGGCTCTTACTCTAAAAAGGGACGTTTCCCCTTCACCAGCAATGCAATCGTTGAATCTTCCGGGGAAACAGACGTCCTGATCACCGAACTAGACCCCAACGAACTCAACCCGACCGGCAACTTTATGGTAACCGCCGGAGGGCCCGGTGAAGATAGAGCCGTTAAACTCTGCGCTACCCAGGACGGCTATGTGTACAGCGTGGGAAAATTCGTGGGCACTTCTACCTACAATGGTGTAGTTCTGCGGGGGAACGCTGCTGCTTCTGCAACCTACAATACCTACATTGTCCGATACAAATTATAGCATCAAAAAAGAGCAGATGAAACACCTGCTCTTTTGTTTCTGGATGTGAAGCCATTGCTTACACTTGACAATCACATAGACGATCAAGTCAGCGATTTGTTACAGGTACATATTTAATTGTCAGGGGTAATCTTCCTTTTACTTTCGCATCAACCCGTTCCGGAACTGGTAGCTGGCGCATTGGTACCAAGCGACGGCTTCGTCGGTCAGTTTCGCGGCCATTCCGGCCTCTCGGACGGAGCCATCCTTGAAATCCGGCCGGAATGTGCCGGCAATACGCTGTGGCTTCAACACCACCAGTGAATCGTGCCGGATGTATCCCAGGCTTTGATAGGTGCTGATGAAAGCTCTCTCCCGGCCCGGTTCGAGCTTAAAAATGTCGTAGCCGAAAAACTTGCTGCGGTAAGAAAAATGCAGCAGGCCGAGAATCGTCGGACCCAGGTCGATCTGGCTCATCAGCCTGGGCATCGTGCCGGGCTTGATTAACCCCGGAGCGTACACGAGTAAGGGTATTTTATACTTGTTGACCGGCAGGTCGGTTTTACCGGCACTCGATGCACAATGGTCGGCAACGATCACGAAAAGGGTGTTACTGAACCAGGGCTTGTTTTTGGCTTCCCTGATAAATCTGCCGATCGCGTAATCGGTGTATTTTACGGCCCCTTCCCTGCTGCTGTGCGAAGGGATATCGATCCGTCCCGCCGGGTAGGTGTATGGCCGGTGGTTGGAGGTGGTCATGATATGTGCAAATACAGGCTTCTTTTTGTCATACACTTTGTCAATTTCCCGTGTTGCCAGCGTAAACAGGTTTTCATCTGCCACACCCCAGATATTTTCGTAGTCGATATCCTTCCTGGTCAGCACCGTCCGGTCTACCACTTTGTAGTCATTATGGCCAAAAAAGTATCCCATATTGTCAAAATAGCCGTAGCCACCATAGATGAACCTGGTCTCATAACCTTTTTGCCTGAACACCGATCCCATTGAAAAAAGGCCTTCGTTATGCGGCCGACGCACAATGGACTGGCCGGGGGTGGGCGGCGCACAAAGCGACAATGCTTCAAGCCCGCGCACGGTGCGCGTGCCTGTCGCGTAGAGGTTCGTAAACAGCAGACTTTGTCCCGCCAGCGTATCCAGATTAGGTGTAATGTGTGCTTCATTGCCAAAAACCCCGAGGAAATCCGCACTCAGGCTCTCCACGCTGATCATTACCACATTCATATGGAGCTCTTTCCCGGCATTCACGATGTTCCGCTCAATACTGAATGGGTCCTGACTTACAAAACGGCTCTCCGGCGTTTTGATCAACTCCCGCATCTGTCCGAAAGCTGCGCGCTCAGGCAATTTCTTGTAAAACTGGTTGTAATCCAGCTCGTTATTGCGATAAGCTGCAAACAGCTCATACATGCCATTTCCAGCCAGCTCGTTGACATAAGTGTTTTCACTGAACTGCCTTATTTTATTATCAACCAGAAAAAATACAACCAGCAGCGAAGCCCCATAACCCAGCATGACCAGGGACCGCTTCCCGAACCGCATCGGATCGGTTGACAGCCGCACTTTCGTCATCAGCCGCATCAGCAGCCAGGTCAGCCAAGCCGTCAGCAACAGCAGTACACCCATGATCGCCTCTACCGGATACGACTGCCGGATGTTCCCGATTACTTCCTGCGTGTAAACCAGATAGTCGACGGCGATAAAGTTGAACCGGGAGTCGAACTCATCCCAAAAGATCCATTCGGAAACCGCATTCAGCAATAGCAGGAAAACCAGCAGGAACAACAGGGAAGCCAACATCCATCGGTGCGCCCTTTTGCCGGTGAACCTTGTCGGAACAAGCCAGCAGAAAAGCATCATCGGCAACATGAAATACAGGGCGTTGATCAGGTCGTAAAACAGCCCGATCCCCAGCATTCCCAACATGTTGGTTAATCTGAAATCGACATTAACACCGGATTTGATCATCAGTGCAAACCGGGTCAATGTCGAGATAGCGACCAACAACGCCGCCAGCATGAGCGGGGTGATCAGAAAGTTATTTTTCAAAAGGCCCTTTTTGCGGGCTGTGGGAACGAAACTGGTGGCAGTCAGCATTCAAAAATAGTTCTTGGAGGTGTCAGAAGGGTAATATCCCTGTTTTTCACCGGCAACCTATCGATCAATTCTGAATTCTTTTTGAATTTGTTATTAATAGGTGAGTGGATGAATTTTGAATGAGTGACCGGGTCGCCGGAGCGATGAGCCGCCGTGGAACGGGGACCGGGTCGCGCGGCGATGATTGACCAGGTCGCCGCCTTGGAATCAAAATGACCAAATGTGCCGGCTACCAGCAATGAATCGCGTAGCGATGTAATATCGGTAGCAAATTGCGATATGAAAACGACGCAAAATCCCGTCAGGGATGTCACAACAGCGCATCATAAGAGCGGTGGTTACATGCCCAATGGCATTTCGGGACCACCGCATTAACTGTGTAAACTCTTAATACTTTGGTTAGTTTCAGTCTGTATTTATTATATCTAATTATGAACCACCGCTCTTTCCGCGACGAGTCTAGTCCGGGCCCCATCGGAGCCGCCTACATGTGTGAACGTTACCAAACATCCGATTGTCAGGAGGCTCCGATGGAGCCGGGTGACAGGAACAGGATGTCTTTTCTAAAAACAGGGGGCTTCTCCGAAGCCGGTTTTTAAATCGATCATTACATTTCCAACGACTAATCGCCCCGGCGACCCGGCCCACGGCGGCTCACTCATTCAATAATTCACACATTCAGTCATTCAGTCATCCAATCATTCCCCGTTCCACGGCGGCTCATTCACACATTCAGTCATTCAGTCATTCAA
>CBFGMV010000067.1:0-46833 GCA_965649915.1 uncultured Dyadobacter sp.
TGAAACTGGATGTTCCGGTGCTGGTGCTGGTGTGGCAGGACATGAATGGGATTTTGGAGAACAACCCGTTTGTCAATACCCGGCAGGAAGACATTACCAAATTGCATGTCACTTTTCTGGCTGATCTGCCGGAGACGGATCGCGTATCCAAAATTGAGCGGGATAAGTACCTTCCGGACGAATTTTACCTTTCGGGAAAGGCGATATACCTGTTCTGTCCGGAAGGGTATGGCCGGACGAAGCTGAACAACAATTTCTTCGAAAGCAAACTGAAAATGGCTGCAACTACCCGCAACTGGAAGACGGTCACTGAACTGGTAAGGCTCGGTGGAGAGCTGGCGGCAAGCCGTGAATTTTGATAATGTGTAAATTAACATTATCCTTGATTTTAGTTTCTCTCTATACCATTCATGGAAGATCAATCAAGAAGAAAATTCCTGCAAAATGCGGGACTGGTATCACTCGCCTCTGTCTCTGACCTCGCTGTTGAACCCGAAAGGACTAAGGAGCTCTTTATCCACCACGTTTACTTCTATCTGAAAGAACCAAACAATGCCCAGCATGAGGCGCAGTTGCTGGAAGGGCTTCATAAGCTCGCGAAAGTCCCGATGATCCAGTACGTACATATAGGCAAACCTGCAAATACCAGCCGGGCGGTAATCGTGCGAGATTATTCCATCTCCTGGATGTGCTTTTTTAAGAACATCATCGAGGAGGAGATTTACCAGACTCATCCCATTCACCTGGATTTTATCCGCGACTACGGGCATTTATGGGAGAAAGTGGTCGTGTATGATTCCGTTGGGCCAAAGAAGGTGGTGTAGTCAAATGTACATCCAGTAACATATTGACCGTTAAATAGTTAATGCTTCCTTTGCCTCGATCGTAATAGTGCAGGGGCGCCTTTTTGATTAATTTTGAGATTCATTATTGATCTGATAGAGGTGATGGAAGTGAGCAATGACAATGGGCTGTGCGTTGAATCCGGAACGTGGAACAGGATGCCCTCAACCAAATTTGCCTTCCTGGTCCATTTGCGTGACTATCGCGAGGACCTGGGTACGATGGCCCGGCCATTCGGCTGGATTCCCAACCAACTTTACGAACGGCTACTCCGAAAACGTCCATTGCCTCCGTTTGTGTGGAGCGAGGTGCGGATAACGGCAGAATCCGATGAACCGGACGGTTATATCATCATGATCCCCTATTCCGGAAAGCAGCTCCTGGAGCAGAAACGGGACATGCTGCCTGTTATCCGGCAGGCGGCCGATTTTGCCTTGCGCAAAGGTGCTAGAATAATCGGCCTGGGCGGGCTGATATCGCCTGTGACGCTCGGAGGTAAATTGCTCGCAGGTTCTGCCGACTATGTGGTTACCAATGGCAATGCCTTTACCGCCTCGACGATCCACGAAAGACTGGCCGGGTTGCTTACTGACTTTGACAGCGGCAGACCAACCGTTGCGGTTGTGGGAGCGACCGGAAGTGTAGGCTCTTTACTATGCAAACTTTCAGTAAGAGAGACACCGGATGCAGCTTACCTTCTGGTAGCAAGAAACGCCCGGAGGCTGGGAAACCTCAGCGACGAGCTCTATGCCGTTAACCCATTTGCCAGGCTCGCTACCTCGACCAGCATTGCGGATATTGTTCAGGCCGACATAGTGGTGCTCGTAACAAGCGATTCGGAATCTCTGTTGCAGCCAGGTTTCCTTAAGAGTGACTGTGTCGTGCTGGACGCTACCCAGCCACGAAATGTAAGACAATCGCTGATCCGGGACAGGCCCGATATACAGATTATCGATGGAGGGCTGGTCTCGGTGCCTGATCTGAGGACGAACCGGATCGGTCAACTTGGGTTGCCAAAGGGAGTTTCATTCGCATGTATGGCAGAAACGATGCTGCTGGCCATTGGTGGGTATGACAGCGATTTTTCCGTAGGCTCGCCCACGCTCGTCCAGGCGGACGCCATACGCAATCTTGCAGATAGGTTTGGTCATCTGGGCTTCGGACTGGCAGATGATCATAGCTTTGGAAAGCAGCTGAACAATGCTGCAAATGCGGGTCCGCTACTATGTGACAGGTAACAGCCCGACGATTTCGCACATGCTCATGGATGATCCCATATTCAAGCCTTTAAAATTCAGGAACCTGGTCATCCCGAACCGGATCTTACGATCGAGTATTTCGGGACGCATCGATAACTACGATGGTTCCGGGAGTCCTGCCCGTATCAACTGGGAAACCAGGTTTGCGAGAGGTGGAGTGGGGGCTATCATCAGCTCCCACATTCCGGTAGATCCTGCACAGCGCATACTTCCGAACTACGCTATGCTGGATCAGGATAGCAGGATTTCATTCTGGTCTGAACTGGTAAAGGCAGTACACGCGTACGATTGCAGGTTTATCGGGCAGCTTTCCATGTCGGGGCGGCAGCAGGATATCAGAGGTATCGAGAATCAATTCAAAATACCGCTCGGACCGGTCGGCGGCATGGAGCATTTTCATGGCCTGAGAAGCAAAGCCATGACACTTGCCGACATTCAAACGGCTGTCCGCAAGTTCGGGGAAGCGGCAGGTCGCGCACGAAGAGCAGGAATGGACGGTATAGAACTACACGCTTCAAACGGTTACCTGTTTACACAATTTCTCAGCTCTGCGATCAATACCAGGAAAGATGAGTACGGCGGAACACTCGCTAACCGCAGCCGTTTTCTGCTGGAAGTGGTGCGTGAAATCCGCAAGGAGGTTGGGCGCGATTACCATTTGCAGGTCAAATTCAATGCTGCGGATTACCATGACGACTATTTTTTAAACTTTGGCAAAGGTAATACGCTGGAAGAAGGCGTGCAGCTCGCACAATGGCTGGAAGCGCAGGAAGTAGACGCGCTCCATGTGTCTGTCGGAAGTCAGTTTCCTCATCCCAGAAACCCGGTAGGCCCCTTACCAGTAGAAACGGCGGTTGATACTTATACATCGATGATCCGGAGTGGGAGATTGTCATACATGAACTACCTCTCTTTCCGTTCCGGACTTTTACGTCCCCTGATCAAATGGCTTTGGGCCAGGAAGCAGCCGCAGTCCAGGGAAGGTGTTAACCTGACTGAATGCAGCCACATACGAAAAGCCGTATCCATCCCGGTACTGTGCACAGGAGGCTTCCAAACCGCTTCGGTGATCAGGGATGCCATCACCGGAGGTGCCTGCGATGCCGTAACGATCGCCAGACCGCTTATCGCCAACCCCGATTTACCCCTTATATTTGCAAAAGGCATGGACAAGGCTCCCAGGCCGTGCAGCTATTGCAACAAATGCCTTGCGCACGTGCTTACCGATCCTCTGGGATGCTATGACGAGCGCCGCTATGACACCTATGAGGAAATGATCGCCGAGATCTTAAGCATTTTCAAAGATGAACAATAACAAAGCTAATTTTAAAGAAGGCCATCCGGAATGTCGCGAAATGATATTGCCGGTCCGGGACGCGCTGGACGTTATCAGCGGGAAGTGGAAGATCTCCATCCTCATTGCGATGGGGCTTGGGCATAAGCGATTCATGGAAATTCAGAATGCTATTCCGAACATCACTGCCCGGATGCTTTCAAAAGAGTTGAAAGAGCTGGAAATGAACCTCCTCGTCGAACGCAACGTGTACGATTCTTTTCCGCCGGTGATCGAATACGAGCGTACGGAACACAGCAAATCGCTTGATCCGCTGATTGAAGAACTGCGCAAATGGGGCGAATATCACCGTTTGGTGGTGACGGGTATCAACATCGACCATCCCGCAAAAGTGTTGCAGGATTGAGGTAAAGTCGGGATACGGATGACTTTGTGATCATAAATACGCATCAGATCATGAAGTTCTCTCCGAGTTTGGCCGCCTTACTGCCGGTATTGTTATTGTTCATACTACCTGTCCAGGCACAGGTCCATTCGGACTCGATCCGGATGAATCAGGTAGGTTTCTACCCGGGCGCTCCGAAAATCGCAGTGGTTGCCGCGGCAACTTTCGACGCATTCGAAGTGAACGACGTCAAGTCGGGCAAGACGGTCTTCAAAGGTAAACTCAGCCCTGCACGGACCAGCCAGCATTCAGGAAAGCACACACGTATTGCAGACTTTTCGCGAGTTACCAGGCCTGGTAATTACGTCGTCAATGTGCCCGGTCTGGGAAAATCCGCTCCGTTCAAAATCGGCGAACGCATTCACCGTGACGTGGCAGAGGCATCGTTGAAAGGGTTCTATTATCAGCGCGCTTCAATCGATCTTCCGGAGAAATATGCCGGCAAATGGGCCCGCCCGGCAGGCCATCCCGACGATAAAATACTCATACATGCTTCGGCTGTTTCACCTGGCCGGCCTGAGAACACCGTGATCAGTGCTCCGCGCGGCTGGTATGATGCGGGCGACTACAATAAATATATCGTCAATTCGGGAATCACGATGGGGACATTGTTGTCTTTGTATGAAGATTACCCGCTCTATTTTGAGAATTTCAACGTCAATATTCCCGAAAGTAATAACGGGGTTCCTGATTTGCTGGATGAAGTGGTGTGGAACTTGCGCTGGATGCTTGCTATGCAGGACCCAGCCGACGGCGGAGTTTATCATAAACTGACCAACCCGCGCTTCGATGGTATGATCATGCCGGATGCTGCGAAAAATCCACGCTATGTGGTGCAGAAGAACACCATCGCAACGCTCGATCTGGTGGCTGTAATGGCGCAGGCGGCGCGGGTATTTAAGGGTTTTGACAACAAATTCCCCGGGCTGGCCGATTCGTGCACAACCGCCGCCGTGAAAGGGTGGGAGTGGGCCGGGAATAACCCTAAGCTGTTTTACAGGCAGGATGAAATGAACAAGACCTTCGAGCCCGCTGTGGTGACGGGCGCATACGGCGACCGCGATGCAGCCGACGAATGGGCGTGGGCGGCAGCAGAAATGTTTGTTTTGACAGGAAAACCGGCTTATATCGAAAAAATTGATTTCGGATTGGAGCAGCCGCTTGCATTACCGACCTGGAGTCAGGTCAGGGCATTGGCATACTATACATTGATCCGGCCGCATTTTGATGTAAGCATTCCCGCCAAGCTCTCCGATGCGATCAAGGCGAATCTGCTTCGGTTTGCGGATGACCTGGTGAAAGATATTGAAAACCAGCCCTATCACACCGTAATGGGCAAATCGGCCAGGGATTATTCCTGGGGTAGCAGTTCGGTCGCAGCCAATCAGGGAATTGTCCTGCTGAATGCGTACCGGCTCACAAAGGAACAGAAGTATCGTGATGCCGCTTTGGGCAACCTGGACTACCTGCTGGGCAGGAACGCGACAGGCTATTGCTTTCTGACCGGAACCGGATCCAAAAGGGTAATGCATCCCCACCACCGTCTTTCCATTGCGGACGGGATCGTCGATCCGATACCCGGACTGCTCTCGGGCGGGCCGAATCCGGGCCAGCAGGATAAATGCGCAACCTATCCCAACAAGTTTGCCGACGAGTCGTTCACCGATCACGAATGTTCTTATGCTTCCAACGAGATCGCGATCAACTGGAATGCACCCATGGTGTATCTGGCGGCTGCGCTGGAAGCATCGATGGAGTAGGGGTGTATGCCGGATGTTAGGTCTTCTTCCCTTTCACCGGTACTGTTTCCGGCGTTTCGTTGTACCCTTTCTTTTGGGTCATGTTACCTTTCTCCGACTTTTGAATAGCTTCCTGCTTCAATGTCCCGGAAGGTTTCAGGCTGTCGTCTTTCTGTTTGGATTTACCTTTCGGGCCGCCCTTGCTGGGAGAGCCGCCTTCTACGTTGTCTTCAGATTTCGTTTTCATAGCAATTATGTTTTAAGCCAGGCAAATGCAATTTTCGTTCCCGGGTCTTTTGGCCCTTCTTTTTTATACGCATTCAGTAGAACAGCATTCGTAGCTGACTCTTTGTAGAAACCAACCGTCCGATTGCACATGAATCTTTTCAAATCGATTTCCCAGTTGCGTAACCTGCTCAAATCCGTTGACATAGAGGCTGTCAGCAAGCTTTCTCAGAAGGTCGATCTGAACCAGCTGATGGGCGTCGTTTCGAAAATGAGTGAGGAAGATTTAGGGAAGATGCTGAAATTCATGCAGGCCGGCTCCGGCAAGAAACGAACTCCGCCGCCGGTGAATGGTGATTTTTACGAACTTGGCTCTACGCTGAATGCGGAAGAACGTGAAATCCAGCTCAAAGTCAGGGCATTCATGGAAGCCGAAATCCGCCCGATTGCGAACCACTACTGGAACAAGGCGCACTTCCCGATGCATATCATTCCATTAATGGCTAAACTGGATGTTTGCGGACTTACCTACCATGGCTATGGCTGTGCAGGCCGGTCGGCCTTGCTCGAAGGGTTTATTGCCATGGAAATGGCGCGGGTCGATTCATCCATTTCTACATTCTTCGGCGTGCACAGTGGGCTGGCCATGGGATCTATTTACCTGTGCGGGTCGGAGGAGCAAAAGCAGCAATGGCTACCGGTGATGCAGCGAATGGAGCTGATCGGTGCATTTGGCCTGACCGAACCCGAGGTAGGTTCAGGGGCCGCAGGAGGCCTTACGACGACCTGCCAGCGCGTAGGCGACGAATGGGTGATCAACGGGCAGAAGAAATGGATCGGCAACGCCACATTCTCCGACATTACCATCATCTGGGCGCGTGATCTGGGCGATAGCCAGGTTAAGGGTTTTATCGTTCGCAAGGAAAACCCGGGTTTTAAGGCTGAAAAAATGGAAGATAAAATGGCTCTGCGAACCGTTCAGAACGCGGTGATCACGCTGACGGAATGCCGGGTATCCGAGGCGGACCGTCTTCAGAATGCCAATTCCTTTAAAGACACAGCCAATATTCTGCGTATGACGCGTGCGGGCGTGGCCTGGCAGGCAGTCGGATGCGGGCGTGGTGCCTATGAGCTCGCATTGAAGTACACGACCGAGCGCAAGCAGTTTGGAAGACCTATCGCCAGTTTTCAGCTCGTGCAAGACCTGCTGGTGACCATGCTGGGCGACCTCACTGCCATGCAAACGATGGTTTACCGCCTTTCACAATTGCAGGACGCCGGTCAGCTTGCCGACGAGCACGCTTCGCTGGCGAAAGTGTTCTGTACGCTGCGTATGCGATCAATTGTGGACCACGCGCGCGAGTTGTTCGGCGGCAACGGCATTCTGCTCGAATATGATATCGCCCGCTTCGTCGCCGATGCCGAGGCGATCTATTCTTACGAAGGGACAAAGGAAATCAACTCCCTCATCGTTGGAAGGGCTATTACGGGCGAAAGTGCGTTTGTATAGTGTAAAACAGGAATAAGTGTGTCATAGCGTGCCCGCCTTCATTTTGTTGAGCGGAATTTCCAGGTATTGGTGTGCCATTCCGGTAATTTTCTGGGCCTCAACTGCTCTTTCCTGCCACGAAATCGCTTCATCTTTTCTATCGAGGCGATATAGTATTTTCGCATAGGTATCCATGTAATCCGGGAAGCCCAGTTTGAACGGAGTGTAGCCCTTTTTTGCCTTAGCCTCTGCCAGCTCCATTGATTTTTTCGACCATTCCAGCGCTCTTTCCAGTAATGCCTTGTTCCTGGTCAATTCAAAAAAGTGATAGGCGTGTTCATTGAGATCATGGTAAATGAACTGAGAGGGTGGCATAATCCCGATCGCCCGGACCTGCATGCTATGCACAGGGCTCCTACTTACCGGAAGTTGCGGCGCTGTCTTGACTTTGAATGCAGCATCGTCCATTGCATTGAGCGAATCGATCGTCAATGGCATATATTTGGAATCCATTAGTCTTTGGGTATGCGCAAAATAATGGGCCGTATCCCGCACCATATAATAGTAACGCACCATTGATTTCATGAAAGCGATTTCTCCCCGGGCAGGTTCGTCTTCGTAAGTGCCCTTGGTGAAAAGCGCTACACGATAGGCAAATTCTTCATTCCTTCCCCGTACCGCATTTCGAAATGAATTTTCGATAATTCCGTCATTAAGTGCCTTGCGTTTATCGGGAAGACTAGAGTTATAGATACTGTCGATCAGCGAGCGCGGCGCTTCGTTTTGAATGGCGTTATAAGCGTAGCTATTCAGCGAAGGTGCCATTTCGAAAATGCCCATGACAATTTGAAAGTTGCGCAAAGAATCCGGTGGGAGCGCCGCCACGTACTCGTCCAGCAGATCATCGAAGGGCACAGCGGTTTCACGCCTTTTGCTCATGTATTCCTTTAAAAATGCAGAGCCTCTTTCACCTGCTTTGTATTCTCGGTCAAAATCAACCAGCTGTTTTTTACCCTTCCTGCCGATTGCTACATCGGCAGCGATCAGATAAGTCTCCGACGAACTGGTTGAACCATTGTTTACGTGAAGTATATTTCCTTCCGGATCGACAAACAATGACATCAGTGAGCTTCTTATCCGGAATTTTTGTGCCAGGTTCTGGCCATTAGGCGTGGCAACATTGCAGCGTATGGAAACAAAATTATCGGCAAACTGATCTTTCAAGATGGTGCCATTGAAGCCTTTCGTGGCTACGTCATTGCATTGGACACATTCGCTGTTTTCAAAATGGATAAAAATTAGTTTGTCTTCCTGTTTGGCCCGGCTGGACAGCAAGTCCCAGGGCGTATTCGTATCGATGAAGGTAATTTGACCGCGGCATGGAATGGAAACTATAAAAGCAATGGCTAATAGAATGTGTTTCATAAAGTCAGGCTGAGTCGGACGGCTTAAATGTAATTCAAAATTTTGTAACCGGTTGTTAAATTCTAATTATTTATATGTAAATAATTCTTTTGCGAACTCATTGCATTTACAACGATCTGATCAAAAAAAGTGTCCCGGATTTCGTACTCACTTCCTAATTTCCTCGCTATGAAAAGCCATTTTTTATTTCTTATTCTGATCCTCTTTTTCTCCTGCAAAGACAAAACCATTTCATCCGATATCGAAGTATGCGGGGTTAAAGACCCGATTCGTAATCTCCCATGGTTAAGAACAATGATCGAGGATGCGAAGGCAAAAAAACAGGAAGATATACTGACCATTACGATGGGTAAAATCAAGGACGAGGTAGTGTTCGATTTTAGCCTCATTTACATGTCATGCATTGGTTGTAATGCCTATCATTGCGATGGCTCTCGGGTGGACCCGAGCAAGTATACACACGAAGAAATGATGGATTTCATGAATACCATCCGGGGAGACGGCCAGAGAGGGCCGGTTCTATGGCCTCAGAAATAGCGTTGCGCTTGCCTTTTGGCCCGCCTGAATGTAATTTGTGGGACTCATCTCAACCACGTTAATCCTTTGCAGGTACAAATATCCATCCGAAAGGCAACCATTGCAGATCGTGCGATTATTTACGATATGATCTGCGATCTCGAAAATAACGTCCTCCACCGTGAGGGGTTTGATGCTGCATTCAACCGTAACGTCGCCAATCCAAATGTCGCTTATTTCCTGGCAGAGCACGATGGCCATCCTGTGGGAATGGTCAGCTGCCATATCCAGCCGCTGCTGCACCATGCGGCATTGGTTTCGGAAATTCAGGAGATGTATGTGAGGCCGACGTATCGCTCCCGGCAGGTTGGCAAGGCGATGATGGACCATGTGACGGCTTTTGCCAAAGGTGAAGGCGCCATTCAGATCGAAGTTACTTCCCGTGCCACCCGCGAACAGGCACACCGGTTCTACCAACGCGAAGGCTTCGAGAAATCACATGTCAAGCTGGTGAGGTATTTCAGCAACGAATAAAAAAAAGCGTCAGACCACCGGCCCGACGCTTTTTGCATTACCCTAAACCTTCAACTATCTCTTCAAAAACTTAATATCTTCCTCTTCCGTGGCGGTCGCGTGCCCAGCGGTCTCTGTCGTTGCCCAGGCGACGGGTATCAGACATCAGTTGCAGCAGATCTTCACGCAGAATTCTTTCTTCACGGGGTGAAAGACGTCCATGGCGGGCGAATTTCCGTTCTTTGGCTTCGATGCGGTCGTATTGGTTCATCAGCGCGTTGGCTTCGCGGGATGTGAGTGTGCCCCATTGCACACCGTTGGCTATATGTTGGCGGGCTTCCCGTTGCATGCGGTTGATGTCGCTCCCACGCTCACGGCTGTATCCGTCGCGGTGATCGTCGCGGTAGTCGGGGCGTGGACCATATTGGGCGGAAGCATGGGTGAATCCTAATGCAAGAACCACTGCGGCAAAAAGTATCTTTTTCATAACCCAAAAGTTTTAAAGTTTTCGTGGGTTAGAGGGCTACCTGCGGCAGAAGTTTAAAAGGGGATTGTTAACGATTGTTAAGTCAATGAAAGGACTTTTTAACGAATTGTAAATCAATGGTTAATTTTTTCGCGGATGGCTTCGCGGGCCTCTTCGAGTATCTCCTCAGCCTTGCGGCCCGCAGGTTCGATAGCTGGAAGCACGGTGAAGCTGAGGTTAGCGAATGATTTGAGGGGAAAGACACCTTTGGGGTTAAATGCGCCGGTACCGTCAATGGCGACGGGAACGATGAGGGCGTCCGGGGCTCTTTTAAGCAATGTCGCAACGCCGCCCGGCTGGAATGATTTCATCTCGCCGCTGGCCGTGCGGGTTCCTTCCGGGAAGATGATGGCCGAAGCTTTTTCTTCCTGTATGAGCTTGCCAAGGCGTGCAATTTCGGTGATGGCCTGCTTACCGTCCTTTCGGTTGATCAGCGCGGCACCACTTTTGCGAAGGTTATAGGAAATGCTGGGAACGCCGTGGGCGAGCTCGATCTTCGAAACGAACCGGGGGCTGTATTTCCTCATAAACCAGTACACCGGGGAAATGTCATAGCTGCTCTGGTGGTTGGCGATGAATATAAGCGGCCTGTCTTCCGGCAGCTGGGCAAGATTTTTGAGTGTGATACGTGCGCCGGTCAGGTAGAGCCCGAAGGTGAGAGAGAAGTTGAGCCAGTCGACCGACAACTTGTGTGCCTTCTTTCCGAAGACATTGAAGGCAATCACCTGGATGACATGGAATATTAGTAATGTAAGGCCGAAATGGATCAGGTAGAGGGTACTTAGGAGGTAATCCAGGATTTTTTTCATTCTTATTTTTTTTGCAAAAATAGTCGAAATCTGTTTTGGTTATTCTAAATTCCAGAACCCGAAATGATAATTGTCATTCAAAACTTACGTATAATTCACGTTATTTGTAAAATAGTCAATAGTGTTTAAATCGAAATACCAATGGATACCACACTTTCAGCTGAAAGGCTTGAAGTAATGAAACATATAGGCAAAGACCTCGACGGGCTGATCGGAGAATATCTGAAGCCGATCGAGGAGAACTGGCAGCCAGCTGATTTTCTTCCCGATTCGAGAGATGAGAATTTCGTTCACGAGGTCAAACTTTTGCAGGAGAGCTGCCGTGATTTGCCTTACGACTACATTGCTGTGCTCATCGGCGATACGATTACCGAGGAGGCATTGCCTACTTACGAGTCGTGGCTTGTGGACGTGATCGGGGTTGATCAGGTCGGGGAACCGGAATCGGGCTGGGTAAAATGGGTGCGGGCGTGGACGGCCGAAGAGAACCGTCACGGCGATCTGCTGAATAAGTATCTTTACCTCTCAGGCCGCGTCAACATGCGCGCCATGGAAGTATCTACCCAATACCTGATCGCCGACGGCTTCGATATCGGGACGGACCGCGATCCATACAGGAACTTCATTTACACCTCTTTTCAGGAACTCGCGACGAACGTATCCCACCGCCGCACGGCTACATTGGCTAAAAAGTTCGGGAATCCACATTTATCCAAGATATGCGGGGTGATCGCTTCGGACGAAATGCGCCACGCCAAGGCTTACAAAACATTTGTCAGCCGCATTCTTGAGGTAGATCCTTCCGAACTGCTATTGGCACTGGAAGACATGATGAAGAAGAAGATCGTAATGCCTGCGCATTTCATGCGTGAGACGGGTGTAAAAATGGGGGAGACCTTCTCACATTTTTCAGACGCAGCGCAACGACTTGGGGTATACACGACACAGGATTATATCGACATATTTGACGATCTGCTTGCAGAATGGCAGATCGGATCGATCAAAGGTATCAACGAAAGGGCTGAAAAAGCGAGGGACTACCTGATGGCGCTGCCAACCCGCCTCAGAAGGGTTGCCGACCGTACAAAGATTCCCGATCTGGAATACGAATTCAGCTGGATCAGCCGCTGACCGGAGCTTCGAGACTAATGCGACGTCCTTCCATTTGTGAAGGACGTTTTTTTTGCTGCTAGCGGAGCAGCATGACGGCACCTTTCTTGCTGACAATCCTTCCTTTGCTGGACACTCCTTCCACTTCCCATACATAGTTCCCTGCCAGCGGGGCATTGCCCTTAAAATACCCGTCCCAGCCGGTATTGAGCTGATCGGTGTAAAAGACAACCTGCCCCCACCGGTTGAAAATCCGGAAGTAGCGGATCGACTCGATGTCGTTGGTGATAGGCATGAGCACCTCGTTCCGGCCGTCGCCATTTGGGGAGAATGCAGTGGGGACGATGATGCTCTCCTGCCGTTTGATAGACAGGTTCACCTGCCCGGAGCCTTTACAGCCCAGCTCGGAAGTTATTTCGACGGTATAGGACTGGTTATCCTGCAATATCGCCACCGGGCTTTGACTGGCGGGGTCATTGAGTCCCGTAGCCGGGCTCCACACAAAGGCCGTCTGCCTGTAATCTTTGATCTGCGGAGACGAAGCTGTCAGTTGAAAGGGCACATTGTATTCTATCACAGCATCGGGTGTTACATTCACCTGGATTTTCGGAGCGACACGGACGTTGACTGTGTCGGTTTGAGTGCAATAACCCTTGGTAGCCTTTACAACGTATTGCGTCGTCGTGCCGGGAGTCGCGATGGGTTCTGATGCCGAGCTGTTGTCCAGCCCATCCTGAGGTAGCCAGGCAAACGTTTGTCCATTGCCTTCGGTCGTCAACTGAACCGATTCGCCTTCGCAGACAATGGTGTCGGGCATTGCCCTGACCGTGATGTCACTGGTGAACTGCACATCCACGTTTTTTGCGACAATGCAGTCATTCCCGTCTTTGACAAACACGCGGTAGGACGCCGCGGGCAATTTAAAGATATTGTCGAACTGGTAGTTGACTGAATCGACCGAGTACTGATATGGGGCCAATCCGTCCGTTCCGGTGAGTGTCACGGTGCCTTCGGTGCCCACATCGCAGTTTCCTGCGGTGACGGCGGTAGTCAGATTGAGGTTGCTCATCGTGGCCTGTTTGGTATTAACCAATGGGTTTCCGCAGGCTTTGCTTGTGACAGTCAATGTTACGTACTTGATTCCCCCCGTATCCCAACTCAATACATAAGGTCCCATGCCGGAGCCGGATATTACCCGTCCGCCATCCCAGTTCCATGTAAATTCATAGCCGGTACCCGGAGCCTGAATGGGGCCTGTGTACTTCACGTCGATATTTTTAGGAAAGCCGCAGCTTGGGTTTGGAGAAATAGAGAAATCGGCGTAGGGATTGATATTGGCTTCAAAGCAAATCTGAGAAAAGGCGTAGTCAACGTCTGTCTTTGTAAAATACTGGCCGTGAAATGCCAGATATGCCATGTTGGCCTGCCCCGATTCGCAGGAAACCTGCTGGTCGTCGCGGAAAATGTAAATGGGTACTCCTGCTTTACCTACATAGTTTTTCCCGGCGTCGTTATAAGTCGCAAACAGCGTATTGTCGACATACACGTCCATTTTGCCGGTTTGTCCGTCGCGGGTAATCGTTAGCAGATAATAGGTGGAGGTGTTGAAAAACGGACATGCGCCTACGATTCCATTGGGGTAAAAGTCGAGGCAGCGTTCGGCGGATCCTCCCCGGTTTTTGAAGTAAATGCCGTCGTCAAGCCCGCCGTTTGAAAAATCGATGATGCGCGTCCAAGATTTCCCCCAGTCGGTGACTTTCATATACATCTGGATCGTGTAGGTTTCGGTCACCAGTCCCTCAGAATTAGGGTACATCACGCCCCAGTCCATACTGTTGTGATATACAAACCTTTTGACACCACAAGGAAGGACATCTTCCACAAATTTGCCGGGGGAGCTTGGGGCTCCGCAGGAGCCCGGGGCCTGCACCTGCGTCAGTTCCGGGCCGCATTCAGGGTAAGCCACTTTGAAATCCTTGTAAAAACGATAGGTTTGTTTGCCGGTTTGTGCCTGGACAAAGGGTAGGTAAAAAGCGAAAAGCAGAAGAATATGTAAAACTCTCGACTTCATATCATTGCCCTGCGAGTCAAACGTGAGTAAAAGGGGAACCAAAATTACGTGAAATACGATGAAATCGATGACGGACGCTGCGTTTTTTGATGTAACGGCAGATAATAAAAAACAAGCCCGCAAAGCGGGCCCGTTTGAACAACACACGTATGAGAGAATTTACTATGGGATCAATTGGACGGAGCCGCTCCGGATCATGCGGTTTTCTTTTGTACGCAGGTCGTCGCGGAGCATTTTGCGGAATGAGCCGACCGTTTTGGTAGCTGCAAGTCGTTGCCCGGCAGGCGCGGGGACGCCCATTACGTCCAGTGCCTTGCGAAATAAAGTTTCGTTTTCATCGCCGAACGGCAGGTAGGGCACTTTGGAATCTTCGACTACATAATCAGGCGTCATACCGTTGATGGTGCCGTAATCAGATTCCCCGTTCGCATTCGCGGTTTGGCCCAGCATGACATACACTCCCCATTTCCACCTTTCCTGATCATCGCCGACGAGCGAGCCGAAGAGGTTTTTACCTGCTGTATGTTCCCCGATCCGGATCACGTTCATGTAAGGCTTCAACCCATTGATCACCAGTTCGCTGGCCGACGCAGTTCCGTTGGACGTCAGCACGAATACGCGACTCAGGTTGCTGCCGATATTGCCAGCCTCATTAAGGAAAGGGTAGTTCATGGCATTGGAACCTTTTATTTTTTGCCAGTAAGCGGTGTATTTATCGTTCCATTGCTCCTTGTAGAAAGTCTTCGAACCCGACACGCCTGTGCCAATGAGTGAAGCGAGGGTGATTGCAGAACTGATGTAGCCGCCCGGATTGAAACGCAGATCGAGCACAAGCTCATTAACGCCCTTACTTTTAAAATCTGCAAATACCTGGCGTAATTCGTTATCATATTTAGACTCATCGGCATCGGTACCCGGAACAAACTGGGTGTAAACCAGATAGCCTATCGTTTTGCCATAATCGCTTTTGGTGACGACCGTTGAGAAAAGAACCGGATCTTCGCTGACCTGTGCTTTCGTCATCGTCACTGTCTGATCGCCGGCTACGATGTTCGTGCCAGACACCTTTCCGAGCGTAAATGTAGCCGTTTCAGCTCCGCTCAGCAGGGAGGTGTAGTTGGTCGTTGTCAGTTGTATCCCATTTACTTTCAGTAGGATATCGCCTCTTTTTAATCCCGCCGCCTCTGCCGGGCTTCCTTTTACCACAAAGTTGAGAAAGGCCGCGATATTGGAATTGCCGGCATCTATATAAGACAGGGAATAGCTAATGCCGAATACCTTGCTGATCCCATTGAACTCGTTTTGCAAAGCATCGTAGTCGTCCGTTACCGCAGAGAAACGGTCCACGGTAGTTCGCTGGTAGACGAGTTTTTCAAAGTATAGTTTAGGGTCTGTGCTGGCATCCAGGGTGTTTTGCGCAGGGAGGTCCTTATACCAGAAATAAGCGTCGTTCATGATCTCATACAGCCAGCTGTTGACAGCGGGATAGTCGGCAGCAGAGGTAGAATCGAGCATAGCCGCGGCCGCTGGATCGACGTCTTTGTCCTTGCACCCTGCCACCACAAACGCGAAAATCAGCACATAGGGTAGATATAGCTTTTTGATATGTAACATATTAGTCAGTTTAAAGAATGAAGTAAACTGCTATTGCATAGGCTATCTTGTAACACGGATTGATGAATCGATCATACACTTGTTACGTATCTGCTGCGGGAAATGTGGCGAAGGATGCGCGGGATTGGGAAGAAAAATTGGTAATTTGTTTAATGCTAAGCGTTACTTTTTAAACAGGTTTACGTCAAAAGGATGTGGGTATTGGTCAGATCGTCACAACAGACCCCGGGATATTGAATGGACAGCCGGTTTTCAGCGGAACACGGGTTCCGATAGAATCACTTTTTGATCATCTTGAAACGGGCATTTCTCTCGATGAATTTCTGAATGACTTCCCAACTGTTTCACGAGAGCAAGCAGTAGCGTTACTCGAAAGAGCATATAAGCCACTGCCGTTGAGAAATATTAACGCCACTGGTACGGCGGTTTTTGAAAATACAAAAAGCGGGAGCCGGACCAGTGGCGATTTATGAGGGGATGCCGGTTTAAATGCCGGTGAGGCCCCTGAAAAAATTCCTTGCGATGATGGCGTATTCCAGTGGATTCGCTTTGGCAGGATCCTGCTCTGCTTCCAGTACGATCCAGCCGCGGTAGTCGCTATCCTTGATAATGGAAAAAAGCGATGGGAAATCAATGCAGCCTTCTGCATCGCCCGGGACGGTAAAGACGCCATTTTTGACCGCAGTCAGAAAGCTCAGGCGCTCGTCGTGCACGCGTTGCAGAACGTTCTGGCGAACGTCTTTCAAATGGATATGCGCCGTTCTGCCAACATATTTTTTGAGCGCGGCGACCGGATCTTCCCCGGCAAAATAGAAGTGACCGCAGTCGTAGTTCAGAAAAACGTACTCGGGATTGGTTTCATTCAGCAGGCGGTCGGTTTCTGCTACTGTCTGAATACAAGTTCCCATATGATGGTGAAATGCGAGTTTCATACCGCGATCCCGCGCAATTTTACCCAACTCGTTCAATCCGAAGGTAAAGCTGTCCCATTCGTCCTTGGTGTTGAGCATTCCTTTGCCTTCAAAAACAGGCACGTTCATTTGCCCCTGGCAGCTATTACCTGTTTCGCCACCGCCGATCACTTTGGCGCCCATGGTTTCCAGGAAATCCAGCAGTTGGGTGAAACTCTTTCGGTTTTCAGCCAGCGACTTGGTAGTCAGTTCATAACTGTTCCATTGGTTGCATATTTGTAGTCCTCTCAATTCCAGTGCTTTTTTCAAAACATTGGTATCTCTGGGAAACTTGTTACCTACTTCACAGCCTGTAAAACCGGCCAGCGCCATTTCGCTGACGCATTGCTCAAAGGTATTTTCGCCGCCGAGCTCCGGCATATCGTCGTTGGTCCAGTTGATAGGAGCAACGCCCAATTGAATGTTTTCGAAGTTCATTATAAAAAAATGCGTTGCGTTTTTTTGTTCTCTTGATAGGTTTCAAATGCCTGCTGCACCGACGAAGATGTCGATACCTCGGCTACCGGCACTTCCCACCAGGCATGATAGCCCTTCACGGTGCGGTACAGACTGGTTTCGATATAAATGACGCTAACACGGTCCGTTGTCCTGGACTCGGCCAGCGCGTCTTCCAGCGATGCACGGTCGGTGGCCCGGATAACATAAGCGCCCAGGCTTTCCGCATTCTTAGCGAGATCAACCGGAAGAAAGCCACCTGAAAGCTGTCCGGAGTTATCTTCCCGGTACTTGTACATCGTCCCGAACCGCTCGCTTCCAATGCTCTCGGATAGTCCGCCAATGCTCGCATATCCATTGTTGTTGAGCAGCAGGATCGTGAATTTAACTCCCTCCTGAATGGCCGTTACGATCTCGTGGTTATTCATCAGGTAGCCGCCATCACCGCAGATCACATATATCTCACGGGTAGGGTCGGCCATTTTCGCACCGAGACCAGCGGCGATTTCGTATCCCATACAGGAATAGCCATATTCGAGGTGAAAATTCTTGGGGTCTGTCGCACGCCAGAGCTTATGCAGATCGCCGGGTGCGCTGCCGGAAGCATTGATCATCACATCACGGTCATTCATGAAGCTGTTCAATGTACCGATCACCACAGCCTGGTCGATCGGCGGCACGCTGCCGTTGCCTTCGACGTAAATCTGTGTCACCTCGTCATCCCAAGCTTTATTGACAGCCGTCACTTGCTCACGGTAGGTCGCCGTAACCTGGTAGTCGCCCAGCAAACCGGCCAGCTCTTCCAGCGTAACCTTCGCGTCGCCGATCACAGGCAAAGCGGCGTGTTTGAATGCGTCAAACTCGCTGATGTTGATATTAATAAACCGAACATCGGGATTTTTGAAGAGCGATTTGGAAGCGGTGGTGAAATCGCTGTACCGAGTTCCGATGCCGATCACGACATCGGCTTCGTTGGCGATATCAATCGCATATTTGGTCCCCGTCGCGCCCAGCCCGCCTATGCTGTAAGGAGCATCGTAGCGTACCGCGCCTTTGCCGGCGAAAGTCTCGCCGACCGGGATGCCGGTTTGGGTGGCGAATGCATGCAAGACCTCCGTGGCACCGCTGTATATGGCCCCGCCTCCTGCCACGATCACCGGTGTTTTGGCGGCTTTGATCCATTCGGTGGCTTTTTTCAACGTCTGAACATCCGGCCGGGGGCGGCCGACGTGCCATACGCGTTTGCGGAACAGCTCTTCCGGGAAATCGTAAGCATGTGTCTGTACATCCTGCGGCATCGATAGCGTTACAGCACCCATTTCAGCTTGTGACGTGAGCACGCGCATTACTTCGGGCAGAGAATAGATCAGCTGTTCGGGCCGGTTAATGCGGTCCCAGTATTTGGAAACCGGTTTGAAACAATCGTTGACCGAAATGTCCTGCGTGGACGCACTTTCCAGCTGCTGCAGTACCGGATTAGGTTCACGGGTTGAGAAAATGTCGCCGGGGAGCAAAAGGACCGGGAGCCTGTTGATTGTTGCAAGCGCTGCACCCGTGATCATGTTCGTAGCGCCCGGACCGATGGACGTCGTACAGACAAATGCGCCGAGCCGGTTTTTGATCTTGGCATAGGCAACAGCCGTATGGACCATAGATTGCTCGTTGCGGGATTGGTAATAGCGAAAATCCGGATTTTCCTGCAATGCCTGCCCTAATCCGGCTACGTTGCCGTGGCCGAATATTCCAAAGCAGCCTCCAAAATAAGGCTCTTCGATCCCGTCGCGTTCGATGTATTGATTTTTGAGAAACATGATGGTAGCCTGGGCCACCGTAAGTCGTCTTGTCATGTTATTGATTTTAACTGTTCGAACAGAGTCATCTACCTACATTACTGAAATCTCCTGCCTTTCCGGCGCAGCCGAATAACCCGAACTTTTTCAGTATAAACTTTTTATATTCTTCCATGAAGATCTTTCCCGGTGTGGTGGGCGCGAATTCGTCGGGGCGGTCGCGGAAAAATTCCCTGTTTACCATGGTCCACAGCAGCCGGGTGTCCGTCGCAATGTTTATTTTGCAAACACCCAGCGGAATCGCTCTTCGGATTTCGTCTTCCTGCACCCCTTTCGCATCAGTTTTTAGCTGGCCACCGGCGCCATTGATACGTTCAATGACTTCCGGAACCACATTGGATCCCCCATGCAGCACCAGTGGAAAGCCGGGCAGACGCTGTTGTATTTCTTCGAGAATGTGAAATTGCAGGCCCTGGCCGCCGGAGAATTTATAAGCTCCGTGGCTTGTCCCTACCGCGATGGCCAGGCAATCACAGCCCGTCGCATTGACAAAATCTTCGACTTGCTGCGGATTGGTGTAAAAGGAATGTGCAGCATCGACGGTGAGGTCATCTTCCACACCGGCGAGCACGCCGAGTTCGGCTTCCACGCTGATATGACGGGCGTGTGCTGCCGCTACTACCGCCTGGGTCCGTTTTACATTCGCCTCAAAATCGTCGTGTGACGCATCGATCATCACCGAGGTATAGCCTCCGCTTTCAATTGCGTCGAAAATGTGCTCTTCGTATCCATGGTCCAGGTGTACCGCATAAACTACATCCGGATAAATGCGTGCCGCCGAGGCTATCATCGAAAGCAGCATGTCGGGATGGGCGTAATCCCTTGCAAAAGGCGTGGTTTGCACAATAAAAGGAGCATTCGCCTCCTGCGCAGCCGCAAAGAGTCCATGTATTTCTTCCATAAAAAACACATTGACCGCCGGTATCGCATAGCGGCCGTAACATTGCCGGAAGAGTTGTTGGGTGGTTAGGAGCATTGTAATGTGGTCTTGATGCGTTGAGCTGTAAGCCATAAGCTATAAGCGTTAGGCTTATTGCGCCTCAGCTATTTAAATCGATAAAATTAGTAGTCAATGAACCTTTTATTGCCAACACCGCCTTGTTGCTTACAGCTTACAGCTTACAGCTTACAGCATCCCACCTACCAAAACACCGTATACAAAGCCGCCAGCACGCCGCAGATCATGATGGAACCAATGACAAAACTTTTGCCCGGACGGAACATCGAGGCTTCGATATCCAGACCCTTGGGGTTGGTTTTGCTTTTAGGATCTGCGAGGGTCATGGCCACGATGACTGCGCAGAGAATCAGGAATATGATTCCCATCCGATCCAGGAAAGGGACCTCGGGAGCCAGAAATTTTCCGGCCGTCGACAATGGAATGGTCAGCAATGCGGCCGTCAATGCGGCGGCCGAAGTGGTCCGTTTCCAGAACATACCCAGAATGAAGATAGCGAACACACCGGGGGTAATGAAGCTGCTGTATTCCTGGATAAACTGGTAAGCCTGGTCGAGCACGCGCAATTGAGGCGCGATAATCACGCCGATTCCCATCGCGACGTAAATGGTGTAACGTCCCACCCGCACGAGTTGCCGTTCGCTGGCGTGCGGTGCAATGTATTGTTTGTAAATGTCGAGGGTGAAAATCGTCGAGATGCTGTTCGCCTTACCTGCAAGGGAGGCAACGATGGCAGCAGTCAATGCGGCAAATGCCATTCCTTTCAAGCCTGCCGGCAGCAGGTTCAGCAATACGGGATAAGCGTGGTCAGGCTTGATGGCGCCGTGTGCATCGAGCATTTCCTGCTGGAACATCCCATTCTGATACAAAACAAAGGCCGCTATTCCGGGAATTACAACGATGATAGGAATCAGCAGTTTGAGCAATGCGGCGAATAGAATGCCTTTACGCGCCGTAGGCAGACTTGCCCCGAGGCTGCGCTGGATAATGTACTGGTTGCATCCGAAATAGGCCAGGTTGTTGATCCACATGGCGCCGATGATGACCGATAGTCCGGGCAGGTCCTTATAAAAAGGGTTTTCCTTCGGGAGGATCATGTGGAAATGCGAATCGGCCTGTTCGCGCAGTACTCCGAGTGCGTTGAAGATCCCCGGCTTGTTGAAATGCTGCGAGACCAGGTCCAGGGCAAGGTAGGTCGTCGCCAGACCACCCAGTACGAGCACGATCACCTGCACCACATCCGTGTAGCCGATTACTTTCATGCCGCCGATGGTGATAACCACCGCGAAAATGCCCAGACCGATGATACCATATTGAAAGTCCAGCCCGGCCGTTACTTCCAGTGCCAACGCACCCAGGTAGAGGATCGAAGTAAGGTTGACAAAAACATAAAGTAAAAGCCAGAATACCGCCATGATCGTCGCCACCGTGGGATTGTAGCGCTCCCGCAGGAACTGGGGCATGGTGTATATTTTGTTTTTGAGATAAACCGGGAGGATAAACAGGGCCACAACGATCAGGGAGGCGGCGGCCATCCATTCATAGGATGAAATTGCAAGGCCTATCGCGAAGCCCGACCCCGACATGCCGATAAAATGCTCCGCGGAAATATTGGAAGCGATGATCGACGCGCCGATCGCCCAGAACGTGAGGGAGCCTTCGGCGAGAAAATAGTCGGTGGAACTAACCTCTTTCGAGCTTTTCTTTTTGTAAATCCAATAACCATAAGCGGATACGCCTATCAGATAGATGAAGAATACTATATAATCCAGCGATTGCAGACCGGTAGTGGACATGCTTGTTGAAAGGGTTAGTTGGTTAAAAGGACAAGAGGCGGTGGTGTCGGTCGGAGGTTGTCAGGTGTTGCCTTTGTGATTTGACATCGTTAGGTTTGTTATGAATGGTGCCTTGTGCGGGCCAAACTTATTCAATTTTTACATTAAAAGCTCCCCATCACAAATGACAACACCTGCCCGCCCTGACAACACCTGACCATTTTCCTAAACCGCTGCGTACTGCAAAATTTCGTCCAGCCTCACGCTGCGACCTTCGGTCAGCGACTTCATCGCCGCGATCCCGATGGCAGTGGCCATCAGGCCGTCATGTGCATCCACGGGCGAAGGAGTGTCTTTCAACACGCAATCAATGAATGTTTTGAGGCAAACCCTGTAAGCGGTTTCGTAGCGTTCCAGGAAGAAATGCAGCGGTAGTGAACTGTGCCCGCCATTGCTGTCGAAATGGATCAGCGTGTCGGTCGTGTTGTTTTCTGCCTTAGCCATTCCCTTGGATCCGAAAATTTCCAGGCGCTGGTCGTACCCATAAACGGCCTTGCGGCTGTTGTCGATCACCCCGATCGCCCCGTTTTCGAAAGTCAGTACGATCACCGCAGTGTCGATATCGCCGAATTCCCTGATTTCAGGATGGATCAGCGCGTCGCCTTTCACAAACACTTCTTTTACTTCACTACCTACTATGTAACGGGCCATATCGAAGTCGTGGATCGACATATCAAGGAAAATGCCACCAGACACTTTCAGATATTCGACTGGCGGCGGTGCCGGGTCACGGCTGGTAATGCGCAGGATATGCGGCTCACCGATCCGGTTGTCGGCTACCAGATGCCTCACGTTGCTGAAGTTGGCATCGAAACGGCGGTTGAAACCGAGCATAAGCTTCACATTGTTGTCTGCGACGGCTTTTTCAGCCGCCTGGATAGCCTCTAAGGTCACGTCCAGGGGTTTTTCGCAGAAAATGTGCTTGCCTTTCTCTGCGGCTGCAACGGTGTAGGGCACGTGAAACGGCGTAGGGGAGCAGATGATAACCGCCTCAACCTCGGGGTGGTTGATCACCTCGTAAGCGTCTGTGGTTACGTGTTGCACACCCAGCTCATACGCAAATGCGTGCGCAGCCGGGGAGAGGTCTGATGCGAT
Organism: uncultured Dyadobacter sp.; assembly: GCA_965649915.1. Taxonomy (GTDB): domain Bacteria; phylum Bacteroidota; class Bacteroidia; order Cytophagales; family Spirosomataceae; genus Dyadobacter. Next base: position 23,023 of record CBFGMV010000067.1, read on the forward strand.
GATCACCTCCGCGTCGGGCATGTGGTGAACAAGGTTGCTGAGGTGGATCTGGCCTATGCGGCCCAGGCCGATCACACCGGTTTTGAGTTTTTTTGTCATCTTGCGAAGCCCCCGGTTTAAACCGGGGGTTTGATTTAGGGATGTTATGCTTCGATTTTCAGAACTTTCTGTTCCATTCTTTCAGCCATCTTTCGATCACCACCTTGGTTTGGGTGAAGAACTCGACAGCGTGGCTGCCCTGCCCGTGGAGATCGCCGTAGAAGCTGTCCTTCCAGCCGGAGAATGGGAATTGTGCGACAGGCGCTGCGACGCCAATGTTGATGCCGATGTTACCTGCTTCCGCTTCGTGACGGAACCTCCTCGCATTCAGGCCGCTGCTTGTAAAAATGCAGGCCATGTTTCCGTATTTGCCTGCATTGATAAATCGGATAGCTTCGTCGATGGTATTGATGTGAACAAGGCTCAGCACCGGACCGAAAATTTCGGTAGCTGCCAGCTCGCCGTCCAGCGGAATATCCTCGATGATGGTGGGGGCGATGAAGTTACCGTTCTCATAGCCGCTGACCGCCACATTACGCCCGTCGACCAGCAAACGCCCGCCTTCGCTGAGCCCTTTGTCGATGAGTCCCTGCACCCGGTTTTTGCTTTCCGTCGTGATAACGGGCCCCATGAGTACGTCGGAATCAAGTCCGAAACCGGTTTTCCGGCTCTTCGCCGACTCGACGAGGCTTTCGGTAATGTCTTTGTGTTCGCCCACCGTAATGATGGTAGAAGCCGCGAGGCAGCGTTGCCCTGCGCAGCCGTACACGCTGTCGATGACAATCTGGGAGGTCATATCAATGTCGGCATCGGGCAAGATGATGACCGGGTTTTTGGCACCACCCTGGGCCTGTACGCGCTTGCCGTTCGCTGAACCTTTGGCATATACGTAACGCGCCACGTTCGACGATCCTACGAAGCTGATACCTTTGATCACCGGATGTTCGAGCAATGCGTCTACCACTTCGCGTGCACCTTGAACAAGTCCCAGAACGCCTTTCGGCAGATCCAGCTGATCCATCAATGCAACGATCTTGGTCATTGTCAAAGGCACTTTTTCGGAAGGCTTGATGATGTAGCTGTTTCCGCATGCCAACGCATAGGGCAGGAACCAGAAAGTGATCATCCCCGGGAAGTTGAATGGCGCAATGCAGGCGCAGGGGCCCAGCGGTTGCCGGATCATATACTCGTCGATTCCCTTTGCAATATCCTCCGAGAACTGTCCCTGGATCAAAGTCGGCATACCGCAGGCATTTTCCACGTTTTCGATGGCGCGTACCATTTCAGCTTTGGCTTCAATGAATGTCTTGCCGGATTCGAGGGTAATGGTGCGGGCGATATCGTCGAGATTGTCTTCGAGTAATGTCTTGAGTTTGAAAAGATATTGGACCCGTTTGGAAACCGGGGTGCTTCTCCATTCCTGGAAACCCTCATGGGCGGCTGCCGCAGCATCTGCCACATCTTGTGCAGTTCCATAGGGCACCTGTGCAAGCACGTCCTGATTAGCGGGGTTCAGGACATTGACATAATGGTCGGAGTGGCTCTGTACCCACTGGCCGTTGATGTAATTCTGTAACTTTTCCATTGGAAATTGATTGGAGCTTACCTGCCCGATCATTGAAAAGGGCAGGCAGGCATTGTAAATGGTGATTTATTAGGGGGTTATAGCCCGCCATATCCTTCGACAAACTGCATTACTTCTTCATAAGAAGGCATAAAATTCGCGCAGCCCTCACGCGTGACGATGATCGCCCCACAGGCGTTGCCCATTCTGACACTCTCGTACAGGTCGCGGCCGCGCAGTAACCCATAGGAGAATCCCGCGCAGAATGCGTCTCCGGCACCGAGCACATTCAGTACCTCCACCGGGAAGCCCGGAACTTTCACTTCTTCTTTACCGGGTTGGAAAATCGACGCCCCATCCTTACCACGTTTGACGACCAGCGTTTCTACGCCTGACGCCAGGATCTCAGCGATCGCATTCTGAATATTACCCCGTATTTCAGGAGCCGAAATTTGCTGGTGTTTAATGAGCAGCTGCTCTTTATCGGTCAGAAACGTTGCCAGGATTTCTTCCTCCGTCCCGACCACGATGTTGAAACTGCCCAATGCTGCCCGGATCGTCACACCGAATGCACGGGGATCGAACCATTGATCGGCCCGGAAATCGATGTCCAGCAAACGGGTAACGCCATTTTTCTTCGCCATTTCCAATGCATAGAACATCGCGGTACGGCTCGGGTCCTTGCTGAATGCGGTGCCCGAAAATGCGGCTGCCTTGAAATCCTGGAAGGGAATGGCGGAAACGTGATCGATATTCAGGTTGATATCGGCACAATTCTCGCGATAGTATACCAGCGGAAAACGGTCGGGCGGTTCAATGCCCAGCACTACGGCTGAACTTCGCGTGCCTTCGATCGTGGGTACCCATTCGGTTACGATACCTTCCTGGTCCAGGAAATGCTTAATGAAATTCCCCACCTGATCGTTCCCGATGCCGGTCAGGATGGCGGTATCCAGCCCGAGCCTCCTGGCTCCCGTAGCTATGTTCAGCGGACAACCGCCCACAAATGCATTAAATGCTTCTATTTTTTCAAAAGGGCTACCGACGTTGGCCGAATACAGGTCAATGGAGGAGCGGCCCAGGGTCAGTAAATCGTATTTGCGCATAGGGTTGGGGGGACTTCGGCTGTCGGCTGGCTGCCGTCGGCTTTTGGTTTTAATGATTTCGAGATCGTTTTTCGGTTTTAGTATTTTTCGATTGATTTCCAGTAGCTGGATTCCTTTTCATTTTTTCGCTCGACAGCCGACAGCCGACAGCCGACAGCCGACAGCCATCTCACCCATTCATTTCTGCCGTCACGATCGGCAGTCTCGGATCAGATCCTTTCCAGCTACCATAAATCCAATCATGGTCAGGGTCGGAGGTATTGGCGAGCGATTGATCACTTCCCGCCAGAAAATTGAGATAGTAGACATTGTATCCGTGCCCGGCCACCACAGGATGGTAGCCCCTGGGCACCAGCACCGCTTCGTTGTTCTTCACGCGAACGATCTCGTCGAGCGACCGGTCGTCGGTGTATACCTGCTGGATCGCGTAGCCTTGCGGTTTGTCGATTTTGTAAAAGTAAATTTCTTCCAGATTGGCTTCGATCAGATTCCCTTCGGCATCCACTTTACGCTCATCGTGCTTGTGCGCGGGGAACGAACTCCAGTTGCCTGATGGCGTATACACTTCCACGCACACGATCTTGTGGCAACCGAACCCGGGTTCGAGCAGGCTGTTGATCTGCCGGTTGGCATTATCGCCGCCCCGGAACTCGATGGCTGCTTCTTCGGGGCGTTTCATTCGCGGCGGATGATCTTCGTCGGAAAGTACCTTACAGATCGCGATGTCAGTGGCCGGGGACTGGGCGGTGAGCGTAAATGCAGTGTTGCGTGAAAGGTACATCGCATGGCCGATCCCGCTGAAAACATCCTTCCGCCCGTTACGTGTTTCCCATACCTGCCCGGCGGCCTCTACTTTGAAATTACCGCCCAGCAAAGCGAAACAATATTCGTAATCCCCGGTGTTGCCGGAAATTTGTTCACCCTCATCGAGTATTTTAGCTTCGAAGTTCAGATAGGTCCATCCGGCTTGCTGGCTGGTGAGTGAGTGGTAGGTCTTGGTTCCGGTTTGCGGCTTGATCAGCAGGTTACTCATTGTACGAATTCCATTACATTTGTACAATGATAGTGTTGTATAAATTAAACACAAAATGTAAATATGTTAATATTGAATGCAAACGTTTGAAAAAATTTCAAAGATTTAATTGCCATAAATCAATATATGAATTCCTCACGTCCTGTTACGATCAAAGACATTGCACGCCGGTTTCGTTGTTCACCATCCACCGTTTCACGCGCCCTCAACGACCATCCGGCCATCAACGAAGATACCCGGAAAAATATCCAGGAATACGCCCGTCAGGTGGGTTATCAGCGTAATGAAGTATCCCTGAGCCTGCTCAATAAAAGGACTGCCTCGCTCGGTGTAGTAGTGCCTACGATCAGCAATTATTACGAAACCGCTGTGATAGAAGGGCTGCATACGGTGCTGCAACCAATGGGTTATACGCTCAACATCTGCGTGACCAACGAAAGCTACCTACTCGAAAAGGAGTCTCTTTCCAAACTGCTCTCCAACCGTACCGAAGGTATATTCCTGTCTGTGTCGCAAGAGACATACGACGCCGGGTACTACGAGCATCTGGAGAATGTGATCCAGCGGAAAACGCCCCTGATCTTTATCGACCGGGAGTACGAGGATTTCGAAACAAGCCGGGCAACCGTGGATGACTATCATGGCGCATTTGCGGCCGTGGAGCATTTGATCAACATCGGGTACAAGCAGATCGCACATCTCAAAGGGCCCAATGGCCTCACGGTTTCCGAGCAGCGGTTCAAGGGTTATATCGATTGTTTGAAAAAATACAACATGCCTGCCCGGGAAGAGCTGATCCTGAATACTAATTTCAATGTAGAAAGCGCCATCCTGCCTACCAAACGGCTTTTGGAACTGGCTACGCCACCGGATGCTATTTTTGGGGTGAACGACCAGGTTGCGATCGGCGCCATGCGGGTGGCCAAAGACAAGGGACTCCGGATACCGCAGGACATCGGGCTGGTAGGCTTCGATAATTCCCCGATCTCGGCTTACACATTTCCGTCCCTGACGACGGTACACCGGCCGGGACGGAAAATCGGTATGGAGGCATCGCGGCTTTTCTTAAACCAACTGAACGGCTCGGGTGACTTCACGCATGAAGGCATTGTACTGCCCTCCGAGCTGATCATCAGGGAATCGTCGTTGCGCATTTGAAAAGTAACCTGACCTTAGAATAAAGTGAGCAAATAATCTTTCTTTGAAATGATTAATTTTACTCATGCAACAAACTGGGGTTAATGCGCGGGAGCTTTCGCGTTTCAAGGATTTGCCGGTCGGGGTGGCGCAGTTTAAAGTAGCTGCTATCGGCGAGGATAACTGTAATCTTTCTGCCTATAATCGAAGGGATTACTACAAAATCACGCTGATCGCCGAGGGACGGAGCGAGCTGCTATATGCCAACCGCGGGATCGGTATCGATAAGCCGGCGCTGGTGTTCACAACGCCCATGATACCTTACTCCTGGGAAAGTACATGTGAGGACACGCTCGGCTATTTTTGTCTTTTCGCCAATGCGTTTCTCCACACTGGCACACGTGGTGAAAGTTTTCAGGAATCAAGCCTTCACCGGGTAGGGAACGATCCGGTTTACTTTCTGGATAGTGATCAGGTGCGTTATCTGGAAAGTATTTTCAACAGAATGCGCAAAGAGGCCGATTCCGACTATCTCTATAAACATGACGTCATCCGTAATCAGCTCAATCTGATCATCCACGAAGCGATTAAGATGCAGCCATCGCTGGCCTATTTTAATCCTCCCAATGCAGCCACGCGGATCGCGAAGCTGTTTCTGGAGTTGCTTGAAAGGCAGTTTCCGGTGGATTCGCCCCATCATACACTGCTGCTGCGAAAGGCCGGCGACTATGCGGGTCGGTTGTCGGTGCATGTGAACCATCTGAATGCAGCTGTGCACGAGATTACCGGCAAATCAACGACGGCGCATATCAATGAACGGGTCCTGGGAGAAGCCAAATCGCTTCTGGTGCATACCGACTGGAGTGTCGCCGATATCGCCTTTGCATTGGGTTTCGAGTACGCTTCCTATTTCAATAATTTTTTCAAAAAGCACGCCGGAGTGACGCCGCTCGTTTTTCGGAAGGTGCTTTGAAAATTATAATTATGGATGTTCACGCGTGCTGGTTTCAGCAGGCATTCAATGCTTTTTAATATAAGTACCCTAAAAAAAGAATAGCGGACCAGGAATCGCCCAGGTCCGCTATTCTTTTTTGGATGTTTAATTAATATCCGTCATTCTGTTTCAGATAACCCGGCAGGTTGGAAGCACCATCGATGGCGGTCTGCGGGATCGGGAAGATCCGTTTCTTCGGGTCGCTGTTGGTTTTTTCTGTCCATTTGCCTTCGTACTTGCCAAAGCGGATCATATCAGGCCTGCGCAGCATTTCCCAGTAGAATTCGAAACCGCGTTCACGGAACAGCAGGTCCAGGTTCATGGTAGTCAATGGCGGCGGAGCCAGCGTTTTGGTACGTGAGGCACGCACAAGGTTCACATCGGCAAGAGCGCCTGCTGCATCGTTGCTTTTACGCAGTTTCGCTTCCGCACGCATGAGGTACAGATCCGCCAGGCGTACGATGACGATATCTGCCTCTCCGCGGTTACGGCCTGTGTTAGACTTGTTGCTGAATTCGTATTTTTCAACCCGGTAGCCCGTGTTATAGTTACTGCCGGCCGTAGTGAAATCGATCATTTCACTGAAACTCACCGGAAGATCGGCCCGGTTACGTGTCACATAGGTCAGCTTCCCTACTTTCAACTTGCCGTCGGGACATCTCAGGAATGCACCATTGACGCGCAATGCACCGTACTGCTGCCCTCTCAGGATACCGCGATTGATTTTATAGTCGGCGTCGTTCACGCAAGTATCGGCCGCATTGGTATAAATCGACATGTTTTGCTGGTAGAATCGCGGATCGCGGCTAGGGTCCACAGCGCCGTAGGCTTGTACCCAGGACTGGTAAAAGTCGGAAGTAATACCAGGCCCGTCGGTGCCGTTGGCTGCCGGGAATTCTGCAAGCGGGAACTGGTCCCCGGAAATCGAGAAGTAAGCCATCCGGTTATGTCCGTTCAGCTCGGCGCGCTGGTCGACCGCGAAAACGAGTTCGTCATTGGTATGGTTGGCGTTGCCAAAGATCGCGAAATAATCGGGTGACAGTTTGGCCTGGCCGGAGTTGATCACCTTGTCGGCATATTGGATCACCTTGTCCATGTCCTCTGATTTAAAATCAAAAGTAGCGCCGTAAATGTTGCGGTACACCGCTGCATTCAGATACAGGCGTGCCAGCAAGCTCCAAACGGCAGCCTGGTTCAAGCGGCCCGGGCCCACGGTCGCCTTGGGTTTCACGACAGGTTCAACGGCCAACAATTCGCTTTCTATGTATTTCACCGCTTCGTCTCCACGGATAATGGTGGAAGTCGTTCCCGGATCTTCTTTTACGAACACGATCCCGAAAAGATCCAGCATCACCATGTTGTAGTAAGCACGCATTCCCCGTGCTTCGGCGGTATAAAGTGCCGCATTCGGTGATTTGGCTGTTTTCAGGCCTTCGATGGCCGTAATACACCGCGAAATGGACTGTACAAGCTGATTCCAGGTATTGTTTACATTCGGATCGGTGCTGGTGGTATTGTGCCCGTGCAATGCGAGGTAAATGCCATTGTCACCCCAGTCTGTACCGCCGCGATAGGGGAGGATCGCTTCGTCGGTAGAGATTTCCTGCAATGCAAAATAGGTGGTATGCTGGAAAAGGTTGGGCAGCAAGGCATATGTGGGGGCCAGCAACCCGTTGACGGTTTCTTCCTCCGAAAGATTCGCGCTGAGCGTTTCGTCCAGCACTTGTTCTTTCAGGTCGGTGCAGGCATTACTGAACATCAGCAGGCCGGCCACCGTAAATATGAGTGATAATTTCTTCTTCATGGTTCAATAATTAAAAGCCAAGATTGATCGAGAAAATGACGGTTTTCGCTTTGGGATAACTCAGGTAATCGATACCATAAGAAGTGATGCCCGCGATCGAACGGTCGTTGTTAACTTCCGGGTCATAGCCATTGTATTTGGTCCACAATGCCAGGTTCTGGCCGGTCACCGAAACACGCGCTGTTTGTACCCATTTACTGATGCCCAGCTTGGCGGTGTTCAGATTGTAACCCAGTACAAGGTTGTTGAGCCTGAGGAACGATCCGTTTTTAAGATAGCGTGTCGATACCAATGCAGCATTGTTGATCGATTCCGAGGACTCGGAAAGCGCTTCTTTTGTTACATTGACACCTTTCGACAGTTTCAGCTTGTAAAAATTGGAGTTCGCCGTGTTGTCATACACTTTGTTGCCCGCAACACCATTGAAGTTGGCGGTCAGGTCAAAGCCTTTAAAGCTGATATTTCCATTGAAGTTGTACATGCGTGTTGGCAATGCGGTACCCGCCACCACTCGGTCGGCGTCGTTGACAATGCCATTGCCATCCACATCGCGGAACTTGCTGATGCCCTTATCATCAAATCCGATAAAATCTTTCAGATAGAATGTACCGATCGCTTCGCCGTTGATGTAACCGTTGATCGTGGCTGAGGTAAGACCTGAACCCTGAGCCGAGCCGGAAGGTATAACGGTATAAGGAGAGTTTTCGACGCGGTTTTTGATGAAAGTAATATTTCCACCTACCGAATATCTCAAACCATTGTCGAGTGCCTTGCGGAAGTTCAGGTCGAATTCCATTCCCTCGTTGATAATGCGCATATCCGGCACGTTTGTCCAGAATGTTCCCGCAGGCTGAACGGGGTCGGCCGGGATTACTTCGAGGAGAATCTTTTCGGACGTTTTTCTGAAATAATCGATTTCACCGGTTAATGCTCCTTTGAACAAGCCAAAATCAAGTCCCAAGTCGGTTTGTTTGGATACCTCCCATTGAATGTCGGGGTTAGCCAGTCGCGTATAAGTGGTTCCGCCCGGGTAGGTGGTGCCGCCGTCGAGCGGGTAGCTGGCTGTTCCTGAAACAACGGAAGTAAACCGTGCCTGTGTGATTTTGGAAGGGATTTCCTGGTTACCTGTCGATCCCCAGCCGGCGCGCAGTTTCAGATCCGAGAACGGAGATGATTTCATGAACGCCTCTTCCGAGATCCGCCATCCCAGCGAGAAGGAGGGGAATGAACCGTATTTGTTGTTCGCCCCGAATTTAGAAGATCCGTCGACCCGCAATGTGGCCGTTACCAGGTACTTGTCTTTAAATCCGTAGTTCACACGTCCGAAGAACGATTGCAGCTCATTGACGGTCGCGAAGCCGCCGGGCTGGTTCAGCACGAGAGAAAGATCCTGTCCGAGTCCCGGGTTGTAGATCGGCTCGATGTCCGAGATTGGGAATTTGTTGATACTGAAATTCTTACCCTGGATGAAAATGTGCTGGTAGGAATGTCCCAATAACGCGCCGAAGCTGTGGACTTTGGTATTCAGCGTGTAGGTCAGGTAGTTTTCGATCAGTTTGTTCGTGTTTTTCAGACCGTAGTTTTCCAACCGACCAATTTCAAAAGGAATTGTGTTGGGGAGCGTCTGCTTGTCCTGTGTCGAGATAGAATTGTCGATACCGAAGTTCAGCTTGTACACGAGGCCCTTGACGATGTTCACCGAAGGCGAAATGCTGGCCAGTACGCGGTTGGTGGTCAGTACTTCCTTGTAGAGTTTGAGCGAAATCAGCGGGTTGGTGCCGTCCTGATACTGGAATGGCTGACCGTCTGCGTCATAAGGTGCATAAGTAGGGTTCGCTGTGATCGCCCCACCGATCATTCCCCCGATGTTCGGACGATTGTTTTTGGTATTGGTTGCATTCAGGTTTACATCCAGCGTCACACGGTCGTTCAGCAGCTTCTGCGACAAATTGATGCGCCCGGTGTAGCGGTTCTGTTGACTTGCTTTCAGGATACCTTCCTGTTTTTGAGCGCCAAATGATGCATAATACGTCATTTTATCGCTTCCGCCGCCAATGGAGAGATTGTTGTTGTAGGTCATGGCGGTGCGGGTAATTTCCTTTTGCCAGTCGGTATCGGTCTTGCCGTCGATGACAGTGGCACCGAGTTTGGCGGATTCAGAAAGGAACTCTGGCCCCGAAAGTACGTCCAGCGGACGTGCCATGGTTGAGATACCGATACTTCCTGAATAGGTAACGTTGGCCTGGCCGGATTTCCCTTTTTTGGTCGTGATCAGGATCACGCCATTGGCACCTCTTGCTCCGTAGATGGCGGTTGCCGAAGCATCTTTCAGGACGTCGATCGCTTCAATATCCTGTGGATTCAGGAAGTTGAGCGGATTGGCATCACCTCCGGTGCCGCTGTTGTCGAGGGCCATCCCGTCGACTACGAACAAAGGGGTACTACCCGTACGCACACCACCGGGCCCGCGGACTGTGATGTTGGTCTTGCCACCGGGCTCACCTGTGGCCGAAGTGATGTTGACCCCGGACACTTTGCCCTGAAGCAGCTGTTCCGGCGAGTTGATGATACCCGAGTTGAAATCGGTACTTTTCAATGATTTGACAGAACCGGTAATGTCCTTCTTCGCACTGCTGCCGTAGCCTACTACTACGACCTCGCTAAGATTAGAAGCAGATTCTTTCAGTTTGACCTCAATCGAATTGTTGTTTGTTTCGGTGAGCAGGAAATCTGCAACGCTTTGTTTTTCAAATCCTATATAGCTGAATTCCAGATTGTAACGCGTGCCGGTTTGCAGGTTTGCAAAAGTAAAAACACCTGATTCATTGGTAGTTGCACCTTGCTTGTTGCTTCCGTTTGCTTCCGAGATCACGACCGTCACACCGGGCAGGCCTTCTGAGGAGCCTTCGGTGAGCACTTTACCGGTAAGTGTAATCTCTTTCAAAGTATTCATGTTTCTTTCAACATGTTTTTGGGGCTGGCCTTCGGGAACCGGTATTTCAGCTGCCGCCATCGCATGAAGGCCGCAAAGGGCCGTTACCTGCATTAGGCAGTTTCGGATTATCCCGGTCCTGACTGATAGAGTCGAAGTGTTTCTCATAGTCGTGGATTATTGGATTTTACTGTGAATGGAAATAGGGAACGTGAATACATTTTAGTCATAGTGAGAAATGAAAAAAGGGTCCGTGGTTACAAGATTACATATTGTATTTTTAAGATAATTAATAGAAATTACTTTATAGTTAATGCAAACGTTTGAAATTTTATGCAAACGTTTGAAAAAATATAAAGAATAAATTGGATGAAAGCAATACGAAAAGAAGCGTTACAGGAATAGTAAATTTTATTCATCCAAAAGTCTAATAACGAAGCGGAAAGTTGCATTAAAGCCACATTCCTGCTCCAAAAATGGCGGGATCGGAAAGAATAACGGTAAGATTACGCTTTAAGGAATTGTTAAATTGGGATGCTATGAGCTTCCAGCCGTGCGGATCGACGGGGAGATGTGTCAGCCGCCTTTCCGGCAGCATGAATTTTGGCGGTCAGTTTGACTATTTAAGAGAAGTCAGGATTGAACCAGATCCTGACGACGTCGAAGCAAGGCGCTGTGCAGCCTGTTATGCGGCATTTTCATTCGGCCGGATTTGTCCGGTAAGGCCATAGCTATGTAATAAATTCGAGTTCGTTTTGGTGCGCTGTTAGAAGTCGCTCGATTGCTCTATCAGCATCGGCGAATCGCTAAGCTTGCGATGGAGCTGCAAAGTCTTATTGGTAAGGGCGATTAGTTCTATAAGCCGTGATACCCTTTGTCCCCAATCGTGCAATTCTTTTAACACATGTTCTTTCATAACCTAATAGTTAAGCTGTATGAAACCTTTTGGCCGGCCAATGCGTGAACAAGTGAATTCCAAAAGCAAACTCAAACATCCTGCCGAAGCACTTCTAACGGTGGGCGCGACAGGATTCCTCTGCTGTTGATGAGCCCTATGAAGACGGTCATCAGGGAGACAAACAGGAAAATGACGACGACCGGGCCTACCTCCGGATTGAATTCGGATTCGAAATTAAATTTGGCCAGGCAGAAGCTCCCGATCAATGCGATGAGAATGCCGGTAAATGCAGCCAGCGAACCCAGGAAGAAATATTCCAGGGAAGTGATGACAAAGATCTGTTTCCGGCTTGCCCCGAGTGTCCGGAGCAATACGCTCTCCTGAATGCGCTGGTATTTGCTGATCATCACCGAAGCGATCAGTACAATGAGGCCGGTCAGAATGCTGAAACCAGCCATAAAGCGTATCACAAATCCGATTTTGTTGAAAATATCATCCAGAACCCGCAGGATCAGGGCCAGATCGATGACCGAAATATTGGGGAATTGCCTGACCAGCGCCTGTTGGAACTGTGCCGAAACGCCTGCATTGGGAACGTGAAGCAACATCGCATGGAACTGCGGGGCTTCTTCCAGAACACCCGTCGGGAACACGACCAGGAAGTTGGTCCGGACTTCGCTCCAATTCACCTCGCGGATGCTCGAAATGGTCGTAGGCATGAGCGTACCCTGCACATTGAACACCATGGTGTCGCCCAGTTCGAGATGGCTCCGGTCGGCAAAGCCCTGCTCGACTGAAATGGGGATCAATGCGGCGGATTTTTGGTAGGTGCCCTGCCATTTGCCTTTCGTAACCCGCTCGGAAGAAGTGGTGGAGTCGCGGAAAGTGACCCGGTATTCCCGGCCGAAAATGCGACGCGATTGCTCGGCAGTCGTGTCACCTTCGAAATCGGCCGCCGTTTTGCCATTGACCTCTTCAAGGCGCATGTTGACAATAGGTACGCTCTGTGTTACCGGGACTTTCTGCGCCTGCGCGATGGCCAGGACGCCATCTTTCTGGTGGTTCTGAATGTCGAAAAGCACCATATTCGGCTGATTACCGCTGCTGGAAAGCTTGACACGTGTCAGCAGGATGGTCTGAATGAAAAATAGGGTACAGATCAGCAATGTCCCCAGGCCTACGGACACGATGAGAATGGTGGTCTGGTTGTTGGGACGGTACAGATTTGCGAGGCCCTGCCGCCAGAGGTAGCTCCAAGAAGTAGGGAAGAAACGTCTGACGAGCCACATCAGCAGACTTGCAATGCCGAACAGGATCAGGAATGAAGTCAGAATGCTGGCTGTGAAAATGAGTGCCTGAACCCAGGTTTGCATTTGAAGGAACGAAAATCCGAAGATGAAGAGAATGATCAGGCCGTAAAGTGCCCAACTTACCGCGTCGCGTTCGGGATGGGCCGCATCCGCAGCGGACCTCAGTACATTCAGCGGTGATACCTTCCGGATCGAAACCAACGGTGGCAAGGCAAACAGCACGGAGATCAGCACGCCTATCGCCAGGCCCTGGCCGATCGCCGGCCATGAAATTTCGGTGGTGAGTTCAAACGGCAGCAGGTCTTTCATGACCACGGGCAAGAACTGCTGTATAGCTGTTCCCAGCAAAGTGCCCAGTATGGTGCCAATGAGCCCGATGCCGGCAATCTGGATCAGGTAGATGGTAAATGCCTGGCTCGCTTTCACGCCGAGGCATCGCAGGATGGCGATGGAATTGATTTTCTCGCGTATGTATATGTGTATCGCGCTCGCGACGCCAATGCATCCCAGGAGCAATGCAACGAACCCTACCAGCGAGAGGAAGCGCGTGAGGTCACGGAATGAGCGGCCCGTGTCTTCTTTCTGACTCTGGACGGTGTTGTAATCAAGATCATATTTCTCAAATTTCGGTTCCAAAGCCTTAACCAGTTTCTGGATGTCGGTCTTCGGCGGGTATTTGAAATAGTAGCGATAGCCAACCCGGCTCCCTTTCTGCATCAGGCCGGTCTGGTCGAGAAAACGCATCGGAATGTAAACGGTAGGTGCCACAGAGCTGGTAATGCCGGTCGACCCCGGTGCTTTTTCCAGAATGCCTGCAATGGCGAAGGTCATCTCGCCGATCTGGATCGAGTCGCCCACCGCCGCGTGGTATTGCAGCATGAGTGTCTGATCTACCAATGCTTCCTGCCGCGAGCGAAAGGTGTTTTCGGCGGATACCGGAATGGTTTCCAGTTTGCCATAGTAAGGGAAATCGCCCGCTAATGCTTTCACCTGTCCCAAACGGCTTGCACCGGACTTTTTGAAATACACCATGGAGGCAAAACTGCGCTCTTCGGACCGGACCTTACTCAGTGAATCGATCAGTGTAAGCGCCTTCCCTTCTATTTTTTTACCACTATAAAGAGACAGGTCGGCGCCGATCAGCGTAGCCGCCTGGCTGTCGATGTTGTCACGCAGGTTGTCGCCCAGTGAGTAAATGGCTACCAGCGCTGCGATGCCGAGGATGATCGAGGAAATAAAGAGGACCAGCCGGGACCGGTTTTTCCGGCTGTCACGCCAGGCCATCCGCAGCAGCCAGGAAATATTGAATGTGTTCATCGGGAGTTATACTAAACGATTTTGCCGCCTTTGATACGGATAATGCGCTGCGTTTTGGCAGCCAGTTCCAGGTCGTGTGTCACGACCACCAGTGTTGTTCCCGCCTCGCGGTTCAGGTCAAAGAGCAGTTTAACCACTTTTTCACTGGTTTCGGCATCCAGGTTGCCCGTCGGTTCGTCGGCGAAGAGAATCTGCGGTTGGTTTGAAAACGCACGGGCCAGGGACACCCGCTGTTGCTCGCCGCCGCTGAGCTGGGTAGGGTAGTGGTGGCTGCGCTCGGCGAGTCCAACTTTGTCGAGCAGGTCGAGGGCCCTGGATTTTACATTCTTTTCTCCCCGCAGCTCCATCGGTACCATCACGTTTTCGAGAGCCGTGAGCGTGGGAAGGAGCTGGAAGTTTTGAAATATAAAGCCTACGTATTGATTCCTGATCGAAGCAAGTTGGTCTTCATTCATGCCGTTCAGACGGGTTCCGTGCAATTCCACACTGCCCGAGGTGGATCGGTCGAGACCGGCGCAAAGGCCGAGCAGGGTCGTTTTGCCGCTGCCCGACGGGCCTACGATCGATACGGTAGAGCCGGTTTCAATGGAAAAGCTGACATTGTCGAGTACTTTGAGGGTGCGATCACCGCTTTTGTATATTTTACTGACTTCCTGCAGATCAAGTATGGTATTCATCAATCGTTTTTATTTTAAGTTTGCGTGGTGCCGGATTGTGGCTGCCGCGAAGAATCCAATTTGGCTCTTTTCGGCAATTCTTCCTCATAAATATAGTTCAAACGGTTTTTAAATGAGAACGAATGGCCGGGTATACCTTTTTTACATATCAAATTCTGTTCCCTGTCGATATTCATTATGAAGCATAGTCGCCGTTTTTTTCAATTGTCAATATTCGTGCTGGCCGCGGCGATGCTCTCGTGCGGCGGTGAAAAGAAAGAAGGGGGGGAGAGCAGTACCGATTCCCCTCAGGCAGCTGCCAAGGCACCTGCTGCGAAGAAAAAGGTCATCGTTTTTTTCGGTAACAGCCTCACGGCGGGTTATGGGCTGGATGATCCTTCCCAGGCATTCGCCGGGTTGATTCAAAAGCGGATCGACTCGCTGAAGTTGAATTATAAGGTCATCAATGCCGGCGTGAGCGGAGAAACGACCTCGGGCGGGAACAGCCGCATCGATTGGCTGCTGAAACAGCCGCTGGATGTGTTCGTGCTCGAACTCGGAGGTAATGACGGGTTACGCGGTATCCCCGTTTCGGAAACCAGGAAGAATTTACAGGAAATGCTTGATAAAGTACATGCCCGGTATCCCGAAGCGAAACGCGTTCTGGCGGGAATGCAGATCCCGCCGAACATGGGTCAGCAGTATGCATCCGAGTTCCGGGCGGTTTATGCGGATCTCGCCAAAAAGAACGAAGGTGTCACGCTCATTCCATTCCTGCTCGAAGGCGTAGGAGGGGAGCAGAAGCTCAATCAGGCGGACGGCATTCACCCTACTGCCGAGGGGCATAAGATCCTGGCAGAAAATGTCTGGATCAGGATCAAAGATCTATTGTAAAGAAAGGGACCGGCTTGTCGGCCGGTCCCTTTCTTTTTCTCACGCGGTGTACTGTTCATTCCCGTGCAGCTGCCGCGCACCGTATTTGTTCCATGCGGTAATGACCTCCATCCGATCTTCTACGGTTTTAGGCGTGAAAGAGATGATGACCCCGCCTTGCCGGATACTGGATTCGAGTGCTTCGGCGTGTTCATGCGGTAAGCCGGTGTTGTGTAATGCACCTACGATGCCGCCGGTAAGTCCTCCCGCGCCAGCGCCGGTCAGTGCTGCGAGTAATGGGCCTGCGACGGCAATGCCCAGCCCCGGGATGAGAACGGTGGTGCCTATGGCTACCAGTGCCCCGGCGATAGCCCCCGCGGTGCCTCCGATAACCGATCCGATGCCCGCGTTTTCGATGGTGGAATGAGCAGGTTTTGTCTCGTCGATCTCTGCGTGATGAATACGATGGGTCTCATCTGAAATGATGACATTGATCTCTTCCGGTTTGTATCCCCTGTAAATCAATTCGTCGTAGGCTTTCTGCGCGTCGCCGCGATCGGCGAATGCCGCATTGACCATTGACGGATAGTTATATTCGATCGTCGTTTCCATGTTTTGACTTTTTGGTTCAACCATAGCCAAGGGGTGGAAACAACTGTGCCAGTCGCGTTGGTGTTTTACTCGGCCTTAACGATCCGAAAATTCTGCGATCCGCCGCCTTCCCCGCTCAATTTCAGGATATAGATACCTGGTGGCCAGCCATGCGTCGGAATGCTGGCCGGCAGCCGCCCATTGACTTCATAAACCGTTTTTCCATGCGAATTGATCAGTTCGAGGCTTTTGCCGCGGGTTAGACTTGTTGCTGAAAGGAATAAGGATGTGGAAAAGGGGTTAGGGTACGCAGGTGCGGCGATATTACGCACACGGACACTACGTACGCGGCTATACGCGTAGGAGCCATCCAGGTCGTTAATGCGCAGGCGATACAGATTTTCGCCCTGCCACGGATATGCATCGGTGTAATCGTAGTGAGAAAGCTCCCTGCTTTCGCCGAGTGCCTTCACCTCACCGATTTTCCCCCATTGTTGTCCATCACGGCTTCGCTCCACGTCGAATTGAAATGCATCGGTTTCTGCGGCGGTGGACCACCTGAGGAGCACGTAAGTCCCTTCGCCCGTGGCTTCAAACTCGGTCAGAACAACGGGTAGCGGGCCATTGCAGGCCGTGTACAGCGTGCTTTCGCTGAAACAGGAGCCGGCATTTCCGGACACATTCAGGTAGGTAAACGAGGGGTGGTTCTTCTGATAATTACACACGGGGGTGATATTGCAAAAGGACAGTGCCGGATTATTTCGGATTGAGAGATCTCCGTTGATACTCAGGTTGTTATTGAGGCCTGTGAGCGTTGCCAGCGACGCATTTCCATTGATATTGACCGACCCGGAGACGGTGGTGAGTGTGCCTAATCCGCTGATATCCTGCAATGCGCTGTTGAATGATATTTCCAGAGCCCCGGCAGATGTGACCTTGCCCAAGCCGTTCAGCGAGGTAAGGGAGTGGTTTTCGCTGATGATAATGGCACCGCCTACGGTTGTGAGGTTTTGAAGCGGGGCGAGGCTGGTGATGACGTCACCGGCAACGCTGGTAACATAAATGTTGCCCGTGACGGTTTTCCAGCCCGGATCCCAGGAGTTAATTCCGCTCTGACTGGTGAATTCAACATTGCCCATATAGGTTTGCGCAACACTACCCGCAAGGGGCTGCAACATGAACAGGAGCGCCATCACTTTACGTTTGAGTAAAATCGACTGCATAGATGGGAGGTTTAGCGTTGGGCTATGTAGCCCTTAAATTAGGGTTTTTAAATGAAGTGTAGCACATGAAAAAGCCCGGAACATAGAAAACTAATGTCCCGGGCCTCAATGTCGGTCGGATGTCCTCTCTACACAACTCTGTCGCCACGTATCAGACGGAGGATAATGGCAATGACTGCGATCACCAGCAGAATGTGGATGATGTTGCCTAAGCCAAAACTTGCAAAGCCGAAATAGCCGATCAACCACAGAATCACCAGGATTACAGCTATTGTATAAAGGAGATTTCCCATTGTCTTAAAATTTTGAGTTAGAGTTATTTTAGATATGTGAGTATTATATCAATTTAAATGCCAGCGACATTCGGCGGTGCGTGGCCGGGATTATTCCCCGGATTCTACAATATTTGCGGGATTGCTGAGCGGCCTTTCTGTGAGTTGTAGAAAATTTTCTCACGATTTACGGGAATAATGGCTGTCTGTCGTCATATTCTCAATTCCTTATAACCTCTCAAAATGAAAAGAACAGTTTTAGCGCTTCTTGCTTTTTGCCTGATTTCCCTCCCAGGAGCATTTGCGTCGCGCATCGACACCGTCGAGGTGAACAGCGCTGTGATGAAGAAGAATTTTAAAGTGGTGGTGGTAAGACCTGACAGCTACGATGCCGGCAAGGAATTTCCGGTCGTGTACCTGCTGCACGGTTACAGCGGAAACCACGCCAACTGGGTAAGCAAGGTCGCAGGTATCCAGAAAGCAGCCGACTTCCATAACATGATCATAGTTTGTCCTGACGGCGGGTTCAGCAGCTGGTACTGGGATAGTCCGGTGGACCCGCAGTCGCAATTTGAAACCTATGTTTCGAAAGAGCTCGTCTCGTATGTAGATAAAAATTACAAGACCATCAAAGACCGTAAAGGACGTGCGATTACCGGTTTGAGCATGGGCGGGCATGGTGCATTGTACCTGGCATTCAAACATCAGGACGTTTACGGAGCTGCCGGCAGTATGAGCGGTGGGGTCGACATCCGCCCTTTTCCGAACAATTGGGACATGAGTAAGCGCCTGGGAACTTTGGCGGAGCAACCCGAAAGATGGGAGAAGAACACGGTGATCAATATGCTGCATTTGCTGACGCCCAATGCATTGTCGCTGATCATCGATTGCGGTACCGAAGACTTTTTTTATGATGTGAATGAAAACCTGCATAAGCAGCTCGAATACCGCAAGATTCCCCACGACTACATTGTTCGCCCCGGTGCGCACAATTGGCCTTATTGGGATAATGCCGTCCGATACCAGCTGCTTTTTATGAGCGATTATTTTAATAAAGGTAAATGACCTGCCACGCCTTTTAACCCCCTTCCATGAAGCACCTTCTCTCCGTTCTCGTAGCGCTCCTGCTGGTTTCCACAAAATTATTACATGCGCAGGAGGGTAATCCCGCATTGCCCGACCCATTTACATTCCATAATGGTAAAAAAGTGAAGTCGGTTAAAGAATGGGAAAGCAGGCGTAAGGAAATTCTGGAAACGATGACCCGGGAGATGTACGGAGTAATGCCCGAAAGACCCAGGGATATCCGCTTCGAGGTTTTCGACCACGATCGGAAAGCATTGGGAGGCAAAGCTACTCGTAAGCAGGTTACCGTGCATATCAGGGAGAAAGGCAAAGAGGCCAAATTCGATCTGCTGATTTATATTCCCAACCAGGTCAAACGCCCCGTCCCTGCCATTATCGGTCTGAATTTCATCGGTAACCAGGCTATTCATGCAGACCCGGGAATCCGGCTGACGGCCGCCTGGGTAGAAAACAGCCGCATGTTTCCCTGTGCTGCCGACGGTAAAGCAACCGATGCGTGCCGCGGGGTGAATGCGTCGCAATGGGCGGTGGATAGTATCCTCGCGCGGGGGTACGCGCTGGTGACCTTGTACCGCGAGGAAATAGCGTCGGACCGGAAGGATCATGCATTCCAAACCGGCATTCACCCGCTGTATCCGGAGTTGCAGGAGCGGGATGATAATTTCAGTACCATGGCCGCCTGGGCCTGGGCGTTGAGCAGGGGAATGGATTACCTGGAAACGGATCGGGACATCGATGCCAAGCGGGTAGCGGTATTTGGTTTTTCAAGATTGGGAAAAGCAGCCTTATGGGCAGGTGCGACCGACAGGCGGTTTGCCGCGGTACTGAGTAACGAATCGGGAGCGGGCGGAGGCAAGCAGTTCCGTCGGGGTGTAGGAGAGAATATCAGCCGGTTGTGTACGGTGTTCCCGCATTGGTATGCGAGAAGTTTGTGCAAGTACAGCGGCCAGGATACCTCGCTGCCGTTTGACCAGCATTTCGTACTGGCCCTGATCGCGCCGCGTCCCGTGTACCTGGCTACTGCCGAGGAGGACACGAACGCAGACCCCGCCGGAGAGTTCGCGACTGCGATGGCTTCGGATACCGTTTATCGTTTTTTAGGAACCAATGGTTTTCCGGGAACATCCTTTCCCGCGCTGAATTCACCCATAATGGGTCAAATTGGCTTCCATATCCGTCCGGGAGGGCATGATGTTAAAATGTTCGACTGGATACAGTTTTTAAATTTCTCTGATTTACATTTGCAAAAATAGACCGAACCTAATATTTAATTTTACTATTCAGCTAAATGAGCAACCATCCGTCTGCCAGCACAGCCCACACCTCTCCGCCGAAGTTCACTGACAAAAAATACCTGGTTACACTGGTCTTTGTTACATCCCTTTTTATGTGCTGGGGGATCGCCATTACGATGGGGGACGTTTTGAATAAACACTTTCAGCACGTGCTGAGCCTGACCAAGACGCAATCCGCATTTGTGCAGTTTGCCATTTTCGGGGCCTATTTTATCATGGGTATCCCGGCGGGCTTGTTCATGAAGCGTTTTGGTTATAAAAACGGGGTCTTGCTGGGGTTGTCGCTTTTTGCAATCGGTTCATTCCTGTTTGTACCTGCGGCCAGCACAGCTTCCTTTCCATTTTTCGGCGTAGCGCTCTTTATTCTGGGCTGCGGACTTGCCACGCTGGAAACAGTAGCGCACCCGTTTGTGGCGTCACTGGGCGACCAGCGTACCAGCGATCAGCGGATCAACTTCGCACAGGCATTCAATGCGCTGGGAGCCATTCTGGGGCCGGCTATCGGCGGCTATTTCCTGTTCCGCAACCACGCTGAGGGAAGTACCGACCTGACTTCCGTAAAGAACCTTTACATCGCGATCGGTTCGGTCATTGCACTGATCGCCCTGGCCTTTTCATTTGTGAAAGTGCCGGCGCTGATCGATCCCCATGCAGCCGAAGTGGATCCTGAGGCGGTGAATGTGGATTCAGAGCCAGGAAAGACGTTGTTTCAGCATCGCCATTTCGTGTGGGCGGTAATCGCGCAGACGTTCAATGTTGCGGCCCAAGGTGGTACCTGGGCATTCTTCATCAATTACGGTCATGAAAAAATGGGCTTCTCCGACGCGGTGGCAGCCAATTATATGATCGCATTTATGGCATTGATGCTGGCAGGACGTTTCGTGGGTACATTCCTGATGCGTTTTATCGCGCCGAATGCATTGCTGGCCATTTTCGCATTCAGCAACATCGTGATGTGCCTTATCGTGGCGCAGGCCTGGGGATGGCCATCTTTCATCGCACTGATGATGCTCAACTTCTTTTTCAGTATCATGTTCCCGACCATTTTCAGTCTTGGCCTGAAAAACCTCGGGCCACATACCCAGCAAGGCTCATCGTTCATTGCGATGGGTGTGGCAGGCGGTGCGTTCTTTCCGTTCCTGATGGGTGCGGTTGCCGAAACCAACGTCGCGCATGCATACTACCTGCCGATCATCTGCTACACGGTGATATTCCTGTTCGGATACAAATTTTATAAGGCAAATTAACGGGACTTCGGCTCTCGGCTTTCGGCTATCGGCTGGTTTACGCATTTGCTGCCGACGGCCGACAGCCGAAGTCTTTTTTCTTTTAACTATCTAGTCCCAAAAAAAGCAATAATGAAACTCTGGGGAATCGACTTAGGAGGTACCAAAATAGAATGTGCAGTGCTGGATCCGGAAAGGAATCTGGAAGTGGTGGTGCGTATGCGTGTACCGACGGAATCCGTAAATGGGTATGACCATATTTTGTCGCAGATCAAAAAGCTGATCGACATGGTAGCCGAACAGGTAGGCGAGCGGCCGGTCAAGATCGGTTTTGCCACACCGGGCGTACTCGAACCGGACTCGCAGCTGATGAAGAATTCCAATACGACCTGCCTGAACGGAATGCCTTTGAAGGCGGATCTTGAAAAAATACTAGGTGTGCCCTGCCAGCTGGCCAATGACGCCAATTGTTTTGCATTGGCCGAAGCATTGATGGGCGCTGGCAAGGATTACCATGGTGCCGAGGTGGTTTTCGGGGTTATCATGGGAACCGGGGTAGGCGGCGGACTGGTCGTGAACAACAAAATCATCGGCGGGCATCACGGTATCGGCGGCGAATGGGGGCACAACATCCTGGAAGAGGACGGCGAGCCTTGCTACTGCGGAAAAGCCGGCTGCGTGGAACAGGTTATTGCAGGACCCGCATTGGAACGCTTTTATGAAAAACAGAGCGGAGAAAAGGTGTCGATGAAGATCGTGCTCGAAAGGTATCATGCCGGTAACGATGAACACGCGAAGGCAACCATCGAACGCTTGCTAGAATACTATGGCCGCGCGATATCTACATTGATCAACGTGATCGATCCGAACCTGATCGTGATCGGCGGTGGTGTAGGGAATATAGACTTGCTTTATACAGCTGGTTATGAGCGCATCCGCAAATATATTTTCAATAAGGGAATCGTAACCACGCCGATCGTGAAGCCTAAATTGGGTGACAGTGCAGGCGTTTTCGGCGCTGCATTGCTATAATCGGATCCATTTTTTGAAATCCCGGCAGTTCTCAGCATTTTGTTGAAGATTGCCGGGTTTTTGTTGTCTTTTGTTCAAGGAATAAAGGCAGTAAATCAGTAATTTACATGGCTTCTTAACGCAGTTGTTATCAACTCACATTAGTCATGTACACCACCACCAGCACGCTCACCAGCCGTATCCGGTCGATCGATACTGTCCGAGGCCTGATCATCATCGTCATGGCGCTCGACCACGTCAGGGACTTCTTTCACATTGCAGGCGCCACCGGCGATCCTACCGACCTGGCTACCACCACGCCCGCATTGTTTTTCACACGTTGGATCACGCACTACTGCGCGCCGAGTTTCATGATGCTCTCCGGCTTGTCCGCCTATTTATCGGGACTGAACAAAACTGCCGCTGAGAAATCAATGTTCCTGATCAAGCGCGGTTTCTGGCTGATTCTGGTCGAAATGGTATTTATGACCTTCGCATTCACCTTTGATATTTATTATAAGACACTCTTTTTCGCCGTATTCTGGGCCCTGGGCGGCGCGATGATCGTGTTGGGTATTGCCGTGCGGTTTGCCTCACCCAAAACGATCCTGATCCTCGGGCTTGCATTGGTACTCGGGCACAACCTGCTGGATTATGTGCAGTTGCAGGAAAATTCGACTTACGATATTCTGTTGCGCATATTCTTCACCGGTAGGGGTACTTTTCTGCCAAGGCCCGATGGCGGCGCAATCATTTTTCTGTACGTGATCTTTCCCTGGGCGGGCATTATGATGTCGGGATATGGGCTTGGAATGCTTTACAACCGGAATGCGGACCCCGTCAGGCGAAAGAAGATCCTCATTCTGGCAGGTATTGCGATGACGGTCCTGTTCATTGTTTTGAGGCTGATCAACCGCTACGGCGACCCTGTTCCCTGGTCGGTGCAGGACACGGGTGCCAAGACTTTCATGTCGTTCATGAATGTCACCAAATATCCGCCGTCGCTCTTTTTTACCTTCATGACGCAGGGGCCGATATTCCTGTTACTGGCATTCACGGAGCAGGTTAACAACGCATTCAGCCGCATTTGTACCATTTATGGCCGAGTACCGTTTTTCTTCTTCCTCGTGCACTTTTACCTGATCCACATTATGACGATGATCGTGGTGTTTCTTTCCGGATATACCTGGGCGCAAGCCACGGACGAGAACCTGTTCTTCAAGTTCCGGCCCAATGAGTTTGGCTATTCATTAGGTCAAACTTACATCATATGGATATTGATCGTGGTAGCGCTCTATTGGCCTTGCAAGTGGTACGGGGAGTACCGGGCGCGCAAGCGGACGTGGTGGCTGAGCTATTTGTAAATGTTATTTCAATTAAAACACACTTTGGAATGAAGCGCTTGCTGCTCCTGCTTTGCCTCACTAGCCCACTGCTCACACTC
>CBFGMV010000068.1:0-46467 GCA_965649915.1 uncultured Dyadobacter sp.
GCAATCTCTGTTTTCCCGGTTCCCGTTGGTCCTAATAAAAAGAAAGAACCAATGGGCTGTCCAGCCTTGATGAGCCCCGAACGGGATTCCAGGATGGCTTCACTCAATGCTTTCACCGCCTGATCCTGTCCTACCACTCTTTTCTTTAACACTTCATCGATCCCCAGCAACTTATCGCGTTCGGAGCTTTGCAGCTTGCCGAGTGGAATGCCCGTTTTATGGGATATGATCGCGGCTACTTCGTTTTTGCTAATGGAGTCAGAGCGCTGGATTGCCAGTTGCTTGAGCGCATTCAGCCTGGCGGTCAGCTGGCCGTGCATGCCTTCCGGTGTTTCCAGCTCGGAATCATCATTTTGATCAAGTCTTCCGGTAAGCAGGGGACTGAGGCGGTTGGGAAGTTGCTTTGCAAACCACCGGAGTTCATGAATGCGTTCGCTTTCGTCCACGGCCATCAATGCATCCAGATCGGCCTGCAATGTGTTTAATTCGTTTTCGGAAACCTCGTCCATGAGTCGCATTGCGGCCATGGTGCGATCCAGCAAATCCAGGGCCACATCGGGCAGCCTGCGCTCCTTCATGTACCTTTTTGCCAGTTTTACGGCTTCGACGGTAGTACCTTCTGCTACTTTCAAGCCGTGGTGCGCCTCGTAGGCAGGCAGCATGTATTCGATCATCCGGGTGGCCGTCGCTTCATCAGGCTCTTCCACATGCAGGATTTCGAACCGGCGGGAAAAAGCTTCATCCTTTTCAATGTATTTCCGGTATTCTTCCGGCGTTGTGGCGCCGATCAATGTGAGTTCGCCCCGTGCTAGCTCCGGTTTTAGCAATTGTGCCACGCCTGCACCGACCGACCCTTTCGGATCCAACAGCATATGGATTTCATCGATGAAGAGAATCGCTTTGTCAAACCCCTTGATCTCATTCAAAATGCCTTTCAGCCGCTCTTCTATTTCACCTTTATAGGACGCTCCGGCTACCAGGGCTCCGGTGTCCAGTTCGAGTAACCGGGCATTGTGAAGGAGTTGGGGTACTTTTTTTTCGGCAATCAGTTTGGAAAACCCTTCTACCAATGCCGACTTGCCGACGCCGGGCTCGCCGGTCAGGATCATATTAGGCTTGCTGCGCCTGCCCAGAATTTCCGCCATCTGACGGATTTCCCGGTCACGGCCAATAATAGCGTCAATTTTCCCCTCGATAGCTCTCTGGGTTTTATCGGAGGTATATTTTTCAAGAAAGCTGTTGCCGGTTGCCGTCGTGCCTGGTTTGAGCGCAGGTTTGGCAGTAGTGGTGTCGTTGGTTTCACCTGATGAGGTGCCGGGCTGGGTTTGCATGGCCAACGCCTCTTTCTGGGTAATGGGCAGCGATTTCAGCTGGTCGGCAGAGAAAGCGACACCGGGCTTCAGAATAGCTGCGAGTGCGCACAGTGGATTGGTATCGACGTTGAGTTGCAGCGCGATGAGGTCGGCAAGCTCCAATGCGGCAATGGCCTGGTTGTCGGCGGAAGGCATTTCCGGTACCCGTACGGACTTGGGGCTTTCTTCGAGACGGACCTCTGCCCAGTCTCGGAGATACGGCAGATCTTTGCCGGCCATCACAAGCTCCGAGGCAAGTCCAACGTCGTTGTGCAGTAACCCCATCAGCAAATGGGCAGGTCCGTACCGTTCCTGACGGTATTCGCGCGCCAGCGACTGTGCGATCGTGATCGCGTATCTGAGTGCTTCGGTTTGCATGGGATGGATAAATAAGGATGGATTATTTCAAATCAACTTTGCCGCCAGGACGGTTCTAGGGCTGGTTTTTCTGTAAAGCGAGCAGCCGCTCCGTTGTTTTGGCCTTCATTTCCTTATTGGCGGTTGAAATCTGCAATCCGTCAAAAATTTGCTTGGCCTGGTCATAGTAAACTTTCCGGTCATTTTTTCGAAGGTTCCCCTGTGTCAACAACTGGTAATAGCCTTCTGCCTCGGAATACCTGAGCCACTCCCGATAGGTGACTGCGGTACCGCTTCTGGCGGCGAGGCATTCATCCAGCTGCCTTTGAATGGCGGCTACATCGCTACTTCCTGACTTGGATGCCCGGCAATTGTCCAGGTCACGTTGCATGGTGGCGAGTTTTGCCTGCAATTCTTTGTCAGCTCCTCCACCGCCACCTCCTCCTCCGCCACCCCCGCCACTCGCGGCGGCTGCCAGAAGCTGGCGCTCCATTCCTTTGATTTCCAGATCTTTCATGTTGATCTGGTTCCTTAAATCGTTCACTACCTGCATATCGATACCCTTGCTATCCAATGTCCGACGAAGCTCACCGATCGTCTGGCGGTAGGTTACCAGTGCCTCTGTTAGTTTGGCTATGCCGGTCGACAGTCTTTTGTTTTGCTCATGGACCGCGCTGGCTGCCAGGTTATTGAAATGACTCATGATACTGTTGATCCGGCTTTCAATGTCAACCAGCTGTGTTCGGGCGGTTGCCTTGGCCATTTCATCCGTTGCGCTGCTGTACAACCCATCCAACTGAATCAGTTTCCGGGAAATCTGACTGAGCGTGTCGGTGTCGATCAGCATGGGTTTTTGCTCTTCCACGATCTCCTTGTACCGTTTTGCTTCCGATGCTGCTACCGAATCGGGTATGCGCAGCAGCAGGAATACACCCGCGATGGGGAAAGTGAGAGAGAGTACGTACATGCCTACGAACCTTCCGATCGCTGATTTTCGCTGATTTTTATTGACTGGTTCCATTGCTTTTGCTTGTATGTCCCGGGGTTGAAACTCCGGGTTATAGGGGGCTCCATCGGGATTTTGCTTTTTCGGGCTGAACGGGTGGTTCGTGAACGGGACTTTCTATGATGAATACCTGTTGTCCTTTACGTTTGCCTATGAATTCGAGCTGGCTCAGTTTCAGGAACAGCGCCGCCCACATGTTGTAAAAGCTGTCGATCGTACGGAGGCAGGGCAGCACCTCATTGTGATCATAGGTTACCTGAATGACCGATAGTAGTTGTTTTTCGATACTACCCGGCGAATCATCCGCCCACTCACCCAGGTACCCCAGTAATTCTTCCTTTTCACGGTCCGTCAGACACTCCATTGCAACGCGGATACTCTGTGCAACCTGAATCATGGCAACGACCATATGGATGGGTGGTTCCGCCGGAACAAGTCGCTGAAACCCGATATTCACCATAGTCAACACGCTGACTAATCGTTCTACCAGCATCTGCACACTATCTGAGAGGGTGTTCTTCTGGCTCTTTGTTTTAATCTTTTGTAAAATCCTGAAAGAATACAACTCGACGTCATTCAGGCAGTTGATCCATTTCCCATGCCATTCCCGCAATCCCTTGTGACTCTTTACCGAGCGGCAGGCGGGAATAAAGTCGTGCATGACCCTTAGTTCAGAATTGTTATACCCCAGTTTGCCAACCACCAGGCCTGGTCCGTTCCATTGCGCTGTGTTGAGAACTTCCGAAGGTACCAGGCTGATCCTGTACGACGGCAGGGTATAGGGATGCCGGATCGGAATCTCTGATTCGGAAGGAGTTCCTACCTGCTGCCTTTCGAACAAGCCCACACTGATGACGATGTATATTTCGATGTTTTGTGTCATCGGTAACCGGTATTGTTCCAGAATGCCGGCCAGGGATGTGTCCAATCTCAATGCATCTGCTTCCTCTATTTCTATCAAACTTCCGTCCGGAGCGATACCGCGGCAGCGATCTACCTGGATCCGGATCTGATGCCCTGCATCGCCGAGGACTTGCATCGTCAGCGGATCAGCAGCGTTCTCTGGCAGCAGCAACCCGTAGTTCAGCGGTGTCAGTAGCGCGGCTTGCGCCCGACGAAGCTGGTCGGTATGGTAATGGTCTGTTTCGATAAAGTGCTGCCGTGAGATTTTCATCCCATCCACCCAGTTCACAGCCATGCGGCGGATATCAGTCATACCAGTGGAATTACAAGTGTTACATTTTCATGGCTGCCTTTACCAGCCCTATCACCGAACGTACACCGAACTTTCTGAACAAACTTCTGCGGTAAGCCTCCACTGTCGAAAGACTCACGTGGAGCCTTTCGGCGATCTCTTTGGAGCTCATTTCATCCATGATCAGATCCAGGATTTCCTTTTCGCGCTTTGTCAGTTCCATAATTAAAACACTTAGACAAAGGTGTCCCGGCGCAAGCGCTAATTCAATCGGCAGATACCCTGAATTTTAGAGATTTTTACCCTGATTTTACTAATGGTTTTGAGGGGATGTTCTAGGGGTTTCCCATGATCTAAAACGTGGAGAAACTACACTACGCCCATTCGGACGGCAATTTTCGTAAGGCCTACCGAGTTTTTCACACCCAATTTTTGAAACAGGTTGCGGCGATGTGTTTCGACGGTCTTGTCACTGATGCACAGCTCGCTGGCGATGCGGTTGGTAGAATATTCGCTGGCAACAAGCCTCAGGATCTCTACTTCTCTTTTGCTCAGAAAATCCCTGGTAGATGGGGTAGGTTCCTGCATATACTTTTCCATCGACGATTCGGCCAGTTTTATCATGACTTCCTGGCCATAGTATACTTTCCCTTCCGAAACGGAGCGGATAGCACGCTCCCATTCATCGAGTTCGGCCTCAAACACAATGTAGCCGCTTACGCCGGAGCGCACCACCTCCCTGACCGAGTCGGCTGAGGGGCTGGGTGCGAGGAGCAGAAATTTTAGTTTTGGATAAAGCTTACGGATTTTCAGGATCTGATCGGCCGTTTTTTCGGCGTGATGAGCAAAAACTACTACGATGTCTATTTCTCTCAGGTACGGTAACTGGGTGATTTGCTCAAGATTATTGCATTTGCCAACCAGCTCAATGTAAGACCTTCTTCTCAGCCATTCTGCAACCGCCTCGCATTCCAGGGGATGGGGATGCACGAGACACGCGTGTGTAGTAGAATGTTCCATACTTTTCGGGGTTGAGTACTTAAAATTACGCTCCAAAATTAATCCACCTTGGTAGGTCCCGTCAATACGGTAAAGTACAGGAAAAGCCAGGTAAGATTACCTGGTTTCGTAATGGGTTGAAAATTAGCCAATTCTGGCAAAAAACCTAACTAATTGTTTACATTACTTCGAATATAAGGGAAGCCCTTAGGGGTTTACACTGACCTTTTGCTATATACGTCAAACTACTTCTCAGCTTCTTTGACGCGCCCAAATTTACGCATGATCTCCATCACTTTGTCCCGGGGAAGTTCTTCCACCCGGTGTCCCTGCGTACCTTCTGAGGTCCGGGCCATAAAAAGTGAATTGATGATTGCTTCTTCGGTTGCTTCTATCGCAGCCATGAAGAGCGGTGAGACGTAATCGTTGTGCAGGAAGCCGGAGCTGAAAACCGGCTCTGCCGTTTCGTGCAGTACCTTATTGGCGGTGGAAAATGCAATGACATAGTCGCCGCTGCCATTTGCCGCGATACCGCCCGTTTGTGCCATACCCAACATGACACGTTTCGCCAGCCTTTTCAGGTTCCTCGCGTCCAGCGGTGCATCTGTGGCGAGTACCATCATACAGGAGCCATCGGAGGATTTGTCGAGTGCTTCTTTGAAAGCATATTTACCCAATTCCTGGCCCACTGGCACTCCGTTTATTTTCAGCACACCACCAAAATTGGTTTGCACCAGAATGCCAACCGTATATCCTCCCAATTTTTCGGGCAGCTTGCGGGAGGCTGTACCGATCCCTCCCTTCCATCCAAAGCAAACGGTACCGGTGCCGGCGCCGACGTTCCCTTCCGTCACCGGGCCACCCTCGGCCTGAGCCAGGGCATTGAGCACATGGTCTTTCCGAACATGCCTCCCGCGGATATCGTTGAGATACCCGTCGTTGGTTTCGCCTACTACCGGATTTACCGATCTGACATTTTCGTTGCCTTTCAGTGCCAAAGTCCAGTCGATGATCGCATCGGCAGCGCTCGGTACGCTCAGGGTGTTGGTTAATACAATGGGGGATTCGATAGTACCCAGTTCATCTACCTGTGAGTAGCCGGTCATTTTACCAAAACCGTTACCGATGTACATGGCTGCCTGCACTTTTTGCTGAAAGAGATTGCCTTCGTGCGGGAGGATAGCGGTCACGCCCGTGCGTACATCCGCGCCCTCCGTGAGCGTTACCTGCCCTACTTTTACGCCTGCAACATCGGTAATTGCATTCAATGGACCTGTTGGGAGCACGCCGATTTTTATGCCCATTTCTCTCGGACGTTTCTGGGCGGCAAGCGTCAGAGGTATAAATAGTAACAGCAGGAGGATGTGGGTCTTCATGTCGGTCCGGATTCAGAATGAAATATAACAAAAAATCCACTGGGAACCGTGGCTCTCCAGTGGACGCGTCTGTAGTTGAAGTGTAATGTTCTTAATCGTTGTCCGGACGGGCTTTCTCAGGATCAATGATCGTTTCTTTACGGCTCACCGCGGAGGTGCTGAAGAAGCCGAGTGCTTTGGGACCTTTGGGGTCGGCATTAATGATATTGGATCTGACATTGGCGATCGGTGTGGCAAATAACCCTCCGTTTGCACCCTGTTCGCCAACCTGTTTCAGAAACTCGAATGCGTCGTAGGTGACGCTATGCAATTCGACGCCCACCTCTGCTCCTGCCGAATACAGGGAGTCCGTGGTGATGGATTCGCGTAGCGGCAGGATGAATATCAGCCCGTCGGAAGGGGCACCGGCGCCAAATGCAGCGTCATACGCAATGGAAATATTAGCTGCTTTCTCTACAACCGCTTTGCCGCGGATGATGGGCTTGATCCAGTAAGTATCGCCTGTTCCTTCAATGTCCCGTGCGTAGAATGAGGCCACAAAACCTTCCTGAGGCCCCTTGTCCGGTTTGAATGGGTATTTTTCGTGTCGGTATACGACTGAATCGACGGTTGGAACGCGTTTCAATTCGGATTTGGCTGTAAATGTATCGGTGCCGTTCACCACTTTGAGCGAGTAGGTACGGCCCACGTGCCCGAGCGTGTCGGCAGTGGTTTTTCCCCAGACGTATTTACCATTGCCGGCCAGATCTTCGAATTTGTAGACTTTGCCTTTGTCATCCGTAACCGTTACCTCTGCACCCAATACAGGCTTCGGCGCGGTGTTGTCGAAATAAGAGGACGACCAGGATAGGGTAATGGCCTGCTGGCCGGGATCGTTGGTGAGCCAGCCGTCCACAACGAGTTGAGGCGGGCCGTCGTCTGTTTTGAGGTTGATCACATCCTCGCAGCTGGTGAGCGTTAGGATAGCCAGCGCAATCAATGCCGGTAATTTGAAGTATTTCAATTTTTTAAGATTTTTCATAGTCGGTATTTTTCAGGCGGATTACCTTGGGTTGATATCAGAACTTGAAGTTGTAAGTAACGGAAGGAATGAAGTTTCCGATTACCGAGTAACGTACAGCTTCCGCTTTGAGTGGGTTATCTTCATTGACCCTCGTGTAGACGGAGAACGGGTTACGGCGGTTGTACACATTGTAAACTGAGAACACCCATTCGCCTTCACCAACTTTGAATAACTTCTTTTTTGCCTTCAGCGTCGCAGCCAGATCCAGGCGGTGGTAGGCCGGAATGCGGCTATTATTTCTCAATCCATTGTAATTGTTCCCGATCACTATCCCTCCCTGCGTGTAGCGGTTAGTT
The DNA here is from genome assembly GCA_965649915.1 of uncultured Dyadobacter sp. GTDB lineage: Bacteria > Bacteroidota > Bacteroidia > Cytophagales > Spirosomataceae > Dyadobacter. The sequence goes on from CBFGMV010000068.1 coordinate 7,645, forward strand.
GGGAAGGTAGCCGGTGTTCCGCTCTGGATGGTGAAGTTCGAAGACAGCGATAGCCGCTTGTTTAATTCGTAGATCGCCACGGCTGTAATGTTATGCGGCTTGTCGAAACGCGCCGGGAACCAGTCGTCGTTGTTGATGGACTCCACCAAACGCTCAGTTCTTGAGAGTGTGTAGCTTACCCATCCGGTCAGTCTTCCTTTGTTTTTCTTTACATAAAATTCTGCTCCGTATGCCCGGCCTTTACCAAAAAGCAAGTCGCCTGCCGCGTATTCATTCAACAGCAGATCGGATGCAGGTACATAATCGATCTGATTATACATTTTTTTGTAATACAACTCCACAGAAGCCTCATAGGTGTTGTCACTGAAGTTCTGGAACCAGCCTAATGCGACCTGATCAGCTTTTTCGGGTTTGATGTTAATACCGCTTAGTGTCCATACATCCAGTGGGGAACTCGCTGCGGTGTTGGACAGCAAATGGAGGTACTGGGAAGTCCGGTTGTAGCTGGCCTTGATGGAGGCGTTTGATGTAACTCCGATATTCAATGCTGCGCGTGGTTCCAGGTTACCATAGCTCTTGATCACGTCACCCCTTTTGTATTCCGTTCCCGGGAAGATCGGCTCCTTGCGCTTGCCTTTTTCGGTTTCGGCATACTGGTATTCGGTGCCAGGCCCCAGGCTTCTGAAATAAGAATACCGTACGCCATATTGCAGAGAAATGCGGTCGCCGAATTTCAGTTCATTACCAATATATAATGCAGATTCATCGGCGTAACGGGCTTCGAGACTGATGTCGGTAAGTTCGCCTTCGGAAATTGCGGTCGCTTTGCCTGGGCGTGTATCATAATAAATGTACTGTCCGCCAAATGTCAGCTGGTTATTGGGCGTAATGTAAAATGTAAAGTCGGGCTTAATACTCGAACTGATGATTTTGGATTTCCAGTCGAATTTATCCTTGGCGTCGGGTTTGTTCTGGTTCTGGCCCAGATTGTAATCGTAATTACTGTAATAACCCGTCAGGTTCATAAACAGTTTGTTCGAGAAAATGTGGTTCCAGCGAGCGGTTGCGGTTTTATTCCCCCAGCCGAAGCCGAAATCACCGCCACCGAATACATCCTTACCAAAATAACCCGAGGCATAGAACGTATCCTTATTGCCCAACTGATAGTTCACTTTCGCGGTCAGGTCGTAGAAATAGAATTTAGAATCCTTCAAATCCGAATTCAGGAACGGCTTTGCGAGGATATCGATATAGGACCGACGGCCAGCGACGATGAAAGATCCTTTTCCTTTTGCGAAAGGCTGCTCGTAGGTCAAACGCGAGAATATCGAACCTATACCACCATTGATCTCCCGTTTTTTTGCATTACCTTCTTTCATTCTGACATCCAGAATGGATGAGATCCGTCCGCCATATTGTGCAGGAATACCACCTTTGATGAGTTTCACATCTTTCACAGCATCGGGATTGAAAACCGAGAAGAAGCCGAAAAGGTGGGATGAATTGTAGACCGGAGCTTCATCCAGGAGCACGAGGTTCTGAGAAACGTCACCACCCCTCACATTGAAGCCCGAAGCGCCTTCTCCGACGGTAGTTACCCCGGGGAGTAACTGAATGCTGCGGATCAGATCCACTTCTCCGAGTAATGCGGGCATTTTCCGGATGGTTTTCATTTCCACCTTGTTCACCGACATCTCGATGCTGCGGACGTTTTCATCCTCTTTTTTTGTGGAAATCGTCACCTCGGAAAGCTGGCTGCTTTCATCCGACATTTCGATGCTGATCGTTTTGTCGGCATCGAGTACCAGTTCCTTAGTTACTTTCTGGTAGCCGATGTAGGTAAATACCAGCGTGTAGTTGCCATCGGGGAGGGTCAGTGAATAGAATCCGTAGGGATTGGTAACAACCCCGGTTTCGGCCTCACGTACATACACGGAGACGCCGATCAGTCCCTCCCCGTTCGATTGGTCTTTTACGTAACCGCTTACGGTGTGCCGGTTCTGAGCGAGTGCCGGCAAGCTTAACAAGGCTAATAGAAGGCAATTGAGTATTTTGTTTTTCATGGGCTTTATTTGCATTTACTGTAAACTGGTTTATCCTGTTGCGGTCGGTCGGGAAAAACAGGTGGTTTAATCTGGCAGACGATCAAATTGAATTTTTCCTTTCTTACCTGACAACTCAATTTGGGTTTACCCCCCTGTAATTCGAAAAAAATATTTCGACAGCATCGTGATCACCCGGCAAAACAAGAGTTATTCAATGTGATTTGACAGGAAAAAGTGATGAACTGATGAAAAAGCGTAATAAATGGCCGCGTATCGAAAGTGAATCGACGAAAACTAAATAGTACTATTTTGCGAAATTTTTGATACCGAACTGGTGTCTGTGCATTGCAGGAAGAGTTGTTCCGACGTTTGCTGCAAAATCGGATGAAGAAAATCGGGTGCTACTTCGGCGAGCGGGGCCAATACAAAACGGCGGTCCTGAATGCGTGGATGGGGTAATGTGAGCCTGGCGCTGTCCAAGACCATATCGCCATAATAGAGCACATCGATATCGATGATCCGCGCTCCCCAGCGTTCATAACGAACACGTCCGAGCTCATGCTCGATGTTGAGCACGACCCGCAGCAGTTCTTCCGGAAGCAGGTGCGTTTTGATTTGCAGCACCTGGTTCAGAAATGCGGGCTGGTCTGTCAGCCCCCAGGGTGCGGTTTCGTAGACGGCGGATTGGGAGACGATCACGCCTGCCTCCACGGCAATGTACCGGCGGGCGGCTTCCAGCACCTGAAACCGGTCTCCGAGGTTGGAGCCTAGCAAGAGATACACGTGGTCGGCTGTTTCCATTTACGTTTGTTAACCGGTGGTATGCCTACGAAAAAAAGGACTTCCCGATCGGAGGAAAGTCCTTTTCCAATAAATTCGTAAAATTCCTTTTATTAGAACGTAAGCGTTCCTTTGTCGTATGCTTTCTGTATAGTTGCTTCGATACCGTTTTTGTTGATGGTACGAAGAGCAGATGTTGCTACTTTCAACGTAACCCACTCTCCTGATGAAGGAAGGAAGAAACGTTTCTTCTGCAAATTCGGGAAGAATTTACGTTTTGTTTTATTGTTAGCGTGGGAAACGTTATTTCCAACGCGAGTTCTTTTACCTGTAATTTGACAAACCTTAGCCATGACCTTACAATTTTTCCAAATGAGGGTGCAAAGATGCGTAATTAATTTTTTTTGAGCAAGTAACGGCAAAAGAAATTTTTCAAAAAACTGAATTTTACCAGCGTATGCGGAAACCCACACCGTGCACATTATCAATGCGTATATCCGGGTCGCCGGATAAATATTTCCGCAATCTCGAAATAAAAACATCCAGGCTCCGGCCCATAAAATAGTCGTCGTCCCCCCATATGGCTTTCAGAAGCTCGTCCCTGCGAATGACCTGGTCGGTGCGGTCGGCCATGTATTTCAAAACTTCCGCTTCACGGAACGTAAGACTTTGGGAAGTGCCATTCTGTGTTAATGTAAGTTTTTGAAAATCAAATGTATACTTGCCAATTTGTATATTTCCGGGTTTCGGCGCCAGCGGCAGGTCGGATTTGCTGCGACGGAGGAACACATCGATCCGGAGTTTGAGCTCTTCGATACTGAAAGGTTTGGTGACATAATCGTCGGCGCCCAGGCGCAGTCCTTTGATTTTGTCCTCCTGTAAAGAGCGGGCAGTGAGGAAAAGGATTGGCACCTGGCTATCCGAACTACGGATCTTTTCGGCCAGTGTGAAGCCGTCCATGCGCGGGAGCATAATGTCGAGCACGCAAATGTCGAAATGGTCTTTACTAAAAAAATCGAGCGCTTCGGCACCGTCCGTGGCGTGTACTACTTCAAAATCATATTCTTCCAGGTTGTCCTTGGTCGCAAATGCGAGATTGGGGTCGTCTTCAACATACAGGATTCTCTTTTTCATCAAGCGTGTTTCTGCGGGATAGTGATTTTAAATGTACTGCCTTTGCCCAGTTCGCTTTCCAGCTGAAGATGCCAGTGGTGGGCGCGCACGATCTGTTTTACATAACTCAACCCGATCCCGAATCCTTTCACATTATGAACATCGCCATAAGGAATGCGGAAAAATTGGTTGAATATTTTTTTCTGATATTCCGGCGCAATGCCGATACCCTGGTCGCGGACAGCTATAACGAGGTTTTTGCCCTTGTTATAGGTCTCAATCACTACATCAGGGACGTCGTCGGAGTACTTCAGCGCATTGTCGATGAGATTACTGATCATACATCGCAGGTGGAATGGGTCTGCATCGATCTGGTTTTGTGTTGCATTACAGCGGAACTGTATTTTGTCTTCATAAGGAAGCAGAATGGACTGGATCATCTCCCGGGCGTCCAATTGTTCTTTTTGAAGGCTCAATGCATTACGCTCCGCTTTGGCCATTGAAAGCACCATCTCCACCTGGCCCTGTAGCCGCAGGATCTCATCCTGAACGATCTGCACGTAGCGTTTATGACGCATTGGCTGCGTGACGATATGGTCGGAATTCAGTACGTCGGCGGCGATCCGGATCGTTGAAATCGGTGTCTGCAACTCGTGCGTCATGTTGTTGACAAAATCACGCTGCACTTCCGAAAGCTGTTTTTGCCGCAGGATCACGAACAATGCATAGGCAAAAAACGAAACAGCGACCAGCACCAGTACCGACGACCATATCGCTCCATTAATGCTCCCTGCAAAGTACGTCTCCTGCTCAGGAAACCGTACGCCGAAGTAATAGGGATATTTATCCGTTTTGATCCAGTTGGAGGTCTTTGTTGGAATTTTGTCGTTGTTTTTAGTGCTCAACGACATTCCATACCTAATGCGGTTGGTCGTGCAGTCATATATTCCGATCTCGAAATCGGCAATGAGATTGTGCTTCTGGAAGCTGTCTTTGATAAAATGTTCCAGCATTTCGGGCTGCGTGGTCGCGTTGGTATTGACCAGGAAATACTCGGGGGACAACTGCTCCACGGGGTTACTCGTTTGCATTACCCCGCAAACATGGGCCAGCTTACCGGCTACGTCCTGCAATGCAACGTGTGCATTCTGGTTGAACTGGCGGTGCCGGAGATCCAGCGCCTGCCTGACCCAGAAAATCTGTGTGATGACCACACTGATAATGAGTAGTGCAGAAAATACCGTCAGGGATTGGATGGTGCGTCTTGACATAACAAACTCGATATGACCATTAAATATAAGGTCATTCGTTCAATTAAACAGGCCGTTTCAATTTAACATAGCAGTTTGGGCCCTGTTTAACATTTTATTAACTTTTATATTCCAAGGTCGGCCAGGTGGTATTGAACCAGCCCTTCGAGCGGTGATTTGAGAATGCGGCCTGCTTGCAGTCCGTTTGCTTCCAGCACCGTTTGGAGTATGTCCTGGTAATAATAGGCAATGGAGCCGGTAAAGTGGACCGGATACCGTTCGGCGTTTTCATGCTTCAATACATATTTCCTGACAAAGAGGCTGAATGCATTGATCAGCAGTTCTCTGATGAAGCTATGTGATTTGTTTTCAGCAATAAATTTTGAAAAAGATGCGAAGTACCGGTTAGGGTAGGGCTTTTTGTAGGCATGATCCAGGACCGTCAGCCGATTGATTTCGGGATATTGGCTGGCAAATATTTCGTGCAGATCTTGCGGCAAGTCATTCTGAAGGTAATGCACGACCAGTGTTTTACCAAGGTAGGAACCGCTCCCCTCGTCGCCAAGCCAGAAACCGAGTGAGCCTACGGAGCGCGTAATGCGGCTTCCGTCAAAGAATGCATTGTTTGCCCCGGTGCCCAGAATGCACGCAAGACCGGCCTCGTGTCCACAGAGTCCGCGGGCAGCGCCGAGCATATCGGATGCTACTTCTTCCACGGTTGCGGATGGAAAGCATTGTTTGAGTGCGTTCGTTACCGGCAGGCTGGATTTCTCGTCTGCGCACCCTGCACCGTAGAAGAAAATCTTGTCGACCTTACTATTGAGCGCCGGAACAAGCTGGCTTTGCAGAACGGGGATAATTTCCTCGGTAGTTTGGTAAAATGGGTTAATGCCCGCTGATTGCAGCAGTTGGCGCTCGCCTGATTGTGTTCCAATGAACGCCCAGTCCGTTTTGGTGGAGCCGCTGTCGGCGATCAGAAAGTATTGGGAAGGCATGTAAGCATTGTTCGATCCTGAATTTATTTTTATTTGGATTGCTCGGGCAAAACGAGCTTTCCGACGATATGGAAGCGTTCGAACACCCGTTCGGTGTGTGGCGCGTCGCCGAGTTCTTTGGTCAGATCCTGCCCTGCCCAGTGCTCGTAATGGTGGCCATTTCGCCAGAGGCGGGAAGCGCTCACATCGTAGATCTTCCCCTGGTAGGCACACCATATTTCTTCTCGGTCTTGCCCGTTACGAAGAGCCAGTTGCGCCCTTGTATATTCTTTCATTGCGTTGTTTTAGCCCGCAAGTTAGCGATAAGGGTCGTCCGGTAGAAAATTAAAAAATGATCTGGCGTGAATATTTTGATTATAAGACTAAAAAGTAAGAACTTGGCGTTTTGAAAAGACATTCACAAAAAATAATATATGAAAAAAAGTTACGCTCTTCTTTGGTGCTCAGTCATGATTTTAGGATTGATTGCATTCGGCTGCAAGAAGGATCCGAAGCCAGTTTCTGAAAGAATTGCAAAGGCGTGGACAGTGGAATCGGTAAAACATAACGGCGTCGTTGTGTACACCAGAGGAGGGTCCAATAACCAGGCTGCCGGCTATTCCGGTTTCAGGCTTACTTTGACAAACGCGGCTGGTGCAAAAACATCATCGCTGACCGAGCTGGATGGCAGGACATTTGCCGGAAACTGGGACGTGGAAGGAGATACCAAATTGCTGTTGACCGCTCTCAGCCCCGCACCCACCGGAACAGGAGGAACCATCGGATACACGATCAACCTGCTGGAAGACTCCAAGCTGGTCATTACACTTCTGGAAGGAAGTAAGAAGACCGGAGGTACTATTAATGAATATACATTGACAAACCCCTAACCGGGAGTCGAAACGAGGATATCCAAAGCGAAGCCATTTCCAATCCGGGAATGGCTTCGCTTTTTTTGTCTAATTTTGCAGGATGGAAACAAGAACTGAAATCAGCAGCCTCGGTGAATTCGGGCTGATCCAAAGAATAAATAAAGGAATCAGGACCACGCTGCCGGATACTGAAAGGGGGATCGGCGACGACGCGGCCGTCATCGATATCGGAGAAGAATTCGGGTTGCTTTCTTCCGATATGTTGCTGGAAGGTGTTCATTTCGATCTGACATTCTTTCCGTTGAAACACCTGGGATACAAGCTGATAGCCGTGAATGTTTCGGACATCGCGGCCATGAACGGTATCCCGCGGCAGGTAACGGTAAATATCGCACTGAGCAACCGGTTTTCGGTAGAAGCGGTGGATGAGCTCTATGAAGGAATGAAAACTGCTTGCAAGGATTTTAATGTGGACCTTGTGGGCGGGGATACCACTTCGTCGCGCTCCGGCCTTATCATTTCGGTGAGCGTTTTCGGAAAGGTGAAGAAAGAAAAGGTGGTATACCGGAATACCGCGAAGCCGAATGACCTGCTTTGCGTTACGGGCGATCTGGGTGGTGCCTACATGGGCCTGCAATTGCTGGAAAGGGAAAAGCAGGTCTTCCTTGCCAATCCAAATATGCAGCCCGAGTTGGACGGTAAGGACTATGTAATTCAACGTCAGCTTCGCCCCGAAGCCAGAATGGACGTAATTTATGAGCTGGACGAAGCCGGTGTTATACCCACTTCCATGATTGACGTCTCGGATGGTCTCGCGTCGGATTTGCTGCATATATGTGCGCAATCGGGTGTAGGTGCCGTCGTTTTCGAGGAGCGGTTACCTATCGACGAGCAGACCTACCTGGCGGCATCCGAACTGAACATCGGCGCGGCCACGGCAGCTCTCAATGGAGGAGAAGACTACGAACTGCTTTTCACAGTGTCACAATCTTCCTATGAACTGATCAAAAACAATCCAAAGATTACTTTCATCGGATATATCACCGACAAAAAAGGCGAAGTTGAGCTGCATACCAAGGGAGATTCCCGCATTCCGCTCACTGCGCAAGGGTGGAGTTAGGAAGCAAATTTCGCAGATGATATCAAAGCATAGCCAACCCGGTTATGCTTTTTTGTTTTCGGGGAGCCACGCAACCATCGGAAAGTTTTGGTCGTAATCGCCACAAAACAATTCATCTCTAATAATCATAATCAAATCCGATGAAAATCTTTTCAACTTCCCGAATGCTGTTTGTGCTGGGATTGTTAATGGCCGTTACTTTGTCCTGCTCGGACGACGATGACGATCCTACACCCACACCGGTTTCCAACGATGTTCAGTTAAAAGACAATGCGACTCTGGGTAAGATCCTGACCGACAAGGACGGAAAAACGCTTTATTTCTTCTCAAAAGACGCGTCCGGCGTCTCGGCTTGCTCGGGAAACTGCCTGACCAACTGGCCGACCTATTCGGCTGGCGATCTGACGGCGATTAAACTTGATGCTGGTCTGGATAAGGCCGATTTTGGCACGATTACAACAAATGGCAAGTCACAAACGACTTACAAAGGCTGGCCGCTTTATTACTACAAGGACGATGCCGCTGCGGGTGATGTAAAAGGAGAGAATGTGGGTACCGTTTGGTTTGTCGCAAAAACCGATTACTCCATCATGATCGCCAGTGCCCAGCTTGTAGGTAATGACGGTAAGTCTTACAAATCGGATTACACAGAGGGTACCGGTGAAACGCAATTCTTCGTGGATGGCATGGGAAGGACCTTGTATGCATTTGCTAATGACAAAAACAACAAGAATAACTTCACAAAAGCCGATTTCTCGAATGACGGAGTCTGGCCGATCTACACTGCCGATTTGAAATCACTGCCTTCGACTGTCGATAAGACATTGTTCGGCACCATAGATGTCTTTGGTAAGAAGCAAGTGACTTACAAAGGCTGGCCGCTCTACTATTTCGGCCTGGATGGCACGACCAGGGGAGCTACCAAAGGTGTGAGCGTGCCGAAGCCGGGCATCTGGCCGATCGTCAACAAGAATTCGCCAAATGCGCCTAACTAAATAAGTGCTTATTGCAGGGTTTTTAAAAAGTGGCTCTCCTTTATGGATTGCCACTTTTTTATTTTCATCTGCCCCAGTTTCCGATAACCTCTTCAAAAAGCTGTTGGAGCAATAATGTGCGTTTTCCTGCAAGGCCGTTTCCGACCGGCTGCTCACCGATCTCCACCACCGGCATGACCCATTTGGTGGTGCTGGTGGTGAACACCTCGTCGGCGGTAATCACCTCCTTGTAGGTAACGGGCCGGATCTCCACATCGAAATGGGCTTTGGCGAGCTCGATCACTACACGGCGGGTGACGCCGTTCAGGATGTTTCTGTCGGAAGTGATGAGTTTATCGCCATGGAAAATGAATATATTGCTTCTTGTGAGCTCGCTTACTTCTCCGTTGGAATGAAAGAGCAGGTCGGCAGCCTGCTGGCGTTTGAGCTCGTCGGCCATGAGGACCATGTGCACGTAGTTCGTCGTCTTGATCTCCGGCAAATCCCGCACATACTCGTATGGCAGCACTTTGATTCCTTTCAGACGGCCGGCGGGGTTGTCCTGCGGCAAAGGTTCGGTGCGAATTAGTAAATTGGGTTGTACCACATGCACGCTATCGGGCGCATAACCGCCCGTGAGAACGAAGCGGAATGCAACCTCCTTTTCACCTGACATTGAATGCAAATCGGCCAGAACTTTTTCAATCTCGCTTTGAGATACAGGCATTGGTAATTTGAGCAGCCTGGCCGAATTCTCGAATCGCTGCCAGTAATCATCCCAGCGGAACGGAACGCCATTGTAGGTCCTGAAAAAATCGAACAGACCAAAACCACGCAGTAATGCCAGATCGTTGGTCCGGAAAACCGGATCGTCGATCCCGATGATATCGCCGTTAAAATATTGGTAAAAAGGCATGAAGAACAGTTTTTGTTGATTGCGATAAAGATATTGATAAACACCAGGCAAATACTGCTTTTGAAATGTAAATGCCAATTTTTAGGTTTTATCTTTGCGGTTCTTACATCACCGTCGGGCCAGATACGTGCCTGCGAACATGACGCTTCGAATGATTGAACCCACTGCATTACTTGATAAGCTCCAGATCGAATTTGACCGGCATTCTTACGGAGATGCTCCCAAAGAGCTCTACGAACCTATCACCTACATTATGTCCCTGGGCGGCAAACGCTTCCGCCCTTTACTGACTTTGCTCGCCGCGGCGATTTTTGATGAAGACCTGGAAAAGGCAGTAAAGCCGGCGATGGCGGTTGAGGTTTTCCACAATTTCACCCTCATGCACGATGACATTATGGACCGCGCGCCCTTGCGCAGAGGCATGCCTACCGTGCACGAGAAATGGAATGCGAATACGGCCATTCTTTCCGGCGATGTAATGCTGATCAGGGCCTATGACCTGCTGCTGGATGTGCCGAAAGACAAACTGAGAAAGGTATTGAGCCGATTCAACCAGACTGCCGCGGAGGTTTGTGAAGGACAACAGCTCGACATGAACTTTGAAACGCGCTGGAATGTGACCGAGGAAGAGTACATCGGGATGATCCGGCTGAAAACATCGGTGTTGCTGGGTTTTGCGCTTGAACTGGGCGGAATCATTGCCGGTGCGGATGACGAGACGGTTGCATTGCTCTATGCTGCGGGTGAAAACATGGGCATTGGCTTCCAGCTCAAAGACGATCTGCTGGATGTATATGGCGATCCTGCAAAATTCGGCAAACAGGTGGGAGGTGATATTATTGCCAATAAAAAGACCTTTCTGCTGATAGAAGCTTTGACCAATGCCGGAGGGACATTGAAAGCAGAACTCGACCACTGGATCGGGCTAGATACTTTCGATCCTACTGAAAAAGTAAATGCGGTGCGGAATATTTATGATGCGCTGGACATCCGCACATTTACCGAACATAAAATAAATGAATATTTTTCGCGGGGAATGGCTAGTTTACAGCAACTGCGGACGGGTAGTGTTCAGAAAGAAGTGCTTTTGCAGTTTGTGGAGCAGCTGGTGGCGCGGGAGAAATAGTATCTATTAACAAACAACCAATTTTATGTCGATTACCCTCATCCTGGTCATCATTACATCGGGAATCAGCTACTATGCTTTGAACAATTACAGTTTAATGGATAAGCTGATACTGAATCCATATCGCGTAACGCAGCGGAACGAATACTACCGGTTTGTGACTTCCGGCTTTGTACATGCCGACTTCGGTCACCTGCTCTTTAATATGCTCAGCTTATGGTTTGTAGGGGAAGGCATAGAGCGGCTTTTTGCGATGCTTTTCGGTTCGAGCGGTACTTTTTATTACCTGCTTCTTTACATTGTCGGCATCATTGTTTCGGACATTCCGACCTTTCTTAAGCACAGGAAGAATTCAAAATACAATTCTCTAGGGGCATCGGGCGGTGTTTCTGCGGTGCTCTTTGCAGCTATTCTTTACGCGCCCCTGATGCAGATATGCCTCTATTTTTTCATATGCATGCCAGGGTTCATTTTCGGGCTGCTCTTCCTGGGTTATTCGTTTTATGAGGCCAAAAGAGGAACCAGCTATGTCAACCACAGCGCACACATGTATGGTGCGATCTTTGGAATGGTGTTTATGGCGGTTGTATATCCGGGCTCAGTTCCCCAGTTTTTTGAGCAGATCCTGAGCTGGCGGTTATTTTAATGTAGCCAGAACCGTTACGCTGCCCACCGTCTTATCTTGCAGATTCACTTTGATTTCGGCGTCCAGGGGAAGGAAAATATCGACTCTGGACCCGAATTTAATGAAGCCCATTTCGGTGCTTTGCTCCACTTTATCACCCTCTTTTACATACCAGCGTATACGTCGGGCCGCGGCGCCGGCTATCTGACGAAACAGCACATCGATGCCCTCAATGGTGCGGATCACGACCGTTGTACGTTCGTTCTCCGTGCTGGATTTGGGATGCCATGCCACCAGGTAGAGACCGGGGTGGTATTTGAAATACTGAATAACGCCGCTGATCGGGTTCCAATTGACGTGTACGTTCAGAGGAGACATGAATATGCTGATTTGGCGTCTCGGACCTTTGAAATACTCAGTCTCCACTACTTCTTCTATTACTACAACCTTCCCGTCACAGGGAGCGACGATTTCCCGGTCGCTTCTGTGAACAATGCGTTTGGGAACGCGGAAAAATTGAACGACCAGCAGAAAAACAACAATGCTGCCGATCAGCGCGATCCGGGGGATCCAGTAGCCGTCGGGAAGGAGATAATTGATACCTGAATTGATGATGATCAGTATAATGGCCGTCACAGCCATAATGGTATATCCTTCTCTGTGCAGTTTCATGCAGGCTTATTTTTGTTAATGATGGTCTTTGAAATGCAAATATCGCATAAATCCTGATTCGGCAGTCATGAAAAACCCCGCCTGTTGAGGGCGGGGTTCCTATTTTTATGCTGATGGAAGACTTTCCAACCGATATTATTCGATCACGACACAATCTCCGTTCTTCACCTCGTGCTCTACCTTTTTGAACTTCACATCCCGCAGAATGCGTCCGTCACGGTATTGAACCGACACTTTCTGGTTACGGTCCGCAATTTTGATCGTGCGTACGGGTTGCGATTTCGGGCCTGATTCTTCTCCCACAAAACTGTCGCCTTCCACGTCGAATTCTTCTTCGCGGTTGGTGTGGAGTTCAGGGGCCGGGGCCGGCCGGCGCACTTGTTGCGGTACTGCCGTGGCGGGAGCTTCTTCTTCCTGCGGGATGTCGGCCTTCATGAGGAAGGAGATCATGTCAAAGTTAACTTTGCTCAGGAAGCGCTTAAATAGCTCAACAGACTCGAATTTGTAAATCAGCAATGGGTCTTTTTGTTCAAACACCGCATTTTGGACCGATTGTTTCAGATCATCCATCTCACGCAAATGCTCTTTCCATTCCTGATCGATCAGAGAAAGCACAATGGCTTTTTCCATTTCGCGGGTGATTTCTTTACCCTGGCTTTCAATGGCTTTCTGCAAGCCTACTACTACACCTGCCTGACGGATCCCGTCACTGAAGGGTATCATGATCTCAGAGATCATTGCACCACGTTCCGCATGGATCGAACGCAATACCGGCAATGCCTTTTCCGAGATATTATTGTTTTTGCCCTGATATTGTTGCTCAGCGGCTTCATAAAGCTTCTGGATCCGCTCCGAAGGCTTCAATGATCCAAATTCGGTTTCGCTGTATGGAACCTCCATACCCAGGGTCGTGATCGTAGCGAGTTCAAGCTCGGCATAGGTTCCCGCGGTGTTGACGATTTCATCACACACATCGAACAAGGTATTGGCAATGTCCACCGCAAGACGATCCCCGAACAGCGCATTACGACGGCGTGTATAAATCGCATCACGCTGATAGTTCATCACGTCATCGTATTCCAGAAGACGTTTCCGCATACCGAAGTTATTTTCCTCCACCTTCTTCTGAGCTCTTTCGATCGACTTAGTGATCATGCTGCTCTGGATTACTTCGCCTTCTTCGAGGCCCATGCGGTCCATTACCTTCGCCATCCGGTCGGAGCCGAAAAGTCGCATCAGGTTATCTTCCAGCGATACGAAGAACTGTGATGAGCCCGGGTCACCCTGGCGTCCCGAACGACCGCGCAGCTGGCGGTCGACGCGGCGGCTTTCGTGTCTTTCCGTACCGATGATCGCCAGACCGCCCGCTTGTTTTGATTCGGGGGTCAGTTTAATGTCGGTACCACGACCTGCCATGTTGGTAGCGATGGTTACAGTGCCTGGTTTCCCCGCTTCCGTAACAACTTCCGCTTCCCGCTGGTGTTGCTTTGCGTTCAGTACCTGGTGCGGAATTTTACGGAGGGTCAGCATGCGGCTAATGATCTCCGAGTTTTCCACCGAGGTTGTACCCACGAGTACAGGTCTGCCGGCTTCCACCAGTTCGACGATCTCGTCCGTTACAGCATTGTACTTTTCGCGAACAGAACGATATACTTTGTCTTCCTGGTCTTTACGGACGATGCCCTTGTTGGTTGGGATCGATACCACGTCCAGTTTATAGATTTCCCAAAATTCACCCGCCTCCGTTTCCGCCGTCCCGGTCATACCGGCCAGCTTGTGATACATCCGGAAGTAGTTTTGCAGGGTAACCGTCGCATAAGTCTGCGTTGCATCCTCTACGCGTACATTTTCTTTGGCTTCGATCGCCTGGTGCAAGCCATCCGAGTAGCGGCGGCCTTCCATGATACGACCTGTCTGCTCATCTACGATTTTGACTTTACCGTCCATAATCACGTACTCGACATCTTTCTCGAACAACGTGAATGCTTTCAACAGCTGGTTAACGGTGTGAATGCGGGCTGTTTTAACGGAATAGTCGCGGATCAAAGCTTCTTTCTGGATCACGCGGTCATGTTCTGTAAGGGAAGCGTCTTTCTCGATCGCATCCAGATCCACCGCGATATCGGGAAGGATGAAGAAATTGGTTTCTTCGGATTCGCCTGTCAGGAAGTCGATCCCTTTCTCAGTGAGTTCGATGCTGTTATGACGCTCGTCGATGGTAAAATAGAGCGGTGCATCTGCCTGTGGCATCAGCTTCTGGTTTTCGGCCAGGTGAATCGATTCAGATTCCTGCATGATGGCCTTGATACCAGACTCGCTGAGATACTTGATCAAAGGCTTGTACTTTGGCATACCACGGTGTGCGCGGAACAATGCGAGTCCGCCTTCTTTTTTATCGCCGGCAGTAATTTTCTTTTTGGCATCGTTCAGAAAGTCCATGGCCAGACGTTTCTGTGCTTCCACTATCCGCGAAACGCGTGGTTTCAGTTCCAGAAATTCCTGCTCATCGCCGCGCGGTACCGGACCGCTGATGATCAATGGCGTCCGGGCGTCATCGATCAGAACGGAATCGACCTCATCGACCATTGCAAAGTGGTGTTTCCGCTGAACGAGCTCTTCCGGCGTGCGTGACATATTGTCACGCAAGTAGTCAAACCCGAACTCATTATTGGTTCCGTAGGTAAGATCTGCCTTGTATGCGTTCCTACGGGCGATTGTATTGGGCTGGTGACGGTCGATACAATCGACGCTTAGGCCGTGAAATTCAAAAAGAGGGGCATTCCATTCGGCATCGCGTTTGGCCAGATAATCGTTCACCGTTACGATGTGGACGCCCTGACCGGCTAATGCATTCAAAAAGGAAGGTAGTGTAGCAACGAGCGTTTTACCTTCACCCGTAGCCATTTCGGATATCTTACCCTGATGGAGTACCACGCCACCGATCAGCTGCACGTCGTAGTGGATCATGTTCCATTTGATTGGCTGGCCGATTACGTCCCAGGTAGTGTTCCAGTGTGCTTTATCGCCGCTAATGGTCACATTTGACTTTCTGGTAGAAATTTCGCGGTCAAATTGGTTAGCGGTTACTTCCAGCTGATCATTTTCAGTAAAGCGGCGTGCAGTGTCTTTGACGATCGCGAATGCTTTTGGAAGAATATCGAGCAATACTTTTTCAAGTTCTTTGTTCCGGTCCAGTTCCAGCGCATCAATCCGCTTGAATATCGCTTCCTTGCTGTCCACATTGGGCTCGTCGGCAGCCTGCTGTCTCAATGCTGCGATTTGTTCGTCGACGGATTTAAGTTTATCCGCAATATGTTGTTTCAGGCTCGCAGACTGCGCCCGTAGTTCGTCGTTCGAAAGGGAGGCAAGTAACGCATATTCGGCACTGACTTTATCAACGTACGGGGTCAGTTCCTTCAAATCCCGTTCTGATTTTGTGCCAAACAGCTTGGAAAATATTTTAAACATGATTGTGATGTATGTTTTTAACCGGTTTTTTCTTTAAAAAATATTGAGCCTGCCACAAACCGGATGCCAGATTGTCAGCAAAACTCTTTGTTAGAGCCCCAAAGGTAATTCATTGCCAATAGTATTACGCAACATCTGTGAGAATCCTAATGCATATCTAATCTTTTTCCTGTACCCGGGTTTCGCTTTCGCCCGTATGATGTGAGATACCTGATAAGGTTGTGTAAATCAGCAAGGGACTACATAATTAATCACTAAAAACAACCCGTGTTAAGGCCCTGTGACCGTTTATACACAATTGAATTCACTACTTGGCAATGCATAGTACCTTTGAAACATCAAAACGAAATAAACAGATATAGCCATGAACCACAATAGATTATTCCGCAATACCAGCAACAAGATGATCGGCGGTGTAGCCTCCGGACTTGCAGATTACTTCGAGATCGACGTTACGATTGTCCGGGTGCTTCTGGTACTCGCAGTCTTTATACCAGTCACTTTCCCGGTAATCCTTTTTTACATCATCCTTTGGATCGTCATGCCCGACGCCGCAAAGCGACCCAAACAGCTGGAAGAAGGACATATTCCTTCCTAGAAATTAATTCTCCATCAGCAAAGACCTGGTAATTGCAAACCGCCGGAAAACAAATTCCGGCGGTTTGTTGTTTTATGATTAATTTCTATTTTTACCAATAGTATGCAGGCATACTATCCTCTGGGCCTGCTTTCATCCACCGATTTCAAAACATTACTTAAATATGAATGCATACATTGTTGCCGGTTATCGAAGTGCGGTAGGGAAAGCCCCGAGAGGCGGCTTTCGGTTCACACGACCTGACGATCTCGGTGCGGCGGTGATCAAACACTTACTGGAAGCGGTGCCTTCATTGGATCCCGCAAGAGTTGATGACGTGATTGTGGGTAATGCGGTGCCTGAGGCCGAGCAGGGTATGCAAATGGGCCGGTATGTTGCATTGCTTGCGCTGCCCAAGAGTGTTTCGGGTATTACCATCAACCGGTATTGCGGCTCGGGAGTGGAGGCGATTGCGATGGCATCGGCCAAAATCCACGCTGGGATGGCCGAATGCATTATCGCCGGAGGTACCGAGTCCATGTCAATGGTGCCGACCATGGGCTGGAAGACCGCATTGAACTACGAGATAGCCCACACCAATCCAGATTACTATTTGAGCATGGGTTTGACAGCCGAACAGGTTGCCGCCGATTTCCATATCAGCAGGGAAAAGCAGGATGAATTTTCTTTTCAGTCGCACCAAAAAGCGCTGAGGGCGCAGAAGGAAGGCTGGTTTGCTGAAGGCATTGTGCCTGTTACCGTGAAAGAGACCTATTTCGACGCAGCTTCCGGGAAGAAAAAAACGAAGGAGACCGTCATCAGTCAGGACGAAGGGCCGCGGGGTGATACTACCGTTGAGGCATTAAATAAGCTGAAACCGGTATTTGCAGCGGGCGGATCCGTAACGGCAGGGAATTCTTCCCAAACTTCGGACGGCGCGGCGTTTGTGATGGTAATGTCCGAAAGAATGGTGAATGAGTTAGGATTAAAACCCATTGCCCGCATGATGTCTTACGCGACCGCAGGTGTGGAGCCGCGCATCATGGGCATAGGGCCTGTCGCGGCGGTTCCCATTGCATTGAAACAGGCCGGATTGCAGCTGGGGGATATTGATCAGATCGAGCTGAATGAAGCTTTTGCAGCCCAATCGCTGGCCGTAATCCAGGAACTGGACATCAACCCTGAAATTGTAAATCCCAATGGGGGTGCCATAGCGCTCGGCCACGCGCTGGGTTCAACTGGCGCCAGGCTTTCAGTCCAGCTTTTCAATGAAATGGAGCGCCGGAACCAGAAATATGGGATGGTAACAGCTTGCGTAGGCGGCGGCCAGGGAGTTGCCGGAATTTATGAAAGGCTTTATTAGGCCGTAGGCTAACAATCGATGCTAATTTGAGGGTCTCCCCGGAAGTGTTAACCATCTTCCGGGGAGATTCTTTATTTTTGCCCGTCTAACATGCACGTTTTTTTCATGGATGTATCCATTGTCATCATTAATTACAGAACCCCTCAACTTATCATCAATTGCTTAAACTCTATCTATCGGTACACTTCCGGGGTTGCTTTTGAGGTAATTGTAGTAGATAATGATCCGGGGAATGGCGGTGGAGCATCGGTAAGGGCGGTTTATCCCGAGTTGCGCTGGATCGACATGGAGTACAATGCGGGTTTCGGAATTGCCAACAACCGGGGCATGGAAATAGCGCAGGGCAAGTATTTCCTGTTGCTGAATGCAGATACGCTGCTTACCGATAATGTGATTCGCCGGTGCTTTGACCGCATGAACGAGCGTCGGGACATTATCGCTTGTGGTGCCTTGCAATACTACCCCGACGGCACACCGATGCCTTTCTATAAAAGTTTCAATGAGTTCAGGAAGACTTTTTTTATTCTGCCGCCAAGCGGTCTGGTAGATAAGCTCATCAATCAACTTTATCCGGAACCGGCTTATGCAGACCCGGATCAGCACGATTGGCTGGTGGGGGCATTTATGTTTGTCAGAAAGGAAGGCTTTGAAAAAACCGGAGGTTTCAGCAAGGATTTCTTTATGTACGGAGAAGATGTGGAATGGTCGGGCCGGCTTGGGCAGTTGGGTAAGTTGTGTTACTTTCAGGATTGTACATTTATACACCTGGAAAATAATAACCCGTTCCGCCGGACGAATATTTCCTGGATTAACCGGTTTAGTACGCAAATGCAGATATCCAATTTCTTGTGGGTGCGAAAGCAATATGGGATTGCTCAATATCTGCTGCTGATTTTGCACTATCTGTTTATGGTACCAGTGGTGTACGCATGGAAAATGCTTTTCAATCTGAAAAAGAGTGGGAATCCTTTTTCAGAACTTCGTACACAGCATATATATGTTAGAAAGACCCGCGTTTTATTAAAATATTTCTGGAAAACGCTGTTTCTGAAAAAAGGTTTGTACAAAATCAAGCCACAGGAGAACATCGATCTCTTAACTGCCTCTGCATGAATAGCAATAAAAAAAGAATACTCTTTTTTACACCCTATGCCACACGGACAGGATCGGAAATGATGCTGTTGTACATTCTGAAAAAAATAGATCGCTCCCGTTTTGAAGTAGGCATCGTAAGTTTTGCAAACGGAGAACTACTGGCTGAGTTCCCGGACGACATTCCCATTCACATTGCGCCGCGCAAATTCAACACGATCCAAAAAATCTCCTTTCACCTGGGCGTGAACCCCACACTCCGGCACCTGCGCAAGCTCGCCCGCGATTTCAAAGCGGATTTCTGGTATGTGAATACAACCATGATACCGGAGACGATCGTGGTCGCGAAAGAGTTCTCGATCAAAGTGATCACGCACTTTCACGAAATGCCGCTAACCTACGCATACCTGAGCGCACCGGATTTTAAGAGTATCGTAGACTATTCGCATCTGCTGATCGGATGTTCCCAAACGACCTGCGACTCATTGATACATGCAGGAGGGAAGAATGTAGGGTTGCTTTACTCTTTCATCGATCAGTCACTGGTGAAAAAAGATGACAACCGTGCGGCGGAGATCCGGCGAAAATTGGGTATTCCGGCAGAGGCTTTTGTTTGGGTACTTTCGGGGATGACCTCCGAGCGGAAAGGCTTCGATATGTTGCCTGACATCGCCGGGGAGCTGAATGATCCCAATGTGCATCTGGTGTGGGTAGGTGCAGCAATCGACGATGGATTGGTGTATTATACGGAGCAGCGTTGTGCCCGCAACACGTCTGCCACGAAAATTCATTTGACTGGTAAGCAGAAAGAAGATTATTATAATTACCTTAATATGGGAAATGGTTTTCTGCTAACCTCCCGGCAAGACCCTTTTCCATTGGTGATGATTGAATCCGCGCTGCTGGGTAAGCCCATTGTTTCCTTTCCTTCCGGAGGTGTTTCTGAATTTGTCCAGGATGGAATGGGTGTCGTGACGGATGACCTGAGTGTCGGGCAGATGGTCCGGGCAATGCGGTCGGTTATGAGCGGAGAAGTGAAAACCGACAGTATAAAAAGCATTGCCGTTGCAAGCCGGTTCAATGTGGAAAATGGATATAAGGAGTGGATAGAATTAATTGACAGAAATCAATAGTATGCTCAATTCTACGTGCGAGTTCAAATGTTTGGCCCGGGTGTTTTTTTTGCTGACCTGTGTAACCGTGTCTTGGAGCACGGTTTGGGGGCAGAGTCAGCAACGGACACTGGAAATAGATACCCAGCGCTACATGGCGCTAATGCTCCTGAATCTCACTAATCCCGATGATATTGGTCCTGAACCGGACCTGATCAGGTCGGCCAAACAGTTCGGACTCAATGCCGTTTACATCACTATTCCCTGGGATAAGGTTTATTTTAGCTCTCCGACCGAAAAGCCGCAATGGGCGAAATACGATGATCAGATCAAGATCGCGACGGACCTTGGAATGAAGGTGGCCTTGCGGATCCATCTTGGCAGGCATAGCACACGCATCAAGGGCTTTTGGGAAGTTTCCGATAGCCAGTTCAGCCACTCCAACAAGCCATTGCTCAGCGGCTACCAGGATACCTCCTTCGGCTTTGACAACCAACCGATCGTCGACAAAGGCGTTGCTTTTCTGAAAGAGGTCGTAACAAGATACAAGTATTTGCAAACTGAAAAGAAGCTGCTGTATGTGTCGGTTACCAACACGGGAACCCAGGAGGGCGAATATCCGGGAGGACTTATCGTCGACGGGAAGGACGAAGCTGCGGTTTACGATTACTCTCCGTCGATGGTAAAAGGGTTCAAGGAGTTTGTTAAGCAGCATTATAAAAAGATCGAGCGGATCAACTTTTTGTGGGGTATGACCTTCAAGTCATTTGACGAGGCCAACCCGCCGGCAACATCCTGGGAGCCCAACCTTTCCTTTCGCCAGCGGTACGGCAAGGACTGGTACATTTACAGGCATATCGTTTTCAAGAAGTATGTGGAGCAAATGGTAGCCGCTGTCAAGTCGATCGACCCGACCATCAAATACGTTTCCGATTACGGATCGGTATTCGACTCGCAGTCCGCCACAAGAGGCACATTGGGTTTTCTGGATCTGAACGAAAAAACGGACGGAATCAAAGTCAATGACAACCTGGCTACGCATGATCACCGCTGGTCAGTGGATATTCTAAAAAGCGATGCCCCGCCGGGATTTGTGATCTGTAATGAGCTTTTTGTCAACTCTTACCTTGACAATAATGCGCACATGAAGCAGATCAATGAGAACTTCGAGCACGGAGCCAATGTGGTGGCGGTCGTTGTGTCGCAGAAAGAGCAGATGGCCCGTGCGGAAGGCTTCCTGAGGCAAGGCGTAGCCAACTGGCTTACCCAACCCATGAAGCCGATTGTTTATGCGGATTCGGTAAGCTACCGGCTTTCAGCCGCGACCGAAAAAGGAGGAGCCCAGGGCGTTGTTTACGACGAGTGGGCCAAGCGTGCCTATGCAGACCCCGCCCGCCCGAGGCCGGTGCGCATTCACCTGGTGGAGGATTTGCTGTCGCCTAGCTACTGGGACGATGCGTCTAATCACGCGCCATATGTATTCAGGCCGGTGCCCATGCAGATCATTCCTGTGAATAAGGATTTTAACTATAAACTTCCCATCGACACATTTTCGGATGTGGACGGCACAGTGGTGAGGGTGGAAGTGGGCACATTGCCCGCATGGCTGCGCTATGAAGGAGGCTTCCTGCGCGGCAGACCGACAGCATTAGGTGATTTCCGGATTCAGGTGAAGGGTATCGATGATGAAGGCGGCGCTACGGAGGCATTCTTCACAATCAGGGTAGATACCAGAGAGAATGCCAACAAGCCGCCAACCGTCGACAGTAATTTCTCCAATCAGATGGTGGCCATCGATAAGGCTTTTACATTCACCATCCCTAAAACCGCCTTTACCGATCCGGACGGAGATATCACCAGGGTAGAAGCCAGCGAACTTCCTTCTTGGCTTAAATACACGAATGGAGTTTTGAGTGGGACGCCTAACAAATTAGGCGACTATCGCATTATCCTGAAGGCCTATGATGATTTGAATGCATTTGTAGAAACCTACTTTACGATCAAGGTCGTAGAGCCGCAGTTCCTCAATGCACCGCCTTTCGCGAGCAGCACGCTGCCGGTTAAATATGCGCAGATTAACATGCCTTTCAACTACATTTTGCCGACCAACATCTTTGGAGACCCGGATGGCTATATTTCCTCGATCTCTGTGCAAAATCGTCCTTCGTGGCTTAGTTTCGCCTTGAATGTTTTTTCTGGAACGCCTACTGAAGAAGGAGAGTACCGTCTTATCATCCGGGCATATGACAATGCGGGCGCTTATGTAGAGATTCCGCTCGTTCTGCTGGTTCAAATTCCAGAGATACGTTTTGAACTCGTACAGGCAGGCAGTAAGGTCGACCAGCGGGTTATCAGGAAACTATCCGGTGATGATGTCATTCCTTATGACTCCCTGCCGCCATTGCTGAACATGTACGCCTATGGCAATTTTGAATACGACAAGGTTTCATTCGATTTGAACGGGCCTTACCGCAAAAAATCGACAACATCTGTTTTTCCCTATGCATTGTATGAAAATGCATCCGGCTTTGCTCCCTACGTAGGGCGCTACACCCTCACGGTTACCGCATTCAAAGAGGATTCGGCGGTGGTGACGAACTCAATCGAATTTGGGATTTCGGATGGCGACAAGGCCAACATCGCCAAGAATATGGACGATTGGGCATTTTATCCTAATCCCGCAGAAAGCATTGTTAACATCAAGCTGCCTGCGTTCCAGCCCGGAGATAGCCTCAGCTATGAGATTGTCTCGGTGAGCGGGAAGCGGATCCCCATTACCAATAGTGTGGTAAAAGTTTCGGACGACCTTGCCCATTTCGACCTGGACGAGATCGGACTCTCTTCGGGAATCTATTTTATCCGGGTGGAAAATAACGGCACTTTCCTGAAACAATTTAAGATACTTAAAAAGTAGATAGCTTATGACCATCCTATCACCGCGATGGGATGGTCATATTGCATTATTTAATAATAGTATGCTTGCATAATAATTGTTATAAATTATATTTGCGTAACCTGCAATAGTATGCAAGCATACTTTGCAATCGTTCCTGATTAACCCGCATTCAGCTATGTCCGTTGCAGCACTAAACCAGACGTCCATCAAAGGGGGCGAATTTCTTATTAAGGAAACACCCGCCAGCCAGATTTTTATTCCGGAAGAATTTAATGAAGAGCAGCGCATGATTGCTGATACCTGCCGCGATTTTCTCGCCAGGGAAGTGTGGCCCCACCTGGATGAGATCGATCAGGCGAAAAGTCCGGCAATGATCGCAGAGCTTATGGATAAGGCGGGCGAGCTTGGATTGCTGGGAACGGTGGTACCCGAGGAATACGGAGGGTTTGGTATGAATTTTAATACTTCGATGCTGGTAGCCGAGGCTACCGGGGCTGGAAATTCATTTTCCGTCGCGCTTTCTGCCCACACGGGCATCGGGACATTGCCCATTCTGTATTATGGCAATGAATCACAAAAAGAAAAGTATCTGCCCAAACTGGCTTCCGGAGAATGGAAGGCGGCTTACTGCCTTACAGAGCCGGATTCGGGATCTGATGCCAACTCCGGCAAAACGAAGGCGAAGCTGACAGAGGATGGCACGCAGTATAGGATCAACGGGCAGAAGATGTGGATCACCAATGGTGGTTTCGCAGATATATTCATTGTTTTTGCCAAAGTGGAGGAGAATGGGCAGACGGACAAGAACCTGACCGCGTTCATCATCGAAAAGTCTTTTGGCGGGATCACGATGAATGAGCCCGAGCACAAAATGGGTATCAAAGGCTCCGACACACGTCAATTGTTCTTTAATGATTGCCTGGTGCCGGTGGAAAATATGCTTTCGGAAAGGGGCAATGGCTTCAAAATTGCCGTCAATATTCTGAATATCGGAAGAATTAAACTCGCAGCCGCTGCTCTGGGCGGCGCGAAGCGAGTGGCTGTCCAGGCAATTGAGTATGCCAATGAACGGAAGCAATTCGGCGTGCCGATCGCTGCTTTCGGGGCCATTAAGCACAAACTGGCGGAAATGGCAGTAGGAATGTTTGCTACTGAGTCGGCGGCGTATCGTGTAGGCCAAAACATCGATGACCTCATTCTGTCGTTCAAGGAACAGGGATTGGCCGACTCGGAGGCTAAACTGAAAGCATTGGAGGAATTCGCGATTGAATGCGCGATCATGAAAGTCCACGGATCCGAAGTGCTCGATTTCGTTGTCGACGAAGGAGTTCAGATTTATGGAGGGATGGGTTTTTCTGCCGATGCACCCATGGATCGGGCTTACCGGGATAGCCGTATCAACCGCATTTTTGAGGGTACCAATGAAATAAACCGGCTTCTGGTCGTCGATATGCTGCTCAAACGTACCATGAAAGGTCAGCTCGACCTGATGGGGCCGGCTACGGCGGTGGGCAAGGAAATTTTGTCAATCCCGGATTTTAGCGCGGTTGAGGATGAAGTATTGTTTGCGGCTGAAAAGAAGGTGATCAAAAATCTGAAAAAGGCAGCGTTGATGGTTGCCGGCGCTGCGGTTCAGAAGTTTATGATGAAACTTTCCGACGAACAGGAAATCATCATGAACCTGGCAGACATGGTCATAGAGATATATGTAGCCGAATCAGTATTGCTGAGGGTTGAGAAAAGTGTAGGAGTGGAGGGGAATGACGCGCATATTTTGAAGAAAGACATGGCGCTGATCTACCTGAACCGTGCTGTGGAACGGGTGAACCATGCTGGCCGGGCTGCCATTACCAGCTTCGCGGAAAGCGACGAGCTGAGCGTGATGCTGATGGGCCTGAAGCGGTTCACAAAGATCGCCCCCACAAACCTAAAAGATGCCCGTCGAAGGATCGCCGACGAGCTGATCGCCAAAAATGACTATGTTTTCTAGAAACTATAAGATATCTCAGGTAGTTTACCTGCACAACTAAAAGCCAAAATGTATCTGTTGAAAGCCGTATCTGACTCAGGTGCGGCTTTTTTGTAACTTGGCAAAAGGTTTTTTATTCTATCTCAAATTGCGCAATTTTGGGAAACCAAAATCGACATCTTTCTCGTTAGGTAGAAGGTTTCTTTTTGATTTAAATAGCAAAAATATTTACGTTGGATTCTCTACTCGCTACTGAAAAGCCACCTTTCATGACATTGCATTCCGTGGATCTGCGTACCACAGGCCAGTTTCCTGCATTATTGCTGGACTATCTGGATCAGAAACCGACACTGGAAGCTTTCTACGGTACTTTTCCGACGCTGGAAAATGCTGAGAAAGTGATTTTGAATAAAAAGAGCTTTGACCGGGAGAAAAGAAAGACGCTTGTCGACGTGCTGACGGAGCAATACCGCGGCCTGCCCTCACTGCCCGATTTTTCGGCATTGTTGGAGGAGAATACATTCACAGTAACGACCGGTCATCAGCTGAATATTTTCACAGGCCCGTTGTACATTATATACAAGATCATCACGATCATCAAGCTCGCCGAAGCCCTCAAAGCGAAATACCCCGAATACAATTTCGTACCCATTTACTGGATGGCTTCCGAAGACCATGATTTTGAAGAAATTGCCTCCTTCCATCTTTTCGGGCAGACCCACAAATGGACCGGAGAGCATAAAGGCGCCGTAGGGAAGCTGAATCCTAAGGAACTGGCCGGGATTTTGAAGCAATTGCCTGATAAGCCGTTGCTCTTTGCGAAGGCATATCTGGAAAACAACACATTGGCCGACGCGGTACGATGTTACATGCACGAACTTTTCGGACGTTATGGGCTCGTTAGTCTCGATGCCGACAATGCCCATCTAAAACGACACTTCCTGCCGGTCATTACAGAGGAACTGAAAGACTCCATTTCGGAAAAACTCGTTACTGAAACCACTTCCCGCCTGAATGCGCTCGGCTACCACACTCCCCTGCATGCGCGCGAAATCAATTTCTTCTATCTAGACGACAACCTGCGCGAGCGTATCGTGCGTGAGGGCGACGTTTTTAAAGTGCTGAATACCGAGCTGGAATTTACCGAACCACAATTGTTGGCACTGGCGGAAACCAATCCGGAACGTTTCAGCCCGAATGTGATCCTCCGGCCATTGTATGAGGAAGTAATTTTGCCAAATCTTGCGTATATAGGTGGGCCGTCAGAGGTGCCATATTGGATGCAGCTGAAAGGCGTTTTCGAGCATTTCAACGTACCCTATCCCATGCTGATGCCACGCAATTTTGCGCTGTACATCAATGGCCACCAATATAAGAAAGCCCAAAAGTTAAAGATAGATTATAAAGATCTCTTCCTCGACGAGGTGGCCCTGCGTAAAATATTTATCGAGCGTAATACGGAGCACGTCCTCAATCTGAACGACCAAAAAGAGGCGTTCAATGCGATTTTCGATGAGATTCTAGCCAAAGCTACGGAGGTCGATCAGACCATGCATGGGGCTGTAAAAGCGGAACAAACGCGCCTGCTCAATTCACTTAAGCATCTTGAAAAGCGTATTATCCGTGCTGAAGAGCGCAATCACGAGTCAGAGATTGAGCAATTACTGACCCTTAAAAACAAACTGTTCCCGAACGGAATCGCCCAGGAACGGTTTGATAACCTGCTGAATTTTTATATCAACGACCCTCAGTTCATTCAGAAGCTATACAACGCCTTCGATCCGTTGGATTTCAGGTATAATGTATTGCTGGAAGAGTGAGAGGAGAACTTTAATCTTTCAGTTTAACGTCGCCAAAGCGGGAGTTGATAGTGATCTTTGTTCCCGATCCGGTCCCGATTTTTCCCTGGTATTGCTTCATTTTGTCATGTCGGCCGTCTTTTTCCGGCTGCATTGAAAAGTTCACATTCGTTGCAGGGTAACTGAAATTGCCGTACGTCACCGTCACATTGAACTGGTTGGCTTCGGCCGGCAATATCACCGAGGAGTAGGCGGCCTGTATGTCAACGTTCTGCGCTGAATTGGTCAGTTCGTCAATTTTGAAGTTGCCGGAATAATTCAGCTTGATTTTGCCCGTACCTCTGATCGTGCCGATTTTAGCACCGGAGTAATCGATATCGGCATCCAGGTTCGTGACATCGCCGATGCTGAGGTCTCCGAACTTGTTATTCAGCCATATCTTTTTTGCCTGATCAAGTTTGAGGTTTGAGTACTGAAATTCCAGTTTACCACCATCCATTTTCCCGATTTTGGCGCTTCCATATCGCACATCGATCACATTATCGGCGTTATCGAGGACATTCGCCATAAAGTTGCCGTACTTCGAATCGACGGTCAGCGGCGCATGGAAAGCGGGGATGTCGGTGTTCCCGAACTTGTTGCGGACGGTCAAGGCATTTTCCTTAGGCATGTAGATCGTGTAATCGATCTGGATGAAATTCTTGTCACCCTTCCTGTTATTCCAGCTATTGCCTCCAAACTGGTTACGGTCGATTCGCGTAGTCAGGCTGATCACGTTTTTTATCCGTTTTTCATCGACATTCACAGCACTGAGATATTCCGAGGCGCGCGAATCGGAGGGAGCATTAGCGGTAACCACAATTTCAACTTTGATCTCTTCTTTGGCCCAAAGGTTCACTTTTACGAGCCCGAACTGGTTATCGACTTCCAGTGCATCGCTTTTTTTGACATCAAAAATCTTTACAATATTTCTTCGCTTTTCGACCAGCCCGTTTTGTTCGGAATCGTCGGGACCAGATGCTGCGCTGGCAACCTGCGGCAGTGCGGAAATCGCACTAAATAACAGGAGCGTTGCTATTTTCTTTATCGTTGTCATTTTTCACTTTGTTAATGCGTTGCAAAATTTCCAGTTGTTGGTTCAGCAGATCGACCTGCAATTGCAGATTCTGAACCATTGCTTCCAGCAATGCTTCCTGGTTAGGGGCGTTCGATAAGTTGGAACGCAAGTTTTTGTAACTCGTCTCCAGACTTTCCAAATCGGCAGAGAAATCCTTGTACAGCTCGGGGTTGTTCCGGGCGAGTTTAATGATCTCCTCCCTTTTTTGGTCTATTGCAACATTGTATTGATTGAATTCGCGGGCATAGGCGGGGACTTTCAGGGCCACATTAGGGTCACGGGTAATGCCATACTCGTTATTGAGGTAAACCAAAAATCCGATCCCCAGCGCCAGGAACACCCCGGCGGCAATTCGCCAATCGAAATACGGATTATTCAGCCGCCTGATTTTTTTTTTCGATTTTTCGGATACTATCGGAATCTCATTATGTAATTGGCTCTCAATTTGACTCCACAAAGAATCCTGCGGTAAGAAAGTATCAAATCCATCCCTGTTATCTCGCACAAACCGCTCCAATCGATCCTTTTTATCAGAAGAATTTTTCATAGATTAATTAACTTGTCAAGTGTAAATAATAGTCTCAAATCCGTATAGTTTAAGGGTCAACATCTTTTACTCCTGGTGCTGCGTTTGTCATTTATTGCGGTCCGCCGCGCGGTCATGTTTTGTCAAGAGTTGTCATTTGTTGTTTCTCTCCAATCTGACTATTTCTGACCATTCCTGACTACATTTGACCGTTCCGTTACCGAACCAAGATCTCGGTCAATTTACGCTTCGCCCGCATGTATTGTGTCCGGGACGTTGTTTCACTGATCCCGAGCACCTCCCCGATTTCCTCATGGTCGTAGCCTTCGAAAAGATAGAGACTAAGGACCACCCGGTAGCCGTCCGGCAATTTTTGTACCGCATTCCGTACCCTTTCTATTTCAAGCGTAGTGTCGCTCTCGTCCAGTCCGAAAGAATCCTCATTACGGTCACTCTGCTCCAGTGTTTCCTGGAATTCGTCAATTTCTACCCATTTCACCTTCCTGCTCCGCATGTGGTTGATCGCCTTGTTGACAACAATTTGCTTCAACCAGGCCCCAAAGGTAGACTGTTGCCGGAACTGGTGCAGGTTCGTGAATGCATCCACGAAGGCCTCCTGCAGAGCGTCCTCAGCCTCTCCCATATGGTTTAATATCCGCATGCAGATGTTGAACATGGCTTTGGAGTAATGTTTGTACAACTCGTATTGTGCTTTACGCTCTCCGAGTTTACAACGCTCCACCAGTTCGACGTGCCGGTCGGGGTAGATTTGTGTTTTCAAGCAGAAGGTTTATATTTTGAACGTTCTGAACCAAAGACAATGCTTTCTACTACATGTTGCATTCATTTTAAAAATATTTTGAAAATGGCTTGACCGAACAATGAACTGACGTGCGTTGTTGTACGGTAAGGCCGCGTATCTTTGTGACTCGAAACGTTGTGGCCTGTCGCTACGGGCAATCTACCGATTTTAGTAAATGAAAACATTCAATATCCCCGATTTTTACCGGAGCCGTATCATTACGCCGATCAAGGAATTTCGTCGTAAGAACGACAAACTGAAACGGGATTATTCGCCGACCGTGCTGGACTTCGGACCCGTGCAATTCCTGATCGCACGGCACTTTGGCTTCTGTTACGGAGTCGAGAATGCGATCGACATTGCGTACAAGGCTATCGCCGAGAACCCGGGCAAACGCATTTTCCTGCTAAGTGAAATGATCCATAATCCGGATGTGAACCGGGATCTGATGGAACGCGGTGTTCAGTTTATTATGGATACAAAAGGAAATCAGCTGATCGGCTGGGAGCATTTGACGGCGGAAGATATTGTCATCGTGCCTGCCTTCGGAACAACTGTGGAAAACCAGCAGAAACTGTCTCAGCTCGGCGTGAATGCGTATGTATATGACACCACCTGCCCCTTTGTGGAAAAGGTATGGAACCGGGCGGCGCAGATCGGAGAGAAGAACTATACGATCGTCGTGCACGGAAAGCCTAATCATGAAGAAACAAGGGCAACTTTTTCACATAGCAAGGAGAATGCGCCGACTGTCGTTGTGGAGAACATGAAGCAGGCGCAACTGCTGGCGTCTTACATGACCGGCGAGAAGCCCGCTTCGCAGTTTTTCGAAGATTTTCAAAACCAATATTCAGCAGGGTTCGATCCGGAGCAGCATTTGCAGCGAATCGGGGTGGTTAACCAGACCACCATGCTTGCTTCTGACACGCAGGGCATTGCCGATTACCTCAAAAACGTGATGATCCGGCATTACAGCCTTCGTCCCGAGCAGGTGGAAGACCGCTTTGCCAACACGCGCGACACATTATGCTACGCAACCAACGATAATCAGGACGCCACTTATGCATTGCTGACCCATGAAGCGGATCTGGTGATCGTGGCGGGAGGATATAACAGTTCCAATACATCCCACCTGGTTGAGCTGTGCGAGCAAAAGTTTCCTACTTATTTTATCGAATCAGTCAACAAAATTCTCGACCGGCATTTGATCCGGCATTTTGACCTTCATAAAAAGGAAGAAATCGTAACGGAAAACTATTTGCCCGCGAAATCGCCCGTGCGGATCATGCTCACCTGCGGAGCCTCATGCCCCGACGCGGTGGTGGAGGGAATTCTGGTCAGGTTGCTATCTTTCTTTGAAGGAGCAAAACCGATTGAAGAAGTAATGCAGGCGTTCTGAGGAAGCGGTTACCGTAAAATCTCATAGAAGCGCCGTTGAATCATTTGAAAGCGGTTATTTAAAGCGAATTAACTTATATAAGCTAATTTAGACGGATGGTTTTTAATCATAAAAATCATCCGTTTTTTATATCTTCCTTCCTATGAAAAAGACTTCCATCCCGTGTTCTTTTTGCCTTCTTCTGCTTGTCTGGTTTTTTAATAGCTGCTCTTCATTCAATGAAATCCGTATCGCGGGGACCAACTTTACGGAGGAGGTGGGGCAATCGCAGAACCTGGTTTTTACATTTAACAAAGACCTGGTTTCGAATGACGCGCTCAACAGCTGGGACTCGACGCAGTACGTACAGTTTGAACCGGCAGTTCGGGGGAAATTCAAATGGACCGCGCCGAACGAGCTCGTGTTCTCACCGGTAGCTGGGTTCGGCGTTGCTACCTCGTATAAGGCACAGCTTACAGACCTGATCACCGGGAAGTCGGGAAGCGATAAGAAACTCAAAGTGTCCAAAGATCCTATCGGTTTTCATACACCATACCTGCAGTTGGTCGAGTCGGAGAGCTGGTGGGCATTATCACAGGAAACTGGCCGCCATGAAGCCAGGTTACGACTGGTTTTCAACTACCCGGTCAATGGTCAGAATGTGGCAGAAAAGTTGAAAATCATTTCGGGCGCTCAGCCCCTGGATTACAGGATACTGCCTTCTCAGAACGAAACGTCCGTCGTATTGGCTTTCTCGAATGCGGGTAAGGCAGATAACAATGAAACTGTTGTCAATTTGACGCTTGACAAGGGCGTAAAAGTTCAGAATACCTCTTACAGCAGCCAGGAGGCCCTGGCCAGGACGATCAGTATACCGTCGCCTTTGCATCTGGAAGTGGTTGATATCAAAACGGGGTTTGAGAATAACACGGGCTATGCGCGAATCATTACCACTCAAGAGCTCGATAAAGAGAGTATCGCGAAGAGTTTTGCCATCAATCCGGAGGCGTCTGTCGAAACGGAGCCGACAGAGAATGGGTTTATTCTCCGTGGCGCATTCAATGAAACAGATACTTATGTGTTGCAATTGAATAAAACCCTGAAAGGCATTCTGGGGCAAACGCTGGAAGAGGAAGCTTCGAGGGATCTGTTCTTTGGCAAAATGCCGGCGGCCATCTCATTTGCAAACAAAAAGGGACTGTATCTGTCGAGCAAAAGTTCAAGAAATATCGGCGTTCAGATCGTCAATGTCCCCAAAGTGCAGGTTCGTATTTCGAAACTGTATGCCAATAATATCCTGCATTATATCCATAACAACCGCTGGAATGACTACGCATATGTAGGAGACGACTGGCAGCCGACCGGCAATTTCAATTATAGTGACGATCGCGAAAGCCAGTTAAGTGATGTGATCGTAAATAAGATCGTCGAGACGGAAAATCTCTCGAAAAGTAAGGGAGTGTCCGCGCTCAATATTGCATTGCCCGATGATAACAAGCGTCAGGGCGTGTATCTGGTGGCGGTCAATTCGGAGGAAGAAGCATATCTTGGGGCGACCAAACTGGTGTCCATTTCAGATATCGGGTTAATCGCCAAACAGGGAAAGGACGAGCTCTGGGTTTTTGCCAATTCCATTAAAACTAATGAACCCATCGGCGATCTGGAACTAACGCTGGTGAGCTCGAACAATCAGAACGTTTTTACAATCAAAACGGATGGTGAAGGCGTTGCGCATGTGGAGAACTTGAGTGAAAAAGCGCCCGGATTCAAAATTGCAATGATAACCGCCAGTTCGGAAGAGGATTTCAACTACCTGCTGCTGGAAGATACCCAGGTGCTCACTTCGCGATTCGATGTGGAAGGGTTACGGGACAATGCTTCGGGTTACCAGGTTTTCATTTATGGTCAGCGGGACATTTACCGCCCCGGCGAAACCATGCATTTTAATACCGTGCTACGGACTCAGGATTGGAAATCAGCGGGTAAGGTGCCGCTGAAACTACGGCTTCTGACACCGAACGGACGGGAGTTCCGAACCTGGCGTAAAATAACCAACGACCAGGGCGCCATTGAAACCGAAATCCCATTGGATGCGGGTGTTCTGACAGGCTCCTACATCCTGGAAGTTTACAATGGCAATGAAGTATTGCTCGGATCACAGGCGGTAAGCGTCGAAGAGTTTATGCCCGATCGCATTAAAGTCGATCTCAGTGGTGCTGCCAAAGATTACTTATCAGGACAAAAGGTTTTATTGACTGCCACGGCGACGAACCTGTTTGGACCTCCTGCCAGCAACCGGACCTATCAAATGGATTTTCAGCTCCAGAGAAAAGGGTTTGCAGCAAAGGCTTTTCCGGAGTATACCTTTAACATACCCGCCGAAACCACATTTGAGCGTGACAGCCGGCAAGGTACTACCAATGAACAGGGACAGGCCAACGAGCAGTTTACATTGTTGCCTGGTTTGCAGGATATCGGGGTGCTGGAGGGGAAAATTTATGTCACGGTTTTTGATGAGAACGGGCGGCCCGTTAATCGGCTGCAACGGTTCGACGTGTACACGCAGCCGGTCTTTTATGGGATAAGGCTGCCTGACTCCTACGTCGGAACGAATGCGCCGGTTCCCATAGAAATTGTGGGGGTCAACAAGACTGGTGCATTGCAGGGTGGTGCGACGGCGAGTGTAGAAGTGGTCCGTTTGGAATATCAAACCGTCGTCGAGAAGAAATACGACCGACTTCAGTACACTTCCAGAAAAAGTGAAAAACTGGTTTATTCCAATAAACTTAACCTTGCTGGTGGAAAAGGGACATTCCGTTACGTTCCCACCGTTTCGGGAGAATACGAAGTGCGGGTTAAGCGGCCGGGCGCAACGCATTATACGCTGGCTAACTTTTACGCTTATGGCTACGGTTATACCCAGTACTCGTCATTCGAAGTGAGTAATGAAGGACGTGTCCTGATGGAGACCGACAAGGATAAGTACAAAACCGGCGAATCGGCGAAGGTATTGTTCAAAACTCCTTTTGATGGCAGGTTACTGGTGACGGTAGAGCGTAATCACGTGCTCGAACAGCATATTCTGAACACGGAGAAGAAAGCGGCAGAACTTACATTCAAGGTAGGTGAAGCACATTTGCCCAATGTATTTGTGACCGCCACGCTGATCAGGCCGCTGGACGCTTCGGATATGCCTTTGACCGTAGCGCACGGTTTTACGCCGATTGTAGTAGAAGATCCCGACAGGAAGCTGCCGGTGAGCATTACGGCCGTTGAGAAGTCCAGGTCTAAAATGAAACAACAGATCAGGATCAAAACAGAGCCGAATGCGGAGATCACGTTAGCGGTAGTGGACGAAGGGATATTACAGATCAAAAATTCTAAAACTCCGGACATACACGGCCATTTTTACCAAAAACGGGCACTGGAAGTTACCAGTCATGATTTGTATGCGCAACTTTTCCCGGAGCTGACTATTTCAGGAACGTCCAGTTCCGGTGGTGACGGCTATGATCTGGAAAGAAGGATCAACCCGCTCAGCAACGGACGAACCGAGCTCGTGTCGTTTTGGAGTGGGCAACTGAAGGCGAACGGCAGCGGCGACGTGACTTTCGATGTAAACATACCGCAATTCAGCGGCGACTTACGCATTATGGCTGTGGCTTACAAGGATAATGCATTCGGGTCGGCAACCAAAAATATGAAAGTGGCCGATCCGATCGTGATCAGCGCCGGTTTGCCGCGTTTCCTGAGTCCGGGCGATGAGCTGGTGTTACCCGTTAACATCAGTAATACCGAGAGTAGGGCCGCAACGGCATCTGTATCCGTGCAATTGGCAGGCCCGCTTACTGCCGGAGCCGCACCGGTGGTTCAAAACATCACTATCCCTGCCGGGAAGGAATCACGGGCCGTTTTTTCGGTGAAAGCCCAGACGGCTATCGGCGTTGGAAAAGTGATTGTAAAGGTGAATGCATTTAAAGAAACATTTATTAACCAAACCGAAATCTCGGTGCGTCCCGCTTCTCCCTTGCTGAAAACCAGCGCTTCCGGGCTGATCGCAGGTGAAAAGCAGGGAGTGATCGACCTCGGTTCGTCGTTTATTCCGGCCACGAGCACCAGTCAGGTCATACTGAGCCGTTCCGCACTGGTGCAGGGCGGTGGGAAAGCGCTCGCTACCTTGCTGGGCTATCCTTACGGTTGCCTGGAACAAACGGTATCCAAAGCATTCCCGCAGATCTATTTTGCAGACCTGACCAAAGCAATGGCTGCCCCGGTTTACACAGTGAAGAGCACGGAGAGCGACTTCAATCCGATGACCAACGTGCAGCAGGCGATCAGGAAGGTCGAATCTCAGCAGCTTTTCAACGGTGGAATGGGCATGTGGCCCGGTGCGCAAATGGAAGATTGGTGGGCCACCGCCTATGCCGTCCATTTTCTCGAGGAAGCGCGCAGGGCAGGATTTGAGGTCAATGCCAAAACGTTGAGCCGCGCGGTGGAATACCTTACCTCAGAGACGGGCAGAACTGCAACCCGTGAAGTAGTTACGGCGAGCACCAGCAATGGGCTCGCCTACGAAGGCCAGCCCACGGGCACACAGACGAGGAAGACCGTGGCGCGCAGGGAGGCGATTTATTCGTTGTATGTACTGGCGTTGAATGGACATCCGAACCGGGCCTCGATGAACTATTATAAGCAGAATCCACATTTGCTGACGCTGGATTCCCAGTATTTGCTTGCCGGCGCATTTCAATTAGCGGGAGATTCGAGAAGTTTCAACGCATTGCTTCCGAAAAAATATGTGGCGGAGAATGCAGGCCATTACTACGATCATAGCTATTCCTCCCCACTCCGTAACATGTCATTGGTTTTGAATACATTGCTGGAATCGGATCCATCCAACATCCAGATCCCGGTGATGGCTCGTCAGCTCTCGAAAGCCATTCAATCAGCTTCCTATCTGAACACCCAGGAAGCTGCTTTTGCGGTACTTGCATTGGGTAAGCTTGCTAAAAAAACATCCGGTTCGACGGTAACAGCTTCGGTATCGGCTAATGGGAAGTCTTTGGGACAATTCTCAGGGAAGGAGCTCAAAATCGCGAAAGGCATTGTGAATCAGAAAGTGGTTGTAAAAACGCAGGGCAAGGGTGACCTGTACTGGTTTGCTCAAACCGATGGAATGTCTGCCACGGGTGCCTACACCGAAGAAGATCAGGGGATTAGTATCCGCAGAGAGTTTCTAACACGAGATGGCGCGCCGGTTCAGGCTTTCCACCAGAATGATCTGATCGTAGTGAAGCTGACACTCGCCAGTACCAATGGAATTCCGGTCGACAACATTGTAATTACGGATCTGTTGCCGGCAGGATTCGAAATAGAAAACCCGAGGATTACTGAGCCGCGGGATATGCCCTGGATCAAGGATGCGGCCGTTCCCCGCTACTATGACATTCGCGACGACCGCATTCACTTCTTCACGGTTGCGGAGGGACGACCCAGTACATTCTACTACCAGGCGAGGATTGTGGCAAAAGGGACTTTCACCGTAGGGCCCGCCGCTGCCGATGCTATGTACCAGGGCGAATACCGCAGCTATTCAGGCGGACGAAAGATTACCGTTGAATAGGCTTTTGTTAAAAAGAAAAACCACGCAGAATTAATCCGCCGATGATGGCTCCCGCAATGGGGGCCGCCACGGGGACCCAGCCGTAACCCCAGTCGGAGTTTCCCTTGTTGGGAATAGGCAGTATCGCGTGCGCTAGCCTGGGGCCGAGGTCACGCACAGGGTTGATGGCATAACCGGTGGTACCGCCCAGCGATAAGCCGATGCTCCAAACCAGCATACCCACCAGGTAAGGCGCAACCCCGGAAGGAATGCCGCCTTTTTCGGGATCCGAAGTTCCGGCATAGCCAATGGCCACAATGCCTACGATGAGCACGACGGTGGCAATGAATTCACTCAGAAAATTGGCTCCGGTGCTCCGGATAGCGGGACCCGTGGCGAAACAGGCCAGTTTGGAACCTCCGTCCTCGGTAGCTTTCCAATGGGGCAGGTATTGAAGCCATACCAGCACCGCACCCAGAAAAGCGCCAATAAGTTGTGCCGGAATGTAGCTTGCAAGCAAATGGTAGTCGTTTTGCAGTACCGCAAAACCGACGGTTACTGCGGGATTGAGGTGCGCCGCTGCACTGCCGAATGCATTGGCCGTAAACACCCCGAACATCACGGCAAATCCCCATCCTGCCGTAATAACGATCCAGCCGGCGCTCTCACCTTTGGTTTTTTTCAATACGACATTGGCGACTACGCCGTTGCCCAACAAAATAAGGACCATGGTTCCGACGAGTTCTCCGATAAATGGGGAAGGCTGCATGAGGTTTTATAATCAAGGTGAATGAACGAATATGCGAATAGTTTTATAATTTCTATTTCCAATGCCAAAAAGAATTTTTCGTTCCCGTTTTACCATTTTAGGACGATGAATTCTGCTAACTTTGCCTGATAATCAATTTTTGTATTGAAAATCATGTCATTAAATCAGCTTACGGCTATCTCTCCGGTTGATGGTCGTTATTACAAACAAGTATCTGAACTTTCGGCCTATTTTTCGGAGTACGCCCTGATTTACTACCGGGTGTATGTGGAAATAGAATACTTTATAGCACTCTGCGAAATTCCCCTTCCCCAGCTATCAGAATTTGACAAGAAAAAGTACGCGTCTTTGCGCAAGATCTATGAGGATTTCAGCGAGGCGGATGCGTTGCATATAAAAGACATTGAAAAGGTTACCAATCACGATGTCAAGGCGGTAGAATACTTTATCAAAGAGCAGTTCGAGAAGCTCGGGATTGAATCTTACCAGGAATTCATCCATTTCGGCCTTACTTCCCAGGATATCAACAACACCGCCATTCCATTGTCATTGAAAGATGCGATGGAGCGGCAGGTGAAACCATTGTTCCGTCAGGTTCTTTTTGTATTGAAAAGAATGTCGATCGAATGGAAAAATGTACCGATGCTGGCCTTTACCCACGGCCAGCCCGCATCGCCTACACGCGTGGGTAAGGAGTTCCTGGTTTTCGTGGAACGCCTGGAACGTCAGCTGGAAATGCTCGACAAAATCCCGCATTCAGCGAAATTCGGTGGTGCCACGGGTAATTTTAATGCACACCACGTCGCCTATCCAAAGCAAGACTGGATGGCATTTGGCCATCATTTTGTGGAGGGACTGGGACTGAAAAGAAGCCGACACACCACGCAGATCGAGCATTACGATAACCTGGCAGCTACTTTTGACTGCCTCAAACGACTCAACACGATCCTGACGGACCTTAACCGTGATATGTGGACGTACATTTCCATGGGTTATTTCAAACAGAAGATCAAGGCAGGAGAGGTAGGCTCATCGGCAATGCCGCATAAAGTGAACCCGATCGACTTCGAAAACTCGGAAGGAAACCTTGGACTTGCATCGGCATTGTTTGAACATTTTGCCTCCAAATTACCTGTTTCCCGTTTGCAGCGTGACCTTACGGATTCGACCGTTCTCCGGAATATCGGCGTACCGATCGCGCATTTGGCGATTGCATTGAACTCTTTGCTGAAGGGATTGGGTAAAGTTGAGCTGAATGGTGAAGTGCTTAAGGCAGAATTGGAAGAAAACTGGGCAGTCGTATCGGAAGCAATCCAAACGATCCTTCGCCGCGAAAGCTATCCAAAACCTTACGAAGCTTTGAAAGAACTGACGCGCACCAACGAAAAAATTACGCACGATTCGATTTCCCGCTTTATCGAAACACTCGACGTGTCGGAAAAGATACGTGAAGAGCTCCGTGCATTAACGCCTTTCAACTACCTCGGTGTAGTGGAAGAGACATTTTAATTGATCAGGCACTTTCCAGGTCTTCGGGCCTGGAAAGGCCGATCCCCAACTCCTCCCTGATTTTCTCCCGCCATTCTTCCGGCAAAATGTCCATTAAACGGACATTACATACCGTGGCAATCCGGCAGTAGTGCGCCACCTGCACATTGCTGCGACCACTTTCCCATTTATGATAAGCAACCTGTGATATGCCCAGTAATCCGGACATTTGTCTTTGTGTGAGTGAATTTTCCGTGCGGTAGCGGATCAAAACATCTGAAATGTGCATAATGTCGGTTTAAAGCAGGCTCACGCCATGATCGTCGCTTCGAACCGGAAAGGAATAAGGAGAAGTTGAGTGGTGAAATTAATGAGTTAATGAGTGAGTGAGTGAATGA
>CBFGMV010000069.1:0-45720 GCA_965649915.1 uncultured Dyadobacter sp.
ATGGAAACCGGCCCGGCCACTGTGGGTACTATGAGCGCGCCGGAGGCAGTAATGTCGGTGCCGTCGGTGTTCTTTGTTTTATAGGTGATTTTATAAACTTTAACCCCGTTCTTTACGTAACCTGCCGTCAGGGGAATCGCTTGTTGAAGGATTTGCTCTTTGGTTAACGTCTTAATGGACGCACTTTCCTTTAGGTAAATGTTTTCCTCCGTGGGCGGTATCGTCGGAGTGCCATCATCCTTACAGGAATTAAGTATGATAAGGCTCCAGAGGAGGAGAAAAGATAGTCTGTGCAGCAGGGAAGAGGCGGTAGATTTTTGCATAGCTAAAAGATGAACAGGTCATTACACTTTGCTAGTAACGCATAACGACCTGTTTTTGATGACAGTTTATCCTTTTTCTTCAATTAAATTTTACTCATGTACCAGTTGATCATCCGGGCTGTGGCATCCGGACGTTCCACCATGCCCATATGGCCGGCTTCTGCGAGTATCAGCGGATAGCTTTTCTTAGGAAATTCAGATAGGCTGATCACGCTTTCGAATGGGATCAGCTTGTCTTGCATCCCGATGATGAGCAATACGGGAAATGGCATATTGGTCAGTACAGCTGTGCGGTCCGGGCGGTTGCGCATGGCTGTGATACCCGCAATGAGCGCGTCGGCCGGTAATTTTCCGAAGTAGTTGATATGCTCCCTGATACGCTCGGGATAGAGTTCTTTGTAACGGTCGCCAAAGAGGTTCGGGGCGGTATTCTTGATGAATGATTCCGTGCCGTATGTACGCAAGAGGTCGATCATTTGGTTGCGCTGATGCTTTTTGGCCTCGTCGTCGGCATATGCAGTGGAATGGAATAGCCCGAATCCTTCCAGCATGTTTCCGTATTTTTCGGCAAATGCCAGCGAAATGTACCCACCCATGGAGTGGCCGATCAATGTACATTTCCGGATGTTGGCGTTGGTCAGAAAGCGATGTAACTCGTCTGCATAATCTTCAACGGACTGGCAGGACGTAAATAGTGAAATA
This sequence comes from uncultured Dyadobacter sp., assembly GCA_965649915.1. GTDB lineage: Bacteria > Bacteroidota > Bacteroidia > Cytophagales > Spirosomataceae > Dyadobacter. Next base: position 1,026 of record CBFGMV010000069.1, read on the forward strand.
TTAGGCCTCACCACTGTATAGTACTCATTGATAGCGGCATCGAGACTGTCCCAAATCGTGTCGTCTATGCCATGACCATGTAGTAAAACCAAAGTTTTCCGGTGTAGATTCATATAGATTTGCATTCAAGGTTGAGAACTTGTTTGCCTAAATATACTAAACCTTCTCCCGTTTATGGCCTTAATGGGCAACTTTCGCCATTTCCTCTTCACGGAGCGCACGGCGCAATATCTTGCCTACATTGGTTTTCGGCAGCTCCTTGCGGAACTCGATTTGCCTTGGACATTTGTAGCCGGTCAGGTTTTCCTTGCAGAATGCCTTTACCTTTTCTTCCGTTAATTCAGGGTCTTTTCTGACGACATAAATCTTGACCATTTCACCGGACTTCTCATCGGGAATACCTACACACGCCACCTCTGCCACACCCGGGCATTGAGCCACCACATCTTCTATCTCATTGGGGTACACATTAAAGCCGGAGACCAGGATCATGTCTTTTTTACGATCCACTATCTTGAAGAAACCGTCCGGATCTTCGATGCCGATGTCTCCCGTTTTAAACCACCGTCCGCTTCCATCTTCCAGGATTACTTTGGCTGTTTCGTCGGGACGGTTGTAGTATCCCAGCATGATCTGCGGTCCCTTCGCACAGATTTCCCCTTTTTCACCCGGGGTTGCCCAGGTTTCGTCGTCCCGGAGAATACGCATCTCAGTACTGGGGAATGGCAAACCTATGGTGCCTTGTTTATGACGTCCATTCAGCGGGTTCACGGATAGGACCGGAGCAGTTTCGGAAAGCCCGTAGCCTTCCACTAATGGGCAACCGGTCGCTTTTTCCCATCGCTCTGCAACTATTTTCTGCAGTGCCATACCGCCTGCAATGGTGATTTTGAGATCAGTGAAATCCACCGAAGCAAAATCGGGGTTATTCAGCAGGCCATTGAACAGCGTATTGAGCCCGGGGAAAATATTGAAGCGGTATTTTTTAAGTTCTTTAACAAACGCAGGTATGTCCTTGGGATTGGTGATCATGACATTCAATGCACCCCACTTGATGCCGCACAAGCCGTTGATCGTCATCGCAAATACATGATAGAGCGGCAATGCCGCAATGAGGGTCAGCTGCCCTGAGGTCTGTGAGTTGCGCATTTTAGACATGAGCCACTCGTTGATCCCCTCTACATTGGCGATCAGGTTCCGGTGCGTCAGCATCGCGCCCTTGGAAACGCCAGTCGTGCCACCGGTGTATTGTATGAATGCGAGGTCCAGGCCGGAAATATTGGGTTTTTTATAGGTAATGCCTGATCCGATCGACAATGCATTGGCCAGACTGGTCGTATTTTTCAGATGGAAAGGAGGCACCATCTTTTTTACATATTTTACCACTGCATTCACAATCAGCTTTTTGGGAAAACCCAGCATATCGCCGATCTCCGTAATGATTACGTGTTCGATATTGGTATTGTCGATGATCTTTTCCAGGTTGGACGCAAAATTGGCCAGTATCACAATGGCTTTCGCTCCGGAGTCCTTAAACTGGTGCTGCATTTCACGCGGTGTATACAGCGGATTGGTATTGACGATCGTGAGTCCGGCCCGTAAGGAGCCCATCATAGCCACGGGATATTGCAGGAGATTAGGCATTTGCAGTGCAATGCGGTCGCCCTGTTTAAGACCAATGCTTTGCAGATAGGAGGCAAAATTCCGGGAAAGATTATCCAATTGACCGAACGTAAGCTCCTTACCCATGTTAGCGTATGCCGGCTTATCTCCATTTTCCGCGAAGCTCATTTCCATGAGTTCAAGTAGCGACGAGTAGGCGTCGGGATTTATTTCGTAGGGAATACCTTCGGGATAGTTTTTAAGCCAGGGGTAAGTCTCCATGGATATCGCCGTCATAATATGCAGAGTAAAGGGTAAGAATGATCTATTTGTGAATTAAGGTAATCAATTAAGCCAAAAAATTATCGAATGAATCCAATTTATTTTTGACATTAAATGCCCTCAAATATGCATCAATACAAATAAACAAGCACTACCGTCGGGTAATTTCCCAGCGCCATAGCAAGCCGTCCTCGGGGTCGTTCACGTCTTCGGTCTGGGCAAATCCCAGCTTCTCAAGAATGTGGGCGGACGCATTTTCCTCGGAAAGGGTATGGGCGATCACCCGATGAACGGATTGATGCCGGAAGGCGTGGTCCAGGAGAGCCTTCGCAGTCTCCGTTCCCAGCCCTTTTTCACGGTAATTAGGCATGATTTCATAGCCGATTTCAACCATCCCGCTGGAATCCGGCTCACCTTTATAGCCGCATGAGCCGATCAGCATATTATCGGGGATGTAGATTATGAGATACACCCACCAGTCTCGCAGCGGAGGGTGGGCTTTCCAACGATGGTAAGAAGGGGTAAATGTGTCCCTGAACTCGGTCCATTTTTTTGGGACATTGACGCCCATAACGCGGGCTAATGTATTGTTTCCCATGCGGATAGCGTCATAAAGCGTATCATCGCAGGAGATGATTCTTAAATGGGGGGTTTCAATCATAATTGGTGAAATAATCCCCCCAAGTTAAGAAACTATAAGTTGTTTTCGTCAAAACGGTCGGTAATCGCCTTCCGGATCGCCTGGTGTGGCCGCATTCCGGTGCTGCGTGTTCGGGGAACGGCGCGGTCGGCCGTTGCATTGGATTTGGCGCGTAGGGCAAGGTCTGAAACGGTAAGATGACTGTTCCGCCATGAATCGTATTCTTCCTCTCCCATCACGTCCCGGGTTACCTGCCCGTGGGCATAACCATCCCCGAATGACTGTATCCGGCTATCGGTCAGGGCCTGGCGTCTCTCATTTTCCAATGCCTCGATCTCTGTCCTTATTTTAGCCTCTTCCGCCTTAAGTTCTTCCAGTTTTGGAAGGATCGCGATGTCATTTTCCAGAATGGTTTTCTGGGTCATGTGCCGGGTTACAGTTTGCTGTAAAGGCTCCATTTGTTTCAATATCCGCTTTCTTCTTCTTCTCAACCTCCACAATTTAGGATCAACCTGCAACCAGCGATACCAGAAGCCCTGCAAAACAGGAAGGGCCATGCCGAGTGAAACGGCACCCGCAATGGCAAACAGTACACCGCTTAGTACGAATGAAAGCAATGCCCACGGGCTGTTGACGAGGTCGAGATTGAGCTGATCCGAATTATGCAGTGCCTGCTCGATCTTGTTGGTTAGCTCCGGGCTGTTGATCGGGGCACCTGTAAGCGGGTCTACGGCATTCAATTGTATATTTTTCACCGATTTGTTAATGGCTTCTTTCAGCTTGTCGGTGCGATAGGCTTCATAACGAAACCAGCCCAGCACGACCAGCGTAACGATCGCGAATATGGAAAGAACCAGTTTGAACCCGGCGTATCGGGATCTGGCCTTGGGCGTCTCGTCACGGTGATAAGGTTCTTCCACAAGCCTGTCGTAGGCGGGTTTCAACAATACCGAAAGCATTGCCAGACCAATCGCAAAGGCCCAGGCTTCATTGCTGTTCCGGATATTGAGCGCATAGGCCACGATTTCATGGGAGATGATCAGGTCACCCGCAATGAATGAAATCCCGGCAGCGAGGAAGATCAGACCGGCGATGAGGGAATAAGAAGGAGCCTTGTCGGCACGTTTCGTTTTCAGCTCTTCGGTTTCGGCATCGATTTCCGTCATCGACCGTTCCATGTCTTTCATCTGCGTCGCAGCATTGTTGAGGCCCATTACCTCATGCTGCAACCTGTCGTAGGCGGATCTGTGCTTTTCCAGGGTTTGCTGGTTATCAGCACGTAATGAAGACAGCGCCTCCTTCTTTTCATTGAGCCTGTCCTGAATCCAGTCGTGGTTAACGTTACTGGACAAATAGTTCTCATATACCTGTCGGTCGATACCTTCTATTCCACGCGTATAACCGTGTTGGTAATCTCCGTTTTCATTTAGATTTTGCTCGTTCATGACCTTTATTGGGGTTGATCGAATGTAAATGGGGATAAAAAATCGCGCCACCGTCGATTTTGGTACAACTCAGTTGCCTTATTTGCTGCCTTTCTGGATCAGGTTGAGCTGACGTGTGGTCAGTTCATTTTTCATGCGGCGGGCGAGATAAAATTCGCTTTCAAAGAGCTTGATAAGCATATCGCGCTTTGCATATAAGCGGTCGCGTTCCGTCTCGGCCTGGCTCTGGTCGCGGAGTATCTGCCATTTCTTGACACGCAGTTCGTCGATTTCTTCCTCGAGTGTCTGGCATTCCGACTCCCAATTGTAGTTATTTTCAACATAATCCTGGCGGTCACGGCGAATGTTGAGCCATGCTTGCAGGTCGTTCCGAAGCACTGTGATGTTACTCAGCAGCAATTTGCCTGCAAAAAGGAAGAGGAAGAAAACGAATATGAACAGGGCAAAAGCCTGCCACCAGGCCTGATGCGTGATGACATTTGCAAATACAAACAACGCGGCGGCAAATGGCAGTCCGACTTCTTCCAGCATCGATTTCCAGGTAACCCGCGAGTCGGTATCATGAAAGAGGGAGATCCGGCCGAAAAGGCTGAACATCCCTGCCAGGAAAACACCCAGGGCTATCCAGGAGTTGTCTGCAAAAACCGGTTTCAACGATTCACGGATCAGGAAGAAGTTACCTATGCACATGGCCACACAAAGGGAAATACCAATGAGGGTGCGGGGGAGCTGATGTTCGCCTTCAGCCCGGGATTTGGGGCTTTTCAACCTTTCCTGTAACTCCTCGATACGGTTGGTCTTCTGACCTATGAAAAGGTTGAGCTCCTGAATGCGCTCATTGTGCTGCTCGATGCCTGCGATGTGCGAAGCTGCCAGGTTCGAGAAGTATTTGTGAATAATGTCGGTTTTCTCGTGCGGGTCGGATTCGGACAAGCCAAAAAGTACTCCTTCGTCGCGAAGCGTGTCTTCATCTTCCAGCCAATACGGAATCTGGACCTCTACTTTGGGGAGCGCTTCCATCACTGGAGCCGGTTGCGCTGCGGGCTGCGGAAGCTGCGGCCGTGCTTCGGGCAATGTTGTCTGTCTGATAGGGGTGTTTTCCACTGATTGGGTAGGGGTGTCGTTAGCCTCAACGGGCTCGTCATCATCATAAAACTGATTCTCGTCGGATTCTTTGGGACGAAACCAGCCTGCAAGTAATTCAGTCAGTTTGGCCATAGTTTTCATGGGTTAGCCTGCGATTATCCATGAAAACAAACAAATTCGCTATAATATTGTGATGACCGGCTATTAAAAAACGTAAGGTGCTCGCAGTTAGGACATTTCGAACATTTGCTGTAACGCTTGCCAGAGTTTTTTCTTGAGGTTACGGTCTGCTTCGATCACGACCAGCGGGTCAACCAGCAGAAACCAGATCCCTTCAATCGCTTTGGGGGTGTAAGGTGCCAGGAGCAGGTCCAGGTGAAGTTTGATCAGCGGTACTCCGAATGAGATAAAAAAATTGGTTTTTCGTCCCGACAGCACGGTTCGTGCATCCTGGCCAGGCAGGAAACTGAAATTAAGTGTATCGCTCGTTTCTATCGAATGCCCGACCGCTTTCAGGATGTTGTCCAGGAACAATGCTTCCGACATGATCATCTCTTGCTGCTTGGGCTCGTCGATGAGTACAAGGACTTTGTGTTTCAATGCAGGGAATGGCGGCGTTACCGGCGGAGCTGGTGCAGCAACGGGCGCAGATGCCGGTATTCGAATGGCCGGTGTGGATGGCAATGCGGACGCAGGCGCTTGAACGGAACTCGCTACCGGGACGGGCGGCTCCTCCCTGATAGCCGGCGGGGCCACAGCGATTTCGACAGGGGCACGATCCTCCAACTGAAACAGCGTTTCGTTCTGATACAGTATCCGGAAAAGTGCTACCGAGGACGGCTCCATTGGATTCGCTTATTTACAAATGCCCGAGAACCATTCCGGGCTGGCTCCAAATCCCTATTTTCTGCTTTTTGGCGATAACTTCCAACCTGGCATACTCCTGGTCGCTGGAATATTTTTTAAAATGGACAGCCAATCCCTTTTTTACCAGTTCCTTGTTCAGCACCTGGCCATTTGGCAAAACAATTTCGCCCAGCAGCCTGCCATATTTGTCGAATTCTCCCTTATGCCGGATGCTGACCGTCTTCCGGAAGCATTGTGAAGCAGTGAATTGTTTCGCATTGCTGTAAAAAGGCATGGAGCGCTCGGGACAATTGATGTGCAGGAACCGTATCCTTACATTTTTGCCCATTCTCCGGCCTGCTTTTCTACCCGAGTAGATGAATTTCAATTCGATGGTGTCACCATCCTGAATGCCGATTACCTCGGCTTTCAGCGGATTAGGTAAATCAGTATTGCCCGGGAACTGATCACGTTCTTCGGACGCCAGCACGCATGACGCGAGCATGGATGGCGCTGAGACGAGAACAATAAGAAGCAGGCAGACAAAAGATAATCTGGAAGTCGGGAAACGGAACTTATGCACGCTAATAATTCAGGACGTTAAAGCGCCCAAAGATAGGAATTGTTCCGATCAGTTCTGATCCAGTTTATACCACTTGATGTCTTTCAGCGGGGCTCTCCTTGCCACTGAGGCAGTTGGCGAGTAATTTTTTTCCAGATAATCAAGTACCTGCTTTTCGGTATCGCCAAGTTCCCAGAGATTATGGTTGGCCTGCATCCACCGGATCTTTTGCTTCCAGCCATCGCGCGTAAAACGGTTGGCAATAATCAATTTGGAAGAATGGCAGCTCGTGCATTGTGCCTTGACCATATAGAGATTCTCATCAACGACAAGGCCCGTTTCGGTGTCCTTTTTAATAGTATCAGCCAGTGCCTCTGCGGCAACGAACTGCTCAACCGCTCTGTCGGGCAATGCCTGCGAAGCAATGCCGGCACCCAGCATCATCAGTAACAGCGTTTTCATGATTATGCGATTAGCCCGGAGGCATTTAAATAAGATGATGTCTAGCCTACTTTTACCGCTATGCGTTCGCAGGCATTGTTGAGGTACCCCCCCGGGTTCCACGCTGGGGTAAGCATGGGCTGCGCATTGCCGGCATCATCCGTAGCTTTTACCCACACTTCATAGTAGCCGTTGGTGGGAAATTTCACATTCGCAGTCCAGTGCTGCCATGCCAGCCGGTTAACCGGCGCTTCCAATCTACATTCCTTCCATGTGGCACCAAAATCGATCGAGATTTCAACCTTCTTCACGGCGCGGTCGCCTGCCCACGCATGTCCGCGTAATGCGAGGTCGGTTTTATCGATCATCGCGCCGGATTTGGGATAGGTGATAAGCGACTTCACGGGCATCGATTCGATGATCCTGTAGTACTCGTCGGTCGTCGGAATCTCGGTGCCGGGGGCAACCGGATTCCTGGGCATTTTGTAGCTATGCCCTTCCATCTTGGCGCCGTCATGTACTTTATTCCGGACCGAAATGCTGCTCAACCACTTTCCCGACACGGATGCAGGCCAGCCGCCAATGACGAGGCGCAATGGATAACCGTGAAATTCGGGGATGTCTTTGCCGTTCATCTGCCAGGCGATGAGCGTTTCGTTTTCCATGGCCTTCGCAATGGGGACGCCACGCGAAATGGACTCCTTTTTAGGGTCCCGGCTCAAATGCAGGTCTTTGCCGTGGTAACCGATATATACGGCGTCACTCTTGATGCCGACATCATTTAACAGGTCTTTTAACCTGACACCCGTCCATTGTGCACAATGAACGGCACCCTGCCCCCATTGATTGCCGGATGCCTGCGGCTGGTAGCCGGAGCGTCCATTGCCGCCGCATTCGAGTACCAGCTGGTAGGTATAGTGTTTGAATTTACTTTTAAGTTCTGCGAGTGAGTACGTTTTGGGAGCTTTTACCGACTCGCCGTCAATGGTCAGTGACCAGTTTGCAGCATCTATTTTCTCAGGAACAAGGCCATTGTTGCGGATAAACATTTTTTCGACCGGTGTAATGCGGTCATCCAGCAAATGCACCGGCGACTCTACGTTCCAGGGCTTGTCTCCCTGAACAATCATTTCGGCGCTCTTCCCTTTCAACGCATCTTTTTCGTCCGTAAAAAGCGGCGTGTAGCCGACGGGCATATTGTGGGCAAATACAATGCGGGAGCCCATGGCCGTAGCGAGCGCAGTCAGGCCGCTTTGTTTGAGAAAACCTCTTCTATTTAACTCGGGAATCATTACTGGGTTCAGGAAAACGAGTGTAACATGTTTTTCAAATTTACATAAACGATCTCTGTTAACCGATAAGGATACCCTATTTAAGAAGTGTTTTAAATAAAAAGGAGGTTACCATTTGGGGGTAACCTCCTGATCGTTAAATAGTGTGTTGTTGCATTTTCGAACATTACTCACTTAAAAAGTGCATGTATATGCTCAACAGGGAGAATTTACGGTTTATGATTTGATGAACGGCCCTGCAATGGCAAGTACCTCTTCTTTTTTTAATGGCTCATCAAAAGCTTCGGTGATAGCAGCGTCGGATTTGGAGGCCAGACCTTTGAGATCTTTACCACCCTGTGTCATATTGTCTTCCCCCGCATAAATAGGAGCTACCACTCCCTCTTTGCCTGTAATCCAGCCTTTCATGGCGGGGTTGCCCAGGAGCGTAGCGGCAAGCCGGCGGGCCACGGCGGCATGGCGTGCTTCCACGGAATGCACTTGCAAAGCATACTCAAGGATTTGCGGGTCGGCGATCAATGCGCCAGCCTGACCTTTGTAGGCACGAACACCAGTGTCTTCCAGTGCGCTGGAAACCGTAACAAAAGTTTTATAGTTGGTGAAAACGTCACCGAATGCTCCGCCGTATTTGAAGTCGAATGTCGGCTTTGGAATGGCTTTGTTTCCTAATGCTTTCACCAGGAATGCAACGTGTTGTGTCTCGTGCTTGCCGATCTGCATGAAAATCGCTTTGTCGGACGCAGGAATCAGATTGGCAGCCGCATTACCCGCTTTGTAGAATTCATCTTCCAGGTATTCGAGCGTCAATGCGTAATTCAAAACGGCTATGGCGTCGGCAGACTGCGCAAACGCTTTGTTGACCACAGCCGCAAACGTGGTCGGGATAGCGGCGGCGGCGAGCTTGCTGCCTATTTTGTTCATGAAGTGGCGGCGCGACGCATATTCGAGTCGTCCTGCTGCATCCCCATCGATTTGCTGAAATTGATCTATGATCTTGAAAATATCCATTGTGTCTGATCCGGTTTGTGTTGAAATTATTTACCCACGCTGGCTCCTGTGATTGTATCCTTCACATAACCTTTCACAGCGGACAGGATATCTGCCGGAGCAATGGCCTTGTCCATTCCGTTGACGTCGATGATGTCGTCACCAGCGAAATCGGCGGACTTTGGATTGATCAGGTCGCGGATGACGGCGGCATGCCGTGCTTCCACTGATACGATTTTGCCGGCCAGCAGCAAATAATTGGGATCCTTGATCAGTTTACCGGCTCCATTGTAGGCTGCTACACCGGTATCTTCGAATAATTTGGCTGCGCCCAGTACCGCATCTCTCTTCGTGAAGTCGATTGCAGCGAAGTTCGGCGTAAGTCCTTTGATGGCTTTATCCCCCAACGCAGTCTTGAAAAAGTCACGATGGACGATCTCGTGATCTCGGATGTCAGTAAGAATTGTTTTTTCCGCGTCTGTCATGCCCGAATATGGCGTAGCGATTACTTGTGTGTAGAATGCAGCTTCAAGTTGTTCAAGAGCGTATGCATAGTTGAGTACACCAATGTCTCCTGAGCCAAGATCGACGGTGTCGCCCGCGCCTGGGATCATCGGATCGTCGTCGTCATCGTTGCAACCAGCAGCGATCACGATCGTTCCCAATGAGGTGGCCAGCCCGGCTGAGCGCAAAAACAAACGCCTGTTCACCACCGACGCGATATCTCCCTCTGCCTTGCCGGAGTTTAGTCTTGTTTTTGTGTTTTTGTTCATAGCAATAAAGGTTTTGAGTCACCTTCCGTGTGTTCGAAAGACTTTTGACAGACCTACGTACCTTTGATTGCTTTAGATCATGACGGGAAAAAAGAGGATAAAAGAAGGGTAGCTATAAAAAACAAAAAGAGTCCTGATGGAGACTCTTGATGTTTTCAGACTAGCCGATTGTAATAAACTAAATAACGTTGAGTATTAATGCCTGAGATATAATTCAATATTATGAATGTATAGCGTTATGAGCTTCTGGTGTGTAGTAGTTGTGCTACCTATTTGGTATAAATAATTTCTACGCAAATATAAGGGATTATGTATTGAACAAAGAAACAATTTTTTAAAAAAATTTGAATTTTTTTTAGTTGCTTTAATAAGATATGGATATAATTCACCCGGCTAGCCTAACTCACTTATGATGTGAAATTCTACAAACTGAGGAGTTACTCCCATTCTGACGGTTACATAGTTTTGTGCAAAAATTGTTTAGTGTCTGATTATCAACTTTTTTTTGTGCGTTTTATCTCTTGGCACAATATCTTTTTCTATATATCATAAAAATTAAATGCCCGATCCACTATGCGAATTACCCTGATAGCCATCGCCCTTCTGACATTTGCCGGCGCTTCGAACGCGGATGCAACCAGCCATCAGCCTGCACAAAATTACATCATTGCTACGCAAAGCAAAGTAACGGTGAGGCCTGAGGACCTGCCGGAGGCTGTCAAAAGTACATTGGCAGGCTCTTACTCCGAATGGAAAGTAACCAGTGCCTACCTGGTTACCCGGGACGACAACTCCCAGTATTACGAAATCAACATCAAGCGCGCGGAGGAAACTTCGACACTCAATCTGGATAAGTACGGGAAGAAGGTCGATTAGAACCGACTATTCCAGGCCTCTGACGGACTCACAATGAAAAGCCGGAATTTCTCCGGCTTTTTGGTGTTTGTTTTTATAATTTTACATGTTACCCACTCGTTAATTAGTATTTATTTTTCAGAAATAATAACCCCATGGCTCATCTGCTCCTCATTGAAGACGATTCTACATTTTCAAAGTTGCTTACCAATTTTCTCGGCAAGCATGGTCATCAGGTGAAAGTCTGTTCAAGTATTAAAGAAGCAAAGGAAACGCTGGGGAAAAGTGATTCTGACGGGCCATTTGAGGTATTGATGCTCGATTATCGTCTCCCTGACGGCAATTCAGTGGATTTTCTCAAAACACTCAGAAGCGAAGGAAACCGGACCCCGGCCTTCATCATGACCAGTTTTCATGACGTCAGGACAGCGGTAACGGCCATGCAGATCGGAGCGTTCGACTATATTACGAAGCCGGTCAACCCGGAGGAGCTGCTGATGGTTTTGAGAGAAGCGCTTAATAAAGGAGAGGTGATGAGTGTGAAAACAGCGCCCAAGGCGAAAGCCAACGCAAAGGCAGAAAAGCAGTCGCTCGACTACATTGAGGGGAAAAGCAAGATCGCCAAACAACTTTTTGAATATGTAAGACTGGTGGCACCTACGGATATGTCGGTGATCATTCAGGGCGAAAGCGGTACGGGTAAGGAACATGTAGCGAAGTCCATTCACCGCATGAGCAAGCGGGCCGACGGTCCATTCGTTGCGATCGACTGTGGTTCGTTATCTAAAGACCTGGCAGCCAGCGAGCTATTCGGACATAAAAAAGGTGCATTTACCGGTGCATTACAAGATAAAATCGGGCAGTTCGAGGCCGCCGACGGAGGAACTTTGTTTCTCGATGAAATCGGAAACCTTAGCTACGACATTCAGATCAAACTGTTAAGAGCTTTACAGGAGCGGATCATTGTTCCAATTGGCGGTACACAGCAGGTCAAAGTGAACGTACGCCTGATAGCTGCAACCAATGAAGACCTGATGTCCAATGCTGCCACGGGGGATTTCCGGGAAGATCTTTACCACCGTTTAAATGAATTCAAAATTGAGGTGCCCGCTTTACGGAAGCGGGGAGAGGATCTGCCGATTTTCGTTCAGCACTTTGTCGATAAGGCCAATCAGGAGCTGGAACGCAATGTAAGGGAGTTGTCCAAAGAGGTGATGGATGTGTTTCAAAAATACGACTGGCCTGGTAACCTGCGCGAGCTGAACAACGTCATCAAGCGACTTGTGTTGCTTTCCAAGGAGGAAGTGGCGACTTTGGGCGCATTGCCTTCGGAAATGATCACCGCCATGGAAGATCAGCAAAAGCCGGCAGCGGGATCGGACCTGAAAGCATTGCAGGAGACGCACGAAAAAGAGATGATTGAAAAGGTGCTGCAGGAAGTCCGCTATAACAAAAGCAAGGCGGCAAAGCTCCTGAACATCGACCGCAAGACGCTATATTATAAAATCGAGAAATATCATATCGAGTAGGTGAGGGCTTTTTCCTCTACTTGCTCGATCACCGACGCTGCATCATTGACCACCGCTATCATTTCATCGGTAGCGACCTCGTAAGGGCTTTCCCGGAGCCCGATTTCCAGGGCTCTGAATCGCGCCGACAAATCTTTCGCACCAATCTGGCCGGTCCTGCCGGCCATTCTGTGCATCAGTTCCTGCGCATGTCCGAGTTCTCCTTCGGCGATAAGGCTGCGCAGCAACCCGATGTCCTCCCTGGAATCCTTCACAAATTGGTCCAGTATCTCACGCAAAAGGCTTTCATCGCCAAAAGTCATTTCATTCAGCATCGAGAAGTCAAATTCCGCATGATCGGGTAGCCGGACGGGCAATTGTATTTCGGTGTCAGACGATGATTCGAGCAGTTCCAGCAGATCCCTGGAATGGAACGGTTTCATGAGGTATCCATCAAAACCCATCCCCAATAGTTTTTTTCGCTCTTCCGGCAATGCCTGTGCCGTCAGCACGAAAAACCGTACATCCTCGGGCGCGGACCTGCGCAGTCTCTTGCAAAGTTCGGCACCATTCATCCCCGACATGCGCATATCGGTCAGTATGAATTTTACTTGATTGTCCCACGGACGGCTGAGTACCTCTTCGGCCGAGGAGAATGCAGTATGCGGAATGCCGTTCATTTCCAGCACCGACGAACACCATTTAAGGATAAATGCATCGTCGTCCACGAGCCAGACTTTGCCATGGATCTGGTAACTCCGTTCAGGGGCTTCTTCCGTCAATTCCAGTGTTTCAGCTTTTTTCATACTCGTGGTGACAAAAAAAGTTGTGCCCTGACCTTGCGTGCTGGTAACATGTATATTGCCCGACATGCCTTCTACCAATGCTTTTACAATGCTAAGCCCCAGACCGGTACCGCCATACCGGCGCTGGATGGACGGGTCGGCTTGCTCAAACTGGTTGAAAATGCGCTGAACCTGCTCCGGCGATAGTCCGATACCTGTATCCGAAACCTGATATTCCACCTTTACCCGATCGCCCGATTCATGGCCGTTCACTTTCAGCACCACTTCTCCGGTTTCCGTAAATTTGATTGCATTTGTCAGCAAATTGTACAGAACCTGCCTCAGCCGGAACGGATCACCATGCAGGTAAAGGTTCGGAACGAGGTTATTTTCCAGCTTCAACGTCAAGCCTTTCGACAATGCATTGGGGCGCAGCACCTGAACGACCTCGTTCAGCAGCGGATTAATAGAAAACACGCGATCCTCGAATGTAAATCGATCGGAAATAATGCGACTGTAATCGAGTACTTCATTCACGAGATACAGCAAGTGTTCGGATGCCGAATGCAGTGTTTCCAGATCCTGCTTGCGTGGTTTTTCTTCATTTTTTAATGCCTCTGCGTAGCCAATGATCGATTGCAGCGGTGTCCGGATCTCGTGACTCATATTCGCCAGGAACCGCTGCTTGGCCATGCTGTGGTATTCAGCCTCTTCCTTGGCCTCTTCGAGCTGTTCGCGGTAATCATTGCTTCTGGTAATGTCGGTAAAGATCAGATAGGCCATTCCGGCTGTGAGTATAAAGAAGCCGAGCATGATCCATTCCAGGTACTTGATACTCCCTTCGACAATGCTTTTGGCCTGAATGCTGCCGCTGTCGGAATCTTTGAGCACTTCCGCTTCAACTTCCTGCATGACGCTGAGAAGTTGTTTGACGAGCGAGTTACCCGCCGTCGCCAGTTCCTGCTCCCGGTCCACGAAGGTATTGGTCCTGATCTTCTGTTGCTTTTCAATCGCATGTACGGCTTCGCCTACCTTTTCGATGGTACTGTCCTCCTTGGCAACGCGAATGGTATCGACCTGTACATTCACCTCTTGCTTCTGAACCACTTTGGCTGGCTCGGCGGGCGCCTTCTTGCTTTTTTTATTATTACCGAAAACGCGCCCGAAGAAGCCTTTTTTCTCACTTGCTTTCTGCGCTGTGTCGGGCACTTCGGTATATACAGTCGTAGTAGTGGTCCTTTTCTCCGTCTTGACCACCGTGCTGTCAGGTTTCAGTTTGGTGGTAATGAGGCCCGAGATGGATTTGACTTCGTCTTCCAGCGCCTTGTTGCTGACCAATTTCGTACGCACCTTCACGTAGTTGCCGTAGATTTTGTCCCTGGCTTTCAGAATGTTTCTCATCGAGTCGATCCGGATGATCTGCATGTCATCTCCGATGCTCATATCGCTCAGTGAATCGAGCGTAGCGAGGAGTTCCTTCGATTGGGCGATTACTTCGTCGTCCATTTCCTCTCCCTTCAGCTTCCGTTCATTCTGAAGGTGATCGAGTTGAAGTATATTTTTGAAAGTCTTATTGACCAGCCTGAGTTTGTCGTTCGGCGTGGAAAGCACTTCCAGTTTGCTGAGCATGTTATCAAATGCCAGTTTGCTGGTGATCCAGGAAGCGGCCAGGGCAATGGATGCAATAAAAAAGCCCAGGAGGATTTTTCCCTTTACAGATCTAAAAAAAGACGGGGCACGCAGAGTAGACATAGCTTCGATCACATTCAATATCAACTAACGCATTTTTTGCACTAAAACGTGCAATGCGGGTGGTATCTGGTTGATTTGTAATGTGAATATAATGCATTAATGCGTAATGTTGACATTGCCGGCTTCAATGGAAAAAGGCTGCTTCCACGAAGGAGGCAGCCTTTTAGAGACTTGTATTTTACAGCTTGCTTAGCGTTTGCTTTATTTGGCCAAAGAGTTGATCCAGGCGGCTATTTTAGCAGCTTCCGCCTTGGGAACCTGTGGCATAGGTGCCATTGGGGTGGCGTAGTCAGGCCAGTTTTCAGGTTTCGGTGCGTAAATCAGCTCTACGATCTTCTCGTTGCTGTACTTGCGTTTTGCAACATCCGCGTAAGAAGGTCCTACCACTTTTTTATCAGGTGCGTGGCATGCAAGGCAAGTGTTTTTCGCCAGCAATGGCTTCACTTCTTCCCAGGTTGGCGCTTTGGCTGCTCCGCCTTTTGCAGGAGTAGCTTTGCCTTTTCCATCCGGTGAAACGTGCTCTTTCGCAGGCTCAGTAGAAACAGAAGCCTGTGCTTTGCCCGAACGGGTTGTTTTCAGGTCTGAAACTTTCAGTTTGTCGCCGTCAGGAATGTTGTTCAGCGTATAGTAAGCATCGGGGTGAACCAATGACCAGCTGTTCGAAGCCGCACGAACGCCTTCCAGAGAGATCTTGTGAACATAGTACTGCTTCATTCCATCGAGCACGATACGTACCTTCTTGTTGTCGTCGGATACTTTCACACCTGCGATTTTTACGTCTTCCAGGTTAATTTGCGGGCTGCCGTAAACAGGGTAATGCTTGTAGAGGTAGCTGCTCACTTTATAAGAATCCAGGTCTTCTGCTGATTTACGGTCAACGGGCATCGTGAATTCGATCTCGAAACCGTCTGGCTGTGCTTTTACTGTGTACATTTCGAAAGGCATTTTGCCATTCCAAACAAGGCGCTGCAGACCCTGATTTGCATCACCTGCGGAACCCCATCCACGGTTGGTTTCACCTACGAACATCGATCCGTCTTTATCGAAAGCCATACGCAGCACACCCGACTGAAATCCGCTGCGGAAGCCAATGCTGGCACCCTGGTACTCGCCTTTCACTTTTTCAAGCACTACACGCATGATATTGCTTTGTCCCTGGTCACCTACGAAAACCTGTCCGGTAAATGGGCCGAAGTTTCCTTTGGTATCATCAAGGATCAATTCGGAAGTCGAAACGCCGTGTACACCATAAGGCAGCCATACAGCCGGAAGCTGTACCATGTCATATTTCTGTTTCAATTGGTACAGGAACTGAGGTTCTTCTCCCATTGTGTTTTCAGGCTTGATCGCACGGCCTTGTGCGTCTTTGTTCTGGCGGTTGTCACGCTCTGCAAAGAATTGCTTTTCAGTCAGCTTTACAGGTGAGTTAGGCAATCCTGCCCATTTCAAACCGGCCGGGTGGCCCATGAAACCTCCCTTTTTAACCTGGAAAATACCACCGGTTCCCATCCAGTCGCCCTGATTGTCGGTGTAGAACAGTTCGCCGTTCAGCATACTGATACCCGCAGGAGAGCGCACGCCGGTTGCGTATGGTTCGTATTTGCCGTCGTTGGTAATGTGGAAAATCCATCCACGGCCTGGTACGCGGCTTTCGCCTCTCCACCATTCCTCGTCACCGAATGCAACGTTGCCACTCACGAAGAAGCTGCCATCCGGCGCCAGTTTCGGTCCGAACGAATATTCGTGATAATGTCCCGACAATGGCCATGCATATACGGTCTCATAAACGTCGGCCTTGCCGTCACCATTTTTGTCGATCAGCTTCGTGAGCTCACCGCGTTGCGCGCAGTACAATGCGCCTTCCTTGTAAGCCAGACCAAGAATCTCGTGCAAACCGGTCGCAAACTTGCGGAAATACGGTGTGCGGCTGGTAGGATTATCCACGATCCAAACTTCACCCCGACGTGTAGAGAGTGCCAGTGAACCATTCGGCATGGTAGTCAGACCTCCCACTTCAAGGATAATGCCTTCCGGAATAGGTGGGGTAATGATTTTATAAAAATCTTCTTCTTTTGGAGACTCCTGCGCTTTCAGCGTAGAAAGGCCAGCCAAAAGAGCGAATGCTATGTGAGCAAGTTTTTTCATTATCAATCAGATATAATAAGGTTAGAATCAGAACAGGATAGAATACTTCACTTCGCCGTTAGTAACAGGTACGATGAGTTCCTGCTGGCCTTTGGCGCCTCTGATTTCCGGTTTAATTTTTTTGTCGGCAAGCTGGATGTAGTACGATTTGTCGTCTACCGCATACAGTCCTTCCGAGATTTTTTCAATGGAAGTACCATCAGCCAGTCTGGCAACGAGATCCTTTGCAGGGTTGTTAACCTTCACAATGCGTTCGAAATACTGGTTGTTCACAACCGAAATGTAGTCTGTGATCGCAGATCCGAATGCCTGATACTGGAAAGTAGGAGCATCTGCTTCATCGAGTACATATCCTTTCGGGCGATACCCGCTTCCAGTCGTGTCCGATTCCCATTTTGATTTACCTGATTTACCCAGGAACATGTCGTCGCCAAGCAAGGTAACGCTGCCGCGCGGACGGGAAGAGCCGTCACCACGGTCGTGCCACATGGGGGTAGCGTCGAGGAATTCACCACGCCATACTTGCAGGATCGTTCCTTTGTCGAGATCGTAAGTATAATGCAGGCTAGTCGGACTACCGACTGACACTGCGTGTACCACACGTGTTCTTTTCGCCTTTTCGTCCTTGCGGAAATCCATGAACGAGCGGGTAATGGTGTTGGTAGGCGCCTGGATCAGGATCGGGTCTGTAGATCCGCCGCCCATTGCAGAGCTTGCTGCGTGGAAAGCCACCTCGCGGAAACCTGGTCCGCTGGCCCAAAGGCCCAGCACCGGACGCATCCAGCCATCTCTTTTGTTATTGAAAACTTCGATCGTATGATCACCGGCCTTCAGGTTCACTTTGCCGAAACGGAATTCGTTGTTCGATTTCCACTCTGGTTTGATCACATCCTTGCCGTCGATTTTCAGGTATGAATTACCCGAGGCCTGCAAACGGAAAGAATAATCGCCTTCGCTGGCCGCGTTCAAACGACCATTGTATACGTAGGAGTAATTGTTGTTTTCTTTCAAAATCTCCCAGTTCAATGCTTCCGATTTGCCGGTTTCAGCCGGGGTAAGTTTAGAAAGGTCTTCTGTTTCCGATAAAGCGCCGTAGTACGTCTTGTAAGTAAGCTCCGAAACGGTAGCCGGTTTTTTATCGAAATTGTTAACCACAATATTGCGGATAGCCAGCGATCCATGGTCGCCCTGGATGCGGATCGGGCCCATTGGCACGTCCTCGGCTGTGAGTGAACCGCGGGTAGGGCCGCTCACTTCCACATTTTCGTGGATTGTAACGCCATTCAGCACGATCGAAAGAAACACTGCATTGGCGATTTTTTTGCCGTTGGCGTCGAAGCGGGGAGCCTGGTAAGAGATCTTGATATGTTGCCACAAACCCGGTGCCTTCGCCACATTGAAACGGGGTGCATACCCTTCGTAGCCTTTTTCCCCTTCGGGCTTAGAGTCGTTCCAGCGTTCGTAGATACCGCCGGCATCGTTGTACTTCGCGCCTTTTTTACCCCAGCTATCAAAAAGCTGAACTTCATAGTTGCCCTGAAGGTAGATTCCGGAATTGGAACCTTTGCTCATCATGAAATCCAGTTCAATGTCGAGATCGCCGTGTTTGAAGTTGGAGATCAGTTCATAGTCGCTGCCATATTTGCCTTTCTCGTGCGTGCACGCAAGGACGCCTTTGCCCGGGCTGGTGATCAGCACATTTTCTTTCGTAATGTCAGCTGCCGCGTTGCCGACGATTTTCCAGTCACTGGATTTGGTCGTGAAAGCACTGAGGTCGTTGAGAGGAATGGGTTGCTGGGCGTAGGCAGATTGCATGGCAAAAGCAGCTACCCCAGAGGCGATTAATTGAAAAAGTGAACGGTTGGTTTTAAACATACTTACAGTAAGCTTAGTCGGTTTTAGATTAGCAATCAGGCTACGAATGCCTTTAGCCCTGCAAATTACGTGATAAGAATCGGGAAAATTACATTTATATAGATGAGAATCCCGTTTGTTGTTGCTTTTTGCTTAATGTTGTCCTGTGATAATATTTCAATGAGTTATTAGACTAAAACGGTTACTTTTCAATGAAAAAATTAATGCTTACCGCGTTCAGCCTGGCTTCTGCATTTGCGGCACACGCACAATTGCAGCCAGCGAAACAAACTCCTGAATCCAGCGAATTGTGGAGCCCGGTTCCCCGTGTTGTAACGCCTGGTAAAAGCTCTTCGGCCGTCTCCGGCTTCACGGCGCCTTCCGACGCTATCGTTTTATTTGATGGCAAAAACCTGGATCAGTGGGTTTCCGGAAAGGATGGAAAGTCGGCTGCTCCCTGGACCGTGGCTGACGGTACGATGACCGTCGCTCCGAAATCAGGCGACATTCAAACTAAACAAACCTTCGGCGACTACCAATTGCATATCGAATGGAGAACGCCTGCGAAAGTGGACGGAAACGGCCAAGGCCGTGGTAACAGCGGTATTTTTATGCAGGGAGTCTACGAATTGCAGGTACTCGACAGTTATAACAATCCGACTTATTCAAACGGTCAGGCAGGTTCGATCTACAAACAAACGATGCCGCTTGTGAACGCAGCGGTAGGCCCGGGCGAATGGCAGACTTACGATGTGGTTTACACCGCACCGCATTTCAATAAAGACGGCCAGATGAGCATTCCGCCATACATTACTGTGATCCACAATGGTGTATTGGTTCAAAACCACACCGCGATCCAGGGAACGACTCCTTACATCGGGCAGCCGACGATCGAGCCGCATGGCAAAGGCCCTATCAAATTGCAGGACCACAACAACACCACCAGCTTCCGGAACGTCTGGATCCGCGAGTTGTAAGAATTCAAAACATACCAAAAAGCGAAAACGGGCTGCTTCAAATGAGGCAGCCCGTTTTAATTCATAATCCACTAGCGTTTTGAGATTTGAGCGGATGACAGGTTGGAACAAGTTGGGCGTAGTCTCCGACTACGTCCGAGCGTCCGCTGGTCTCTGACCAGTCAAACCGTCGAATACATCATGCAAGCCGGTCGGAGACCGGCATCCGCTCCGACGTAGTCAAAGACTACGCCGAACGTATCGTTTAACCGATTATCCCTCGTTTCACTCAGAACTTGATCGCCAGATTGGCCGATAAATTCCTCGGCATTTGAGGCGCTGGCAAACTCTGAGCCGAAGAGTGTCCGCTGGTCTCTGACCAGCCAAACCATCGAATACATCAAGCAAGCCGGTCGGAGACCGGCACCCGCTCCGGCGTAGTCACAGACTACGCCGAACGTATCGTTTAACCGATTACTCCTCTTTGCACTCAGAACTTGATCGCCAGGTTGGCCGAGAAATTCCTTGGCATTTGAGGCGCTAACACGCCCTGTCCGGCGAAATAGCTTTTGTCGAGCATATTGTCAAGTTTAAGGCCCAGGCGCCATGCTTTGGTATTATAGAAAATAGTCGAGTTCAATACCGTGTAGGAAGGGATGGTAAAAACGCCCGTCACCGCTGAATTCGATGTCAAATGCTCACTGATGTAATTTCCGCCGATCCCCGCGCCGATTCCTTTGAGCTTGCCGAAAGGCAGATTGTAGCTGATCCACGCATTGGCCAGATCCGCCGGACCCGCATTC
Source organism: uncultured Dyadobacter sp. (assembly GCA_965649915.1). Classification (GTDB taxonomy): domain Bacteria; phylum Bacteroidota; class Bacteroidia; order Cytophagales; family Spirosomataceae; genus Dyadobacter. The sequence continues at coordinate 21,640 of CBFGMV010000069.1, forward strand.
GCCGGGCGTCGACCTTCCAGCGCAACGGTAGACTTGGTCAGTTTGCTGTCGTTGTGGCTGTAACCGGCCACCAGGTTCAGTCCGGTTATCGGGTTAGCAATGATTTCTACCTCAATCCCCCGGCTGTATTGCGTACCGTTCTGCACAGTAACATTGTAATTCTTCCCGTCGCGCACGAGTACCTCGGTGCGTGTGGTGTTATCCACCTTGATATCGTAATAGCTGACGGTCATATTCAGTTTGCCCTGGTAGCTTTCCAGTTTAACACCGCCTTCCAGCTGGTTGGCCTGTTGTGGCTTGAAAACCCCGGAGATATCGGGCAGCGGCTGCGCTACCGGGGCTACATTGAAGAAGCCGTTCATATAATTTCCAAAAACCGAAAGCCGGTCTTTGATCACCTGATAGACCAGGCCGAATTTGGGCGATACGGCCGTTTGCTTGAATTGCGTATTGGCAACGTAGGTGCGTGTCGCGTGGTTTAATGTGCCTTTATTTTCAAAACGGTCGATGCGGAGGCTGATCATTGCGAGCAGGCGGTCGGTTACATTGAGGACGTCGGAGAAATAGGCACTGTACACATTCCCCGAATTGTAGTTTCGGAGGGGCGCATCGTTGCTGGCGGCCAGGCGTGCTTCCACGGACGTGCGATTGATTTTCAGGTAATTAGGGTCGTTGTGAATGCCGCTTACATTATCGAACACGATATAAGGCGAGTTGTTGTTATGTGCCGTGCGGTTCAGGTAGTCGAGGCCGGCCACAACCCGGTTCCGCAATGTGCCGATCTTGAAATCGCCGATGAAATTCTGTTGAATGTCGATCGCATTGTTGGTCGTGTTTTGCAATGAAATGTTGCGCTCCAGCAAAGTGTCCGTCACGGCACCACGGATGAACTGGTATTGGTAAAAGCCATCCGATTTACGGGTATTGCTGGAAAATGCGGTTTGCGACGTCCAGGCAGGCGAAAGTTTGTATTTCAATTGACCATACACATTGATGGTCGGTGTTTTCATTGTCAGGTCGTTGCTGGTATAGGATTTATTCCAATCGAAACCCAGCTCCTGCGGCGTATGGGCCACAAACTGGCGGGTACGGTTCAGGAATATGGCAGATGGGCTCGTCATTTCACCCTGATAAATACCTGCATTAAGCAGCACGGTCATCTTCTCATTCACCCGGTATTCAAGCGACGGTGCTATCACCAGACTTCTCCGAAAACCCACGTCCTGGAAGCTGCCCTGGTACTGGTAAGCAGCATTTACCCGTAACAGCAGGTTCTTTGAAGCATTGATAGGGGAGTAAATATCAGCGGTTAGGCGGTTCAAACCGAAACTGCCGGTGGTATAACCAATCTCGCCGCCTGCTATTTCAACCGGCTTTTTGGTTACAATATTCATCAATCCTCCAAAAGAAGTCACCGAACTGCCAAACAGCGTTGCCGACGGTCCTTTGATGACCTCCACTTTTTCCACATTGATCGGGTCGAACTCACCGTTCGTTTGCACCGGTAATCCATCCACGAACGACAATTCCGTGCGGAAACCGCGCAAAGCATAAAATGTCGCGCCGTCGGCGTTAATACCACGGTTGGCCTGGATTTTATAAACCCCAGGCGCGTTTTTGACAATGTTGGAGAAATCAGTAATGAGCTGTTCTGTAAACAGCGTTTTGGACAATGCGCTGTAAACCTGTGGGTTCTCCATGTTACTGATGGGCAGTTTGGCCACATTTTCACTTTCCTTTTTGGAAAACTTGTTGATATCCCCGCTGATCACGACTTCCTGTAATGCTTTGCTGTCTTCATTCAGGAATATCGGTTCGAATGTGACAGTCCGATCCGCCTCGATGGTCACCGGGCGTTCGATCGGTTCGTAACCGAGTAGTTGGATCACTACTTTATGCTCGCCCGCCGGAATATTGCGGATGATAAATTGCCCGTCGGCATCGCTTTGCGCGCCTTTGCCGGTACCCCTCACGGTGATGTTTACAAACTCGGCCGGTTTGCCATCCGAAGTTTTCAATGTGCCCCGCAATGCGCCCCGGCCTTCGTTGGCCTCAATGGTGATCACGTTTTCCTGCACATGCAATTCCTTCAATGCCGAGCCTACGACGCGGTGCAACGCGTCTTTCATCGGTACGTTGGTCAGATTGGCGTGCACTTTTTTGGCTACGTTCAGTTGCGTGCTGCTGTATGAAATGGATGTTCCCGTTTGGTCGCCTATTTGTGCGAGCGCATCCGAGAGGCGAACATCATTTAGTTTTAATGTAACGGCTTTGGCAAGAACCGGTGCCTGGGCGCGGATTCCGTTTGAAATAAGTAAAATGATAACACAAAGCACGGCGGCCATGCTTTTTCTGAGTGGAGTGAAACAGATTTTGGCACCTGGTTGGGGCGAAGTATAATGGAGCTGCATATTTTTGTTTAAATGTTGATTGATCTGCGATTGATTGGCATTCGACCCGGTGTTAAGTTTGGCGACAGCGCATCGGGTTTTCTATGCTCACAGCTAGGGCGATTTATTCATGGAATTCATTGGGTTACTATTCATATAAACGGATGGATTCTCCCTGGGCCTCGTACCGCAAACCGACGGCAATGCTCAAACTCCCCAATACCGCATGCAGCGAAGGGTTTTTAAATGCGCCCGTGTAGCGCTGGCTTTTCAATGCCTCGCTATCGATGTGGATGCTGACATTGTAGCGTCTTTCCAACTCGCGCACTACTTGTGTGAGCGGAGCGTCGCTGAACCGCAGTGCATTGCTCAACCATGAAACTTGTGCTTCCGACCCCGAAACGGTGTGTGTTGAGAGCTGGCTACCAGCGATCACGCCCGCAATTCCGGGGGTGAGGATTTGCGATTGGGCGGTTTTTTTGTTGATGAAGTGTACTTTGCCTTCGGTAACGAGCAATGTGGTGTGGCCTTCGCCCGGATATTCTCTTACATCGAAAACCGTCCCCAGGACGCGCGTCTGCGTAGCGGCAGTTTCCACGATAAATGGCTGTTCCGGGTTCTTTTTGACGGAAAATTGCGCCTCTCCGATGAGCATGACGCGCCTCACCGAATCGCTGAATGCGGATAGGAAACGGATCTCGCTGTCAAAACTCAGCATGGCCACCGAACTGTCGGGGAGTGTGACTTGCCGGGTTTCGCCTTTTTGTGTGCGGATTACCTGCACCACGGCCCGCTGCCGGGACGCCGAGCCGGTTTCATTTTTCTTTGCATACCAACCAATAGCGCTTACCAGTACGAGTATAGCGGCCGCTCCCGACAAATAATGCTGATAGCGCACCCAAAACGACCGTGGGGCTCGCGCCTTTAAGCGTTCCCAGACCCGTACGCCCGATTCCCGCCCGACTTCTCCGGGGATTTCAGCCAGGCCGTTCATAGCAGCATCGGGATCGTCGAGCCATTGCTCCACGGCCGTTACTTCGGCTGGGGTGCATTGTCCCGCGGTGTAACGCTTCAAAAGTTCAGGTGTAATGTTCATGTACCGCCATTGGTTCGCGAGACGAAGCGTCTCTACCCATATTGTTGCGCAGCGGGAGGCTTACCCTGGTGCAGGGAGCGAAAAAATTTAATTCTGATATTCGGCCAGGTGCTTGCCGAGGAAGCGCAATGCACGGGTGAGGTGGTATTCAACCGTTTTTTCCGAAAGCACGAGCGAGGTTGCGATCGCTTTGTTGGACATCCCGTCCTGCCTGCTCATCACAAAAACCTCCTGGCAGGGATGCGGCAGATCCGCCACCAGTTCCGTCACGCGCTGCGAAAGCAGTTGATAGTCGACGTGACGTTGCGTAGTTTCTTCAAAGCCTGTCTTGCTGATGACCTCATTGAAAATTTGCTGCCTGTTGGCCGAATCGCGGTGAAATGCGAGTAGTTTGAGTTTTGCGGCCCTGACCAGGTAATGCGCCGCCGGTCCGTGGACGCGCAATTCATGGCGCCGTTCCCACATCGACTGAAAGATCTCGTGCATCAGGTCTTCGGCCTGGACCAGATCCCGCGTTCCCTGGTAGCAAACTGCCAGCACTTTCTCCCAATGCAAATGATAGAGCTCTTCAAATGCCTTTTCGGTTTGAATCAGCAATGGGGTAGTACTATTTTCTTGGAGCTCGGCCAATTTGGTCCCGGAGTTTGATCGGCCGCAAAGTTACAATACTATTTATATTAAGTCCAAATAATGAATTGAGCTAGTATGGTATTTTAAGACTTAAATGATCGGTAACATCAGCTAACCCATTTTTGTTTTCATTTATATTCGTATTTACAGCCATTTCAAACCGTTGCCATGCAGGAGCTAGAGCCCTATTACAATTGGGAAAAACATTATGTAGCCAGCCACGATGAGCGCTCGCCGTTCTTTGGCAGGACCTACAACCTTGATTATTATGAAAATGCGATATACGGCTACTACATTCATCCGCTCTGGGACGATATAGGCTCGGAGACATTGTATGTGAAAATCCTTTTTGCGGACTACAATAAGCGTTTCGTGGTCATCGAGATGTTTGGAGAATGGAACGATGCCCTGCATAACGACATTATGTTTTTCAAACGGCAGGTAATCGACCCGCTGGTCGATCAGGGAATCAACCAGTTTATCTTACTGGGGGAAAATGTGCTCGATTTTCACGGTAACGAGGACGATTACTACGCCGAATGGTTTGATGACATCGAAGACGGATGGATCGCTGCTGTGAATTTCAGGGAACATGTGGAGGAGCAATGGAAAAAATACAGACTCGACTACTATATCAATTTTGGTGGGACGCTGCACCTGCATAACTGGCGCACGTTGCAGCCGGAGCCGTTTTATGAAATAGTTAAAAATTTGATGATAAGACGGTTAACATAGCATAAAGCAGGTCACATTGCTTGCAACGTTGATAACTCCTTTGTAGCTTACGCATTCATCTTATTATCTGTTCCCACTTAAAAAGCATATTTCCCATGGCAGAGCATACAGAACCTACCCCAGAAGAAGGAAAAGAATCGCTGGAAAATAAAGTTGAAGAACTGAAGGCCACGACTGCGGATGCCAAGGATGAAATAGTGGAGGAAGTGCTGGAAATCAAGGATGAGGCAAAGGAAGTGGTAAAGGAAGAGGCAGCAGCAGTGGAAGCGGCAGCAGAGGCGAAGGTTGAAGATGCAGCCGAGGCGGCAGATGGTATCAAGACCGAGGTATACGAAACGCTCGATGACTTGAAAGCGCAGGCCGAAACCAAGACTTCAGAAGTGGTTGAGGCAGTGGAGGATCAAGCGGAAGAAGTGAAAGAAACAGTAGCTGAGGTGAAAGAGGAAGCAGCTGTGAAAGCGGAAGCGGTAAAAGAAGAGGTTGTGGAGCAAGTAGAAGAGGTGAAGGAGGAAGCAGCTGTGAAGGCGGAAGCGGTAAAAGAAGAAGTTGTGGAGAAAGCAGCAGAAGCTCAGTCGGGATTTTCTGAAAAAATAGGGCAGCTGCAGAATGAAGTGGAGCTGGGCATTGCGGCCGGTAAAGTGAAAGCCGAAGAGGTATTTACCGACATTTCCGGCAAGGCAGCAGATCTTAAGGATGCTGCGTCGGACAAGTTCGAAGATATCAAGGAGGCGGCTGCCGAGAAGTTCGAGGACATTAGGGAGGATGCTGCTGAGGCCTTTGAAGATGCGAAGGAAGTTGCCGCAGAGAAGCTTGCCGAAGCGCAGGCCAAGGCAGCAGAATTGAAAGCCAAGGCCGCTGCGGAAATCGAAGAATTGAAGGAAGTAGCTTCTGAAAAAATCGTCGAAACCAAAACCAAGGCAAAGGGCTTCTGGGCCCGTCTTTTTGGCAAATAAAATCCGGTCAATATTACCAATGCCTGGTCAGAGCAATCTGGCCGGGCTTTTTTGTACCGCTCATTGCCTGCCTTTTCATGTTGACATGGCACAATTTTATAGATTGGGTGTACACAGACCCATTGTTTCTCACCAAAACTCCTTCTGATGTTACAGCAAGCTTTCACAGTTCCCTACCAACATCCGTTCTCAGCGGATAAAAATTATAAAAAATCAGTTGCCTATTTTTCAATGGAATTCGCCGTCGACCAGGCATTGAAAATATATTCCGGCGGATTGGGCTTTCTCGCCGGGTCTCATATGCGGAGCGTTTACGCGCTCAAACAGAACGTCATTGGGATCGGCATGCTGTGGAAACACGGCTATTACGATCAGGACCGCGCGAAAGACGGAAGTATGCAGCCGGGATTCCGGGAGAAGATGTATTCTTTCCTGACGAATACGGGGATCCGGTTTCAGATACCGGTCATGGGAAAGGACGTCTGGGTGGCGGCATATTACCTGGATCCGGAGGTATTTAAGTCCGCTCCGCTTTTCCTGCTTACAACAGATACGGATGGTAATGACGAGTCTGCCAGGGCGATCAGCTATTCGTTGTACGATTCGGATGTTTCCTATAAGGTAGCTCAATGCATGGTGTTGGGCATCGGAGGCGCGCGCCTGCTCGAAGCGCTGCAATATGAGCCACAGGTTTATCACCTCAATGAAGCTCATGCCGTGTCTGCTGTGTTTCATTTGTTTAAAAAATACAAAAAGACAAAAGAGGTAAAGAAACGAGTTGTGTTTACAACCCATACGCCCGAGGAAGCAGGCAACGAGAAGCACGATATTCATTTTCTGGACGAGCTGGGCTTTTTCTCAGGCATTGACCTGAAAACCGTCAGGGAGATTAGTGGCACGCGCGATGACATCTTCAACCATTCGCTGGCTGCCCTTAACCTCAGCCGCAAGGCCAATGCTGTTTCGAAGCTGCATGGTGAGGTTTCGAGGAAAATGTGGGGAATATACCCGAAAATCGCACCGATCGATCACATTACCAATGCACAGAACCATACATACTGGGCCGATGCAGCGCTTGAAAAGGCCAGAGTTGCGGGAGATACCGAACGCATTGCCAGCCGGAAGAAGGAGCTCAAAGAGACATTGTTCAAAACGGTGGCCGATCAATGCGGCAAGATTTTTGACCCCAATGTGCTCACCATCGTTTGGGCGCGCCGGTTTGCAGCTTACAAAAGACCGGATATGCTCGTTTGGGATTTGGAAAGGTTCAAAAAACTGATGGAAAATAAGGATCAACCGGTTCAGGTGATCTGGGCCGGCAAGCCTTACCCCAAGGATGAAGGAGCTATCCATACCTTTAATCATCTGTTTTATCTCAGTCACCTGTTTCCCAACATGGCTGTGTTGACGGGTTATGAACTTGCATTGTCGAAACTACTGAAGGACGGGTCGGATATCTGGCTGAACACGCCCGTAGTGACCCGCGAGGCATCCGGTACAAGCGGAATGACGGCGGCTATGAACGCTTCGCTGAATTTGTCCACCTTCGACGGTTGGATCTGTGAGTTCGCGAAAGACGGCGAAAACGCGTTCCTGCTGCCCGTTGCGCAGGGTGAGGATATCAACAAGCAGGACTGCGACAACCTGATGGAGGCGCTCGAAAATAGGGTTGTCCCAACTTACTATGGTGCGCCTGACCAATGGAAACAGATGGTATTGAACAGCATGAACGACGTCAACCAGCCTTTTAATTCCGACCGGATGGCCCGGGAGTATTATGAGAAATTGTACAGTTGACATACTGAGATTATTGATTACCTGGCTGGCATCGAGCGGTCCTGACGGCTAATTTTCGATTTGTTTCGCCAGCAATGCAATCCCTTCCCGGAATGTATGCGGTTCATAGCCTAATACGTTCCGGGATTTGGTCAGGTCGAAACCGGTGCGTGGAGGCCTGCGGGCAGGTTGCGTGAATGCGGAGGCATCAGTGGGAGAAATTAATGAAGCATCGAGACCAAAATAGTCGGCGGCCATCAGTGCCATTTCATAGGGCGTGAGAAAATCCTTTCCGGATAGATGGAAAATGCCTGTTGCCTGATCGTCCGCTATCAGATAACAACCGTTAGCGAGATCTTCGGCCAGTGTGGGCGTTCGGAACTGATCGGTAACCACTTGAATGGCCTTTCCTTCTTCCAGCGACTTTTTCACCCATAGTATAATGTTGCTCCGGCTCATGTCGTGTGCAATGCCGTAAACCAGCACCGTTCTCGCTATTGCCCACCGGATGCCGGATGAAATGACCGCTTTTTCGGCAGCATATTTGCTCCACCCGTAAAAGCTGACAGGATTAGGAGCGTCTTCTTCCCGGTATGGCCCGGAAGTGCCGTCGAAAACAAAGTCTGTCGAAACGTGTTCCAGAAATATGTTGTGCTTGCCGCATACGCGCACCAGCGTTTCGACCGCATTGACATTGAGTTGCCAGCAGGCCTCTTTTTCCATTTCGCATTGATCCACATTCGTCATAGCCGCGGTATGGATCACGACATCGGGCAGGGTCGTACCCAGCACGTTTTCCACGGCCAGTGGATCCGTGATATCCATTTCCAGATACTGATAGCCCTGCTTAAAAGGCAGCCGGTTCTCACCCCGCGCCGTGGCAATGGTGTCGATATGGGGTTTTGAAATAAGCAATTCGACCAGCTTCTGGCCGAGCAGGCCGTTGGAGCCGGTAATGAGGATCTTCTTGTTTTTCAAGTTACGCTTCGTATTTCCAGCCGTATTTGCGGGTGATCTTTTTCTTCTTCATTTTTTTGACCGAAATCTTCATAGAAACGTCCTTTTCGGGGCGGTCGCGCTCGTCTTTGTCAACCGACGCGATTTTGTCGATTACGTCCATACCGTCGATCAGTTGGCCAAAAACGGAGTAGGCACCGTCGAGGTGCGGAGTACCACCCACGGTTTCATATACTTTTTTCTGATCTTCCGTCAGCTTCCGTGCAGCGCGGGCTCCCTGTTTTTCAAGATCGGTCTTGCTCCATTTGCGTCCTTCCACAATGTAGAACTGACATCCGCTGGACTCTTTCGCTGGATTATTGTCTCTTGCGGCGGCTAATGCGCCTTTCTGATGGAATCTTTTGGCACTGAATTCCGCAGGCACTTTATAACCGTTATCGCCTTTGCCCAGCATGTCGTCGGCTTTTGCATTGCGAGAATTCGGGTCGCCGCCCTGGATCATGAAATCGTCGATCACCCGGTGAAACAGGAGGCCGTCGTAAAATTTATCCTTGGCCAGTTTGATAAAATTGGCTTTATGCTTGGGTGTTTCGTCAAACAAAATAAAGCGCATTGTCCCTTTGTCAGTGGCGATGGTTATAACCTCGTCTTTTTTAGAGGGTTTTTGTGCCGAAACTGAAAGGCAAATCATGCACAACGCACTCAGGATAACAGATCTTACGTTTTTCATAGGTGTTAATTTGCGGCCAACGCATTTTTGTCAGCCGGGAAGAATTGAAATTTTAAACCATAATCCTTACCCTCGGAAACATCTTCCATCTGAATCCGGATCGTCTTGTTGTTCCAGGTCATTTTCCGGGTTGCTTCTTTGGGCGATGAATAGGCCTCACTAAAATGCCGTTTGCCTGCATTCCACAGCTGTTTGGTGGCATCCGGACTGTTCAGGTAAACGTCGACCGTAATTTTGTTTACTTTTTTGTCGGGCGTGAGGAAGTATTGGACATCGATCGTTTCGAGCCGGGCCGTTTCCGATGTGTAGCCAAGATGGTCGGGTGTTTCTTCAAACATCTCGAAGGTTTCCGTTGCTTTAACCTTCGCAATGGGGTCACCGAACGAAATCCCTCTGAGGATCGCCTGAGCCTCTGCGTTTTGTTGTGGCCCCAAAATCGTGCTGAGTAATTCCGACTGGTCGCTGTTCAGGTCCGCCGGAGCAGCGTCATGCAGGACCACGGAGTCTGTGGCAGCCTCGGTCTTTTCATTTGTTTTGGTATCACAGCCTGTTGAAAGCAATGCGAGAATCCATATCGCAGCACCAATTTTTAACGTATTCATGCGTGTAGAGGTTGTAAGCATTCGGTTAATGATATAAGTGAAAATTATCGTGCCTTGTAACTATTTCGATGTTGCCTTTCGCAATTTAACGATATTTGAAAGTTTTGAAAATGACCTCAGAACTCCCTGGACAAGTTGAAAAAGAATCTGCGTTCACCCTCCCCGTTAAGCGTGACATTGAACCTGGCCACAATGTTGTAAAAGGTTACGATATCGATCCCGGCTCCGGCTCCGTACAAGGTGGTGTTACCGAGCCGCGTGTTACTGAACTCGGGATAGCTGTTTTTGACGTAACCAGCATCCGCAAAAGTATTGATATAGGCCGCCAACGGAATGGTATTGAACTGCCGTACCGGGATAAACGAGAAGTGTTTCTGAAATGAGAACAGCTTGTATTTCAATTCATTCTTAATCAAAGCATAATCCTGTCCGTCGATCACGTAAAGTTCATAGCCGCGCACCAGGTCATTACGATAGCCCAATCCCACCGTCTGCGTGTAGGGCTTGCGTTTTGGGAAGGACATGCGTCCGCGGAGATTAGTGTTGAAAAACCACTTTTTGCCAAGCGGAATAAATCTGCGGTAGGAGCCATACAAATAAAAGGTATTGACGTCGTCGGTCGGAAGCAATCCGGTTTTCGATAGCTGCAATCCGCCCGTTTGTCCCCGCAGGGGATATTGTGCATTATCGCGTTTGTCGTAGCTGTACGTGTAGGTTAGCTGGAAATACCGTTGCCGTTTATTCCCATTGAGGAGATAATTGGGGTTCAATGTGGCAATGGTGTCCGAGATGCCGGTGAAACTCCACCGGAGATCCAGTGAATGAAAAGTGTAGTATTTATTGCGTCGTGTTAGGCTGACGTATGTATAAAACCGTTCGCGGTTGATCTCTTCGCTGCTCAGGTATTGCAGCTTGTCCCGCCAGGTTCTGTACGCGGTGTTTTTATTAATAGTATAAGAGGTGCCTATGGTAATCCCTGTTTTTTGGGCTTTATCAATGTAGGGCAGGGTGTATGCGACTTCAAACTTGGGAATGAAACCGAATTCGGCCAGAAAGCGCAGTTTGTCGGCCCGCCCGGTCACATTTCCGTAACTGAGGTACACGCCGTAGGTCGTGCGGGACAGATCCCGTTTCCGCTCGTACCACCATTCGTTGAAATTCCGGTCGGCCAGCTGGAACACAGGCAGTATAATGAAGTACCAGCGTTCCTTGACCACAATGCGAATGTCTGTATGAACCGAGTCGACATTCGGACGTGTGAGCAGGTCCACGGTAATGAAAAGGTTGGTGTTAACGACCTTCCTTCGATCGATTTCAAGCTTTTCTTTGAGCAATTCGGCGGACAGCGTATCGTCCCGGCGGATCGCCATTTCCCGCATGATAATGCCCGTACGCGTCCGGTGGTTGCCTTCAACGCTAATGTCGCCTATGATGACATTGCCGCTACTGTCGGCTATGACGGTCTGACCACATGCAAAGTGGGAAATTAAGAGGATTAAAAGCAGAAAGTAAATCTCCTGACAGCACTTCTTAGGGTTCATTCTTCACAGCCCGGTTTCGGTATAGAAACGATACTTTCTGTTAATATGATAAAACTTTTGCAAAAATAGGGGTTGCAGCGGGAAGATCAACCCGTTTGATTATCAAAATAGGCTACTTGGTAATTTAGATTTTTCAGTGAAAAAATTGCAGTTAGGTTTGTTGCGGTTGCATTAGTTGGAATCCGGGACCGAACTAATGCTTGCTGGTACTCACTTCGTTACATGTTGCTCTTTTTTATGCGCTTTCACAGAAAGTGTGAGATGCTACATGCATTCATTTTTACAAACTCTAACGGAATGAAAAACATAATGTCCTTGTCGCTGTGCGCAGTGACGCTTTTAATGGCCCCTGTGCTGGCTCAGGTGAAGCCCTTCACTATCGACAGCGTGAAAGCGGGCAATATTCCCAAAATGTTGGTGAGTACGCAGGAGCACATACCCAAAGCGCCTAAAACAATCCAAAGCCCGAATGCTGCCACACTAGGTGCCTACGGTGAAATACCCGTTTCTTTATATGCAGGTAAGCCCGAGATTACGATCGACCTACATTCATTAGGTGGTGCTAATGTCAGTATACCCATTGCTTTACATTACGATGCAGCAGGAGTTCGTCCAGATGTGCACGCTGGCTGGACCGGATTGAATTTTAGCCTGTCTACCAATTATTCCGTGAGGCGAACTGTCAAGGACGGGTATGACGAATACATTCCTATTGCCGGAATTCCGGACCAGCTCGGCTACATGAATACATACTTCATCAACAACGGCGCTAACTGGGCTGTTCCGGACACTATCAAGAAAACTTCGCTCACCATGTCGATTCAAACGGGAACTTTCGTCGATACCGAGCCAGATGAGTATGCATTCAATGCGCCCGGTTTATCAGGATACTTCTATCTTGGAAGTGACGGAACCTGGAAAGTGCAATGCGACCGACCTGTTAAGATCGAATTGATCACGACCCAAAACATCCATCTTTACACACCATTCATTCCTCCCGCAAGTGTAAAAGATGGTAATCCTTGGGCAATATTCAACTCAGGCAAATACATGGAACACTTCCAGGGTTTTGTACTTACCGATGAGTTTGGGACGAAGTATACTTTCGGGGGCAGTGATATGGCATTTATGGAGTACAGCATCGACTTTTTTGATCAGGGAAGAGATACTTGGGCATGCAATGCCTGGTACTTGAAATCGATTGTCAGTCCAACGGGACACCAGATTGATTTTGTGTACGAACGCGGTGATTTCGTTAATCAAATGTACTTCTCGGTGTATAAAAAGTTGGCGAGGGTTGATGGTGGGTGGTGGTTTGGTTGCGAAAACTGGTCGTCCCAGATCAGTGAATATGGCCCTTATACCGGAAAATTGATATCCCCGATTTATCTAAAAGAAATTGTCTCGGATAATTTTAAAGTCAAATTCCTTTCGAGCGAAAGCACGGAGCTGAGATATTCCGATGATATCTTCACGACATACGAGAATAGGAAGGTCATAACTGGTTATTCAAAGCTTGATTTTTTGACCTTCTTGTATGATTGCTATTATCCTGTTCAAATTAACTACCCAAATGGCTGCGGAGCTCCTTCTTTGGCTCAATTGCTGTCCAAACTGAAGTGGCGAAAACTTGATAAGATCCAGATACAAAATGGTAACGGGCAGACTGTCAAGGAGTTTGAGCTTACCTATAATAACGTTTCAAATGAGCGCTTGATGTTGCAGAAGGTAAGAGAAAAATCAGGTTACTCTAACATAGTCTTGCCTGGATATGAATTTACTTACTTTTCCAACGGAAATAGTTTGCCAGCGTACTGCAAATCCCACACGGATCATTGGGGATTCAATAATGGTAAATTGATTAACATCCAGAATGACTACGGCTCATTTCCCACGTATGGAGATATGTACAGAAAGCCAGATCTTAACGAGGATGTTCTACGGCTGGGTTCGCTTATTCAAATGAAATATCCTACCGGGGGCATTACAAAGTTTCGGTTTGAAGCACACAGGTTTGCGAAGGAGGTAAAACTGAAGCGATGGGAGGGGGAGGATATGTTGGTTACAAGTCAACTCGCCGGGGGACTCAGGATTAAAGAAATACAGAGCTACGACCCCGGAGTCCAGTTTCCGGCTGTTGTAAAAAAGTATTTTTACCCCGCAGTTTTCAATGCAGCAAACCCTGATACCGCTGCTAATGTGTTGTCCAGCGGTATTCTGGGAGGCAAAGCACAGTACTACTGGCCAGACTATAAGCCCCTCCCGGATGACGAGGATATTGACGTTGAGGAGGAAATATTTTCAACGCAGTCGGTATTACCAGCATCTGAAAATGCGATGGGAGCTCACATTGGCTACTCACAGGTTGTGGAGTTATCCTCCGCAGGGGGATGGACAGTGCATAAATTTTCAAATTTCGATAATGGTTACCGGGACGAAGCTCCATCTGGCTTTTTGCAAATTAGTACAACCCCTTATCAACCATGTAATAACAAAAGCTTCACAAGGGGAAAAAAACTGGCCGAAGAAGTTTACTATCAGAATGGCAGTCCTGTTTCAAAAATTAATTACCAGTACAATTTTGTAGGAGCTCTTCAAAATTATTCCGCCAGGTCAGTAAAAACGCAGGTGACATTTCTATGCGGAACAACACACGCCACTTTTGATGGCACCGCATACATTTATGATGTAAGGAAATTTCTGCCATCAGAAGTAACTCAACTGACTTACGATCAGGACAATCCCGGGCTGTTTAGCACTTTGGTAAAGACACAATCTTACTGGCCCAACGGACAGGTGCACATTGAAGGGCAGAACGACAGCCGGGGACGTACCATAAAAACCTGGTACAAGTATCCGCCGAATCTCGGCGATGCAGTAAGTAATGCCATGGTTGTCAAAAATATCGTGGGGCCGGTGAGAGAAATATTCAGATACACTGGAACTGAGATGTCGCCAGCACCCATTAAAGCGACGTCGATCCCTTACGATCTTTTTGCAGGTACCCACCAGCCGCAGAAGGTGCAAACTAAGTTGGGAAATGCTGCATTTTTTAATACTGAAATAGAATTTCTTAGCTACGATCCCAGGGGGAATCTTTTGACCTACAAAGAGCTCGGCGGCTCAGTGCAAAAAATGGAGTATTTTGGTCTTGCCGACATCGGGAAGGTCGATTTGCTCAAAAAGAGAACATCGGGGGATGGAACATCGATTGCTACATCGAGCCACTATACTTACAAGGCGGCGATCGGTGTGGAGACAGTCCAGGATCCGAATGGAAAGACAACCTTTTATGACTATGATAACTTCAATAGGATCAAGTCGGTTAGTTCAAACAATGCGGCGGGACCGAAACGGATTTCTTATTGCTATAACATCGCCGGGCAAGTAGTTGAATGTGCGGCTATTGCGCCGACCGATATGATGGTGGCATTGCCGTTGCTATTGATAGCGGAGGCTGCACTTCCCGTCACACTAATAAAATTTACTGCGATCCGCCAGGAAAATGCATCGTTACTTTCGTGGATTACTGCATTTGAGTTAAACAGCGATCATTTTGAGATTGAACGGAGCCATGACGGAAGACAATGGGAAAGTATTGGTAAGCTGGCGTCACAGAGAGAAAGTAATGATGAATATACCTACATATTCAGAGATTCTGCTCCATTAGAAGGTGAAAACCTTTACAGGCTAAGGATGGTGGATCAGGATGGGACTTACACTTACAGCCGGATTGAAAGTGTAATTTTCGACAGTGATCATACTGTCGTTGTACACCCGAATCCTGTGACAGTGGGAGATCAGTTATCCATCCGTACATCAGATACGTCGTTGATCCGTGCCATAGCAGTTTTCAATGCCGAGGGAGACAACGTATTATCGACACCGTGGAAAGCAGCCATCGACATTTCCCGCCTACCTCCCGGTTTGTACATCGTCCGAATCTTCTATCATGATGGTTCTGTGGGCAATCACAGGATTGTCAGGCAGTAATCTTTAATCTACACAGATTGCGCTCTGCCGAGAGACGAAGTCACTCTGTGGCATTATCCTATCTTTTTCAAACCTATCTCTGCTATGAAACACACATTATTATGGCTATTCGCCGGTATTATGTTAATTCCTTATATTACTTATTCACAACAAACCGATACGCGCAACTATATCATCCAGCGGGCCTATAAGCAAAGTGGTGCTAACGCCGATGATGTCAGTAAGGTGGTTACTCAAGTACAATACTTCGATGGATTGGGGCGGACTATACAGCAGATAGCTGTTGCACAAAACCCTACGGGGCAAGATTTGGTGGAACCGTTAGAATACGATGCGGCTGGGAGGGCCGCTAAAAAGTATTTGCCTTATGCAGCGGCAGGTGGCGGAGCGTTTCATGGCAATGCTGCGACTGAAGCTTTAAATTGGTATGCAATCAACGCGGCAGGTTTAGAATCATCGGACCTAGGAAGGCCTTATGAGGAAACATTCTTTGATCTGTCGCCCTCTGGGCGAGTGTCTGGTGAACGAGCACCGGGAAACAAAAGTGGTAGCTCGGTTATCAAACAGAAGATAAACGGAGCTAACCAGGTTAATCGCTACGACTATGATCCGGCAGCTAATACGATCGTTCAGGCGGGACAATATGCTCCTGGAACATTGACTTACAAAAACATAACGGACGAGCAGGGTAATGTGATCAACGAATTCACTGACCTGCTGGGACAATTGGTCTGCCGTCAGGTGGTCGTGGCAGCAGGCAATACTTTATCGACGTATTATGTGTATGATGATGTGGGGCTTCTTAGAGGCGTTTTACAACCCAGTTACCAGGATGTGTCCTCGCTGGCCGATCACGCTTTCACTTATGATTATGATGATCGCGGAAGAATGACGGTGAAGCGAATGCCCGGAGCCGGAGTAACCGAACTAGTTTATGATCAATACGGTCGCCTCGCACTTGTGAGAGATGCCAACCAGCTGGCAAGGGGCGTTTGGGCATTTACCAAATACGATGCACTGAACCGGCCGATTGTAACGGGGGAAGTCGTGTCTAATCTTACCCGGCAGAATTGGTCCGTGGCCGTCGATGCGAATACCGAACATCATGAAGAGCGCAGTAATGGAACAATACAGGGCTATACCCTGGACAAAACTGCCCCCAAAACTGCGACCGAAGCGAATTTGTTGACTATTACGTTTTATGACGACTATTCATTTTTAAAGACTGCTGGTCTGAATTACAGTTCGATATACTATCCGGCAGTCAACGCGACAGTGAAGGGACAGATTACAGGAACGCGTGCAAGGATGCTTCCGGGAAATGGGGCAGCAGGCGGCTGGCTGACCGGCGTTACTTACTATGACGCCGAATACCGGCCAATCCAGGCCAGTCGTGAACTTTATGATCTGGGTGTAAACAGTTTGGAGCGGGTATCGAGCCAATATAAATACGATCTGGCACCGGTGTTTTCTGAGCAAAAAACAGAACAGCTACTGGCGGGTAATGTAACCCACAGTCATACTGCTACTTTTCAATACGACCATACGGACAGATTGCTGAGTGTTAAAGAAAAGGTCATCAGCGGGAACAAGACAAAAGAGGCGTTTACGACTGCGCATCGCTACAATGCCCTGGGGTTGCAACAGAGCCAGTGGCTGCATTCATTGGATAACGTCCATTACTTGCGAAAAACCGACTATACCCATAACATCCGGGGCTGGCAGACCGAGGGGAAAACCGTTTACAAACAGCAGGACAACAGCCCCGAACAGAATGTGTTTGGATACAGTTTGGCATATGCTAATGGGAACAATTATACCAACGGCAATGTGAGCCAGATGCTATCGCTCAACAAAGATGAAACTTCTTACACCAAAGGGTTGAATTTCAGTTATGACGGTGCAAGCCGGATGACCGGCTCGACGGGTGTTGGCGGATATGGCGATACTGAAAGCGGCATTACCTATGATAAGAATGGAAACATTAAGACGCTGGCAAGGGCCGGGGCGGTGGTTGACAATCTTAGCTACAGTTATCTGGGTAATCGACTCTCAATAGTCACGGACGGAAGCGGTAACAGCCTGGGAGTCAAAAGCGGGGTTAGCAATTACGGCTATGATGGCAACGGTAACATGACTTCGGACGGTAACCGCGGTGCCGTGCTGACTTACAACTACCTGAATCTTCCCCAAACAATCACGGTCGGGGCCAAGATAGCGACCTACGACTACGACGCAACGGGGAACAAGCACAAATATGCCTTCGATACACTAACATTAAAATATGGGGGTAAATTCGAGTACCGGCAGGTCGGCAATGCAACCAATCTCTATCGCATGTCCCTCTCAGAAGGGCAGGCTGTTTTTAGGAATAACAATATCAGGTTCGAGTATTATCTGAAAGACCATTTGGGCAATGTGCGATTGGTGTTTGACGAGAAGGGACAGACCTTACAACGAACGGATTACTATCCGTTTGGCATTGATATCGACCGGAATAACTCGGCGCAGCAGCCAGCGATAAGAAATGGATATAACCGGTATCTTTATAATGAGAAAGAATTGCAGGTGGGGATCGGCTATCTGGATTATGGAGCAAGGATGTATATGCCGGAGGTTGGTAGAATGGGCACAGTCGACAGGTTTGCTGGTAAATATCCAGATGTGTCAACGTACCAATTTGCACTGGGTAATCCGGTAATCAATATCGATGTGAATGGGGATAGTGCCTGGAAGATCAGCAATCAATGGAATCCGAACTTTATTTCAAAATTCAATAAGGCTCTTCCCGAATATATTCAAAAGTATACAGCAAGGAACGATAAATATACATGCGACGACTTGGCTCTGTCACTAATCATGGATTTCTCAAGGGACAATGCACTGCCATTTCAATGGAAAACAGAGGCGAAGAACTTTGATGCTGCTTCGACCGAATATAACGATTACGAAAGTTTTTCGCATGACGTCAAGGCGACGTCGGGTGCACCGGATTTTCAGAATAACGCGAACACAACAGCCAGTACTTCTCAGGATGCGAATAGTGGTACGATTCTGCTCAATGAGCGATCTGGCAGCACTAGGGCACATCATGTTCAGATGATTATGGGAAAGAGTGATAATGGGAATAGTTTTTTAATTAAACAAGGGAATTTTACTGGCTTCTTGCCAGCTCAAAGAATTTGGGGGTCTGGCGATCCAACCTCCATGCGTTATTTGGGAACTTCGATACAAACAGGGACCTACGATAGTCAAGCTGACACATGGAGGAATACTAGTAGAGCAACTACTACTACCAATTTTTCAAAAGAAGAGCGCTTGATTTTTAGATGTTTTAATTTTGCTAACTGGAACAAATGAAAAAGTATATCCATATTGTAATAAATATATTTTTCTTGTCGTCTTTTCTGATTTTGTTAGTTTTGACTCGCAGGGGTTACTTTACTGTATCGGAGAGATTATGTATTATTGATATTGTAGGTGTTGTATTTGTGTTTATTATCTGTCACATTCTACTAATAGGATTTATAGTAAATCAATTAAAATGGCTCTCCCTGTTCGTTTCAATTCTTACACTTATTGTGTACATTTATTTCAATGGGGAGTTTAATCCATTTTAGTTCACTATAAAACAGAGATGCATTTTAATATTTAGTGCTGTCTTATTAATGCAGTGGCTGATTTATTTATAGTTTAATAAAATGCATGATGATCGATTTTGTCTTATTCTTAGAACAAAGTGCTAAAAAATATACATGTGGCAATTAATTTGACTTGGTTAGCCATGTTTTTCGTCTTGTTCGAAATGTCCAAAAGAAATTTTTTTTCGGTAACAGAAATGCTTGACATACTCGATTTTTTAGGAGTAGCGATCGTTTTGATGCTCTTGCATTTGTTATTTATAGTTATAAGAGTAAAGGATCAGAAGATGTTAAGCATTGTTGTTTGCGTCATCGCTTTGCTCGTGTATATTTTTTTTCCCGGCAACTTTAATCTCTTTTGATGGATCCAATTGCTCGCAAGCAATCCGGATCACGGCGACACGCATGCAATAATGCATACCCTAATTTTTTTGTATCGTTAACATAACCAAACACACCTATGAAAAATCATTTCACACACATCGGGTACCAATGCATTCATTTTTCCACCAAAGTTGCCCTTGCGCTATTGCTGATTCATACGATGGCCCCCACCCTGCTCCTTGCTCAGGGTAAATTTGCGGAAGGCTACATCATTACCAACCAGAACGATACGATCCATGGTCTGATCCGGGACGAAAACTGGGCGAAGAGCCCGAAAAAGATAGCATTTAAGAGCGGGGACCAAAAGGTACAGACGATCCTGGCCGAGCATGCAAAGGGGTTTGCCATCAAGCATGCGGAAATATATAAAAGCAGGAAGATCGGGTTGCTGGATATTTCGATGACCCAAAGGTATAGACAAGCTCCGTCATTGGAGGCAAAGGATTCTCTTCAGGTATTTTTACAAGAGTTGGTTGCTGGCAGGGCTACGCTGTTTGAATTTGCCGATGCGTCGGAACATTCTCATTTTTTTCTGGAAAAGGAAGGGTTATTGAAAGAGCTTTACTACTATCCGTTTTACAAATCGGTTAGCGATCAGACTTATCTTTTGTTGTACGATAAATATAAGGAGCAGCTCCGTGTTTCTTGCGGAGACTCAGATCGGTTCAGTGAGCCGCCTCCTCCGTTTCAGAAAAAATATCTGAGCCGGTACATCGAAAAGTATAACATGTCATTTTTGACCGGAAGCGAACTCTACATCGCTGAGCACGATGAATTTACGTGTGACATTGAGACAGGTATCGGTCTTGAAAATTGGAAAGAGAACCGCTTTGAGGTTACCAACAAACTCACGTGCGGTCTGGGGCTCAGATTGAATTTTCCCAGAAAATTTCATAATCGATATGCCAAAATCAGCTTTTTGGTTACACCCGGTATACTGCTCGGTTTCTACCCGGATCCAATCCGTAAGCGGATGCTGAAAACCTTTGAAGTGTCGGTCGGGCGATACCTGGGCACGGGGAAAATGCGTCCGTATTTCGGTGTTTGTGGTAGTGTGGTGAACCGGGGTTACCGGCAGGAGATCCTGGGGCTGCAGGCGGGACTGAGTTATAAGCGACGCATTAACGTGGAACTAGGCAACTTCTGCAACTTTTACACGCTGATCACAAAAACAGGGTTCTTCCTGCCGCCTAGGATCAGTTTGCAATACTACATTCTCCTGAATGCCCGGCGAGGCAGGATGCGTTAATGGATCGGTTATTTCCGTCCGGCCGATGCCCTCGCCGCGTTTTTTTACCTTTGAGCTACCATGTAATAAACCCGGTCACCGGCAGGCTAGCCCGATGACACCGTTTGGTCGACCTGCCGATTGTTTAGGAAACAATCGCTTTTTTCCTCCTAAGGGATCGACAGAAGGCGCTGTAAAAAATCCAGGCAAAGTAAATAGTCCATTACATTCGCATCCCAGTATTTTACACAGACTAAACCAGCTAATGATATGGCACTTTCCCGGGCAGAAAAATTGATTGATAAACTGATCAGCAACAGGATATCCGGGGAAGAATTATCGGAGCTGCTCGCCGGTATTACCAGCGAAGAGGAGCAGCAGAAGTACTCGGATGCGCTGGAGATTTATTTTGACAGACTTTTGAAGGAAAACCGCACGAATGGTCACGCCCCGGAAGGGGACTAAGTAAAGTAAGCCCTATATATGAAACCGTTACCCAATCTACTAATATGAATTCAGTTTGTACATTTCGACAATTTTTACTGCGCACACGCTTTGCCATTGTTCTGGCTGTGTTGCTGGCTTCGGTAGCCGAGGCCCAGGTGGTGAAAGGGAGAGTAACGTCCAGAGAGGACGGCACGACGATGCCAGGAGTTAACATTTTAATCAAAGGAACACAGAGCGGCACCACTTCCGACGCTTCCGGGAATTATTCGCTGGAAGTGGGTACTGGTAACCCGACCCTCGTTTTTTCATTTGTGGGTTATGTTCAGGAGGAAGTCGCTGTCAACGGACGCAGTGTGATCGATGTGACCATCGCGCCAAGTGCGGAAAACCTGAAAGAGGTCGTTGTAACAGCTCTCGGAATCAGCCGGGAGGCGCGGTCTCTGGCTTATTCAGTGAGTAATATCAAAGGGGAGGATATGGTAAAGGCCGGTAACCCCAACCTGCTTAAGTCGCTGGACGGTAAGGTCAGTGGTGTTAATTTTACAAACCTGAGCAGTGACCCGACCTCTTCGGTGCTGGTCAATATCCGGGGTACGACGGCCATGCCGACGACCGGCAACGGCGGTACCAACGTTTCGGTGAAGTCGCAGCCGCTCTATGTGATCGACGGTATCCCGGTGGGGACACAAACCTTCACCCAGAAGGACGGTGTCGATTTCGGGAATATTCTCTCGCAGCTCAACCCCAACGATATCGCGTCCATCACGATCCTGAAAGGCGGTAGCGCCGGTGCATTGTATGGTGCAGAAGGCGGAAACGGGGTTGTTATGATCACCACCAAATCCGGTAAAGGAGCGAAGAGAGGGCTTGGCGTTTCGTACAGCAGCATGGTGAGTGTCGAAAAACCCTACCAATTCATTGAAAGCCAGACCGAATTCGGGCAAGGCGAGCGGGCATACGAATGGCAGTATGACAATACCGATACCTGGGGACCAAAGCTGGACGGCAGTTTTGTGTCGGATTACTGGGATGTAAAAGCGAAAGCCTGGAAAAACGGACCGATGGTTTCGTCCGGTGAGAACCGTATGAAAGCTTATCTGCGGACCGGAAGTACATTTACTAATAATGTCGGAGTTACAGGTAACTACGAGAAGGGCTCGTTCCGTTTGTCATTGTCGAACATGACCAACAATGGTGTAATGCCCAATACAAAAACGCAGCAGAAGTCGATCAACTTCAATTCACAATACAATATCACGAACCGCCTGACGGTGTCGGTGAATGCGAGTTATATCAATACTTTCAATCCGAATAAGGCCAACACCACTGGTTCGAACAGCGTATTGAACAGCTTGTTGTTCAATATGCCCAGCAACCTTCAGCCGCTTTCGGATATGAGGAGCTACTGGATGGATGGCTTTGAAGGGGTGAGACAGAACGGAGCCATCATGAAAGATAATGGCATCGACGTTTCTGAAAACAACCCATGGTTTACAACCTATGAGAAGATCCACCGTTTTGGCCGGGATAACTACTTCGGCAAGATCCAGCTCAACTGGCAGCTCACCGACGAACTGTCGCTGTTACTCCGGACCGGTACTCAGAATGTGAAGGAAAACTACGAGTTACGTAAATCCTGGGGTGACAAAGGTGATGCCTACGGTCAATATGTGCAGGGAAGCAATAGCAGCGTGGAAGCCAATACGGATGCGATCCTGAGTTACAGCAAGAATTTTGGCAAATTGTCGATGACCGTCGCGGGTGGTGGTAATTATCGCTACACCAATTCCAGTGACATGGAGATTTCGGGTGGTGACCTGAACTCACCTGCATTGTTTACATTGGCCAATATCAAGGCGGGAACCATGACGGTAGCGGGTAACCCGTTCGTCAACAGCAAATCGGTGAGTGCGTACGGAACCGCAACACTTGGCTGGGATGAAAAGCTCTTCCTGGACGTGACTGCACGCAATGACTGGAAAGGGATCCTGGCAGAAGAGAAAATCCATTATTTCTACCCGTCGGCTTCGCTGAGCTGGCTGGCTTCGGAGACTTTCAAAATGCCGGAGAGCATTAACCTGATGAAATTCCGGGTCGGTCTGGCGGATGTCGGAAACGGACTGGTCAGACAGCGTTCTATCGATACTTACAGCTACGACCCGAGCGCATGGGGCGCCATCAACACCGTTTCGCTCAATGCACAGCTTGTGGACCCGAATATCAAGGCGCAGCACTCGATTACCCAGGAAGCGGGTATTGATGTGGGATTGTGGCAGAACCGTGTACGATTTGACTTTACTTATTTCGTCAAAACACAGAAAGACCAGATTGATAACATACCGCTTCCCAAAGGCTCGGGATATACAGGTATGCTGACAAACATTGGTGACGTGAGAAGCCGTGGTTACGAATGGGGACTGAACTTTACGCCGGTTAAGACAAACGATTTCTCCTGGGATGTATCGGCCAGCTTCACGCATTATAAAGCCAAGATCATCCGCCTGTCCGACGTGTTTGCGCCAAGCGGATATATATTCGCCAGCTACGACGGCAAGACGAAAGTTAAGATCGCCGAGGGGGAAACAATTGGTAATATCTATGAAGAGAACCCGATCCTTCGCGTCAAATCCGGTAAATACGCCGGAATGCCCCTGCTGGACAGTGACGAGGGCAAAATCCAGAAATCGGCCAGTGAAAAAGACCGTGGCCAATTGGGCAACTTCAACCCCGACTTCATCCTGGGTCTGAACACCACGCTCCGTTACAAACAGTTTACATTGAATATGGTAGGTAGCCTGCGGAAAGGCGGAAAGTACATCTCCGTAAACCAGCAGTACCTGGAATCGAACGGACGGGCGGTGACCACACTTGGTTCGGGTGACAACAACCCATGGTGGGTAGGTGGCCGGGATGCCGAGCACGGTGGAATGGTGTGGCCGGCTGTCGGTGCGAGCCAGTACGATGCGATCAATGCCAAC
>CBFGMV010000070.1:0-44932 GCA_965649915.1 uncultured Dyadobacter sp.
TTCCGTCAATGGCCACAGCAACGAAGGTTTCGGGAATATCCGAGAGTTTTTCGGGATAAGTAACACCTTTTTTATCCAGCAATTTCAGGTTACCAGCCAGTACAGACCTGCCTTTCACGATGCCGCTGAGGCCATGACCGGCGATTTCCTCCACCTGCGTGGGCGCGGTAATGTCGGTGTCTGGCACATATTCCGCGACCGCCCGGGCGACCGGATGCGTGGAGTAGCTTTCGAGCGAGGCGGTAAGTGGCAGAAAATCAGCCGAATTGTCAACAGATTCTACTTTTTGCACCTTAAATACCCCTTTGGTCAGTGTTCCCGTCTTGTCGGAAACTACCGTGTCGATTTTGGTGACTATGTCGAGGAAATTGGCCCCTTTTACCAAAATACCATGGCGGGAAGCGAGTCCTATTCCGCCGAAATAACCCAATGGAATGGATATGGTCAGGGCGCAGGGGCAGGCGATCACCAGGAAGACCATTCCCCGGTAAAGCCACTGGTCAAAATTGTAATCCGTGACAAAGAAATAAGGCATCGTGATAATAAGTAAAGCCAGCAGGAAAACAATGGGCGTGTAAATCCTGGCAAGACGGCTGATCAGCAACTGGGTTGGCGCTTTGCGTGCACTGGCCTCCTGCACCATTTCCAGTATACGCGAAAGTTTGGAATCCTTGAACAATGCCGATACTTCGATCTCCACGGCTTTTTCAATCGCAATCATGCCGGCGAGCACTTTCTGCCCCGCAACGATGACATCCGGTTTAGGCTCGCCTGTCAATGCGGCGGTGTTGAAAGTGCCGGTTCCCGAAACCAACGTCCCGTCGAGCGCTACTTTTTCACCGGCCTTGACCAGTATTGTCTCACCAATGGCTACGTCAGAGGGAATCACCTGATGGTGCTTTCCGTCGCGAATCACGGTGACGCTGTCGGGACGGATGTCGAGCAATGCTTTAATCGATCTTTTGGACCTGCTGACGGCAATGTCCTGAAACAGCTCTCCAATTTCATAGAAAATCATAACCGCGACCGCTTCACTAAATTCCCCAATGTAGAATGCACCGAATGTAGCAATGGTCATGAGGGTGAATTCATTGAAAAAATCTCCGCGGCCGGCTTTTCTGAATGCCAATGCGACTGTTTTATTCCCAGCCAGCACGTAGGCGACCAGCATCATGGCTATTTCGACCGACCGTGGAATCGGTAGCTTTAATATGTAATTCAGTATCAGGAATAGGCCAAGGATCCCAAGGCTGAGCCATAACATCCAGCGTTCTTTCAGTAGGCCGGCATCTCCGGCCGTCCCGTGGCTGTGATCGCCATGGTCGTGATCGCCGTGATCGTGATCATCGTGAGAATGTCCCTCGTGGGAATGCCCCTCGTGTTGATGAACAGGTTTGACGGCCGCTTGTATTTCTGCGGAGCAGCAGTCGTCAGTATGTTGATGCGTACGTTTTTTGTCGTCGGGTTTCATAATGCAATTGTTCAATATCGGATGATCATTCAGGCATCCGGCGTGCCCGGGTTGCCTCGCGGCTGACCTTTACAAAGGTAGGGCAGAATGCAGTGCAACAGGGTTACAAGTGCTGAAAATCAGATAATTGCAATATTGTTGCGTGTATTATTAGCGCAACCGACGCACGGTTTTGCTTCCACACTGATTGGTTGCGGGCGAGCATTGCATTTACTCAAAACGCTGTTTCTCACGGACATCACTGTTCGCTTTGGCTTCGGATAAGCTCTCCTAATTTTTTCAATCCTGCGTCGATGCGTGGATTGTAAGGCGCGCCGAAACTGACGCGGATGTAGTTGCTGAACCGGGCGTCGGTGCTGAAAATCTGGCCGGGTGCGATGCTGATGCTTTCCTGGATGGCGCTTTCAAAGAGTTCGAATGCATTGACGCGCTTGCTCAATTCGATCCATAGCACATATCCGCCCTGCGGCCTGACGACCCGGGTATCTGTCGGGAAATACTCCGCAATGGCCTGTACATAGCGGAGGCATTGGGTGTGGAGGGATTTCCGGAGATGGCGCATATGCAGATCGTAGCGGCCTGTTTCGAAGAAATTGGCAACGGCCGCTTGGGTTGGTGTAGCCGAGGACACGGTATGCAGCAATTTGTTGCTCAGTACCTTGTCCTTGAACCGGCCGGGTATGCACCATCCGACGCGGTAACCGGGCGCGAGCGTTTTCGAAACTGATGCGCAAAGCATTACCATTCCGTCTTGATCATAACTTTTACATGTTCTTGGCCTGGTTCTGCCAAAATACATTTCACCGTAAATATCATCCTCAATGAGCGGTATCCGGTGTGCGGAAAGCATTGCTACGAGCTGCTTCTTTCGGTGATCAGGCATGAGGGAGCCTGTCGGATTAGAAAAATTCGGGACAAACAGGACGGCCTTCACCGGCACAGACCCCAACGCCTGTTTCAGGTATTCGAGATCGGCTCCTTCGTCGGGGTGGCAAGGGATTTCAAGCACTTTCAGCCCCAGACTTTTCATGATCGTGAAGATTCCGAAGTAAATGGGGCTTTCAATGGCAACTGTATCGCCTGGTTCCGTGACTGCTTTGAGGCAGAAAATCAGCGCCTCCATGCAACCCTGCGTGGTGACTACGTCCTCCTCGGTGACATTGCCATTCCAATTGAACGCATAACGGGCAATTTGCTTGCGGAGTTGTAAGTTGCCCTGGATCTCTTCGTATTGCGTACAGCTCGTGGGGCTTTTCCGAATGGCTTCGATCATCGCTTTGTTCAGCTTTGCTTCGGGTATCAGCTCGGCGCTCGGCGCAGAGACCGACAGCCGGACGATGCCTTCGCTGGTCATGGTTTTGTAAACAGTGCGTATCATCTCGTCTACATTAGCCTTTTCGATAACAGGCCCCGCAGGAATCGACCGGAGTCTTTCGGGCGCATTGAGGGGGGAGAAGCGCACAAAATAACCGGATTTCGGCCGTGCTTCGATCACGCCCTTGTTTTCCAGTTCAACATATGCTTTGAATGCCGTGCTAAGGCTGATACCTTGTTCCTTACTGAGTGCGCGGAGAGATATGAGCTTATCACCGGCTTTCAGAATTCCCTTTTCGATCTGCGCCATGAAGCGGTCAGCGATTTTAGCGTAAAGGAAATCTTCACGAATGGGTCCTTCAACCATAAAATAATTCGAAATAATCTGTTATGCTTCAAAATAACAAAACTGGATCTGTTTTATTAAATTTAAGAACAGGAATTTTGTATCGTTCAAATAACAAGAGGCCACGGGCAGCTAATCATGAATAATGACACATTGATCACATTATACAGTCGGGACCTGAAAAAACTCCGGCAGGAAATAGCGGCTTACACTTCTGAAGCGGCCCTTTGGATTCAGTTACCCGGTACGATCAATCCCGGGGGTAACCTGTGCCAGCACCTGATCGGCAACCTGCGTACCTACATCTGCCTGACGCTCGGCGGCCACGCGTATATACGCGACCGGGACGCGGAGTTTTCCCAAAAGCTGTTTTCGCAAAAGCAATTGCTGGCCGAGCTGGACGTCTTGCATGACCTGGTGATCGGGACGCTGGAACGGATAGACGAACCACAAATGCGATCGGAATACCCGCGCGAAGTGCTCGATATGTTCCCGGAACAGCGTGTCGAACTCATTCTCAGTCATTTGCTTGCACACTTGTCCTGGCATCTCGGGCAGATCAATTACCACCGCCGCTGGATCGGGCAAATGCAAGCGGCACAACAATAAACCATCATGAATAGGACACAAGAAGATGCTCAATCCTTTGCCAGGCAATGGATTGAAGCCTGGAACAGCCATGACCTGTCGGCAATAATGTCGCTTTACGCACCGGAAATCCGGTTTTATTCACCCTACATTATTAAGCTGGGCATGAATGAGGAGGGCGTGATTACCGATAAAACAGAACTCGAAAAGTACTTCTCGAAAGCGCTGGACATTTACACAGACCTGCATTTCGATCTCCATGAAGTGTTGGTTGGTGCCAGATCGCTGATTTTGTATTATAAAAGTGTCAGCAATCGAATGGCGGCAGAGCTGATGGAGCTGGATGAAACCGGAAAAATCGTTTTAGTGAATGCCCATTATAATAATTAGTTATGTTTGAAGTATTTGAAAATGAGTTAAATAGCCTGGAATCGATTTTTGACCAGGTAAAAAGCAATAGTCTGGATTTTCTCAAAAATCTCGCAGACCGGCCAACTTCTGTGGGAGACCTTACCATTCCTACCACTAGCCTGCCGGACGAAGGGCCGGGCGCTTTGGCTAGTCTGGATCTGTTTAAAAAGCATTATGAGGCATTGATGGTCGCCAGTCCGGGGCCGCGTTACTGGGGTTTTGTGACTGGCGGTGCTACACCTGCTGCGATCGCCGGAGATTGGCTTACAGCCGTTTATGACCAGAATACGCAAAGCACACAAGGCGATGGTGACGTTTCCGCGATCATTGAAAAGGAGGCGATCCGGCTGCTTTGCCAGTTGCTGCATTTGCCGGAGGATTTTGATGGCGGGTTTGTGACGGGTGCTACCATGTCCAATTTTACCGGGCTTGGTGTAGCCAGGCAATGGGCCGGCGCGCGCGCAGGTCGCGACGTATCACGCGAAGGTGTCGGCGGCAACGTCGTGGTCATGGCGGCGACCCCGCATTCGTCGGTGATCAAATCGCTTTCCATGCTTGGATTGGGCAGCGCCAATATCGTACGTATTCAGTCACTGGAAGGGCGAGAGGCGATGGACCTGGCCGATTTTGAGCGAAAACTCGAAGAGAACAGCAGCCTGCCAGTTGTCGTCAATTGCAGCGCCGGAACCGTGAATACTGTTGATTTTGATGATATCAAGGCCATCATTGCATTAAAGTGCAAATACCATTTCTGGTTGCATATCGATGCAGCATTCGGAGGGTTTGCTGCCTGTCTTCCTTCGCACCGGCACTTGCTTGAAGGGTGGGAGTATGCGGATAGCATTACGATCGACTGCCACAAATGGATGAACGTGCCTTACGATAGTGCCGTTTCATTGGTCCGGAAGGAGCATAATAAATTGCAGATCAGTACTTTTCAGAATTCGAATGCACCTTACCTGGGCGATCCGTCGGACAATTTTTCATATCTCAATTTCCTACCTGAAAACTCGCGCCGTTTTCGTGCATTACCAGCCTGGTTTAGCCTCACGGCTTATGGCCGCAACGGTTTTGAATGGATCGTTCGCAACAGCATCGAGCGCGCACAGGAATTCGGGAGCTATATTCAATCCAGCGAAAACTTTGAGCTTGTGGCGCCCGTCCGGCTGAATGTCGTCTGTTTTCGTTTGAAAAAAGACATTGAAAGGATGCCGACATTCCTGAAAGAACTTAACCGCCGGGGAAAAGTTTTTATGACGCCTACTTTGCTGTCGGGACAGTCGGCTGTTCGTGCTGCGTTTGTTAATTATCGAACGGATAAGGAGGATATTGCGATAGCGATTCGTGAGATGGAGGAAGTAATTCGCGCCCTGTGAAATTCGTGAATAATACTGTACATTGGCGTGTGTTACAGTATTTTCACCATTACACATGCTACGTCTATTTTCTACGGTCGCCATTACGCTCGCCGGTTTGCTGATGATCCGTTGCAAACCAGCACAATCTACTTTGACCATCCGCGAGATCGCCAACTATAATGCAAACTCCGCTGACCACATACTATTTCTAAATTTCCGGATCAGCGGTGGAGTGGGCGGTAAAGAAAAAGTGGAATTGATGAGTGCCCATGCCGGCGACGGAAAAATGAAGGATATTTCACGTCCGGTTCACTTCCCTTATCAGATAAAGGCCATTCCGCGGTACAAGACAAGTGCTATCGGGCGTGAGATGATTTTTGAGCATCCGTTATACAAAGGTGCGGAAGTAAGCGACCCTTCCGGACATATGCGACAGGTGGAGGTCAAAGCTAAGGAGGGAAATGTGCTGATCCGTTTGCAGCAGCATTCGGGTCTCAACCAATTGGAGCTTTTCAGTGTCAGTCCTGAAAAAGGAACCGTAAAGATTTATACGCTCGACTTCAATTAGCCATGAAAAGTATTTTTACCACTTTGATCATATTTTGCATTGCCTCAAAGGCGTTATCACAGCATTACCAGGTGGACACGCTGTACAAAAAAGGTCCGCTGGATAACCGTATCAACGTCGTGATATTGGGCGACGGTTTTACCCAGGAACAACTACCTAAATTTGCCGCAGAGGCTAAAAAGTTTGCAGACTTTTTCCTTGCCTACGACCCTTACACAGGTTATCGCGATTATTTCAATTTTTTTGCCATACGTACACCGTCAAAGGAAACCGGCGTCACCAACCCCGGGACTGCACCCGATGCGTATCAGGACCAACCGGTGGGAAGCAAGGATACTTTTTTTGGAGCCTCGTTTGGACATTCGATACATCGGCTGGTGGAGGTTACCAAGTTTGATGTGCTGTATAACCTGATGTCGACGCATTTGCCTGCTTACGACCTTATTGTAGTCCTTGTCAATACGGAGTACTATGGCGGATCCGGTGGACAAATTGCCGTTCACACATTAAACGATGCCGCCAACTCGATCGGCGTGCACGAAATAGGTCACTCTTTTGGGCGTTTGAGTGACGAATATTGGGCGGGTTCCATATATGGAACAGAGGCTGCGAATATGACAGGTAACAGCGATCCTGCCTCGATCCGGTGGAGAAACTGGCTTAACAGCCCGAATATCGGCATTTATAAACACGGCCTGGAAGGTGATGCGGCCAAGTGGCACAAGCCGGGCAATGGTACCTGTTTAATGGAATATCTTGATCAGCAACTTTGCGCGGTTTGCCGTGAAGCGACAGTGGAGCGGCTTTTGGAAAACATTAACCCTATCGAAAAGATTGAACCGGATACGGCGGGGAAAGTGGATGTGAGTGCCGCCCGGACATTCAAGCTCGGACTTTTGAAACCCAATCGGAATACCTTGCAGGTGCGATGGCACTTAAATGACACGCTGCTCCCTTTTTCCGGAGATGAAATATCGCTGGACGGTGGTGTCATACCGGATTCGTCCGTATTGACAGCGACTGTTTTCGACAGCACGGCGCTGAGCCGCCGCGACGCTTCCCGCGCGTTGCGCTCGCGTGCAGTGTCATGGTCCCTGAAATCATCAGTGCCGGCCGTTTTTAAAATAGTAGCCAGTGCAGATTCGGTTTGTCTTGGCAATGAAGTGGCGCTTGTGGCTCAGGGCTGTGCAGGGCCGTTGAAATGGTCCACAGGGGAAACCGGCAAATCGATTACTGTGGTGCCTGATAAAACGACCATCTACTCCTGTTCCTGCCAGGGGCCACAGACTAAAACTGTGGAAGTGTCTATTCATGTAATGCCATTACCCAGTGCCACCGCTGCCAATGGCGGACCATATCTGGTAGGTGACACGATCAAGCTCGTCGCCACCGGCGGTAAGTCTTATATGTGGAGAGGGCCGTTATTTTTTGCATCAATTTCTTCCACAGTTTCCATTCCAAACGCAGCGCTCAATCAGGCCGGACTTTACGAGGTTGGGGTTAAGGATGCGAACGGCTGCGCTGCGATCGCACAAACGGAAGTAAAAATCGATCCGATCCTTTCGGTGCCCAATGAACCGGACGCAGTGGTAAGCGTCTCGCCGAATCCGGCGCGGGACTATATTTCGGTAGAAACCAAGCTAGAGGGTAAGTCAAATATCAAGCTGTACGATCAGGCTGGCCGGGAATTGATTTCGGATTCATTTGAAAAGAGGACAAGGCTTCCTTTGAACCTGCCTTCGGGAATCTATCTGTACCGGGTAACCAACGGCTCGCGTGAGCGCACAGGAAAAGTTGCTGTGCAATAATGTGGTGATGGGTCGGGTAGCAACAAAAAAGTCTCCATTCGGAGACTTTCATTTTATTCCGCCAGGGATTTCGGCTTGCGACCTACTTTCGTGCGGTTACGTATCTTATCGGGGCGTGGACGAATTTCTTTGTCCTGGAAATACAGCTTTAAGGATTCCAAAATGATGTCTTTTTGCGTAAGACCTTCCCAGTAGCCGTAATCTTTCATATTCTCCATCAGCACATAGTCACAATCGAAAGTTACTTTGGTAGGAGCTCCGTCGGCAACCGCTTCCGCAGGTTTGAGGATCGGCTCTTCTTCCTGTACATCGGTTACCAGGGGTAGGGGTGCAAAATCAAACTTCCTTTCCTTTGCCATAGTGTCAGTTATTTATTCGTTCCAGTATTTCTTTTGTTAACTTATAATAATCTTCCGCTCCGTTGCTGTTTGGTGCGTATTCAAAGATCGTGGTCCCGTTGGCCTGCGCTTCCGACAAAGCGATATTGTCACGGATGTAGGCTTCCATGAAAACCTCACCCAGCTGCTCCCGGGTCGCCATGATCAGTTCGTGGCTGATCTTCTTCCGGATCTTTGGATTGTAACGCGTCGCGAACACCCCACCGAGATTGGTACTCGGGCTGATCTTTTTGATTTCAGCTGAATACACCAGAAAGTTTCGAAGACCCTCGTAACTCAAAAACTCTGCCTGCAAAGGAACATAGTACTGGTGGCAGGAAACCAATGCCAGTCTCGTATTTCCGTAGAGGGCAGGAGGGCAATCGATGATCACAAAGTCGTAACGGTCCTTTACTTTTTCCAGAGCGATTTTCAGGTTGAACGGAAAAATAGGCGCCGACTTGATCGTGTCTTCCCGGTGGACCATTTCAGCAGATCCAGGCAAAACATCAATATCTCCAACACGCTTGACGATCTCATCAAATTCGTATTCGCCGGTGATGAACGAGCCACTGTCTTTTTTTAGACCGGCATGGTGAATGCCGAAACTTTTAGTAAGACTGGCCTGTGCATCCAGGTCAATAACCAACACGCGGGCATTGGCAAATTTGCTGAGACCGGCAGCAATACTTTGGGCCGATGTAGTCTTTCCCACACCACCTTTGTTGTTGACAATACTGATGATTTTCATTTAAAAGTATTATAAGTATAAAAAGTTAATAGTTTATTTCATGTCGGATATGTAAATAAACGTAAAATATTTTTATCCCTAATCCTTCCAAATAGAAAGTCTTAAAAGTTTTTTGTCGACATAAATGTATCGATCTTTTTAAAAGAATAATAAGTATTAAAAGATTTTTTTATAAGTATTTTACAATGTGTTGATATTGAGAATGCTATAAAATGTGTGTCACGCTGAGCGGAGTCGAAGCGCGTTACTGCAAACGCGCTTCGACTCCGCTCAGCGTGACAATGGAGCTAGCAAAAAACTCCTAAACCGCCGGATTAGGCGCATTGGCGGGAGCTACCGCTGCCAGTTTTGCCTCTACATATTTATGAATGCGGTACATCAGCAAGGCAGTAACGATTACAGCGAACACGACAACATCGCCCAGCAATGGATAGTTTTCAATAAAACCCGTGCTCGTTTCCGAGACGATAAAGCCCGCCAATAGGGAGGCCAGCCCACCTGCAATCTGTTGGATCGACGAGTTGATGCCCATGTATGCACCGCGATCCTGCGGGTCCGGAACGGCCGTCATCAATGCCGAAGCGGAGATCATCCGGCCGGTGATGCCGATGAAAAGGAGGACATTCAAACCGATGATTATCCACAGAGGAGTAACGCTGAGATTGCAATAAATGAAAGTCATGATACAAGTGATTACAGATCCCATCAGGAACACTTTATACTTGCCCATCTTATCGCTGAGCTTGCCGATCATCGGACTAAACACAAGCATCGAAATGCCGGTTACCATATATAATGTAGGGAGTGATGCTTCGGCGATCCCGAGGTTGTGTACACCGAATGCGGTGCCGAATGGCATGAGCATAAATCCGCCGGTAGCAAGTAGTGCGGTGGCCGCGAAGCCCTGGAGGTAGTCGGGGCGCGATAACGTTTTGCCGAGGTGCTGGAATGCATTGCCTTTCCGCGGGTTCTTCAAATGCCCGGTGATCGGTTTCATTTGGGTCACGATCATAACGCCGACGATCAGGCCGAGCGCCACGATCATCAGGAACGGAGCGTGCCAATTGAATTTGTTCGCGAGGTAAAGACCGATCGGAATTCCCAGTACCTGGCTGCTCGCAAAAGCCATTTGCACAAAACCCATTACCCGTCCGCGAACGTTGATCGCGAACAAATCGGTGATAATGGCGAAGCTGATCGAACCGATTACCCCGCCGAAAATGCCGGTGAACACGCGGGCCGCCAGCAATAAATGGTAGGTAGGTGCGAGTCCGCAGAATAAAGTCCCGACGAGGAAGCCCGTGTAGAAGAAAATCAGCAGCTTTTTGCGGTCGAATTTATCGGCAAAACCTGCGGTAAGCAGGCCGGATGCACCCGCGCTGAATGCATAGGCGGAAACAACGAGCCCAAATTGGCTGGTTGTAATGGAGAGTTTGTCGAGCAGGATGTAGCCCAGCGGTGAAAGCACCATGAAATCGAGGACAACCGTAAACTGCAATGTGGCAAGGAGTGCTATGATGAACTTTTCATAGCCGGTAAAGGTGTTTGGTTTTGTTTCGGACATTGGTTTTGATTTTGTGGATGTTAGTCTGTTAATTCTTCGCAGGCATAGCCTGCGGTGGTTACCATTTCGATTACCTGCCCGCAATTCTCATGCGTGGATTCGATGCGAAGTACCTTGTCGATGTCGGAAATGTCGACATTCCATTTGAGTATTTCCGGGCAACGGTCCAGCAGGGGCGAAATGGATTTGACTTGTCTCAGGCTGTTTATATTGGTTCTGAAAACCAGGACAAACAGATCGGTTGTTCGTGAATCGTTCATAGCAAACAAATTAGGACGCGGACCGGTTTCAGTGCCCGTAAATTAAGGTTTCAGCGCTTTAAGTATCAATCCGAGCGTGAGATTGATTTTTTCTTCATCAAAATTGAAAGGTGGTCTGCCGGGCATGCTCTGTTTTGAAATGTGAAACTTAACAAGCTGGTAAAGAGGCGCAAATGCAACGGACCAATAGATTTCGACGGGTAAGGGGATCAACTCTTTTCTCTCAATGGCATTGTGCACAAAGCGGCCCATCGCCTGCAAAAAACGTGTATCCACCGTGGAGCGGTCTATAAGGGGCGAGTGCTTCACCTGTTCCATGAAGGTCATACTGTAAGGATTTTCGAGGCAATAGTTCATCCGGTTGATCCATTGCACTTTCAGCCCTTCGTCGAAATGTGATTCGGGGTCGAAACCGGCCAGGGTAGCGTCCGCCATTTTGGTGGATTCTTCCTTGTAAACTTGCTGGATCAGATCTTCCCGGTCTTTGAAATAAATGTAAATTGTCGCCACCGAGACGTTGGCTGCCTTTGCCAGTTTGTGCATGCTCAACCCGTCGAAACCATGATTGACGATCAGTTCAATGGCCTTTTCCCGGATTATTGCCTCTTTGTTTAAATCCCTTGTTCTCAATGTGAATACTTTTGCATATGCTGCAAATATAAATGAACGTTCGTTTATTTATATTTTTTTATGTTGAAAAATTTGAATGGAAAAGAATTGAATGACCTGATTAGTACACCGTTATCTGCCGTAAATGGTGTTCCAAATGCGCCACGTAATCGTCGAAATACCATTTCAAGGTATGCTTCTGACCATCCCGCCCGACACCGTGCTTTGCCAGGTTGCCGGATGTCATCGCCCTGCCCAGCGCGATGAGGTGTAGATTGTAATACTTCCAGAGCACAATCAGTTGAGCCGAATCGATGGTGTTATACGCGCTCAACGTCACCCAGTCATTCTGATTGTAGAAAATAACAGGCTCATTTTCAGCTTGTATCCGGATAAATCGCTGGTGATTGTTCGCAGCACTGTCGATCAGATGTCCGAGAATCTCCTGTTTGCTCCATTTGTCCGGTGCGGGCTTAGCGGTAAACTGGTGGCCGGGGATCTCGCCTAACAAGGCGGGGATGTTCTCACAGAGCCAGGTAAGGCGGTTGACGGCATTCAGGATATCCATGGTATCAGGAGTGATTGGTGACAATAAAATTCTCGATGATTTTTTTGTTGTATCCCTTATAGCCGCCCTGAAAATCCCGTCCTGCAACGGCGATGAATTCGGCCATACGCTGTGAGTTAAGTTGTTTCAAAAGTGTGTCGTAATCTCCTTCGTATTTAATAAAATAACCCGAGTAAACCGTTACATCCGGATTTTCATACAAAATGAAATTGGGCTCCCGGTTCATGGGCGAGAAAATGATCTTTTTGCCAAAAGCATTGTCCAGTCCCTGTGCCCGCCCGAACGCATACCATGCCACGGCATTAGGCTTTCCATTATCACGACGATCCAATTCCGGTTTTACTTTAAGCAGGTAGGAATAAGTTTGCGGAAAATCGGTTTTAAGCGTTTCTTCCGGGATAATTCGTTGTTTTTCAGTAATATCCTTTTGATATGGGAATAAAATATATTCGGTTACTTCGTCATCCGGTCCTTTGAGCTTGGAGCCTTTGATGACGGGTTTGAGCAACTCTTTCTCAAGGTGCACAAAAAAACCGTTCTTGTTCCGGGTATAAGCCAGTCCATTTTTCTCGCTGAGGATTGTAAACAAATAACATCCGTCGGACAGCGTGGTCAGGCCCACTGAAATTTTACAAATGTCACCCAGCCGTTTTCCCGTTTCCCGGGTCTGCACCCTTACCGAGAGCTGCCACGGAAGGTCGGACTCGACTTCCCGGTAGGAAATCTCCCTGCCTTCATATTCAAAACGGTTATTGAGGCATTGTTCGAACCGGAAGTGTTCGTTGCCGATTTTGCCGAAAACCGTCATCGCCGCATAGGTGGACGCCGCCCCGAAGACCGATATTGCCCCAAAATTCGTGATATGCAGCAGGTTTTGTTGCTGCTGAAAGTAGGTGCGCAATGGGCGGCCCGATTCCGAAACCAGGTAGGAGTTGGGTGTGATAAATCCGCAGATGCCATGCGCAGCGAGCAGTTTCGACGCAAGCTGAAAGAACGCGATGTATGCGTCGGTGGACCCGCTGCTGCAAAACGAATAGCTCTTTTGAATGTATTTCCGCTGTTGTTCCGCCAAGTGCTGGATGCGAATGTACGGCGGGTTGCCTACGATAAAATCGAACCGCTGACGTTGCCGGCTTTGTTTGAGCGCGTCACAGCAACGCAGGTTCCATTGTATTGAAATATTAAGCGGCGCGATCAGTGCGTCGAGATTTTCCCGGCATTGGTTCAATGCATTCCGGTCGATGTCCCAACCGTGAATGCCGAGCAGCCTTTCCGCCAGCTGGTCCGCCGGCGAATTGTTGATGATAAACTCAGCGATGGGTACCAGGAAACGACCGTCGCCGCATGCCGGATCCAGGAAGGTTTTGTGGCTTAAATCAACTTCGTAGAAGCCTGAAATACGGAGTATCCTCTCGACTATATGCAAAGGGGTGTAAACCTGGCCCAGGAGCTTTTTTTGGGCATAGCTGCGTGTTTGAGAAGCCATTTGTCAGAAGTCGATGCCGGGTCGTTTGTTCAGAACCTGGTTAAGAAACTGAGCAGGTGAGAAGACCCGTATTTGGGTTGCATGAATTTTAAAATCACGCACATTACATGTGATCAGGTGATCGCACGCCGCTTGTACACCGTGAAAATATTGAAAGGCATCTTCGGTGTCTTTGAAACTGGACCGGATACCTTGCAGGAAATAGCTTCTATCACTTGCACACAGGTGTAAAAGCGACAGGTAATGTTCAATTTTCATTTTTAAGTCATCGCCCCGTACACCATTCTTTTGAAGAACATATGTAAACGTGTACAGGGAGCCTGGCGAAATATACACAGGAATATTGTGTTTTTCAGCCCAAAACATCAGATAGGCAATCTCTAGTGGCTGTCCGGTGGAGCGGGAAAGGGCATGATCAAGAAGTACATTTGTATCAAAAAACAGCCTCATAGTCCGTATTTGTCGCGCACCATCATAGCCTTGATCTCCTCATCTGTCATATCGCTCAGCGGGCCGCGGGCGCAGCCCATCAACGTAAAAGCTAACGATGAGCGAAATGCCCGCGCCTCCTGGCTAGCTGATTTCCCGTATTCTCCTGGCGCATCTTCGGCCATGAGTATAGGAACATCAATTTCCTGTCCGGGATATTTAGCCTGACTTTTTTTGGAACGCTGACCGGCAGTCGAGGTCAACTTTGCACCCGGATTTTTTGCATCTTTCATAGTTTTCAGAGCAGTGAATGAGTGTTATTCAAAAATACACACAAAACATACTCATTTCAATGCACAAAAACGGAAACCCTTTATCCTGCGGATGGAATTGGTTATCACCGGCGGGCGTATGTCGCTGAGCAGCACCTCGTACGTGGCTTCATTGAATGTAAAGTTGCTGCCATCTTTCCGGGTGCGCTTTGTCCCGCGCGCGAAGAGCTTTCCGGTCGTACCGTCTTCCAGTTCCTGCTTGTCGAGGAAGCCGATCAGTGAGGCAATGGTTCCTTCGGACTCGGATTGGTGAAAGGAGATGCAGAAGTAATGCGTGGTTTTGGCACCCGGTTTGTGCAATTGCGACGCCGGAATGTTCAGTACATAGCCACCGCCCAATTCGCCGGATTTACGTTTCATGGATTTAATGTCCACCGCGAAAGTGTCCTGGTCTGAACAAATCTCAAAATCCATCCCCCAGTCTTGCCCATCGGCGGCTCCGAACGACCGGCTGGGGCGGGGTAGGTGGTAACAGTCGGCGAATACGATTTCTCCCAGCGTCCCTGTGAACCGCAGCATGCGGGTTTGTGTCAGGCGCTCCTGATTTTTATCCCAGATGTTCGAGACGTGATGGTGACGGAGCGAGTGCTCCACAAGCTGACGGGCAAAAAGCTTCTGCTCGCTGCTGACAGAGATTTGAATGTACGTGCCGTTATTCAGAACAATTTGCTCCATGCAAACCTAATGGCTAGCAAAGTGAGAACAAAACCAATTAAAATGACCGAGAATGGAACGTAAGTGAATGCTACTAAGTGGATTCTGTCAAAGAACCACATGACGCCGATAAGCGCTGCAATTAAGGTAAGAAAACCCGAAATTTTACCAAAACCGGGAATAAGTGAGAATGGGATTTTGCTTTTGATCAATATAAGGGTGATCGCCATCGAAATGACAGGCAAATACTGCAAAACGATGTTGGCTTGCCAGATGCTCTGGCGTTCGAAGAGGAAAAGGTAAATGTTAAGGGTAACCGCGAAAATACCGGGAATGCAAACCGCGTAAACCAGGATGGCGTAAACAATGCTCCAAAACTTGATATCCCGGCTTCCATCCGCCGCCATACCCACTATCCACGCCGCAAATGGCAATATCAAAAAGTAAACTATCGCAGGCCAGGGATTAGCATTGATCGAGGCGAAGAATTGTTGGAGTGTCATTCTTTTAAAGGGAGGAAAGGGAGAATGGAGGAAGGGGAGGAACGTGTTGTCGTGCTGAGCGGAGTCGAAGCACATGAGCCCCGGCGCCATTACCGTATGGCCTGTACTCAACCGCCCGGCGGCCTGGTTCGCTCAGCACGACAATTTTCAAGGCATTCTACATTACAATCCCAACAAAAAACCGATCGTAAAGTTAGCATCCCAGTCGAATACGAATTGCTGGCAGCCGGTTGCGTCGGTTACGGCTTTATATATGTTAACTCCCGCCTTGGATTTGGCATTGGTCAGTTTCGAATACGCCAGAGGGGCACTCAGCGTAGTGTAGCGTTCCTTGCCTTTACGCACTTCCTTAGCCATTTCAAAAGGTACGCCACCGATGATGAAGCAGGTATTGCGCAGGTTTGCAGGTACTTGTTTCGCTTTGGCACTCACTTCCTGGTATACCTTCGAATCGTCGGTGCCGTCCTGGAAGTACTTTGCTCCGTAGGATTCGAGGGCAGAGATCTTGCCGCCGTTGATCCACGATATTTTAGTGTTGCCTGAACCGATATCCACTACAAAAGCCTTATCAGCATATTCGGTTGGAAGTACCGATTTCAATGCCAGCTGGCCTTCCTGCTCCGCCGTTACCTGGTTCACTACATAGCCGAGTGATTTCAAAACGCGGGTGATTTTCGTAGTAACTTCCGCCTTCGCAGCGCCTGAGCTTACCACGAAATGGATGTCTTTGCTGCCTACACCGTAATCGAGCATGGTGCCGATGTACTTTTTCAATCCAATGCGAACGTCTTCGTCGGTAGCCATATTTTCAGTCACAAGGCTATTTCCGAATTCCGATTTTTCAAGCTTCCAACGCTTTTCCTGATCGACTTTAATGACGAATGAGTTAAAGCCACTTGCACCGAGTTCGACCACACCCTTCAATTTGCCGTCCACAGGCGCGGGTGACGTGTAGGTGAATGCGCTCGCTTCCGAAGTGGTAGCTTCGCTGTTCGATGAAGTGCCCGGGTCTGAAGCGGTACTTTCAGCCTCACCCGTCGTGGCTTCTGTCTGAGGGCTTTGTGCCTGATCTTCGGCCATTTGGTTCAGGGCCTTTTGACCGCCCAGGTATTTATACCCAACAAATATGGCTCCTAAAATCAGGACGGTGATGATCAACCGGCCGGCAACTGTTAGTCTTTTCATGTGTAGTTATGATCTGTGAAATGAAAAATATGAAGCGAATAAATGAAGAATTATCAATCCAGTAAGCCTTTGTAGCTCGAATCTTTCGGCGTATCTATCGAACGGGTGGCAGGCTGCGGCGAGTCGAGTTGGATCAGCCTGAATTGGCCCGAGTTGTAGGCTTCCAACATCGCCTGACCTTTATCCGACAGCAGGCCATTCTGTACATCTACACCATTGATAAAGTCCAGCGACAGGTCCATCGCCCGTTTCATCTCCCCGAGTTTCTGGCTCATATCATCCTGAATGTACTCCATCGACTCATCAAAATAGAACTTCTTATCAGGATTACCCTTGAAAATGCTGATGGCCGTACGCAATGCATTGGAGCTTTCTTTTACAATTCTATATTCGGCTTCTTTTAATTTAACCTTAATTTCTGTCTCTTTAATAATGTAATCTGCGCTCTTGTTTACTTTTTCCATGAATTCGAGTACAGTCTTCATATTCCGCTGCAAGGGGAGAAGCTTCTCGTTCATTTCCTGCAAACCGGCCCCTTCGATGGTCGCGAGTGACGCGGTTTCCTTCATACCCGGGCGGTCGAGCATTGTGCTTGCTTTGTTGGCCTCGGCAAACTTTTGCTTGATACGCTCGTTGTTTTCGTTGATATTCTTATTCAGCTTGACCAGCTGCCCTGCAAGCGTATTGATCTGTCCTTGCATTTTCTCGCGTTTTTCCTTTAAATCGTCGACATAAATCTTCATAATCGCGATCGGGTCGAGCTTGATAATGAGGCCGGTAATGCTGCGCATCAGCGATTTGAAGAGGAAGAACGCCGCGGTGCGGACGTCTTTGCTCGTCAGCAGGAATATCACGAGCGCCAGTACGGCCATTAAAAAGCCGAGATAGAGCGTATTCTGGGTTACTTCGATCAGGAAAGCCGCGATTTTGTTCCAGAAATAGAGGACTATGGCGCCTGCTGCTCCCATGAAAAGGAGGGAAGTGATGCCTTCCGGTCGGCTCCAATAGGACTTCTTGGAGTTGTCCTCCTGCGAGCCGCCGATCTGGGTGAAATCTGGTGTTGCCATTGTGATTTAGTTGTCAGGTTTATTGAAGATATTGATTGATTTTGGCCAGATCAGACTGGATCTGATCCACAAAGCTCACATAAGTGACCTCAAAACTATCTTTATTCGTATTGATTTTTGCGGTCTGTTCCGAAACCTCGCCGGCAATTTGCCCCAGCCGGTTTTTATTATCATCTATTTTCTTTTGTAAATCAATGATTTGCTGCGCATATGCTGCATTTGCATCTTCCAGCTTTTTGTGTTCGTCCTGCAATGCGCCTACCCGCTCTTTGATCGCTTTTTCGACATCTTTCAGGAACGACTCGCGGTCTTTGCCCAGGATTCCGAGGTATTGATCGGCGGAAGTTTTGAGAATGGTGGTATCCTTCGCCCCGCCCATGACCTTAAAGCTCGCCCAAGCCGCCTGAAACTGTTTTTCTTCGCCTAGCCCCAGGCCTTCCATACTCTGCAATGCCTGTTTGTATTCGAAATAATCAGGGCCGGGGAGGTTGGCTTTTTCAAGAAGGTTAACAAAATGCTCCACAAACTTCTTATCAATCTGGCCGGTGCCGGCGGCATTTGTTACCGTAGCGGGCGCGGGAGCTGGTTTGGATGCTTCGGGGGAGGGGCCCGCAACAGTCGGCTTTGGGGCCGGCGCCTCGGCATCGTTGATAAAAAAGCTGAGTATCTTTTTACC
Source organism: uncultured Dyadobacter sp. (assembly GCA_965649915.1). Classification (GTDB taxonomy): domain Bacteria; phylum Bacteroidota; class Bacteroidia; order Cytophagales; family Spirosomataceae; genus Dyadobacter. The sequence continues at coordinate 18,326 of CBFGMV010000070.1, forward strand.
AATACCCGGTTCAGAGTCTGCCATAAGTGTATAAAGCGTTAAGTTCCATAGTTTTTGTCGGATCAATATTACTAAAATTCGCAGGATTTCATAGGGCGCGATGTTTACCAGTGGTGCCCTGTGTTGATGAAGCCTCGGAAATTTTGGATGGGAATTGCCGGTAATCCTTGAAACCCGCTCGTTTTTTGTGGATGTTTGCCAAAAAACTAAGTCCTTATGCTCAAATTAGGTTTTAATAGTGCAATTCTGGCCGATTTCGGCTTCGAACATGTCGTTCAATTTGCTGGAAATAATGGCTTTTCATGTGTGGAAATGATGTGCTGGCCGTCCGACAATGCCGACAGCCGCCGGTATGCGGGCGTGACCCACATTGATGTCGGTAACCTCACCGACCAAAAGGTATCATTTATCAAACACACGTTGAAGGAAGCGGGTGTCTTCATTTCGGCGCTGGGTTATTATCCCAATCCGCTCGATCCGGATCCGAATCGCTCTGAATATTATATAGAACATATCAAGCAGGTGATCCGGGGGGCGGCGAAGCTGGACATTCCGGTGGTAACGACTTTCATCGGTCGCGATCCATCCAAAAGCATTAAGGACAACCTGGCCCGCTTTGCCGACGTGTGGCCTGCGATTGTAAAGGTAGCCGAAGAAAACAATGTGAAAATAGGGATCGAAAATTGCCCGATGTTCTTCACCGACGACGAATGGCCGGGAGGGAAGAACCTGGCGATCAGTCCGGCAGTGTGGGACAGGATGTTTGAAATTATCCCTGATCCATTGTTCGGTTTGAACTATGATCCGTCGCATATGATCTGGCAAATGATGGATGAATTACTGCCAATTTATAATTATAAATCTCGATTGCATCATATACATTTGAAAGATGCGAAAGTTTATAAAGATAAATTGAACAATGTGGGCATTCTGGCCAACCCATTGGAATACCATTCTCCTAAACTACCCGGCCTCGGAGATGTAAACTGGCGTGGATTCTTCGCCGCATTGACGGATGTGCGCTATCGCGGGCCTGTTGTGATCGAGGTGGAAGATAAGGCCTATGAGGGAAATATCACCGATGTGAAGAGTGCTATTCTTACGAGCCGAAACTATGTCAGCCAGTTTTTGGGCTAAATAAGGGCATTGTCCGCGGTTCATCTTAGAAGAGATTTTTCACTGAATCAAGGCATACGAAGAACGCCGCGTAGGTATCGAATCAGATCTCGAAACTTACGCGGCGTTCTGCTTTTGGGTGGTTTATATTTATAAATTTAATAATATTTACAAATATAAACTACTGCTATCTCTTTTCCAGGAATCGCACCAGTGGCGTAATAAATCTGTTGAAATCCTCTATATGCGGTAAGTGCCCGATGTTATCCAGCTCCACCAGCTCGCTATTTGCGATCTTCGCCTTGGTTTGTCTGCCGAGTTGCGGATAATTTCCGAGCGTTTTTCGCACATCCTCAGGCGCCAGATTCTTCCCCACAGCACTTCGATCGCGCTGGCCGATGATGAGCATCGTAGGAGCCTTAATTTGGCCGAATTCGTAGCACACAGGTTGGGTGTAGATCATGTCATAGGTTAATGCGCTGTTCCAGGCCACTCTTGGATAGTCTTTCCCGAGCGTCCAGCCAGCCAGCAGGTTCGCCCATTTGGTATAAGCATCCTTCCATTTGCCATCGTAGTAGCTGTTCAGCTGGTAGTTTTTAATGGAATTGAAATCGCTTTTTAATTCGCTCATATACCATTTATCCACCGACTGGAATGGTACTTTCACCTTGTAATCTTCCAGGCCGATCGGGTTTTCAAGAATGAACTTCTCGACCATTTCAGGATACATCAGAGTGAAGCGTGTAGCCAGCATGCCGCCCATTGAGTGCCCTAAAATGGCCACTTTACCGATGCCCAGTTTGTCGAGGATCTTTTTGGTATGGGCAGCCAGTTCGTGGAACGAGTACTGGAAATGCAATGGCTTGGTCGATTTTCCAAAGCCGATCTGATCCGGGATGATTACCCGGAAGCCTTTATTTGCGAGCGCTGTGGCGGTTTCTTCCCAGTAGGCTCCATTGAAATTCTTCCCATGCAGGAGAACGATCGCGTGCCCGTTCGCACGCGTGGGGCGCACGTCCATGTAGGCCATGCGAAGCTTTTCGCCCTGGGATTCAAATTCCAGGTAATCGACCGGAAATGGATAGGCATACGCTTCCAGGTTCATGTCCAGCGGGCGTAATGAGTCATTTTGCGCATTTGCCGCACCGAAGGAAAGGATCAGCAGGCCAATGCCAAGCGTAAGTTTTTTCATAGGTTCTGAGCTTTGAAAACAAAAAGAGGATACCGTCGCCGCTATCCTCTTTTGCAATTAAAAATATGTACCAGTATGTCTTAGTCGATCAAGCGGGCCTTGGTTGACAAGTAGGCCGTCAATGTCGCCAGTACGCCCACGATCGCGAACGACCAGCGGAGGTTGGCAAATTGCGCCACGATTCCGATCAATGGCGGGCCGATCAGGAAGCCGATGAAGCTGATAGATGAGACCGCCGCAAGCGCCATCCCGGCCGACATGGTTTTAGATTTACCCGTTGCGCTGTAAACAAGGGGAACAACCGATGATACACCGAAACCTACCAGCAGAAAACCCATTGTCGCCGTAACGATATGAGGGAATGCGACTGCAATGGCCAGGCCGGTACCCATTAACACGCCGCTCAATTGCAGCATTTTGCGACGTCCGAGACGATTAGCTAACCAGTCACCGGCGAAACGTCCGCCTGTCATAGTACCCATAAATGCCACATAACCAAGGGTTGTCATCGAAGCAGGCACGTGGACAGCCTCCTGGAAGTAAACGCCGCTCCAATCGAACATCGCGCCTTCGCAGACCATCGCACAGAAGCCGATCAGGCCAAGGGTAAGCAAGTCGCGGTCGGGTTTGACGAACATAGGTTGCTCTTCGCCAGCCTCTTTTTCGGTGTCCGGCATCGTATGCTTGTAGGCCGTAAAAATGATTGCGAAAGCGATCACTGCGATTACCAGAAAATGAACATGAGGAGGGACGTGTACCGAAATGAACAGCGAGCCGATCATCGCGCTCACAAAGCCCGCAAGGCTCCACAAGCCGTGAAATGAGGCCATAATGGATTTTCCGTAGACTTGTTCCACCGCCACAGCCTGAGTATTCACCGCGATGTTGGTGAGGTTACCCCACAGCCCGAAAGCGAACAGGGCGATTACCAGCTGTTCCGTGCGGGTTACGAAGCCGATGAATGTCAGCGTGATAGCATATAAAACGGCACCGATGAGCACCATTTTCTTGCTGCCGTAATGCGTTACCATCCAGCCGGAGATCGGAAGGCTGGCCATCAGACCGAGCGGAAGAGCCAGGAGTACCGTTCCCAAACCGCCTTCTGTCAGGTGCAGCATGTTTTTAATGTCCGGGATCCGGCTTGCCCATGCGGCGAAGCTCAGGCCTTGCACGAAGAAGAAGGCCGCAACGGCCCATCTTAAATATCGTCTGGAATCGGAAGGAGCGAATATTGAATAGTTCATGTGTGATTTGTAATATCTTTATATAATTTTTTTAATTTTTGCTAAATCAGGGTAAGAGCGATCAAAATTGCATTATGGGTAGTTGTTGATTCTCACTACTGCAAAATTAACGCATCTGGCGCTGATTTGATTCATTGGAATTGTATTTTTTAAATTAAATTAAAAAGTATGTGTTGTACAAAACTAAGAATCGTTGCATTTTAGTGATTTAGCGGCCTGCACGGCGACGGTTGCAGGTGAAATAGTAGGTGAATCGGTTACTGTTTTTTAACTTCACAAATCACCTAACCAACCTGATCCCTGCCCGATGCGCGCTATTTTTACCTCACTCCTAAGTTTACTGGCTGTTCAAGCCTGGTCACAAACGCCCTCTCCGGAGCGGCTCGATAAAATCCGGGCTACGTTGCCGGTTGTCGAAAAGCTGTATCGCGACTACGCGGATAAAAACCATTTCCCCGGCCTGGCTTTCGGGTTGGTGGTGGACGGCAAACTGCTGCTATCGGGCGGTCAGGGCTTTACGGAAATCGCCACATCGACGAAAGCGGGCCCGAAATCGCTTTTCCGTATTGCCTCGATGTCCAAAAGTGTGACGGCGATGGGTATACTGGCGTTGCGCAAGGAGGGGAAGCTAAAACTCGACGATCCGGCGTATCTCTATATTCCCGAACTGAAAAACATGCCCTCGCTCACCGCCGATGCACCCGCTATCACGATCCGGCATTTGCTGACGCATATGGCCGGCTTCCCGGAGGATAATCCATGGGGCGACCGCCAGCTGGATACCAAAGACGAAGATCTGATCGCGTTGATTTCCAAGGGTATTTCTTTTTCCAATGTGCCGGGTGTGACTTATGAATATGCCAACCTGGGCTTCGCCATGCTGGGGAAGATCATTACCAATGTGTCGGGGAAGCCCTATCAGACCTATATTAATGAAGTGATTTTCAAACCGCTGGGCATGACGAACACCATCTGGGAGTATACCGAGGCGCCCAAAAACTTGCTGGCGCATGGCTACCGCTACGAGGATGCCATTTGGAAGGAAGAGGAACTGGAACATGACGGCACTTACGGCGCGATGGGCGGGCTCATCACTTCCATCGATGATTTCAGCAAGTATGTCGCGTTTCATTTGTCGGCCTGGCCGCCATCGTCGGGCGCTGAAACGGGGCCGGTACTGCGCAGCGACGTGCGCGAAATGCAAATGCCGTGGAATTTCAGCAGCCTGAACGCTTCCTACAAATACCCCTCCGGACGGTCGTGTGCAATGGTTTCGGCATATGGTTATGGTCTGCGCTGGTCCAAAGACTGCGAGGGGAGAACCGGTATCGGGCATACAGGCGGTCTGCCTGGTTTTGGCAGTCAATGGCAGATTTTGCCGGAGTACGGCATTGGGATCATCGCACACGCGAATCGCACGTACGCGGGCATGGCGACCATTAATACCGCCGTGCTGGATACGATCATCTCATTAGCCGGACTGAAACCGTTGCCGGTCTCCGTTTCGAATATTTTGAAACAACGAAAAGATCAACTTGTAAAGCTGCTGCCCACCTGGCAGAATGCCGAGCAAAGCGGCATTTTCGCAGAAAATTTCTTCCCCGACCGTTCCGTATCGCATCGCCGCAAGGAGTTGGATGTTTTACTCGCCCAAGCGGGTGCCATTACCGGTTCGACCGAAATGGTGGCTGAAAATCAGTTGCGTGGCGCATTTATGTTGAAATGCGCGTCGGGAAATATCCGTGTATTTTTCACCCTCTCACCCGAAAATCCGGCACTGATCCAGCAGCTCGATTTTTCGGCGACCAAATAATCTTTTGATAAAAAATAATGAGGGCATAGGGGGATGAAGGAGGCCGGTTGTCTCGAATGAAACAACATAGCAATCATGAAAAGGACCTTACTATCATTCATCTTCATTTTTGTGCTGGGCGCTACGGCAAGCACCTTTGCGCAGGATAACCAGACACTGTTTCAAAACCGCGGCATTTACCGCTCGGGAGGCTACGCGGCGATTTCCAACAAATTCACGAAAATCAACGGTGGCTACGCGAATATGGCCGAGCTGTACGGCGGATGGTTTATCAATCAACGGTTTTTGCTGGGTATAGGTGCTTCGGCCACAACCAATTACATTCCGGTGCCGGTTCGGAACCAGAACTTCCCTGCCCGTAAAATGACTTATCAATACGGCCAGTTTGGGTTAATGACGGAATATGTGTTCGCGTCTACCCGCAAGGTGCATTTCACGGCCAATTTGCTGACGGGCGCCGGCTTCACCCTTCAATACGACCGTCACGATTTCGACGATTGGGACGATTGGGACGACCGTCATGATGACGATGCCAAATGTTTCTTCGTGATGGAGCCAGGCGTGCAAGTGGAATTTAATTTGCTGAAATGGATGCGGTTCAGCCCGGGTGTATCTTATCGCAAAGCATTTAATGCGGAGGGTAATGGTCTTACCGACAGTGATTTGAGTAACATATCTTACAATCTGACCCTGAAATTCGGACGGTTTTAAGTGCGCAGGGGGATTGAATGCCGTTCGCTAACTGGTGTGGCATTTAATCCCCCTTTTTCCTGAACGGTCATCAATCTTCCAATGCATTCAAGTAAGTTAACGACTTGATAATCTTTGTTCAAGGCAATAGGAACGGAAATAATGGAGTTAATAAGAAATTGCACACTATCAAGGACCAAAACCAGACGAAAGATGCGCGTATCAGGATTTGCAGTGATCGGGTGTTTAATGCTCGCTATTTCAGTTGCCAGGGGGCAGAATGTTTATGATGTGATCGTCGCAGGCCGTACGATCGGATCTTTGAAGGTATTCGATGAAAAAGGTGCCGACAATGCGGAAACACACCGTATCGAGTCGGATTTCAAGGTAATGTTCTACAAAGGGTCGTACTCGACCCAAACCAACTATGTGCAGGGAAAACTCGTGTCTGCTACCTGTGCACACCACGTCAACGGGGATCTGAAAGAGAAGACTTTGACGAAAACCAGTTCCCGCTCGCTTTATGAAGTGCTGTTTTCAGGCGAAGATGCCAACGACAAACCGAGTGTCGTTGTCAACAAGCCCATCAGCAGTACCATTACCAGCCTGTATTATAAGGAGCCCGTGAATATCACTGAGGTCTATTCCGAACGATACGGCAAGATGTGTAACATCCGTAAGCTTTCCGATGGCAAATACGGCGTAACCTTACCCGATGGTAAAGAAGGGGTGTATTCCTACAAAAACGGCCTTTGCCGTGAGGTAAAGACCGATCTTGCAGGTTTTAAACTAAGAATTGTATTAAAAGAGGGCAACACTGCTCTCCGCTGACAGGGCCTAGATCGCTGTCTGCTTCACATGTTTCAGGTCTGAATTGTCGCGTATCTCTTCATTAGCGACCTTCACCAGCACATCGCCTTCTTTCACATCACCGAAAATCTCGGTTTTTTCAGTACTGCTGCTGCCCGTCGTCACCGGCACCCATACGGCCCGGTTCTCGACCACCTTGATCACAAAGGTTCCTTGTGTGGAATTGAGTACGGCGGATCTCGGAACGGCAAATGTGCCCGCATTACCTGTCAGTGGGATCGATACTTCCGCAATCATACCAGGTAAAAGTTTTCTATCAGTGTTAAGCACATCCATTTCTGTGCGTTGCGAGCGTAAGCGCACATCGAGCGCGCCTGCGAGACGGCTTACTTTGGCAGGGAATTCCAGGCTGGGAAGCGACTTCACTTTGAACGTCACCTGACTCTGATTTTTGAGGTAGCTGGTGTATTGTTCCGGTACGCTCACGACGAGACGCAGCTTCCGCTGGTCGACCAGTGTGAAAAGCGGAAATTCGGAACCCTTACCCGACGGCCCCACATAGGCACCCGTGCTCACATTACGCGCGGAGATAATGCCGCTGAATGGGGCCCGTATTTCGAGGTAATTGCGGGTATCGGTGATTTCCCGGCTGGCCGAACGCGCCGCATCGAGCTGGGCGAGGTCGGAACGTTGTTTGGCCAGTGCCACATCCAGGTCATTCTGGGAAACGGTACCGGGCGTTTTGCTGGTTTCGAGCAGACGCTCGTAGTTCGCCTTACTGGCCTGGTATAGGGCTTCGAAAGATTTTAGCCGTGATTCGCTGGTGACGAGCTGAGAGGTGAGCTCAGGTGCTTCCATAGTGGCCAGCAGCTGGCCCTCCCGCACTTCGCTACCTACATCCACATGTAGTTTTTTGACAAAACTGCTCACTTTGGCATAAATATCCACATGCTGGAACGCGATCAACTCCCCGGGGATCTGAATGTTGGATGCCAGCTGTTCCTTTTTCAGCGGGAATGCGTCCACCACATGCGCGCTCGTTTCCGCTGCGGCTTTTTTGCCCTCTTCTTCTTCGGCCCGCGACGAACCGCAGCTTTGCAGGACCGTCGCTGCGCCTGCAACGAATACGGTCATGGCAATTTGATGAATATGTTTCATAATCGGATAGGTTCGATGGTTTGATTAACGGGTCATGGGAACATAATATTTACTTTCTTCATCCTCGGGATCGAGGGAAACGCTTTGCGTCGTTGCCTTGCCTTGTCCCCATGCAAACACGAGCGGGAGAATGAACAATGCGGCGAATGTGGAGGCGATCAGCCCGCCGATAACCGCGCGGCCCAGTGGCGACGACTGGTCACCGGCCTCGCCGAGGCCACTCGCCATCGGGATCATACCTACCACCATTGCAACAGCGGTCATCACAATAGGGCGGAGGCGCAATGCAGCCGATTCCTTCGCAGCTTCAATGGCATTGCCGCTGTGCTTGCGAAGCTGTTCGGCATTGGTGATCAAAAGCACTGCATTGGAAATCGATACCCCCACCGACATGATAATGCCCATATAGCTTTGAAGGTTCAATGTGGAGCCGGTTACCATGAGTAATGCAAGTGAGCCGAGGATTACGGCAGGTACTGTCGCCAGCACGATCGCTGAAACCTTGAACGACTGGAAGTTAGCTGCCAGCATCAGGAATATCACGACGATAGCCACTACCAGCCCGTTTTGAAGGCTGTCCAGGGTATCGGTCAATGTCTGACTCAAACCTACTAGTTCGACGGTGAGGCCGCGCGGCAGTTCGCCGAGGGATGCCAGCGCCGTTTTCACGTCCGCTTGCGCCACACCGAGGTCGGTATTATTCAAATTGGCGGTGACCGAAAGGACAGGCATGGCGCCGAGGTTGTCGTTTTCGCCGTAAGTGGTGTCGGGCGTAATGGTAGCCACATCGCTCAATACCGGGCGGTTAGCGTTTCTAAGCAATGGAATTTCGCCCATTTCCTGCACGCTGTTCATTTTGCTTTCCGGGATCTGCACCTGCACCGCGTAACTGAAACCGCCTTTTTCATCGACCCAGATATTCTTGTCGGTATAGCGGGATGATGAAGTAGAGGCGATCAGCGATCTTGACACATCGTTCATATCCACGCCCAGCTGCGCAGCCCGGATACGGTCCACTTCGATCTTGATGGCCGGATATTTGGTCGATTGCCCCAACTGAATATCACGCAGGTAGCTGATTTCCTTCAATTTGGCAATAACCTTGTTCGCATATTGCTCGTTCAGCTTCTTGTCGCGGCCCGACATCCGCACTTCAATCGGGGTAGGCGAACCCTGGCTGAGGATTTTGTCGGTCAGTTCAATGGGTTCAAAGGACGGTGCCACATCGGGCATTGCCTGCTTCATTTCCTTACGGATCTTTTCTTTCAGTTCGTCCAGATTGGTGTGGAAGCCTTCATGCAAGCCTACCTGCAAAACCGCCTCCTGCGGGCCTGCCATGAACAGATAGATAGGGCTTACCGAGAACAGGCCCGGGTGCTGGCCTACGTAGGCGGAGGTTACCGACACGTTTTCCGGTCCGACGATCTTTTTAATGATATCGATCGTTTTCAACGTTTTCTCCTCCGTGCGCTCCATACGTGTACCCTGGGGAGCACGCAGGCGCACCTGAAACTGGCTGCCGTTTATTTTAGGCAAAACATCCTTTCCGATATGGTTTAACAAGAACGCTGCTAATGCCGTAGTGACGATCAGATAGGCTATTACTATGGGCTTGCGGAATGGGATCATCCGATTGATAAAGCGCATGAACCGGGCCCGGATGCGCTCGAATGCACTGATTTTGCCATTCTGATCGGCATCGGCACGGTGGACTAATGCTTCTTTTTGAGCGTCGGGATCCTTGCTGAGGCCAGATGCCGCAAACTCTTCAGCGTCGGTCATCTGTGAGCCATCGGCTTTCTGGTGGTGCTTCACTTTCATGATCCAGTTGGCCATTACCGGCACGAATGTCTGCGCCAGGAAGTATGAAACGATCATACTGAAACCGATCGCCAGTGCCAGCGGTAGGAACAGCGACCCCGGAATGCCGCCCATCGTGAATGCGGGGGCAAATACGGCAAGGATGCAAAAGAGGATCAGCAATTTGGGGAATGCGATTTCCTTACAGGCATCCCAGATAGCGAGCGCTTTTGGTTTACCCATATCAAAATGCTGGTGAATGTTCTCGATCGTCACCGTACTTTCATCTACGAGAATACCGATTGCCAACGCTAATCCGCTCAAAGTCATGATGTTGATTGTTTGTCCAAATAAATTGAGGAACAAAACACCGGCGATGATGGAGGTAGGAATGGTCAGGATCACGATCAATGCACCGCGCGGATCGCCGAGGAAGAGTAGTACCATCAGCCCGGTCAGGATGGCACCAATGGCGCCTTCCGTGAGCAAACTTTTCACAGAGTTCATTACATAAGTCGACTGGTCGAATTCATAACTGACCTTGACATCCTCCGGCAACGTGTTCTGAATGCGCGGAATCGCTTTTTTAAGGTTTTGAACCACCTCCCAGGTAGACGCATCGGCACCTTTGGCAATGCTCATATACACCGAACGCTTGCCGTTCACCAGGCCGTAACCTGTTGTAATGTCGGCGCCATCTTCCACGGTGGCCACATCGCGCAGGTACAGGTTCTGCACGCCGCCTTTGAAAAGAGGGATATTCTCAAAATCCTTCACATTGCGGACGGTCGTGTTGGTAGGGGTAATGTAATTTTTATCGCCAATGCGCACGTTACCCGAAGGTGCGGTCTGGTTGTTGACCCGCAATGCTTCTACAAGCTGATCGGGCGTAAGATTGTGGGCGCGCAGCAACTCGGGATCAGCCTTTACGACGATCGTACGGATGTTGCCACCGAATGGAGGGGCCGAAACCAGACCGGGAATCGAAGTAAATGTCGAGCGCACGTATACGTTGGCAAGGTCGAGCAGTTCGTTGTTGCTGCGTTTTTCGGAGCTCAATACCAGCTGGCCAACCGGTAATGTCGAGGCATCGAAACGGATAATGAATGGCGGATTGGAACCCGGCGGGAAAATGGCCTGTGCGCGGTTGGTGAATGCGCTGAGCTCCGCCGACGCCTGCGCCATGTTGGTACCGGGGTAGAAGTTCACCTTCATCAGGGTGAGGCCCTGGATGTTCTTCGTTTCAATGCTTTTGATCCCGTTCACATAGAGGAGGATATTGATGTATTGCTTGGCGAAGAAAGTCTCCATCTGGTCCGGTGTGTAGCCCCCGAAAGGGTGGGCAATGTACATTACCGGCAAATCGAGTTTCGGGAAAATATCGACTTTGATCTTCCGCACCGCATCAATACCGAAAAAGAATAAACCGGCCACTATCACCATGATGGTGATCGGTTTACGTAATGCAAAACGTATTAAATCCATGTTACTTAAATGTAAGTTTATGTATCGAATGTGTGTATTGTCAGGTGTTGTCAGGTATGGTCATTTGTCAAGTATTGTCATCACAATCAATGACCATACACGACTACTCCTGACTACCAATGACCACTTAACCTCCCGGGTGTCATTGGTTCAGAAATACGCCGATATCGCCTGCCGCCGCAGCTTTGAGCAATATCGCTTGCCAGATGTTCGTCGCGGCGATGTCCCGGCTGGTTTCGGCACGGTTGAGCACGTAGAGCGCCTGCGTCATGTCTACGATATTGCTGAGGCCGTTTTTATACAAAACACTTTTCTGCAAATAGGCGTCGGAAGCCGATTGTACCTGCACGGGCGCCTCTCGGTAATTGGCAAGGGCATTGCCGATCTTCGTTTCCGAGAGAATGAGCTGGTTTTTCAATTGCTGATCGGCGAGATCGTACTCTTCCTTCAATGCATTGGAAACAAACTTCTGCGACATCACCTGCTGGCGCGTACGCAGCACGCTCGTCATGTTCCAGGTAGCGCCCACACCCAGCAGGTAGTTGGCTCTGACGGGCTTAATGCCTTCCAGGTAATTATGCGTGTAGGCTGTCTGGTCGCTGGCATAGCTGGAAGAAAACCCGGCCCCACGCCCTTGAAATACACCAAATAGCGAGAATACCGGCATTCCCAGCGTGTGGAAGTATTTGGCTTGCTGCTCGCTGACGGCGATACGGTTGGCATAGAACTTCAAAAGCGGGTGGTTTTCGGTCCTGCCTGCCGAATCGGCGACGGAACGCGGAACACGCGCGAGCAGCAGCGTGTCGAGCTGAAAACGCTGGTCGGTAATGCCCATTAGCCTGGCCAGGTTATTCGCCTGTTCCTGCTCAAAATCCCGGGCTTGCGTAATGCTGATCTTCGCATTGGAAACTTCGGCGTTGGCCAGCGAGGAATCCACGCCGGGGATCAGCCCGTTTTTAGCGCGGGTTACTACGACGGTTTTCAATGCATTGGCACGTTCCAGGTTGTTTTCCCAGGAGCGGATGAGGCGTTGGGCGGCGAGCAGGTTCAGGTAGGCGGCCGCCACGCGTACGCTATGCTGGAATTGTTCCTGTTCGAGATCGGCCCGGTCGCGGTTCACGGCTGACTGGGCGACATTGATCCGCTCACGTGCGCGGCCGAATGCGAAGAAATCCCAGTTCACGTTGGTCAGGTACAACGCCCCGAATGCGGAATTCCAGTTTTGCTGCGGTAGCGGAAGGCCCGAAGAGGCTACCGAGAGCCCCATTCCGTAAAGCGGCCCATTCTGGCCATTCACGGTACCATAGTCCTGCTGGGCCGAGAGGTTGAAATTGGGAAGGTATTCTTTCTTACTTTGAAGTACCGTCGCTTTGGAGGCGCTCAGGTAGTTGTTCTTGGCTTTAATACTCCCGTAGTTGGAAACGGCCGTTTCGACGGCCTGTTGTAACGTAAGTGTCTGGGCGCACAGTTTTTCACCGGCACCGACCAGCGAGAGGGTCAGCAGCAGGGAGGGAAAATACTTCTTCGATGTCATTTGCATTCAGATTATATGGCAACTGAACCGGGCGAGTGTGTGGGGTCAAAAGATTGGCTGCCACAGCGTGGCCGCCATTGCGGTGGTCCGCCACTGCGGTGGGCCGCCAGGCTCGTCGGATTGCTTCGCAAAGGTAATCCGACGTCCTGAGGCAATGTTTATTACTTTCAAACAATATCTTATAAAATTCAAACATCCCTAGCGTTCATGAACGCGGTACGATTTCGGGGTAATGCCGATTTGCTTTTTGAACAGGTTATTAAAGTAGGCGGGGTATTCGAAACCGAGGCAGAATGCGATCTCGGCAACACTCCAGTTGGAATGCCGGAGCATTACTTTGGATTGAGTGAGCACGCGGTCGATAATGTGTTCGGTGGTAGTTTTTCCGGTGATTTCCTTCAAGGCCCGGTTCAGGTGGTTCACGTGAACGCCGAGCCTGTTGGCGTAATCCTTGGCGGTTTTCAATTTGAGTTTATGCTCCGGGGATTCGATGGGGAACTGGCGTTCGAGAAGTTCGTGGAATTGGGTCGACAGCTTCGCAGAGCCGTTCACATGCAGGTCACTGACCTCCGAGGGCTGCATTTTCATCGCTTCATGCGAGAGCACGTTCACGTAGTTGCGCATGAGGTCGTACTTATGAATGTAGTTCGACTCGATATCGGCCTGCATTTTCATAAAAATGCTCAGCAGATATTCCTGCTGCTCTTCATTGATGAAATACACCGGAATGGAGTCGGTGCGCAGAATAGGGCAGTCGCTTACCGTAGCCGAACGGGTGATCGTGCCCAGAAACTGATCTGTAAACAGGCAAAAGTAACCCGATTGCTCCTCCGAAAGCGCCTGCCATGAATACGGCACGTTCCGGTTGAAGAAAACCAGCGCGTTACGGTTGATCTCGATCTCCTGGTTGCCATAGGTAATCTTCCCTTTTCCGAGGATGAGGGAAATCTTGTAAAAGTCCCTTCTGGCGTAGGAAGTATACTTGTTGCAGAATACGCGGGAAAATACATTGAAATGACCTTCATCCCCCGTCGCCTTGTCCGGACCTTTCAGTCCTTTTGCAGCGGGGTGCGTCTGGTAAAAATGCGCTACGGTCTCATTCGGTATCATGAGGTGAAATTATGAAATTCAAATATCGGCTACAAAGCCAATGCGTTAAAAATTAATTAAACAGGAGGGGTGCTTGGTATCGTCATACTCTTTCCCGGTTAAACCACTTTCCGGGTTTGAACGGCAAAAGCCGGTGTAGGTAACACCGGCCTGGCAACGGGAGCGTCGGTCATCTTAAAGATTGCCGCAGATCCATTCTTCTTCGCGAACCGGTTTGATCACGTGTACGCCATTACCGGTCTTATAATTGCGGTTCGAGAGGAGCGGATTGATCCTGTTGCGTTGTGTGCGCTGGCTTGTGAAGACGACGAACCGAACTTCGCGCGCCGTGTATTTCGGGGTAGGGTCGGTTAGGGGTCGGCCGACGTCCAATGTGGCGAAGCGGGCGGCCAGTGCCGGGTTGGACGCTTCGACTACGAGCATAGCCCCAGACGCTGCGGCTGCTTTGTTCGGATGCTTGTAATTGTGGGCGGAGATGCCCGGGTCGGAGACGCGGATGGCTTGTGCCCGGGATGCGTTGCTCAGGGAGGCAGAGAATGCCAGCAATGCGGCAAAAATGATTGATTTAGGATTCATCACAGGTTAATTGTTGAAAAGGTATCAGGTTCGTTTTCAAAATTACCCGCAAGCTTTTTTACAATTCATATCCATTTCAAACATTGAACTATAAAATTCAAGCAAGCCGAAAATTATTTTTCAGCGCATTGGCATTCTGGTCGGAAAGAATTTAGTTTTTTGAAGGAGCAAAAATCATGCGTTTAAAACAGACAAGAAAAGCCTAAAAAATTCATAATTACCTTAATTTGAACTTTTTGATAAATATTTGGATGGATTTTTGAAAACAAAAAACGCCGGCCTCATCGAAGCCGGCGTTTTGGTCAATTATATAATGGTTAATCTTGGGTCGGATAAACCTTATCCGGCGTGCTATAATATTCAGCCATTTGCGCTGTGTCTTTGCTCACACTGGGAGTGGGGGTTTTGTAGTTTCTCGGCGAGTTAAGCGGATTGATTTCCACTCCCTCTGGCCTGTATTCGCGTGTCACGACGAGCGTGGCGGGGCGAGGTGCATATTTTGGCGTCGTGCTCACATACTTCGTCTGGTACTTGCCGAAACGTTCCACAGTTCTGATGTTCGCGACGCGTATCGTATTTTGGTCCTTTCCGGCTGCCTTTGCCTGTGCGGCCTTATTGGGGTGCTTATAGTTGTAAACTGAAATGCCCGGATCAACGATCGACTGCGCGCTGGCGGCGATGGTAAACAGTCCGGTAATGAATATGGCGGTTAAAAATGTGGCTTTTTTCATGTTGGTAATCGTTTAATCTTCACTATTGCTCCCCTGGTGATAGGGGGTTACATGAAAATTAACAACAGAAAAAAGCATTGCCAAATGTTCTAATAACTCAGAATTTGGCGGTTTTTATGAAATCAGGGCACTATATCATGCCTATGTTAAGTAAAAATGAAGCGATTTATAAAATCGGGCTTCGAAAAAATGTCATTTCTCCCGAAAACATAACGGCGCCGCAGAAATCAAGTTAAAAGTAGCCCTGTTTAAATTCAGGAAAAATTTTTGATTTTAATCATTTTCTAACCAGTTTCTAATCTTTCCGGGAAATTGGGGCTATTTAAGTAACGCCCGGGTGGAGGTATGAATGCCTTTGCAGATCCGCTCCATCGGCAAGTCGTTCACATCCTCGCCAAATGGATCCTCGATTTCTTCCGCGATCACTTCCAGGCTGGCCAGGATGTAGAATACGAACATCACGAACGGAACGACGAGGAAATGCAGGCTGAACACGTACCCGATCGGGAGCGTAAGGCAATAGATAAAAATGAATTTCTTGATAAACGAACTGTAAGACAATGGAATAGGCGTATTCTTGATCCGCTCGCAGGCACCGCAGATGTTCGTAAAACCTTCGAGCTCGTGATTGAGTATAATGGTGTGTTCAGGAAGTAGCGCGCCCTTTCGTTGCAGCTCTATGACTTTGGCAAACAATGCGGCGGCGATTTGGTTGGGAATGTGGTCGACTGTGATGAGCGACGACTTTTTGTAAAGTGCCGTGTCTTCAAACTCGTCAGGCCTGTAATGATTACGCAGATGGTTTTTCAGCGCGAATGCATAGTTCGGGATCATTTTGGTAAAGAACTCGCGTTCTGCGGCATATTCCGGCCCGATCAGCGCGGCGATCTTCAATGCCAGGTTACGGCTGCCGTTCACGAGCGAGCCCCATTGCTTGCGGCCTTCCCACCAGCGGTCGTAAGCGGTGTTGGTGCGAAATACGAGCAGCATCGAAATCACAAACCCGAGCAACGAGTGCATCAGTGAAATGTTTTTCAGGTCGTTGTTTTCGGTAATCTTTAAATGGATGATGATAATGTAGGCGACAACGCTGGAATAAACGGCCATTGTCAGGATCATCGGCGCCAGTTTGCGCACGGTGTCGGCCTTCTGGAAATAGAAAATGTAGCGGAACCACTCCTTGGGGTTGTAGTCGATCATACTAGCTTGACCTGGTCGATGAGCTTGAAAAATTCTTTAAAACACTTTGCGGTAAGGCGCGCGTCTTCCAATGCATTGTGCGTTTCCTCTTCCCGTTCGAATCCGAAATAGCTCGCCACCGAGCCCAGACTGAGCGAACGCGGCACCTGCCTGCCGTTCTTTTCGAGGATCTGGAAGAATAAATAGGAAACGGTGTGGAGGTCGAGCTGCTTGTTGGAGAAGCCCCATTTCAATTTCTCATTGCGGTAGGCAAAGCGGAGGAAGTTGATATCGTTGATCACGCTCTGGCCGCAAATGATCACATTCGCAAGGCTGGGTTTGCCGACATTGAGTTTTTTGATCCATTTTTCAAACTCGGGGATGACATCATAGATCATCGGCGCATCTTCCAGGTCGTCCAGCGAAAGCCCGTGGACTTCTTCGGATTTGACTGAAAAAGCCTCCTCGTTTTCGGGATACACATTTTGCAGGTAGGTCCCGAGCGACCGCCAGTTGTCGTCAAAAAATTCCGCGCCGATCTGGATAATCTCGTTCCAGCCAGGCTCCGGCCCGGTCATTTCGATATCTAAAACTAGGAAGGACATAGGCAGGCTGGCAGGGCTAATGGAAAAATGGTCATGATTTGGAAACTCAAACTTATACTTTTGTGTACAAAATTATGCAATCATTGCATGCAAGAAGATCCGATAAACACTGATTTATAACAAATGCCCATCGATTTCAAAGAAATTCCATCGCCCTGTTTTGTTCTGGAAGAGGAGCTGCTCCGCAAGAACCTGGAACTCATCGACTCGGTCCAGAAGGCGGCTGGATGCCAGATCATCCTCGCGCTCAAAGGGTTTTCCATGTACAGTGCCTTCCCGATCGTGAAGGAATACCTCTCGGGAGCCACTGCCAGTTCACTCAATGAGGTGAAGCTGATCAACGATTTTATGGGCTACCAGTCGCATACCTATATGCCGGCCTACCTCGACAGCGAGTTTGGCGAGATCATGGAGCGCAGCAGTCACATTACATTCAATTCGTTGAGCCAGTGGGAGCGGTTCCAGGAAAGGGTAGAGGCCTACAAAACCGCTAACCCGGGCAAGACGCTTTCGTGTGGTATCCGCGTCAATCCTCAGTACTCGGAGGTAGCCACGGACATGTACAATCCCTGCGTGCCGGGCTCTCGCCTGGGTGTAACGCGCGACAAGCTACCCGACGAGCTTCCTGCAGGGATCGACGGCATTCACTTTCATACGCTCTGTGAGAATGGCTCCGATACCTTGGAGCGAACGCTGGAAGCATTGGAAGCAAGGTTCGGAGACTTGCTGCATCAGGCGAAGTGGCTCAACATGGGCGGCGGTCACCTCATGACGAGGGATGGATATGATATTAGTAAGCTAATTAAATTAGTTAGTACTATCAAGGCGAAGTACAATCTGGAAGTGATCCTGGAACCGGGTTCGGCCATCGCCTGGCGCACGGGTGTACTGTACACGACGGTACTCGACGTACTCGACAGCCAGGGCATTGAAGTGGCGATCCTCGACACCTCATTTGCAGCCCACATGCCCGACACTTTGGAGATGCCCTACAAGCCCGCCATCAGAGGCGCACACCAGGAGCCGGTTGCAGGAAAACCAACTTACAGATTGGGAGGAATGACCTGTCTGGCAGGCGACTACATGGGCGACTACTCGTTCGACAAGCCGCTTGAAATTGACGATAAAATCATATTTGAGGATATGATACACTACACCATGGTGAAGACCACTACATTTAACGGTGTTAATTTACCTTCCATAGGGATATGGAGAACAGACCAAAAATTTCAACTGATTCGCTCCTACGGATACGAGAGCTTCAAAGACAGGTTATCGTAGTAAGAGTAAACTAATTTGCTGCTATCGGTTACTTGTGGCTTGAAGGAGTTCGCGGAAAAGTTCTAATGAGTGAATGAGTGACTGAGTGAATGGTTTTAAATCAAAAATATTCACTCATTCACTCATTCGCACATTGACTCATTTCATTTCGGCAGCATCGGAAACAGTCTCTTCACTTCTTCCGCGTTGGGCTGCTTACCGTACTCGGTGATCTCGAAAACTTCTACATATTTGATCTTCTCTGCCTTGTCTGCTCCGTACCATTTATCGAGTGATGCTTTGATTTCCGGGGTTACCGAAGAGCGTCTTTCCATTGATTTCAGCAGCCAGTTTTTGCGCTCGTTGACGTCTTTGGGGACGTTAGCAAGGTTACCGTCCGTCCAGGGGAGCCACTCATAAAATTGGGAAACGTGGGCGTCCAATCCGTCGACTTTTTTAGCAAGATTTTCGGTGATATCGATGGCAATATCCGGCCGGAACGGGTTCGGTCGTTGGAAACGGTCGCGGAAATAGAGGAAAACAGGATTTTTGGTGAGCGGCGGTACGCTGCTGAGAATATTGGGCACGATTACCAGATACGCTGCGTCCTGAACGACGACGCCAGTATTTCTATGATCGGGGTGATAATCGTTTGTACGGGGCGCTATGACCACGTCCGCATTCCATTCGCGGATTTTGCGGATCACGGCCAGCCGGTTTTCCAGGGTAGGGAGCAGTTCGCCGTCATGGTTGTCGAGAATGTCGTATTGGATTCCCCAGCGTCGTGCAGCTTCCTGTGCTTCTTTATAGCGGCGCACAGCCAATTCTCCGCCGCCTATGTCCTGGTGGCCTTTATCGCCGTTGGTAAGCGAAACGAATTTTACCTTGTGCCCCATGGATGAGTAAATGGAGGCAATACCGCCGGCACCCAGGTCGCAGTCGTCGGGGTGGGCTCCGAAGACGATAATGTTGAGTGGTTTCTTCGGGTCGGTAGCTTGCTGGGCCAATGCCGAAGCACCGCAAAATAGCAATGCGGGAAGGAACAGGAATTTTCTGATCATTTTTTGAAATGGTTATAAAGGTTTGGAATAGGTGCAAAATAGAAATTAATATTTTGCGGAAGTCGTTCGGAGCCTTATTTTATACATGATCCCATTAAATTGACTAACAGCAAGTGCATCCGGATAGCTTATTGAAAATATAAATTTTTCAATAAGCTTTTTTTAAATGGATTTTTACCCATTTTATGAGGTCGATCGGGCCTGTACTTTTGCTGGAAAAGCGCGATTGCAGCGCGTGAGCCAAGAAAAAATTACATTTGATAACCCGTCAGACTTCCAAGCCATTACTGTATTCCAGCCAAATATTTAAATGGGGCGCGCTTAGATTCTTCTAATAATCCTGTATCTTTGTATCCCGTAATCATAGAAAAACAGCAAAGTCTTATGGCTTCCAAAGCACGAAAGACCGCTAAGTACATTTTCGTTACGGGCGGTGTTACATCTTCACTTGGCAAGGGAATCATTGCCTCATCACTAGCTAAACTACTACAAGCGAGAGGTCTCTCAGTCACGATCCAAAAATTTGACCCTTATCTGAATATCGATCCGGGGACAATGAACCCCTACGAGCACGGTGAATGCTACGTAACGGACGATGGGGCCGAAACGGACCTCGACCTGGGCCATTACGAGCGTTTTCTGAACGTTCGCACTTCACAGGCAAACAACGTCACTACCGGGCGTATCTACCACAACGTTATCACTGCCGAGCGTCGCGGCGATTTTCTTGGAAAAACCGTACAGGTTGTTCCGCACATTACCGACGAGCTGAAAAGAAACATGCTGTTGCTGGGCCAGTCCGGCGATTACGATATTGTGATTACTGAAATTGGTGGTTGCGTAGGGGATATCGAATCCCTGCCGTTCCTGGAAGCGGTTCGTCAGGTTAAATTCGAAATGGACCAGCAGGATACCCTGGTGATCCACCTTACATTGATCCCTTACCTGAACTCGGCAGGCGAGCTTAAAACTAAACCGACGCAGCACTCGGTAAGAATGTTGCAGGAATCGGGTATTCAGCCGGATATCCTGGTGTGCCGTACAGAGCACCCGCTGCCTTACGATATCCGGAAGAAGATCGCGTTGTTCTGTAATGTACAGGTGAACTCGGTCATCGAGGCAATGGATGCGGATACGATTTACGCCGTGCCTCTGCTGATGCTGAAAGAGCGCCTCGACCAGCGTGCATTATATATGCTCGACATTTACAATGATAAGGACGTAGACCTCGATTCGTGGAAGACATTCCTTTCCCGGTTGAAAAATCCCGTCGATTCGGTACGGATCGGGCTCGTGGGTAAGTACGTGGAATTACACGACGCTTATAAATCGATCATCGAATCATTCATCCACGCGGGCGCGGCCAACGAATGCAAAGTGAATATCGAATGGATCCATTCAGAAAGCCTGACTGCCGAGAATGCGGTTGAAAAACTGGAAGACCTGGACGGCGTGCTGGTTGCTCCCGGTTTCGGCGAGCGCGGAATCGAAGGCAAGATCGCTGCGATTCAATATGTACGCGAAAACAACATTCCATTCTTCGGGATCTGTCTCGGAATGCAGATGGCTGTGATCGAGTATGCGCGTAACGTGATCGGCTGGCAGAATGCACATTCGGTTGAAATGGACACAGCCACAGACCATCCCGTGATCCACCTGATGAAAGACCAGAAGGATGTGTCTAACAAAGGAGGAACCATGCGTTTGGGGGCTTACCCATGCCGCATCAAGAAGGACACGCTGGCTCACAAGATCTACGGGAAGACCAACATCAGCGAGCGTCACCGCCACCGGTATGAGTTCAACAATAAATACCTGAAAGAATTTGAGGAAAAGGGACTGGTTGCGGCCGGTATCAATCCCGAGAACAATCTGGTCGAAATGGTAGAGCTGCCGGGCCATCCGTTCTACGTGGGTGTTCAGTTCCATCCGGAGCTGAAAAGCACCGTCATGAACCCGCATCCGATTTTCGTGAATTTTGTAAGCGCTGCGCTGAGCTATTCATTGGAAAAAAGAGCGATAGGCGCATTGAATCCGGTCTCCCATTGATCACAATTTAAGGCCTGTTAAGCGAAAAATCTTGTTACCTTTGCCGCCTTGTAAGCGGTATACTATTTCAACAATTTAAAGTACATAATGGATAAAAATTTTGTAATCGGCTTGGTCTTGATCATGCTGATGCTGATAGGCTACCAGATTCTGGTTCCCAAGCCTGTGGAACCGACACCGGTAGCGGAGGTGAAGAGGGAGGCGTCGAAACCCTCATCTGTCACTTCGGACTCAACCACCCATTCCTCGCAATCAGTTGATTCCGCATCCGTCGTTCCCGCCAAGGACCTGGTGATTGAAACCAAAGACACCCGTGTCGTTTTCACCAGCAAGGGTGGGGTAATGAAGGAGGTTTTGTTGAAAAAATATAAAACCTATGATCAGAAACCGTTGTACCTGATCGCAGAAAACCACAACGACTTCAAAATCGATTTCCCTACTCAATCCGGTTATGTCCGGATTACAGACCAGCCTTTTACTACCGATGCACAGGACCGGACGCTATCGGAAAAGGATTCGGCGGTGATCAGTTACCGCGCTACGCTGAAAAACAACGAGGTCGTAGAGCAGACTTACGTCGTACACGGCTCCGGTTATGTGATCGACTACGGTATCAAATCCAATGCGTTAGGACAGGCTGACAAACTGGTACAGTTCGACTGGGACAACGATCTGTTGCAGCTCGAAAATGATATGAAGAAAAACCGGGAGGTCGTTACCGTCAACTACTATACTGACGAACTGAAAAGCCTGCCTACCAGCCCGACTTCCAACGAAGAAGAAAAAACGGCTGATCCGGTAAAATGGTTTACCATTAAACACAAGTACTTTCTGGCCGGTCTGATCGCCAAGCAGCAGCCGCTGACCAACGTAGCGTTGCGCGCCAATGTCAACCCGGACGATTCGGTCATTGTCAAGAACATGAACGTGGCTGCCGGCATTCCGATGGCGGCCATTCAGAAAGGCGAGGCTAACTACCAGTTCTACCTCGGCCCTAACGAATACCATATCGTGGATAAGGTGAAGGCTGAGAATTTTGATCAGAACGTATACCTGGGATATGCATTCCTGAAACCGATCAACAAGTTCGTTCTCGTCCCTCTTTTCAACCTGCTCGAGAAGTTTGTAAGTAATTATGGTCTGCTGATCATCCTGCTGGTATTGTTTGTAAAAACCCTGCTGACGCCGCTTACCTACAAATCGTACATCAGCATGGCGAAGATGAAGCTGCTTGCCCCGGAACTGGAACAGATTCGTCAGCAGAATCCGGACGACATGGCCAAACAGCAACAGGACCAGATGAAATTGTACCAGCAGGTAGGTGTGAGCCCATTAAGCGGTTGTATACCCGTGCTGGCGACGATGCCGATCCTGTTCTCGCTGTTCTTCCTGTTCCCGAACCTCATCGAGCTCAGGCAGCAGTCGTTTCTCTGGGCGAGCGACCTCTCGACTTATGACTCGTTCATCAAATTGCCTTTTACCGTACCATTGGGCATCGGAAACCACATCAGCCTTTTCACGATCCTGATGACGATTTCCAGCATTGGTTACGCTTATTATAACAATCAGAACACGCCAACGCAACCAGGTCCTGTCAACATGAAGGCACTGGGCTATGTAATGCCGCTGATGTTTATGTTTGTACTGAACTCTTTCCCCGCCGGTCTTACCTTTTACTACTTTGTTTCAAACATTGTGACGATCGCCCAACAGCTTCTGATCAAGCGCTTTGTGAATGAGGACAAGATCCGCAATATTCTGGAAGAGAACCGCAAGAAGAATGCGACAGGAGAGAAGAAGCAGACGAAATTCCAGAAGTACCTGGAAAAATCTCTGCAAGCGGCGGAAGAAGCAAAAAAGAAGCAGGCTGATCTAGAGAAACGCGCGAAGAAGAAATAAAAGGTCTTTTGAATCGTAATATAAAGGGCAATGTTCCAGTTGGGATATTGCCCGTTTTTTTCCATTTTAGGCTGTTTTTTGAAAAGACAGATCCCCAATCTTGACCCCGGAATCCTGATGAGAGTTATCTTTTTTTTGATTTTGACAGTTCAGGTCACCTTGTGCCAACCTTCCTTTGGGCAAGGCAATACCCAGGCGGAAAGCAGGTACAGGGCGGCACTGGCAGATTTTAAACAAGGTAAATATGCGGTGGCCATGGAGAAGTTTTATCCCATGACGAGCGTCAATGTAAAGACAGCTTATTCTACCTACGCACATTATTATTATGCATTGTCGGCTTACCAGTTGAAGCGGTATCGGGAAAGCAGGCAAATGCTTACGCAATTGCAGAGCCGGTACCCGGGCTGGACGAAAATCAGCGATGTGTATTACCTGCTAGGCGCTGTGAACATGGCCAGCGGACAGCTCAACGAAGGGCTCGGTAACCTGGCGAAGATCAAAGACTCTTCCCTGAGCAAAGACGCTCAGGCATTGAAGCAGCATTATCTGGGCGCATTGAAAGACCTCGCAAAATTGAAGGAATTTCAACAGGAATATGCTTCCGATCGTGACATTGCGCTGCTTTTGTACCAGGTGATTGAGTCATCACCCTCACCGGTACCTGCGGACGTGCAGCTCGCTAGCCAGCTCGACAAGCAATTTAAATTCAATAAAAAAGAGAAGGTAGCCGACGACGCACCGAGGCGGAGCGCTCCCAGATCAGATACCCAATGGACGAAGGGCTACCTGGACGTGGCCGTTTTGCTACCGTTCCGGCTCGATGAGTTCAGCGCTTCCAAACGCCGGTCCAACCAGTTTGCGTACGATTACTATATGGGCCTCGTCCTGGCCAAGGAGCAGTTGCAGACAGAAGGGATTCAGTTGAACCTCTGGGCGTATGATGTCAGTAACGATGCCAGGGCCATGGAGTCCATTGCAGGCAATAAGAATTTTCAGCTTTCCGATATGGTAATCGGCCCGCTTTATGCAGGCACTTTCGACGTGGCCGCCGACTTTGTAAGCAATAGCAGCGCCATTATGCTGAACCCCCTTTCCACGGACGCATCCTTGCTGAAATCTGCGAAGAATATTTACCTGGGACATCCGTCGATTACCTATCAAACGCAGCGGGCCGCACAGTGGATGCGCACGCTTTCGCCAGGTTTGTCGGCCGTGGTGTATTACGGAAATACACCGAAGGACTCTGCAATGGCTTTCTCCTATGCCAATGAATGGAAAGCGAAGGGCGGTAAGGTGACGATCATGGCCAGGATCCAGAACGATCGCGAATGGATGGAAGGCAGTATTCCTTCTTTTGAAACCAACAAACCCGCACACGTCGCATTGTTCTCGTCAGACGGCGAATCCGGTGGCCACCTGATCGAGGTACTGAACGGCCGTAAGCTGAACAGTTTGCCATTGCTGGCTACCTCAACAAGCTTCAATAGCCAGCAAGCCCGGCTATCGCGTTACGGCACCCGGCTCTCGCTGATCGATGCGGACTATGTCGACAGGGAGAAGGAGACGATCAGGCAATTCCAGAAGAGTTATTATAACAAGGCCAGTACCTTTCCGTCGGTTTATTCCTACCAGGGGTATGACCAGCTGCTTTTCTTTGGGCGCATGCTATCCAAATACAAGGATAAGCTGCCAGACGGGCTGCAATCGCGGAAATATGGAAGCGAAGAATACCTGCTGTCGGGATTCGATTATACCAAAAGCAATGAAAACCAAATTACCCCTGTCCTGAAATATGCAGGCTCCAAGTGGACCCCTGTGGACAGGTAATTACTAATTGTACCTAAAAACAATGAATACTTCAACCAGTCAAAACCTTTTCGAGAAAGCACAGCATTATATTCCAGGTGGAGTCAATTCTCCCGTCCGGGCCTTCCGTGCGGTAGGAGGTTCGCCGTTATTTATCAAATCAGCCAAAGGGCCTTACATTTATGACGAGGACGGCAACGAATATATCGAACTGATCAATTCCTGGGGACCGATGATCCTGGGACACGGGCATGAGCTCATTCATAAGGCGGTTTCGGATGCTATCCAGCATTCGTTTTCGTTCGGGGCTCCTACGCGCAGGGAGGTTGAGATCGCCGAACTGATCGTATCAATGGTTCCTTCCATCGAAAAGGTTCGTATGGTGAATTCGGGTACGGAGGCTACGATGTCGGCCATACGTGTGGCGCGTGGTTTCACAGGCCGGGATAAGATCATCAAGTTTGAAGGATGTTACCACGGCCATGGGGACAGTTTCCTGATTGCAGCCGGCAGTGGAGCAGTGACATTCGGAACTCCCGACAGCCCGGGCGTAACGAAAGGCGTTGCCAACGATACATTGACCGCCCCGTATAACGACCTGGCGGCAGTTCAGCAACTGGCGGACGCCAACAAAGGGCAGATAGCCGCATTGATCCTTGAACCGGTGGTCGGTAATATGGGTTGCGTGCTTCCCAAAGAAGGTTTTCTGGAAGGTTTGCGGAGTATTTGCGACAAAGAGGGGATTGTGCTTATTTTAGATGAGGTGATGACCGGGTTCCGCCTTTCGAAGGGCGGCGCGCAGGAAAGATTCGGGATTACGCCGGATTTAACGACGTTAGGAAAAATAATAGGCGGAGGAATGCCAGTAGGCGCCTACGGAGGCAAGGCGGAGATCATGAACTGGGTTTCACCCGCAGGTCCTGTTTATCAAGCAGGTACGCTTTCTGGTAACCCCATCGCGATGGCAGCAGGAATGGCCATGCTGACCTACCTGAATGAGCATCCTGAGGTTTATACCCAACTGGAAAGTGCCGGCAGCAAGCTTGCAAATGGTTTTAATAACTCATTGGACAAACTGGGTTTGAAATACACATTAAACCAGATCGGTTCGATGTATACGCTGTTCTTCACGCCGAATGCCGTAACCGATTTCCCATCGGCCAAGTCGTCGGATTTGCCGTTGTTTGGCAAGTATTTCCATGCGATGCTGAACCGTGGCATTTACATGGGCCCCAGCCAGTTTGAAGCCATGTTCCTGTCGACGGCGCTCACCGATGCGCATTTGGATCGCATTATTGCGGCAAATGAGGAGGCGTTGATAGAAATAACAGCCTAATCGCGTAGCGATGTAATATTGGTAGCATTTCAAAAATCCGGTGATGCCGAGCTACCAATGTTACATGCCTAACGGCATTCAGTCGTATTGCCATTTGCTCATCGCCCAAGTCGAAATTCATTCATCATTCACTCATTCACTCATTCACTCATT
>CBFGMV010000071.1:0-44474 GCA_965649915.1 uncultured Dyadobacter sp.
GATCATCACCACAGCCCAGCCGACTGGCGTAAGGCCGAAAGTGTTCCAGCTGTTTTTGGTAAGATAAGCCGAAATATTGGCGATCAGCGCCACAGAGATCCACCCGAAGTAAATGGCGAACGGCCACCAGGTCAGCGCGATCTTTTTAATCGGAATGAGGTCGAGCTCCATGCGTGTACGCACGATGATGCGCCAGAGTGTCAGCAGGAGCACGATCATGATCAGGACGGATGTGCCCGTGTAATCATACAGCCAGGCGACCACCCAGAGCGAGTTTGCGACACACGAGATCACGAACAGCCAGCCGATTTTGTCTACGATGTCGGGTGTCGCGGCCTTACCGGAAAGTCCGCGCGCCTGATAGATTACAAATGCGGCCAGTCCGATGTAGATCAATCCCCAAATGGAGAATGCATATCCCGACGGAGTGAAAAAGCTTTGGTAGCGAGCTGATACGCTAGCCATGGTACTGTTGTTGAAAATGCCGGTGTTGGACAGGTAGTTGACCACCACCGTGACGATCAGGGCCACGATATTGGCGACTTGCAAGGTTTTTTTCATCAATTCGAAGGAGTTTCAGGTTCGATATGTCTGTCCATATCAAAAATTGTGCCTTCGCATAAAAAAGGACGCCACCTGACTGGCAGCGCCCTTTCCATCCTATCTAGCACCTTTATCACTATTCTTTAACCAGCATGCCCGGATACACGACGCCGTCGGCCGATGGAAAATCGATACGAAGCAAATGCGCGATCAGCGGGGCGATGTCCTGCAAGCCCATTTCCGGGATGACGGCGCCTTGCTTAATGCCTTTCCCAAATGCGACAAACCCGGTTTGTATTTCTTTGAAATCGGGGAAAAACCCATGTGTTCCACCGCTGGCGGCGCGGATGAAGTCGCCCGTTGCGGCGTTGCTGATGTTGAAACCCTGCCTGGGCGCCAGTGCCAATGCAGCATTCGGGTCGGCACCCACGGCGTCCAGTGCGCTGCGGTCTTTGATCGTAAACATGTTTTGTTGTGATACCGACAGATTTGCCAACAATCCTTTCACTTTTTCCAGCGTCTGCCTGTCGTTTTTATCTTTCAAATGCAGGAATGCCGACCCGCCCGAGGCGTGGAAGTAAGCTTTCCATGCACCCGTGTTTTTCGGGTCGTAAAGCCCGGCCTGTGCCAGCAATGTGT
This sequence comes from uncultured Dyadobacter sp., assembly GCA_965649915.1. Lineage (GTDB taxonomy): Bacteria > Bacteroidota > Bacteroidia > Cytophagales > Spirosomataceae > Dyadobacter. The sequence continues at coordinate 1,183 of CBFGMV010000071.1, forward strand.
TGGGAGCGATCGCGGAATGGATATCCACAAATCCGTGATCGCCGGTTACGATGACGGTCGTTTTATCGCCGATATCCGCCTTGTCGATCGCTTCGAGAATGGCTTTAATGCCCCGGTCAACGCTCGTGAGCGCTGCCCGGACCTTGTCACCGTCACGCCCTTGCTCATGCTCGAAATGGTCCACAGCCACCAGGTGCACAGCCAGGAAGGAAGGTTTATACTTGCGGATAATATAACTGCTGGCTCTTGAGAGGTTGTCGTCGATGCTCAGGTACTCGCCGTCGAAATCGATTTCTTCCAGCTTGCCGGTTGCATGCTGCTGAATTTCTTCATAAAAGCCTTTGGGAGAGGAATTTTCGCTCAGCGCTTTCGTCATATTGCGCTTGCCGCCCTTTGTTTCCGGCAAATACCAATATTCGGGAATGTTGTAGGTTGCTGGCCCACCCAGGGACACCGGCCAGAATACCGAAGCTGTCGACAACCCTTTATCCCTGGCCGCGCTGAAAATCGTCGGTACTTTAATGGTTTTATAGTCCCAGATCCATTTGCCGGTAACTTCCAGCGGCTCGGGTGGTGTGTTGTAGTAAACGCCATGTTTGATCGGCTTCACGCCCGTCACCATCGTAGTGTGGGAAGGGTAGGTAACGGTCGGGAATACACCGGTGACGCCATCGGCATAGGCGCCGGTTGCCATTCCCTGCCGCAGGTTGACCATCGACCAGGATGCATCCTTGTAAAATTCCGGACGCAGACCATCGATACTGATCAGGATCACATGCGAATCCTGGGCGCGCAGGCTTTTCGAGGAGAAAATCGAAAGGGTTAAGAGCAGGATTAGTTTTTTCATTCGTAATTGTTTTGAAATAAAGGCCTCCCTCGCAGCTAGGGATTGCTGCTCGGGAGACCGGGTTATTGGATTCAGGACAGATCAGAAAGAGTAACGCAAACCCACTTGAATCTGGTAAGGGTTGCCATTGAGCGACGATACGCCCGCGCCTTTGTTGACATTGTACACAAACTCATTTTTTACCTTATCAAAGCTCTTGATCGAGTAAAACGTCTGTTTGCCAAGGTTGGTCCCTACGCCCCAGTCCTTGTTGAGCAGGTTAGCAAAGTTGAATACGTCGATAGACGCTTCTATACCGTGCGTTTTGTAAATCTTGAATTTCTTACCCAGGCGCACGTCGAATACCCCGTAGAAGCCGTTCACCCCGCCGTTGCGTTCGGCCATTTTACCCGTGTCTCTCCGGATAAAGTCCTTGATACTTTGCTCAGCCTCAGGGTTGTCGAGGATCGCTTTGAGGGCTGTGCGGATATATTCAGGGGTTGCGGAGCTGTTGTGATCGTATACGTATGGCAAGTCATTGGAGGACACGAAATCGCCGTTCATGTTACCGCTCACGGCCAGCGAGTAGCGGGTACCGCCGATGCCCGAGTAGCGAACACCCAGCGTAATGCCCCAGAAGCTCGGTGCAGTACCGTAAACCACAATTTTGTTGCGGAACTGATTGTTGGCATAGTTCATGCGGCTCAGGTCGCGCGGATCATCGATCACCATCTGGTCGAGGGTAGCGGTGTTGGCCACGTTACCATTGTAAGAAGTGTTATCCTTCGCATCGTTCCAGGTGTAGGAAGCGGTAATTTGCCCGTCTTTGAAATATTTGAAAGTACCGTCGACTACCAATGCATACTGGTTCTTCTTACCATCGCTCACGAGTTCCAGCACACGGCCAACCTGTTTGGTCCTGCGGCTGTTGAGCCAGTTGGTAGCCCCATTGGTTGCACTGATGCTCTCTGCCGGAACATACACACCGCGGTTGGCTTCGGCGCCGATGCGGAAAAATGGCTCGTCCACCATGTTGCGGTCGATGTACATATAATTGTTACGTGCCCACGACGCATAGCCGCTGATCCCGATCCGCAGACGGTCGCTGAAAAAGTGGTTGTACGAGAAATTGGTTTTGTAAACAACAGGAACTTTGGCGTCCGGGCTGTTGGTGTTGATCGTTATCAAACGCTCGATACCCGGTATGTTGAACAATTCAGCTCCCGGTGCCTTGCTTGGGTCCTGGCGATACAGCGGGAAGTTCGGGGAAGGAACAAGGTTACCCTGGATTTCTACCGAAGCCACTTTGGAACCATCAAAAAGCATGTTGTTCACCATTGAATAGGGGTTCAATGCCGATCCGAAAACGCCGGCACCGAAACGGACCACGTCTTTGCTCTGCTCGTTCACGTCCCAGGTAAACTGCACGCGCGGCTGCAATTGAATCGTGTTAATGCGGTTATTGGTTTTGATACCTAGCTCATCGAATACCACCTGGCTGAAATTCGCGCGGTTGAGGTACACAGTGTTGTCGAGGCGCAAACCGGCGGTCATATCCAGTCCATAGCCCAGTTTGGTATCCATTTGCGCGTACAAACCAGTGCTCAGCGATTTTACTTTATTGCTCTGATCTTCATTCAGATAAATTTCACGGGCGTAACGGTAGGGTTTCAGGTTATTGAAATTATCCATTCCTGTGAAGTAAAAACGACCGTTCATTTCACTCCCGTAACGCGAGTGCATCAGGTTGTACATCAGGTCGATACCGAATGTAAAGTTGATCTTTCCGGTATTGTAATAGAGGTTATCAACCGCCTGTACCACGGTTCCTTTAAACCATTCGGGCGAGAAACGCTGACCGCCGATCTGGATTGAGGCAAGGTAATTGGCTGTTCCCGAAGTCGATTCCACGTTTTCGACGATCGCACGCGGGATACCGGCGGCAGGCAGTTCCGGGCTGGGGAGCACCTGCACATCCTCGTAGAAATGCTGCACTTTCAGTTCATTGGTCACACGGGGGTTCAGGGTGGTGCGGAGCGAGGCCATGAGGCTGTTGTCGAACTTTTTACGGTCGATATACGACTCGTAGAAGTTGATATTTGAGTTATCACCTTCCGAAAGGGCGTCGTTTTCGATCACCATATTGTTGCGGATTGTGAGCAGGTTTTTGGCATTCAGCTGCCAGTCAATACGGGCAAAAATGGCGTCGGTTCCCTTCGCCTTGTCGAATGCACCGTATTGCGGGTTGGCCGAAACACCGTATTTCTCGCGTGCAATGCCTGCAAAGCGTTCCAGCGTCGCATTGGTAACCCGGTTGGCGGCTTCATCGGCTGGGCTGAGGATGTTGGCGATGTAAAGCGGACGGGAATCGGCCTGGTGGTCCCATGCTACGAAGAAGTGCGCTTTATCTTTGATGATCGGTCCGCCAAGTGAAAATCCGTATTGATAGGTCGAAAACTCCTGGGTTCTTTTGTTTCCGCGCAGGTCATACTTGCTCGAAAGCCCGTCGTTACGCATATAGGTGAACGCGCTGCCGGAAAGCTTGTTGGTCCCGGATTTGGTAACGGTGCTGATCGTACCGCCACCGGCGCGGCCCATGGTTACGTCGTATTCGTTGGTCACCACTTTAAACTCGCGGATCGCTTCCATTGAAATCGAATATGCGCCCGAAGTGCCGCCGCCGGCGATGGTACCACGTGAGGTCATCCCGTCAATCGTGTAGTTGGTGGAAGACGCCAGCTGACCGCCGAGGCTGCTGCCGTTCGTTAACGGCGACAGGTCCATGAGCGAAGTGAAGTTACGGCCATTCACCGGGAGCCGGGCAATGTCTTTGGCCGTAACGGGTGTAGATGCGCCAAGTGTGACAACAGTGTTTTTCAGTGAGTTAGCTACGATTTCTACGGCTTGCAGCTCATTGGAAGCGCTTTCCAGACTGAAATTCAGTCGAAGCTGATCGCCCTGGTTAAGGGCATAACCCGTTTTTTTCTGTTCACCATAGCCGATAAACGAAACCGTAATGGAGTAGGGGGAGCCAAGCGGTAATTGTTTGATAATGTAGTCGCCATTCACGTCGGTTACGGTACCGGTGCTGAATCCGGTCGATTCGTTTTTGACAAAGACGGTCGCGCCTACCACCGGGCCGGTGGCGCTTTCTGAGACCTTCCCGGTAATGGATGCCTCATTCCCCTGGGCGAAGGCGGCAGGCCCTGTGAGCAGGAGCAATGCGCATATTCCGAGCAATGCAGTAATTAATTTCGTCATTTTGCTGTTCGTTTGGTTATTGGTACTTTCTTTCAAATGCATTATGGGTACCCGCTTCCGCCCATAACCGGCGCCTGGTTCGATAGTCTTTGGCTTACTGGATCCGACCCGGTACATTGTCGTAAAGGCACACCCGTAGCGGCCAATGCCAAAGGGCACAGGGAACAATGACCGATCAAAAACAGCTATCAAGCCAGCTGTCGCCTGGTCCTATACGTGTAGAGAAGGGGGTAGGAAGCTGCTGAATCCGGGCACAAATGTAGGCGCGCAATGTTATCGTTTCATTAAGGGCACATTACCCTTAAATTAACTTAGTGAAACATAATGAAAGAGATTGAAATGAATAGAAATTTAAATAAAGTAACCAGTTGATACGAATTATACTTTGGGTTTCGGCTCTGATGCTGGGGCCTGCTTTCAGTTCTGCGCAGACCAATGTCACACGCAGGCTTATCCTGATCGGCGATGCCGGGGAGATCAATCCCAAACAAAAAGATGCGCTCACAGACGCAGCTGCCCATGTGATTCCGGGAAAAACAGCCGTCATGTTTTTGGGCGACAATATTTATCCGCACGGGATGGGCTTGCCGGGAAGCGGGGAAGAGGAGCGCACGGAATCGGTGATCCGCTCGCAATATACCCCGATGCGGGCCGCCGGGGCGCCGGTCTACTTCGTGCCGGGCAATCACGATTGGGACAAGTCGGGCAGGCAGGGACTTGCCAAAATCCGCCGCCAGGGCGATTTCCTGAAAGCGCAGCACGACCCCGGCCTCCTGATGGTTCCTGCCAATGGATGTCCGGGACCGGTAGAGATTCCGCTGGGAGATAGTCTGGTCGTGATCGCCTACGACAGTGAATGGTGGCTTTTTCCGCACAGCAAGGCAGTGGCCGGCGATACCTGTGCATGCAATTTCAAAGCGGAGGTTCTGTCGCGGATGCAGGAAATCAAGAATCGGAATGCGGGCAAATTTATCATTGTCACTGCGCATCATCCGTTCCGGAGCTATGGTACGCATGGTGGAAAATACAGTCTCAAAGACCATATTTTTCCCTTGACGGCGGTTAAAAAGTGGCTTTATGTCCCTCTCCCCGTGATAGGTTCGCTATACCCGCTGCTCAGGTCCACCATCCGGAATCCGGAGGATATGGGGCATGCCTGGTATCGCGAACTGATTGCCAGTGTGAGCGGTGTATTTGCGGGCCAGCGCGGTGTGGTGTATGCTGCCGGTCACGAGCATGGCCTGCAACTGATCCGCGACAGCATTACCCAGGTTGTCAGTGGCTCGGGCGCAAAACATTCCTACGCCCGGAAAGGGAAGCATTCCCTTTTTGCGGATACGCGGCAAGGGTTTGTGACCATTGATTTACTGCAAAACAAAAGCCTGCTGATCACCTACCACGCATTGCACAACAAAACGATGCGCGAACTGTTCACCTACACCGTTACTTACTGAACCCAGGCGTGCACGTCGTGGCCGGGCGTTTCGGAAACCAGTACCGGTTCCAGGTATAGGAGCAGTCTGACTTCGAAGAATGTGGTTTGATCGATGATCTCCAACTCATGTCTCCCGGGATAGAGGAGGTCGAGTCGGCGGCGCACGTTTTTCAGGCCAATGCCGCCGTAACGCATCGCCTCGACCGACCGTACTGCCGATACACTGTTGGATACATTAAAACGAAGCTGTCCATGGGCGACTTGCATTTGGATCGAGATTACATTGTCGCGATCGCTGTCTTTGGAAACATGCTTGAATGCATTTTCGACAAAGGTCATGAGTATGAATGGCGCGATGCCAAAACCGGGCGGCAAGGGCTCATCCAGATTGGCATTCATCCTGACATGCTTGTTCTGCCGTAATTCTTCGAGCGCGACGAAGTTTCTGAGATAGGCGATTTCGTGGCCGAGCGGGATCAGATCGTCATGAGAGCCATACAGATGGTGGCGCAGCAGATCGGAGAACCTGGCGAGCGAGGTAGAGGCTACGGCGGGGTTTTTGTGAATGAGGAAAAATATGGAATTGATGCTGTTGAATAGAAAATGAGGATTGAACTGGTGTTTGAGAAAACGCAGTTCCGTTTCCAGTTTCTCCTTTTCGAGCGCCTGTTTTCTCTTTTCAGTCCTGATCCAGTTCCGCGTCAGCTTGATGCTCATGGCGAGGGTCATACTGGCCAGCGTGGAGGGCATTGCTTCCCCGAAAAAGTAGAAAAAGCAATTTTTACCCAAACCAAAAAGTGACTCCACCGACTGCCGAGCGGCAATCGCACTGACGTAATAGCCGGACACGATTACCAGGGCCGTGATCAGTAATGTCACTGCCAGATAACCGAGATAGATGCCCGGTTTGCCCTTTTCAAGGTAGCGGGGAATCAGGAAGTAAAGGTTGAAATAGACCGCAGCGGCCTGCAAAACCACATAAAAGGCGAATTTGATAGAATAGGGAGAAAATACGATGCTCTGCGCAGCTTTGAACGGATTTCCCATGGCTACCACCCACCATAAATAGTGGTAAGCCAGCCAGAACGGAATGTGATAGAGCTTGGAAACTACTTTCTGCATCCTCTAATTTATTGAAGATTTGCGAGCAACGGTAATTTTCGGATCCGCTTACCCGAAGCGGCGAACAAGGCATTAGCCAGCGCAGGCGCGACCGGCGCTACACCGGGCTCACCGGCGCCGCCCATCTTTCCGTCGTCTTCGATGATGTGTACCTCGATGTCCGGTGTTTCCTCCATGCGCAGCATGCGGTAGTCGTGAAAATTACTTTGTTTGACAGCTCCGTTTTCGAATGTGATTTCGCCGTAAAGCGCTGCGGTGAGCCCGTAGACAATGCCGCTTTCCATTTGAGCAACGACGCCATCGGGGTTGACGGCCAGGCCGCAGGCGATCGCGCACACGACCCGGTGAACGCGTACTGCGTCGTTTTGCATGGAAATCTCCATTACTTGCGCCACCACGCTGCCCATCGCGCCGTGCACAGCCACACCCCGGAACCGCCCGGCAGGTAACTTTGTATCCCAGGCTGCCTTGTCTGCGGCGAGTGTCAGTGCGGCAAGATGTCTCGGATGATTGGCAAGTAGGTTTTTACGATAAACAACCGGGTCCATACCGGCTCGATCGGCCAGTTCATCGATCAGCGTTTCCATCACGAATGCCGTGTGGGTGTTGCCTACCGACCGCAGAGGGAGAACAGGGACGTTGTTGGAGGTGGTGTGAAGGTGAACCGCGTGGTCGGGGATGCCCGCGAGGTAAGGTGAGCCATTGACGCCGTCGAGTGAGCTGTAATCCAGTCCGTTGGGGGCTATGTCCTTTTCCAGAACCGTATTTACAAACAGAGACTGGCCCACCACATGGTGTTCCCAAACCACCGGAAACCCTGCCGCGTTCAAGCCTGCCTTTACGGCATGGAGATAGGTGGGCCGGTAAAAGCCGCCACGGATGTCGTCCTCCCGTGACCACATGAACTTGATCGGCTTGCCTGTTGCCCTGGCAATGTGAACGGCTTCCATCACCCAATCGGAGCCAAGTGAGCCACGCCGGCCGAAACTGCCGCCCAGAAACGGCGTATGAAGCATGACTTGCTCTGCATTGAATCCAAGGAAATCGGCCACTTCCTGCCGGTGCAGGGAGGGAGATTGGGTGCCCGTCCAAAGCTCGCATTGGTTGGCAGTGAGCTTTACGGTGCAATTGAGCGTTTCCATGGGCGCATGCGCCAGATAGGGAAAGGAATATTCGCACTCCACCGTTGCAACGGCGTTCGGCCAGGCGGTGGTCGTGTTGCCTCGGGACTGGCCGGTTATGCCCGGCTGCCGGGTCATCTGCCGGTAGCTTTCCATTTGTGCCTCGATTTCGGGATGCTCTTTGCCGGCTGTATCCCACACGACCTGCAATGCGCGACGCCCCTGCATTGCCGACCAATAATTGTCGGCGACCACAGCCACACCAGCCGGAACCTGAATTACCTCACTGACACCGGGGATGGCAAGGCTTTTCGAGGCATCGAATGAACGGACCGTTCCGCCGAACACCGGGCAGCGTTCCAGCACGGCGGTAAGGAGCCCGGGGAACCGGATATCGGTGCCATACAATGCTCTGCCATTGATTTTATCGGGAATGTCCAGCCGCTGCGGCGAGCGTCCGATCAGTTTCCATTCGCGGCGAGGGCGGAGCGTGACGGCCGGGACAGGAAGGCGTGAGGCGGCCTGAGCCAAGGATCCGTAACTGAGCCTGCGATTCCCGGCCAGGACGTAGCCATCCCCGGTTTGGCATTGGTCCGGCGAGACTCCCATCCGGGCGGCGGCGGCCTGAACGAGCATGGTGCGTGCAATCGCGCCGGTTGTCCTGTACCGGTCGAATTCGGATCGGGTACTATCGGAACCGCCTGTTGAAAGCACATAAATGCTTTCTTCCGGCAAGACCGGGCCGATGTCGCGGTGCCGGACCTGTATCTTTGTCCAGTCGCAATCCAGTTCCTCGGCAATGAGCATCGGCAAAGTGGTCCAGATGCCTTGTCCCATTTCTACTTTATTGATCACAATATGAACGGAACCATGCTCGTCGATGCGCAGCAGCGCATTGGGCGCCAAACCTTCCTGCGGTTCTTTCTGTGCGTGCGTACGGGTGGGGACGAAGAATGAAAGCAGTAAGCCGCCTGATGCCAGCGCAGTTGTCTGAATAAAGTTGCGGCGAGTCCATTGGGTTCCTTCCATTGTTTTTGCATAGCTCCCGGGATAGTTGCACCGGAGCTTGCATTGACAAAGGAATGTCGGGAAAGATGAAACAGGAAATTATTTTGATGAGCTAACTTCCGCAGCGTACCAAATGCGTCAGGCCACGTTTTTAGCGATTCCGCTTCTGCCTGTATTTTTTGACAATGACCCACATAACCGGCCCGGACTTCCATTGAGACAAATCGACAAAGGCTGATTCGGGAACGACGGGGCCTCGTCCCCAAGGCCGGGTGTATTCATAGGAGGCTCTTCGCGGGGAATCCGTTTCATCGTCGCTCCGGACGGGGTCGTTGTGAAACACCGTGGAAGTGGTCCCGTTCGGATTGAAAACGACCGAGGTGTTACCGGTGCGGAAAGCGGTTGAATGCGTCCCGTTAGGATTCACGATAATCGACGTATTTCCATTGTGGATAGCAGTTGAATGCGTTCCGTTCGGGTTCACAATGATCGATGTATTGCCGTTGTTGATGGCAGTGGAATGCGTGCCATTGGCGTTCACGATGGTGGAAGTACTACCGTTGTTGATGATGTGGGAATGCGTCCCGTCCGGGTTGACGACGACACCCTGCGCATGGGTAACCAGCGTGAGACCTAGCAATGCCAACGTGAGTAGATGTTTCATGTGCAGACAGTAAGGATTTATGTAACCAATTTAAACATAAATCCTGATTTGAAAAACACTTTTCCAATCAATTCTTTGGGCTGCCGATATCGGCGAGTATTTTGATGCCGCTCCGCTTCATCAGCTCGCTGGCATTGAAATCGGTGCAGATGCCTTCGGTAAGGTGGTAATCAAATGAGATGTTTCCGTCCTTGATCTGGCTGTTAAAGCTGAAATTGTCGATCATCAGATCCCGGGTCAGGTTCGCCAGGTCGAGGTCATGCGTAGAGATCATCCCGAATGCATTCAGCTCACTTAGTTGACGGATGAGCGATACACCGCCCCGGAAACGGTCCTGCGAATTGGTACCCTTGAACATTTCGTCCAGCAGGAAAAAGATCGGCTCGCCGCTGTCGACCAGTTTTAGAAGCTGTTCAATCCGTTGCAGTTCGGCGTAGAACGATGACACGGATTCTTCGAGGTTGTCCTGGGTGCGCATGCTGGTAAACATGCGCAGATGCGAGAGCTTTGCTTCGGTCGCGCAGCACGGTGCACCCATCAGGCCCAGGACGAGGTTAATGCCGATCGTGCGTAGAAAGGTGCTTTTCCCGGCCATGTTGGAGCCTGTGATCATCGTAATGGCGCCCCGGCCCTGCGACCGGAAGTCGTTGCAAACCCTCCCCCGGGCTTTCAGCAATGGATGCCCTGCGGCTTTGAAGTCGATCAGGTATGGGTCGGCCGAGATTTGCGGAAAGGTGAAGCAGGGATTGGCATGTGCGAATCCTGCGATGCTGGACAGTGCTTCCCATTCGCTGACAGCCGATATCCAGCCGCCGATCCGGGCGCGGTTACGCTGTTTCCATTGTTCCGACCGCAGGATCAGGTGAATGTCGAGCAGCAGGATGTTGTTGAAAATGCCGTAAAACTGATTGTTACCGATGGTGCGGCGATTGCCCCTCTGCTGGAAGATTTCCAGGGTTCTTTTCAGGCTTCCGATTTCCGCCGCCGCGGGGCCGTCGGTGGTCAGGAGGGCATGAAGCGTTTGCAGTTTTGAAGCGTGAAAACGACCTTCGGAGATCATCCTAATCATTGATTGATAACCTCCCAGAATCTGGATGTTTTGCTGCGTGTTAAGGATAATGCGTTCGGCAAGTTCCCGGACCGATTTCAGAAAAAAGGAATTGATAAAGATCATCGCCGCAAAAGGCAGCCAATGCAGCCATGAAGTTTCGTCGGTATGGAATATGAGTTGGTAGATCGCAAATCCAAAGGCGCTGACCGCAACAGACGATAGCAGGATGCTGATGAAGAGGTGTTTAGTGCGGGATGGCAAGAGTTCTTCCGGCTCGTCGATCCACGCCAGCAGCTTCTGATAATCACTTGCATTGCTGTCAAACTGCATTCCGGCGGCCTGGAATTCCTGCCTCCATTCCAATTTTGCAGACAGTTCCCTCGCAGCGTCCTGCCGTTCCGAAATGGTTTGCCCATCTGCCGGTTCGGTCATCCATTGCGCAAGATGTTTCGCGCCGGATTCGGTGGTCGTACGGTTTATGAGTTGGAAAAGGGAGTGCTGGCCAAAAATATCCAGATCGGCCGAGTACCCGTGCGTACGATCCAGAAATGCATTGCCCGTCGGGAAGGTCGCCAGATTATTGGCCTGGCGGAGCAGTTCCGATTCATTGATCTGTTGCAGGAATGCGTAGGATTGCTTACGGGCTGCAAGGAAATTGTACTGCCGCAGTGTCAGTATAAATCCGCCTATTCCAAGGACCGCGAACAGCACCACAGGCATAACGTGCCCTTTGGCCGCGAAAACCAGGATCAGTGCGATGGTACAGAGAAATATCGCCAGACGGACGTAGGAAAGGGAGTTCAGCTCAGGAGTAAGCCTCGCAATGGCGGTTTTGTATTCGTTGACTTTGTGCTGGTAAATGTCTGTCATCAGGCTAAAATGGATTCTGGTTCCGCATTACCGTCTTCCCGAAGCGGATACGATGTAAGAAATGGGGATACCCACGGCGACGATCACGATCGCAATGCCCAGCAGGGCGGCAGTTGGGTCGGGAAGGGGCATGCCTTTGAATGCGATCGGCAGCACGCCGAGGTTCATGATCAGCCAGACGAAAACTCCATATAAGATGCCGGCCAGTAGCCGTTGACGCCGCAGGAATGGAAGTCCGGGAGAGATGAGGTAGTAGAAAACGGTGAAGATAAACGCGATCACAAAATGCAGCAGCAGTCCGGTGATGATCATGGCGGTACCGCCCGAATACGCAGCCTTTCCGAATATCCCGCTGGCAATGGACATGAGTATCCGGGCCGGACTCGTTTTTTCGAGAATGATCGCATACACGAGAAATGCCGCCAGGATGTCCAGCGTGCCGGCTACGAGTGTGGCCGACAAGATCGTTTTGCGGCCTGATCTGCTGATATTGAATGCGCCCATGACCCGGTCAATATACGTTTGACATAATTATTTCATAAAGACGGAATGGTCGGGAATCTGCTCGGCACGAGCGAAGGCCAGACGGAATTTTTTCTGCAAACTTGCTGCTTCCCTGGTTTTGCGCTGGGCCTGAAGGCTGTTGGCGAGGCCACGCAGTGACCAACCGTTCGCCGGGTTGACGACGAGGTCTTCACGGTAGACTTTTTCGGCTGCTGCCGGTTTCCCGGTTTTGAGCAGGTAAGCTCCGAGGAACTGACGCGACGGGAGCGGCCAGTCTTTCGGCTCAGTGTAAATCAGTTTGTCCTCCAATGCCACGGCCTCATGCAGCAATGCAATGCCTTTGGCCGCTTGCTTACTGTTCAGGGCAATCACTCCTTCCAGCACCTTTTCGGCAATGGCCGCCATTTGTACCGGCGAGTTGAATGGAATCCTTCTTTTTGTCAGCGATGGGTCTTTTGCATACTGTTTAACCAGGTCGAGCTGTACGCGGGCCGAATCGGGTTGCCCGGTGTTGGCGAATGCCATGCCCTTCGCGAAGCCGGAAAGCAGGCTGGCGTAAGCCCATTGCGGGTCGGGCGAAACGGAGTCCTGAAGAATCTTTTCCCATTTACCCATTCTGACCTGCGCCATCACAGGCAGCATGTGCAGATACTGGTCATAGGTGCCTTCGTGCGATGGCTTTACGCTTTTCCGGCAGCGTTGTGCATAACGCATGGCTTCCTGGTACATACCGGCGCTAAGCGCGCAATAAGTCTGCACGGCAAAATAATGCGGGGAGTGTTTCGCCAGCGACAGATTTTTGGCCAGCATATCGTAGTTGAGCAGCGCTTCGTCGGCCAGGTTGTTCACTTCGACTCCCTGTGCATAGAGGCCATTGCGCTCGTACTCATGGCTCGACATGTGCACCATATGCGCGACGCCGGGCAGCAGGTCCCGCAATACTTCCGCGCTGGCCAGTGCCACCTCGGGCCGCCGGGACGCTTCTGTCAGGTGAATGTGGTAATGCAATGCGGCCGGGTGTTTCGGGTTGGTTTTCAATGCTTTTTCACAGATCGAAACGAGTTCAGGCGTCCAGGCTTTAGGCGAGCCGCTTTTATTCCAGAAATCCCAGGCATGCATCAGCATCTGAGAGTCGATGTACAATACTTTAACTTCATTATCATGCGGATAGCGGCTCAATAATGCCTTTAATTTTTGCGAATAGGCATTATTCAGCGCTGCACGTTGCGTATCTGTGGGGTCATCGGAATAGCGGCTGTTCATGGCCTCGATGAGTGCCCTTTCCTTTTCGGTGGCGCGGCCGCTGAGGTCGTTCATTTTTACAAGCACGCCCGTCAGTTCCGCGGGCTTGGTATAGCTGTGTGCGGCATTATAGTAGGGTCCCATGGCCAATGCCTGTCCCCAGAACGCCATTGCATTCGAAGAGTCAATCCGTCCGGCTTCCCGGAAAGATGCCACTGCCTCTTTGAAATGGTAACAATAATACATGCTCAATCCCTGGTTGAAATAAAACTGGGAACTGTCCGACTGCGTGGAAACGGTGTAGGAGTGATTGCCCCAGCCCGGAAGCGCCACTACATACTTGCCATTGAGCATGGGAGCTTCAAGCGCCTGGTAGGCAGGGCCGCATACCGGGATCTCGGCCACCGGGGAGCCGACCGCAGGGGTGACGGTGGCTGTTTTGTTTTCGGACGGGGCCCAGAATACTGCCGCCGTAAGTACCGACAGCATGGTGAAGGGGATGACGATTTTCATTGCATTTTTCAGAGGTCGAATCCCAATATACTAATTAAATCGGCTCAGGATCGAAATAATACCGGTACTGGCAGGTTAAAAGGATAGTTTTACAGGCTTTCCTAAAAAATATGATGATAGCGGGGTGCATTGTAGCCGGAAAGGCGAAAATATATCTAAATTGTAAATGAGAATGGCCGGACGTTGTTGCAGCATTCCAATAGCTACGTTTATTATCTATCGTTATTGTGTTTCAATGTGTCGGGTCCCGGACCTAAAAACGGTATGGTCAATAACTATATGAGTCAGGTCTTTAAAGCATTGCCTGCGCCAAGCGTAGTGCTCCTGACCGACGTTCCCCGATTTACGATTGCCGAGGTGAACGATGCCTACCTGGAACTGGTAAGGAGCACGAGGGATGAACTGGTGGGAAAAGGCTTTTACGAGGCGTTTCCTAACAACCCGTATAACCGGATGCCGCCCTGGAACAATCTGCTCGAAAAGCTGGTCGCGGACGGGATGCCCAATCAGTCGCCGGTTTCGAAGTATCTGTTACCGTTGGAATGGGAGGGAGAACGGCACGAGAAGTACCTGATTACGACCAATACACCCGTTCGCAACGAAGCCAACGAAATCGAATATATCCTGCGGTCCGTCACGGACGTGACTGAAATGACACTGGCCCGGCAGACGCATCAACCCTATACTTCCGACAAGTTTCTGGGAGAGACGCTCCGGATCGCGCGGGTAGGAAGCTGGGAGGCCGATCTGATCAACGAGATCATCAGCTGGTCGGATATGGTGAAGGAGATTCACGAGGTGCCCGCCGACTTCCAGCCCGACTTCCTGACGGCAGCCGATTTTTACGCCGACGGCCCTTATCGCGACGAATTCATGGGCGCAATCCAGGAAACGATCGTTTCAGGCAAGCTTTTCGACCTGGAACTCCTGATCGTCACTGCGAAAGGAAATGAGAAGTGGATCCGCATCACGGGCAAAGCTGAACTGAACGAAGGAATCTGCACCCGGATTTATGGCGCTATTCAGGATATTCACGACCGGAAGACGGTGGAGCAGGAACTTTTGAAGTCCCACCGCCAGTTCGAGTCGCTGGTCCAGACTGTGGATGGCATCGTATGGGAGGCGGACGCCCTTACATTCCAGTTCAACTTTGTGAGCGATCAGGTCAGGAACATTCTGGGTTATACGCCCGAGGAGTTTCTCGGCGAGCCATCGTTCTGGCAAAATCATATCCACCCCGACGACCGGGATCAGGCAGTCCTTTTCTGCCATCGCGAAACACAGGGAATGCGGAATCATACATTCGATTACCGCATGTTCAAAGCGGACGGCAGTTTGGTTTGGATCAAAGATGTGGTGTCGGTGATCCGCGAAAATAGCGGTGCGATCCTGCTGCGGGGATTGATGGTGGATATCACCGAGACCAAGCGCCTGGAAGACCTCGAACACCTCGAAAAGATCGTCCTGGAAATGAATTCCGGGAAAGATGTCCCGCTCAGGGATGTGCTGGATACTTATCTCAAAGGCATTGAGCAGACCTTCCCGCATTCCAAATGCTCGCTGCTGGCGATCAGAAACAAGCGGCTTACCACGCTGGCTTCCCCTTCATTGCCGCCGGAATATGTAAAATCAATTGAAAATCTTGAAATAGGTGAAAACGCAGGCTCTTGCGGAACCGCAGCTTACCTGGGCGAACGGGTGATCGTCAGCGATATCGCCAATGACCCGAGGTGGAGCAAATACAAACACCTGGCTCTTCCGCATAACCTGCGTGCCTGCTGGTCGAATCCCATTATCCTCGATGAGCAGGTCGTGGCGACATTCGCGGTCTATTACGAACATGTTAGCGTACCCGGGGAGGATGAACTGAAAGTGATCGACCGGGTAGCATCGATACTGAAAGTGGTCCTCGAAAACAGGGGAAATTCCGAACTGGTGCAGGAATCGGCGTTACTGATGGCCCAGGGACAGGAGCTGGCGCGTTTTGGGAACTGGCAATGGGATATCGAAAATAATGTCGTGACATGGTCGGATAACCTTTATCATATTTACGGGCTTGATAAAAGTTATTTTGAACCGTCTTATGAAAATTATATGGAACTGGTCCATCCGGCCGACAGGCAGCGGATCGGAGACGGCATTCGGTTCGCCATGGAAACGCGGCGGGACATTGAGTTCGAGGAGCGGATCATCCATTCTTCCGGCGAGGAGCGGTTTCTGAAAACCTGGGGTAATGTCAAAACTGACGAGAACGGGAAGGTGGTCCGCATGATCGGTGCTTGCCTGGATATTACGAACAGCAAGCGGATCCAGGCCGAACTGGCTGCCAGCGAAGCCAGGCTCAGAAGCCTCGTGGATGCGCAGACCAACTATGTGATCAGGACGGACGTCTCGGGAAAGTTTACCTATTACAACAATAAATTTGAAGCTGATTTCGGGTGGTTTTATGGGGACCGGAATTTTATCGGGCGTAACTGTCTGTTCAGCGTTAGGCCCTATCATCGCAGACGGGTGATTGAAACGGTAGAGCAATGCATCAGCAAGCCTGGCGTCGTTTTTCCGGTGGAACTGGATCACGTTGATCCGCAGGACGACCAGAAGGCGGCGTACTGGCATTTTATAGCCCTGGCTTCCGAAAACGGAGGCATTCTGGAAGTTCAATGCATTGGTGTGGACATTTCTGACAGGAAAAAGGCCATGGATGCATTGGGCCGCAGCAATGAACGGTATGAATTCGTGAATATGGCCACCAACGACGCCATTTATGATTGCGACCTGATCCGCGACCGCATCGAATGGGGTGACGGATTTTACAGACTTTTTGGTGAAGAGGCTGCAAAAGATCCCTATCCCCGTGCCCGGTGGGCTGAACGGGTTCACCCGTCGGAGCGGGAATGCGTCGAGGCGGGGTTGAAGGCGCTGCTGGCAGATGCCGATAAGCAAAAGTGGAGCACAGAGTATCGTTTCCGGAAAGCCAATGGGCACTATGCCTACGTGGAGGAGATCGGTTACGTACGGCGGAACCGGTTCGGCAAGGCCGTGCGGATGATCGGCGTGCTGCGGGACGTTACCAAAATGAGGCAGGAAAGGCACGAACTGAAACTGCTGGAATCGGTGATTACCAACACCAACGACGCCGTTCTGATCGCCGAATCCGATCCGGTGGACGTCAGTGGTTTGAAAATCCTCTATGTCAATGCGGCATTCTCCCGGATCACCGGTTATACGTCCGGAGAGGTTGTGGGCAAGAGTCCGGCTACACTGCGCGGTTTCAGTCCGGCACGTAATGATTTTGAGCGGTTACAGGACGCTATCCGCAACCTGGAACCATTGAAGGGGGCCACTATCCGCTATGCCAGGGATGACGAGGAGTTTTTTATCAATTTGTCACTCCTTCCCGTAGCGGACGCACGCGGGGTGCTGACGCACTGGATTGCGATCGGCCATGATGTGACCGACCGCCTGCGCTACATCGGCGAAATCGAGGAGCGGAACCATAAATTACAGGAGATCGCCTGGATGCAGTCCCACGTGATACGCGCCCCGCTTGCGAGACTCATGGGGTTGATCGACCTGATCAGAAATTATCAGAATTCGGAAGTTGAAAAAGGCGAGCTGCTGGATCATGTGCTGACCTCGGCTTATGCCCTGGACGAGATTATCCGCGATATTTCATCCAAAACCGAACAGATTTAATCAAAACCAAACTTTACCCCCAGCGAGAGGCTGGTAATGTCGCTCAGCTTTAAAAAGCCCTTATTTTGAACATAGCTGATGATCAGCAGGTCATAAGTCCCCAATTCATAGTAGAATTCCCAGGACCTTCGGCGGTTGTTGAGCACGACATGCTTTCCGAGTTTCCCGCCAATGTACGCGCCGGGCCTGAATGACGTGGCCCACCAATAGTAACCCGAAGGATAGTAGGAGGGCCATTTCGTGTCAAACTGCGGTCCGAAAGTGTAGCTCAGATAAGCGCCGATCGAGAAGGGACGGAGGTAATAGTGATTTTTGAGCCCGATTCGCCACGGTGAATAGGTGGTTTTGCCGGTCAATGTCACGAGCGCGTCGCCACCGAACTTCTGGGGCAGGAAACCAAAAAGCAGGTCTGTTTCCAGTGTCCTGTTACGCGACACATAGCCCGGTCCGCCGGACAAAAAGCCAATGTTGCCGGCAAATTGCAATTTCATATGGTCAGGCAGGTACCATTTGCGGTGCGCGCTAAGCCCGACTTCCTGCGCGGCTGCGGGCAGGGTGATCAGCAAAAAGAGTAGTATAAAGTAGTTTTTCATGACATTCAGAATTCAACGCGTTCAACCCGATAGCCTTCCTTCCAGGTCGTGACAACCAGGTAACCCCGCGCGCCCATGCTGGTGGTGAGGTAGTAATGCACGCCGTCTTCGTAGAATTGGCCGTCGTAGAAGCGATGCTGATGCCCGTATAATGTAAATTTTACATTCGGATCGCTGGCCAGCGCATCCGCATATTCTTTTTGAAGGTTCGGATCGAAATCGGCATCGAATGGAGGCACATGGGCGACAACGACGGCGTTTTTGCGGTCAGGATTGTCCGCGAGCTGTGATTTCAGCCAGCGTATGTCCGGGACAGATCCGTCAAATGCATATTCCCGCGAATTGGTGTCGATGAAGATGAATTTGTTGCTGCCCAGCTCGACAGCATAATTGAGCGGCCCGAACATTTTCTTGTAGGCGGCAGATCCATTGGCTACGACGTCATGGTTGCCGATCACTGTGAGGTAAGGGTATTTCAGCCGGGTCATGATTTCGTTGACCCACTTGAATTCCTGGGTAAGCCCGAAATCGGAGATATCGCCGGCGTGAAGGACAAAGGATATGTCTTTCTGGTTGTTGGCGCTGCGGACGAAATCGGCGGATTCGTCATACCATCGTTGCGAATCGCCCATGAGAATGAAGCGGACGGTATCGCGGAGGGGCAGGGCCCGGATCTTTTCCAGATTTTTGGCAGTAAGATTTTTCTCGCTGTCTTTGAAAATGACCTGATTCGGATTGAACTGGAAAAGATTATCGCAGGAGGTAAACAGGAATGCCAAACCAGCGATGGTCCAGCCTTTAAATGTTCTCAATTTGTTGATGATTTAAGTAATAAGAGTGCCCCGTCGCCGGGAGTTACGTTCAAGG
The DNA here is from genome assembly GCA_965649915.1 of uncultured Dyadobacter sp. Taxonomy (GTDB): domain Bacteria; phylum Bacteroidota; class Bacteroidia; order Cytophagales; family Spirosomataceae; genus Dyadobacter. Next base: position 19,956 of record CBFGMV010000071.1, read on the forward strand.
TTAACCTCGAAAATGATTGTTTGATTCCCCTGTGGCGAGTATATTTAGGTTACAGCCCGGCACAATTTTTGCATCGCACAGTATAGTATATTTCATTTAAATCAATACCATTATGAAAATCAAGGACATAGCAGGAGCGCTCGCATTCCTGCTGATCTCACTATCAGTGTCAGCCCAGGTGGTGTCCAAAGACTCTATCAACATGCTGAAAGACCAGAAGCAAGTTCTCGAACTGAGCAAAAGGCTCAATGAACGCAAGCTGGAATTAGCCAAACTCGAAAATCAGGTGCAGGAAAAGACAGATGAAGTAGCGAACACGGCCGAAAAAGCGCAAAAATCGGCAGATGACAATAAACAGGCGGCCGAGAAACTGGGCGGGGACCCCCAGGATAAGAAGCTGGCGCGCCGCGCGAGCAAAAGCGCCGGGTCTGCGCATCGTGATGCCAAAAGGGCAAGAAGAGCCTCCGACAATCTCGATAAGCTGAAAAAGAACATCGAGTCGTTGAAAAGCAAGATTACCGACGACGAGGCCAAACTGGCATCCTTGCAGGGCGGCAGGTAGGTCCGCATCGTTGCAGGCAGATAGGCCGGTCGTTTCAATGCGACCGGCCTATCTGTTGAAATAGTACCTGCATTGTTGATTTTAACCATCAGTTACCTTACTTTTACCGCAGTGAGACGCTGGCTGCAAAATATCATTTTATTCATAGTGGTCCTGGACATGACATCGTTATGCCAGGTGTACAAGGCGCCTTTGCTGATCAAACACTTCGCAGAACACAAGTCCCTCAACCATTCCATTACTTTCTCGGACTTTCTGTCCATGCATTACCTGGGCAGGGATATTAATGACGACGATGACGAGAAGGATATGCAACTGCCTTTTAAAAAGGTCGAGGCCCACACTTCGAACTTTGTTTTCGTACCCGACCCGTTAGTCTTCACTTTTCCCCGTACCTACCTGCCTGTCAGGGCCGAATATGGCCCCGCGGTTCCGCAGGTCGATTACAGTACTGTTCTCGGTTCACTTTTCCGTCCGCCCCGGGCATAAATACACCCGATTTGATGGCGGGGGATGTCCCCGACAATTCCATGCGTGTGCTGTTGTACGTGCGCATGTATCCGTGTATTTATTTTCGATCAAATGCTGAACAAAATCATCCGGTTCTCCGTGGAGAACAAGCTGGTGATCGGGCTATTCACGTTGTTGTGGATCGCCATCGGTTCCTATGAACTGACCCGGTTACCTATAGATGCCGTACCTGACATCACCAATAATCAGGTGCAGATCATTACTACCGCCCCTGCGCTGGGCACCGAGGATGTGGAAAGGCTCATTACTTTCCCGATAGAGCAGGCCACAGCCAACATTCCGGGCCTCAAAGAAAGCCGCAGCATGTCCCGGTTCGGATTATCGCTGGTTTCCATTGTTTTCGACGACGACTCAGATATTTACTGGGCCAGGCAGCAGGTGACCGAGCGCCTTGCCCAGGTGGAAATGAATGAGAATGCAGGTAAACCTGAGCTGGCCCCGGTCACTACGGGACTGGGGGAGATTTATCAATATGTGGTCAGGCCGGCAAAGGGCTATGAGCGCCGCTACTCTCTAACCGACCTTCGAACGACCCAGGACTGGCTGATACGGAGGCAATTGCTCGGTACGCCGGGTGTCGCGGACGTATCCACCTTTGGCGGTGAGCTCAAACAATATGAAGTAGCTGTAAACCCGGCCAATCTCAAAGCAATGGGTCTGACGATCACCGACGTTATGACCGCCCTGAGCCGCAACAACCAGAATACGGGCGGTGCTTACATTGAAAAGGGGCCTACGGTACTGTACATCCGCAGTGTAGGGCTGGCCGGGTCCATGGACGATATCAATCACATCGTCGTCGCGAACCGGAGCGGCGTACCCGTACTGATAAGCCATGTCGCCGAGGTCAGGTTCGCGCCGGCGATCCGTTATGGTGCATTGACCATGGCAGGGCACGGGGAAGTGGCCGGGGGGATTGTGATGATGCTGAAAGGCGGAAACTCTTCTGAAGTCATCAGGAACGTGAGGGCGAGGATTGAAAAGATCAGTAAGACATTGCCGGAAGGGATGGTGATAGAGCCCTTTCTCGACCGTACTAAGATGGTCAGCAATGCGATCGGAACCGTCACGCATAACCTGCTCGAAGGGGCTGTCATCGTGGTCATTGTGCTGGTTCTGTTTCTGGGCAATTTGCGGGCCGGATTCATAGTGGCTTCGGTGATCCCGCTGTCGATGTTGTTTGCCATTGCGATGATGAACCTTTTTGGAGTGAGCGGCAACCTGATGAGCCTGGGGGCATTGGATTTCGGGTTGATCGTCGATGGGGCCGTGATCATCGTGGAGGCCATTCTGCACCATTTACATACTTCAAAAAAATATGTTAGGATAGACCGCATTTCGCAGCAGGAAATGGATGCCGAGGTATCGGGCTCCGCCGGGCGGATGATGAATGCGGCAGTTTTTGGCCAGATCATCATTCTGATTGTTTATCTGCCGATTCTGAGCTTGTCGGGTATCGAGGGGAAGATGTTCAAACCCATGGCGCAGACGGTTTCATTCGCGATCCTGGGGGCATTCCTATTGTCGCTGACGTACGTGCCGATGGTCAGCTCGCTGCTGATCAGCAAAAAGCTCAGTCATAAGCCAACCTGGTCGGACCGGGTCATGGAGCGGATTGAAAATGGTTATCAGCAATGGCTGGCCGGGGCTTTGCGATTTAAGAAAATGATGGTGACGGGCGCATTCCTGCTCCTGGGTGTTGCCGTGCTGATGTTTGCTCGCATGGGTGGAGAGTTCATTCCGCAGCTCGAAGAGGGTGATTTTGCAACCGAAACCCGGCTGCTGGTGGGCACCAATCTCAGCACGACGATCGAGGCGATCAACCGTATCTCCGAAAAATTGAAGAACGATTATCCCGAGGTGATCAAAATCGTGTCGCGGATCGGGAGCGCGGAGATCCCGACTGATCCTATGCCGATCGAGGGGGGCGATATGGTGATCGTATTAAAGGACAAATCGGAATGGACCCACGCCAGGAGCTTCCCGGAACTGGCCACCAAAATGGCAGCGACGGCCCAGGAGGTCGTTCCCGGTGTGACGACCGGTTTCCAGTACCCGGTACAAATGCGCTTCAACGAACTCATGACCGGAGCGAAGCAGGATGTGGTCTGTAAGATCTTCGGGGAGGATCTGGGTAAACTAACCGATTATGCGGGACAATTGGCGCAGATAGCCCGGCGTGTGGAGGGAACTGCCGATTGGTACGTCGAGGAGGTGACAGGGATGCCGCAGATCGTGATCGATTTCAACCGGGCGGAGATCGCAAAATATGGTCTGGCGATCGACGACCTGAACCGGACCATCAATGCAGCTTTCGCCGGCGCGGCTGCCGGACAGATTTACGAGGGCGAGAAGCGCTTCGATCTCGTGGTGCGTGTGAGAGCCGAAGGGCGCCGGAACATAACCGATGTCCAAAACCTGCTGGTATCCACTCCAAATGGCGTTCAGATACCGCTGAGCCAGGTGGCGACGATCCGGGAGGTGGAAGGACCTAACCAGATCCAGCGGGAGGATACGCGTCGCCGGATCATTGTCGGGTTCAATGTCCGTGGAAGGGACGTGGAATCGATCGTGGAAGAACTGCAAAAGGAGGTCGAGGCGAAAATCAGGTTTGAAAGTGGGTACACGGTGCGTTACGGGGGGGCTTTTGAAAACCTGCAACAGGCCAAAGCGCGGCTCGGAATAGCTGTACCGGTGGCTCTGTTGTTGATTTTTATGATGCTGTACTTCACGTTTTCGTCGCTAAAAGACGGTGCGCTGATTTACACCGCCATCCCGTTGTCGGCCATCGGCGGCGTGTTTGCTTTGGCGATCAGGGGAATGCCTTTCAGCATTTCAGCCGGCGTAGGCTTTATCGCATTGTTCGGGGTGGCAGTGCTCAATGGCATTGTACTCATCACGGAATTCAATAGGATCAAGAGGGAAGGAATCATTACGGATGCCTGGGAGCTTGTCATGACGGGCACGCGCAACCGGCTCCGGCCGGTTCTGATGACGGCCGCCGTCGCGTCGCTTGGCTTTCTGCCGATGGCGATCAGCAACGGCGCGGGTGCGGAAGTGCAGCGACCCCTCGCGACGGTGGTGATCGGAGGGTTGGTCACAGCGACTTTGCTCACGCTGTTTGTGCTGCCTGCCTTATATCTGTTGTTTCAAAGTAAAAGTGCGCTCAAAACGAAGCCTCAGGTCGCTTCCATCATTTTGCTGGTGCTGATGACGAGTTCAATGGCGGTTGCACAGCCGGATTACCGTCCCGTTAGCCTGGATGATGCTATTCAGAAAGCGATGAAGCATAACCTGGAAATCCGGGGAAAGAGGCTGGGCGAAGAAGCCGCTGAAAAACGCAGCGGTAGCTCTTTTGATATTGCCAAAACCAATGTAAACGCCGATTACGGTAAGTTCAACAGTCCGAACAACGATCTGCGGATAGGCATTAGCCAGGCCATCGCGTTTCCCACGGTGTACGGGCATCAACGAAGGGCGCTTGAAGCGGACTTTCTTGCCACACAGGCACAAACCCGGTGGACGGAGCAGCAGGTGCGGGCCAGCGTCCGTCAAGTCTTTTATGAGTATGCCGTCTTGAAGGAGAAAGAGAAGATTCTGGTGTACGCGGACAGTATTTTCTCAGTTTTTGAAACCAAATCCAACCTTCGTTTTGAACGAGGCGCATCTAATTTGCTTGAAAAGACGGCCGCAGTTTCGCAACGGCAGCAGATAGCCAACCAGCTCGACCTGGTACGGCAGGACCTGGGCATCACAGTCGAACGGTTCAACTTTCTGGTGCAGGACGGGGTGGCCTATCTGCCGGATGTTACCGACGCGCGGATTCCGGATCGGACCGGGCCACAGGACACTGTTGGCGTGGTGACGGATCTGCCGCAGGTAGCATGGAGCCGGCAGATCAGACAGGCGGCTTATTTCCATTACCGGACCGAGAAAGCCCGCATGCTGCCTGAGTTTTCGGTGGGATATAACAATCAAAGCCTTCGCGGGATACAGTTTTTGGATGGGAAGGAGGTCAATCTTGCCGGCCGGGACCGGTTTGGCTACTATGGCATCGGGATCAATGTTCCTATCTTTTTCAAAGCACACACGGCCCGCATTGCCGCTGCCCGGCTGGAATGGATGCGCACCGACACCGAGGCGGATCTCGCGGAGCGACAAGCGCATGCGGAGCTTCGAAATGCATACAGGCAGGTGGGGAAGTATGAGCAGAACCTGCGGTACTATCTGGATCGCGGCCTGGTGAATGCGGAAACGATCATCCGTGTCGCCGACCAGCAGTTTCAGAATGGTGAAATCGATTACCTGCAATGGGTCATCCTGGCAGGACAGTCCATTGCGATCCGGAATGAATACGTGAATGCACTGGGCGGCTACAATGAGGCGGTCATCCGGTTACTCCAACTCAAAAATCAGTAAGCAAACATCATGAAAACGAATATCATTATAACGGCTGTACTGTGGACTTGTTTGTCCTGCGGTAGCGATGCCGAGAAGCAACAGGCCGAAAGTCTGGCAGAAACGGATATGGCCACGAAACTGGTTTCATTCAATCCGGAACAGATCCGGAATGTCGGAATCGAAATGGGTAACCCCACATTGAAACAGATGTCGGGCGTGCTCACATTACAGGGGACAATCGATGTGCCGCCGCAGAGTACCATCAGCCTCAGTTTCCCGTTGGGCGGCTATCTGAAAGCTACGAGAATGCTTCCGGGGATGCGTGTGAAAAAAGGACAGGTTCTCGCTGAGCTGGAAGACATTCAATTCATTCAGCTGCAACAGGACTATCTCACAGCCCGGGAGAAGTTTGAGCTTGCCCAAAGCGAGTTTGTCCGCCAGAAAGACCTGAACCAGCATAAGGCAAGCAGCGATAAGGTTTTTCAGCAAGCCAGGGCAGAAATGGAAACACAGCGGATCCTGATGAATGCATTGGCCCAAAAGCTGGAAATCATTGGCATTTCAGCCGCGAAGCTAACCTCTGAAAACATTTCGCGGAGCGTTCCCGTGCGTTCACCGATCAACGGATTTGTGTCCAGGGTTAATGTCAATGTGGGGAAGTACACGTCGCCTACCGACATGCTTTTTGAATTGGTGGACCCGCGCGACATTCACCTGGCCCTACGTGTATTCGAAAAGGATCTCGGAACCCTCGCCGTCGGACAGTCGGTAACGGCCTACACCAACAGCGACCCGGATAAGAAGTTCGATGCGAAGATCATCCTCATCGGAAAAAGCCTTACCGATGACCGGACTGCGGAAGTGCATTGTCACTTTACCCGATTCAGTCCGCTGCTGGTGCCGGGGATGTTCATGAACGGGGAGGTTTCGGTCGGGAGTGCACGGGCTTTGACAGTACCAGAAGATGCCGTGGTGCGCTGGCAGAACAGGTCATATGTATTCGACGAAAGGGAAAAGGGGCGTTTTGAAATGGTGGAAGTGGAGCCGGGCCCGGCCCGGGAGGGATGGCAGCAGATCAGCGGAAAGGGTATTGGTGTCCATTCCCGGCTTGTGTTCAGAAATGCCTACACGCTGCTGATGAAAATGAAGAACGCGGAAAAGGAGAGTTAGTAGCCGTTCAATAAGATTTTGTTGCACTATTCGATGTGTGAATGTTATCTTTTCGTATACAATGCCTGTTCAGGCATCGTATACGTTGAGTAAAGCGTTTACAGCTTCCGGGAATCCCTGGAAGCTGTTTTTTATTTTAGAACGATCTGGTCCGGAAACGGCACAGGTTTTCCGGTAGTTTTGAAATTGGGCCATTGAGCGTCCCATGCTTTGAGCTGCCGGCTCAGCAGGGAGGCGAGTTCTTTTACTTTGGCGGGATTGGAAGCCGCGAGGTCCTTTTGCTCGCCTATGTCGCTGCGGAGGTTGTATAGTTCAAGTTTGGCATTGCGATAGTCGTAAATAAGCTTCCAGTCGCCTTGCCGCAATGCGCTCGCATAATGGATGTTCGGACCTTCGGCCGCAATCCAGCGATTGGGGTGATGCCATACCAGGGCCCGCTTATCATCCCTGAACGTGGGGTTTTTCAGGATAGGCAGGAAACTCTTGCCGTCCGTCTTCTGAATCAGACCTTCGTTTTTAATGCCCGCGATTTCGAGAATGGTTGGAAAGAAATCCTCGATGATCACGTATTGTTCAGCAACAGTTCCCGGTTTCACAGTTCCCGGCCACTTTACGATCATGGGTTCACGGATCCCTCCTTCATAAACGGAGCCTTTTCCCGCTTTTAAAGGAAGGTTGTGCGTCCATGCTGGTCCGCCCCTTGCCGGGGTGAGACTCAGCCCTCCATTGTCGGACATGAAAAGGATCACGGTGTTATCCGCGATTTTTTTGTCGTCCAGGTATTTCATCACGTCTCCGAGGCTTTTATCCATTCCTTCGATCAATGCGGCGTATTTCGCTTCGGTGCTGTCGAGGCCGGCGCGAAGGTAACTGTCGATGAAGCGGGTGTCGGCAGTAAGCGGTACGTGCACGGCATAATGAGCCAGGTAGAGGAAAAAGGGTTTTTGCTCCGAAACGGGCTTTTCGATCGCCTTCAAAGCTTCTGTGGTAATGGCGTCGCTCAGGAAAGTGCCGGTTCCATGGTAGGCTTCCAGGCCGGGTACGGCATTGCGGTTCGGCTTACCTTTTGTGGGATTGTCGTAATTTTTCTCCCCTGCGTAGCTGGCAGGATGTCCGATGGAGCTGCCTGCGATGTTGATCTCAAACCCGATGTTTCGCGGATCCGCGCCGGGTGTGTCCGACGATCCGAAGTGTGCTTTTCCGCTGTGTACGGTATAGTAGCCATTCCGGCGCAGCACTTCGGGTAATGCAGTGGCGTGGAAGGTATGTGCTACCCCGGCCGTCGGGCTGAACCCATTGATATTCCAGTCGACTGATTCCAGCGCCGGGTCGGCGTAGTCGGTGTTTTTATCCTTATCCGGAGAGGTCCAATGTGTAACACGGGTGCGGGCGGCGTTCACGCCCGTGATCAGGCTCACACGCGTGGGGGTGCATACGGGCATGGCGTAAGCGTTCGTGAATTTGATCCCCTCGCGCGCCAGGCGTTCCATGTTGGGGGTGCGGTACCGGCGGTTGAAGTCGGTGGTTTTATTCCAAAACGGAACGGATGTGTCCTGCCAGCCCATGTCGTCGACCAGGAAAACGATGATGTTGGGCTTGGTTTTGGTTGCGGGCTGCGCAGATTGGGACAGGGCGGAGGCTGCGGTGGTAAAAGTGAGCAATAAGATTTTGAGAAGCCGGATCTTCATTATTTTTTGTGGGTTCAGGTTAAACGGTTCGTTCGGGCAAGATCGGGATTTGTATTGAGAATGCAAGTTAAGTGGTGCCGTTGGGCGTAGTCTCCGACTACGTCCGAGCGTCAATCGGTCTCTGACCGCAGATCATATAGCACCGCCGGTCAGAGACCGGCCAACGCCCGGCCGTAGTCAGCAGACTACGCCCAACTCTATCCTCCGGCCGTAGTCAGCAGACTACGCCCAACTCCACCCTCCGGCCGTAGTCCGAGACTACGCCCACCTCAACCCCTCACACAAGAAAAACAACCAACTAATCATTTTGCAAACTAAGAAAAATAACTTTACTTTGTCTACAAATTAAGTAGACTATTATTTCTGCATAGACCACAACTGCTGGAATAAGTTCCATAACATACATCACTCCAATAACCAGGAACCAACAATGATACTGGAAAAGACATTTTATCTGAGCGCAGACAGGGAGGCAAGGATCATCGTGAAAGGACAATTGATCAAAAGCCGCAAGGAGGTTATCATCGATTACGAGTTTTTGATCCGTGAGAAGCTCGATGCCGATTTCCGGCCGCCGATCGGCAGCAACCACCCGCAATACTGGAAGTTGAAAAACGCGTCTTCTCAGAAATCGCAGCTGCTGCAATTGGCATACAGCGGCATTTCCCGTAAGCAGTTGAAAGACGCCACAAAGGAATTCAAACGGAACGTCGGCAGCGAATTTACATTCCGCTATCAGAACGAGATCGAGGAACGCACCAAGTATCTCAAAGGTATACGCGTCAGCGCATTAAGCCGGAGAATGCTATCGGTAGCATAGTTGTTGACGATGTGGACAGTGCTTGTTGGAGTATTGATGATTTCTGTAAAAATTGTTAGATTTGAAGAACTCATACAATTAACCTATGCGACACACTTTTCACATTTCTGCCGACCACCTGAACGAACAGTTCATGGATTCCATCAGGTCACTGTTCGCTCACAGCGACGTAAAAGTGACCGTAGAAGACCTCCCGACCCCCGCAGAGATTGACTAGACCGAACTTATGATAGAGACCATCGGACTTAGGGAACGGTTTGAGGATGTTTTAATTGACCCAAACCTCGATTTATCGGCGTTGGCCAATGAAGTGAATCTATGATTTACTTCGATACGGATGTCCTCGTTCATTTTCTCATTGCGCAGGATTTCGACAAGCATACCAAAGCGAATGGGATGATTACTGCTGCGCTTAGCGCGGGCACGTTTTCTATATCCCTGTTGTCCATTCAGGAGCTTACCTATGTATTGCATCGGCTGGGTCAGAAACAGATTGACATTGAAGCGGTCACAAGTACCTTTCTAAAACATAATCCGGCAGTGTATGACATTTCGGACATGTACAGGGCATTAGGTTTATGTAAGTATGTCGGCTTTGGCAATATCAACGACTGCCTCCATACGGCAATAGCAGAGCGATCTTGTGATACGTTATGCACTTTCAATAAGTCTGATTTTCGTAAGATCGCTAAACACGCCGGCATTAGACTGCAAATTCTTAGCTGATCCGTAACCAGTAGAAGCTATCTGACACAAAAATCCGCGCTACCAGGCGGCAGCGCGGATTCACAGTCCAATCACCATATCATTTTACCGGATGTTCGATCGTGCTCAGACCGAAAGCCGGTGTGCCGGAGGAAATCCCGCGGGTAAACACGGTATATATTTTTCCGGCTTGCAGCTCGACCGAGCCACTGCCTGCTTTGGCCTGGTCCTTCACCTGAATAAAATCAAGATTGTATGTACCGGCTTCGACCGTTTCGAACGGGCCCAAGGACCAGGCACTGAATGCTTCGCCCGACAGCGCGGAGTTGGCAGCCCTGCCGTAATCCACATTGCTGAATAACGGTTTTCCGTCACGTACCACATGCAAGGTGCCGACGCCAGGCGATAGGTTCACGAAACGCAATTTGACCTTCCCGGAGGGAGGTGCTTTCAGATCGTCGTAGAAGAGGATCAGCGAGTCGGCTTTGTTGCTGGCCGTTCTGGCCGCTACTACGGTGTGGTAGAAGGTCGCAATCGGACCATTAGGGCGGCCTGTGGCGGTGAATGTGGCCGAATTGCCAAACTGGTAGGAGGCTTTGTAACTCGTGTTGGTTCCCTCTGTAAAGTTAATCTGCACATTTCCGAAGACGGTAGGGACGTAGTCGGATGCCTTGTTGCTCTGGACCGGCACAGGTGTAACCTTGTCGGTAAACGTCCAGAAGTAAAGGTCTGCATTGACTGGCCTCGCATTCACAAAGCTGACGAATGCACTCAATGGCGGCCGGTCTGCGGGGTCGATGTCGAGGTAGCCGGTGTCTTTGCAGGAAAAGCAGGTCAGGGCCAGGACGGCGGCGGTCATAGACCCGAGTATTGGGCTGATTATAGATCTTTTCATCAAAAAATCAATGTTTTAGAGTTTGGCTGTGATACGTACGAATGGCTGAATACCTGCGCTTCCATTTTGCAGGCCGATCACGGAAGGGTTGTTCAATGCCGTGAGCTTCGGATCGGAATAATCACCCAGTTCGTTGAAGACATTATTGATACCCACCGTGGCCTGAATGCTTTTGGACAACGCGTAGGCGACCGATACATCAGCTACCCAGATCGGGTTTAGCTTTTGATAGAAATAGTCGGGTTTAGGAAAAGTTGCATTCAATGCCGAGGCGTTGGTTACCGAACCGAAGTGGACGGCACGGACCAGGTAGGTGAGACGGTTTTTCTTGAAAATTCCTTGTAGTGTGATTTTCTGGCCTGGAATATTCGATGTGACGCGCGCCTTTTCCCCGTCATTGAAGATAATGTACCGGTAAGCATCCAGTCCTTTCGGTGTATTGACCTGCGTCACTTCGTTTTTTACAAAATTGGCTCCCAATAAGAGGCTCAGTGTGCCGTTGCGGAAGGGTGTGCGGTAACTGCCCGTGATTTCCAATCCTTTGGTCCGCGTACTGAACAAGTTGTAAAAGAACTTGGCCTGGGTCGTGCCCGTCTGCACGAAGAGTGTGCGTACTTCCGCTGGCAGGTTGACGTCGGTTGCCGAGAAGTTGCCGGTGTTGCCTACCCGGTTTTTGATGTTCACCAGGTATGCATCGGCGGTCAGCTCAAAGTTTTTAAATGGCTGTGCCGTAAAACCCGCGGTATAGCCTTTAGACTTTTCCGGTGTCAGCGTCGGAATGCCCAGCGCACGGGTAGCGGCGCTCTGGTTAGAGGCCGCTACCTGGTCGATGGCGCGCCCCTGTTGGAAACTGGTCGAGGTCTCAGTGTAGTAGTATTGTGCCAGGTCCGGGGCACGAAAGCCGGTGTTGTGAGAGCCGCGAATGCCCAGCCAATCGGTAATGCTGTATTTCGAAGCGATTTTGTAGGTGGTCACATTGCCGAGACGTGAGAAATTTTCGAGGCGAACGGCGCCGGATAGCAGCCATCGGGATGTGAGATTAGCCTCCACATCGACATAACCCGCCAGAATGGACCGGTTTACATTCACCGCATTCTCGGGGCGGAAGCCTGCGTGGATCTGAGAGCCCGGCGAGAGGCCGTTCAGGCCGATACTTCCTTCTTTAACGTTATAAATGATGCCTGTCGCCGTGGTGTCGAGCCCGTAGATCGTTCGCAGGTCGCCCTTGGAATACGAAGCCTCTTCGCCTGCGATGATCTGGTAAGTCTCCACCCGGTACTGCGCTCCGAAGGCTACATTGACGCCTTTCAATGCCTTGGCAAAATAGCGGCTGATGTCGATGCTGCCGGTATTCTGGCTGGCATTGTAGCTTCCGGCGTCGAAGGTGGTAGGCGATTTGAGTCCGAGGCTGGCGTTTAAGGAGTTTGTGATCACGTTGCCGAAGTCATTTTTGCCATATACATTGGAAATATCAATGTCCCAGTCACGGATCTTTCCCTTGATACCAATGGCGAGTGACTTGTCGGTGATGATGTTCTGCATTTCAGGCAGGAAGCCGTCGGGATACAGGAATGCATTGTTGCGTTCGGTCCATCCCGGTAGCCTGTATACGGCGGTGAATTCGGAATTGCGGTGGCTGATCCCTCCGAATGCATACAATTCGGCCTGCTGTCGAAGGGGTATGGCCGCATTGAAGAAGAGTAAGGCATCCTTGGCTTTGTTGGAGCCGCCGGCCCGGCGGTCGAAATGATGGCGGTCGATGCCGCGGGCAGTAAGGATTGCCTCATCGATCTCACGGGTGTAGATCGCGTCGTAGTTGCGTGTGTTGGCGCCTCCGCCATAAACCGGGCCGAGGTACAGGCCTGCATCGTCCTTACCAGGCAGCAATCCGATCGCCTGGGTCGCAAATTCAGCGGTAGTGTTGAGATATCCTCCTGTTTTACCCAATGCAAAGCCATAATTCGCGTTGGTCCGGGTGGTGGTGCCGTCCCCGCGGCGACGGGTACTGGCTGTTGAACTCAGGGTCAGTTGTTCCGTGCTTTTGTTGAGCACAATGTTGATCACTCCGGCAATGGCATCCGAACCGTACTGGGCAGCGGCACCGTCGCGCAGGATCTCAATGCGTTCGATGGCGGCAGTGGGGAGGGAATTGAGATCATAGCCCGTGGCCCCGTTGCCAAGTCCGCCCCAGTTGATGTTGGCGCTTTTGTGACGTCTTTTTCCATTGACCAGCACCAGGACCTGGTCCACACCCAGCCCGCGCAACTGCGATAAGCTCAATGCCGAACCCGCGTCGCCTGCATTACTGCCGTTGACGGAATGGAAGGACGGCGATACATATTGAAGCAGTTGGGTAATGCTCACCTGCGGAGCGGATTCCAGGAGTGGTTTCAGGTCAATGACGTCCACCGGCACCGGCGAGTCGATTTTCGTGCGGTTGGCGTTTCGGGAACCCACCACCTGCACTTCTCCGAGCGTGTGGGTGCCGGGGGCCAGGCTCACATTATATTCATTGGATCCGGTAATGCGGACCTCCTGTGCTATAAATCCGATGAAGGAGAATATCAACGTTTCACCCCGAACGAGACTAAGACTAAACCGTCCCGAAGTATCGGTAATGGTGCCCTGGCGGGTGTTTTTAATGGAAACATTCACGCCGGGCAATACCGTGCCATCCTCGGAAGCGGTAACCACGCCCGTCAGCGTTCGCTGCGCAAGGGAGGTTAATGGGCTTAAAAGTATAAAAAGTAATAATCTTTTCATAAGTATTAATTGTACCAAATGATTGATTTGTAATGAATTCAAATCCGGTGCGCCGGTAATGGCTGTTGTATCGGGAGATCCCGCTGCGTCTGGCCGGGGCCGGGAACGTTTCGGTACGAGTGGAGAGCCTGCAGTCCCATTCGCGACCGATCGGGCCCGGACATTACCGGATCACACCGGATTAGTTTATTATAGTTAGTCTATTGATTTTATAGATTATTATTTTAAATAAAAAGCCGCTTAACTCCGCCAGATATCTTCCGGACAGCATTTGTGTGGGTAGGTGGCGGCGACTGGTCGGGCTGAAAATCGTTTGCTGGGCATGATTTGTAAATTTATAGTTCCTGAAACAGGCAGGTTAGCACTGATTCCACCCTGGAAAGTTGCTAAGAGTTCACAGAGCCTGACTCTCCCTCTTTCTGTATAAATCCACATTCACTATGCAGGTAGCAATTGTAAGACGCCACAAATGTAAGGCAGGGTTTTGCGGATTATCAAAACTTTTGAAATGCAAATCGGACACGTTGCCACCAAAACACCGGCCCGCATTATATGTACTTCCCGAAGTTTTAGTGGTATGAAATCCGAGTTTATTCTACTAATCCTACAAAAATGATAGACAATGAAGTTTCGTTTACTATATTTGCTGCACGTTGTTACGACGTCTGATTGAAAACCACCTTTTGATTAGTTAACGGTCCCGGGAAAATCCTGCACAATATCCCGGTCCAAACAAGGAGTTCTTCCGGCGCATACCCGGCAAGGCTATACAGTTAACTTATTTTCACATCTCAAATTTCAAGTTGTATGAAGATCAGCAACCAGATGAAAGCCGTGGCTTTGGCAGGGGCCACTTTGCTCACCAGCTTTACGCACACCAACGACGGAACCGAAAACAAATCGCCCAAACAGGGAATCTGGCGGGGCGAATTCGTGATCAGCGAAACGCACATTCCGTTCAATTTCGAGTACAATGCAAAAGATAAAGAGCATCCGGTGCTCACATTGCTCAACGGCACGCGCCGTGACGATTTCAAAGTAACGCGGCTGGGCGCGGATTCGATTTTTGTCAAAATGAATACCTACGATGCCGCCCTGGTCGCCCGGGTGGAGTCGGATGGCAAGATTACCGGCGAATACCGCAGCCTTGTACCCGGTTTCCGCGGCAATGCGCTGCCGTTTGCTGCGGAGTATGGCAAAAACTACCGTTTCGTGGAAAAAGGCAAGGAGCAGCCGACGAAGCATAACCTGAGTGGCAAATGGGATCTGCAAGTGTTCAGCAAGGCAAAAATGCCGGATAATGTGGCATTGCTGAAACAGGACGGCAACAAGCTCACGGGCGTGGTCATGTCGACCGTCGGTGATAGCCGGGAGCTCGAAGGCGTGGTGGAAGGGGATGAGTTTGTCCTGTCGCACTTTTCTGGGCCCAACCCGCGCGTATATAAAGGAAAGATCAACGAAGACGGTTCCATCACAGGGGTGATCAGTTCGGGGATCTATGACAACACCAAATTTGAAGGGGTGAAGAACGACAAGGCCGAACTGCCGGACCCGTACAAGCTGACCCACCTGAAAGAGGGTTATTCCAAACTTGATTTTACATTGCCCGACCTGGACGGGAAACGGGTTTCGCTCAGCGACGACAAATACAAGGGTAAAGTGGTGATCGTGGAGATCATCGGCACCTGGTGCCCTAACTGTACGGACCAGACCTCTTTCCTCTCACCCTGGTATCGCCAGAACAAACAGCGCGGTGTAGAGGCCATCGCGATCGGCTTTGAACAAAAAGATGATCTGGCCTATGCCAAATACACGCTCGGCACATTGAAAAAGAAATATGGAATTGAATACGACATCCTTTTCGGCGGGATTGCCGACAAGAAAGTCGCTTCTGAAAAGCTTCCCGCGCTTAACCGCATGATGGCTTTCCCGACGACCATTCTCATCGACCGCAAAGGGGAGGTACGTCAGATCCACACGGGCTATACCGGAGAGATTACCGGTGACTATTTTACCGAGTATGTGAAAAAATGGAACAAGGATCTCGACGAGCTCATCGCCGAGCCGGTGCCTGCGGGTATCAGTGCGACCAGTGCATCGACTGCGAAGAGCTCTAAATGATAAGTGAATCGTGAGTTCAACTAACTAGGTACGTGGTGATTTGGGACAACTGCAAGGTGCAATATGCTTTGCAGTTGTTTATTCTTTCATCCAACTACACATGGATTATGATTTACAGGGTATTTTTTCTGCTGGTGATGACGTGCGGCAGTGTTGCGGCTCAGGATTTGCAAAACCTTTCGAAATGGGAAGTAAAAGTATCGAAACTGCCGGGAGGGGCGAAGGATGAAGCGGAGTTGGTATTTTCGGCGTCGATCAACAAAAACTGGAAGCTGTACTCGTCCGATTTCAAAGGCGATATCGGTCCGCTTCCGACCGAATTTATTTTTGCCGGCACTGACGCTTACCAGCTCGTGGGCGAAATCCGCCCCGTAAAGCCATTGAAAGCGGTTGACCCGACCTGGGACAAAGCATATTCCTATTTTGTAGACAAAGCGGAGTTCCGTCAAACCATTAAAGTCGTTCAAAAGGGATTCCGGATTTCAGGTACCATCAAAGGGCTGCTGTGCAGCAATGCCGATGGCCTTTGTGTACCATTCAAGGAGCCGTTCGAGGTTCAGTGATCATTCGTTGAGACATTTATCATGCCTGATATAAAGAAATGGCCGGTTATGATCCTTTCGGGATTGTTGCTGACGACCGTTGTGGCTTTTCAGCCGACACCCGCACGCCGGGATGTAAACACGAAGGAAGAGTTGGGCGAAAAATTATTCTCCGATCCCATTCTTTCGCGCGGGCGGCAGATCAGCTGCGCATCCTGTCACCTGGCCGCATTCGCATTCGCGGACACCGCCGCGTTCAGTATCGGGGATAAGGGTACCCGTGTCGCGCGCAATAGTCCCGCATTGACAAACCTGTCGGGGCGCAGCGAATTTTTCTGGGATGGTCGTGCCGGTTCGCTGGAAGAGCAGATCCTGGGACCGCTGTCGGCCCACGACGAAATGGACCTGCCGGCGGCAGATGCCGTTGCACGCCTCCGGGAAGATCCCTATTACAGCGCGGCATTTCAGAAAATCTTTAAAACAGAGGTGAGTCAGAAAAGCCTTTTGAATGCGATCGCCGCTTTCGAAAGGACATTGGAAACCATCGATACCCCTTATGACCGCTATCTTGACGGCGACGAACAGGCGATGTCTGCCGCGGCCGTGCGCGGCCGGATGCTTTTCATAGGTAAAGCCAACTGCGCAACCTGCCATTCCGGCGAGGACTTTACTGCCGATCGCTTCAAAAGCATCGGCCTTTTCAATGGCAGAGAACTGACCGACAGCGGCCGGTTCAAAATCACCGGCGACAGTGCGCATTTAGGACAATTCAAAGTGCCGGGCTTGCGCAACGTGGCCGTCACCGCGCCATACATGCACAATGCGATGTTCAAAACATTGCGTGAGGTGGTACAATATTACAATAAGCCTGATCAGTTTGTGAGTAACAGCATCAATCGTGATCTTTCCCTCGCGACACCCCTCCATTTATCAGATACCGAGGTCGACGACGTCGTGGCATTCCTGGAAGCACTCACCGATGATCGCTTCAAGCGCAGGTAAATTAATATCCAGGCTAGTCTCTCGTTGGGCGTAGTCTCTCGTGTTGGGCGTAGTCTCCGACTACGTCCTCGCGTAACGCGGTCTCAGACCGCACCATATCTCAAGCGCAAACAGACACCCTCAAACATTCTCTCCCCGCTCATAGGTAGAATATGGCCATTCTTCCCTTATTTTGCTAAACAATTTGCATTTACTAAACAGTGTTTATTATATTCACATCGTATTTACAAAAGCATGGCGATTAAGGAGAGAAAAGAGCGGGAGAAGCAGGAAATGAGAAACCTGATTATTGAATCGGCGACTCAGCTGTTTTTAAAGCAAGGTTACGATAAGACGTCCATTCGTAATATTGCAGAGGACATCGAGTACAGTCCTGCTACTATCTATCTGTATTTCAAGGATAAAGACGAAATATTCTATGTCATCCATGAAAATGCATTCGCGATCCTGGACGAGCATTTGCGGAAGCACGATGTGATTGCCGACCCGTTCGAAAGGCTTGGCGCTATTGGCCGGACTTACATCCGGTTCGCTTTGGAAAACCCGGATTACTATGACCTGATGTTCATCATGCGTGCACCGATGGCCCAGATCAAAAGTGAAGAAAAGTGGGAGGCTGGCGACTGTGCTTTCGGTTATCTGCTGCAAACGCTATCCGCTTGCCTGGAACAGCAGCTGATCAAGCCGGTGGATTTACACGTGGGTGCGATCACGACCTGGTCGTTTGTGCATGGGCTGGCGTCGCTCTATATCCGCGAGAGGATGTGTATCCTGATGCAGACCGACGATGTAGTACAACAAATGCTGTTTGCCTCATTCGACAATTTTTTGAACAACCTGAAAACCTAAAAAATTTTGCCATCTACTAAACACTGTTTATAAAATAAACAACACTCTTTATGATTCGATTTTTGAAAACCATGCCCCGGCATTGGCAGTACCTTCTTGTGCCTCTGCTGAGCCTTTTTGTGCCCGTCCAGGCGCAGGATGCGCATCTGCAACAGTACATCGAGGACGGGCTGCGCAACAACCAGGGGCTGAAACAGCAGGGGTTTATCCTTGAAAAAAGCCTTTTCGCATTAAAAGAGGCCCGTACATTCTTTTATCCGGAAGTGAATTTCAGTACGTCCTACCTGGATTCGCGTGGCGGCCGGAAGATCAGTATCCCCATTGGCGACCTGCTGAACCCGGTTTACAGTTCACTGAACCAGCTGACCAACTCTTCAGCATTCCCGCAGGTAGAGAATGTGAACCAGACTTTTAACCCAAGAAATTATTACGACGCCAAATTCAGGACTTCGTTGCCGCTTTACAACGCCGAGATCACCTATAACACGAGGATCCGGAAGGAGCAGATCCATTTCCAGCAGGCGGAGGTCGACGTTTACAAACGAGAGTTAGTGAAGGAGATCAAGCTGGCCTACTATGCCTGCCAACAATCGGACGAAGCAGTTCGCATTCTCGAAAGCGCGGTTTCGCTGGCACGGGAAAACCTGCGGTTCAATCAGGCGCTGGTCAGGAACGACAAGGCGATCCGCACCGTGGTGAGCCGCTCCGAGAATGAGCTGATCGGCTTCGAAGCCAGGTTGGTGGAGGCCGGTAACCAATCCATTAATGCAAAGGCCTACTTCAATTTCCTGCTGAATAATCCCCTGGAAACAGAACTGGCGGTATCCGGCCCCGATGAGAACAGTGTGCTGGCTGACACGGCAGCGTCGGGCAGGAGGGAAGAGCTCGTTAAGCTGGAATCGCTCTCGAAAATCAATGCATTATCCGGACAACTGGCGCGTGCCGCTGCATTACCCAGGCTGGCGACGTTCCTGGACCTGGGCTCACAGGGTGATTTTGTGAATTTCAACAAAGACACCCGCTACTATCTGTTCGGTGTAACCCTCGACTGGCGTGTTTTTGCCAACAACCGGACCCAGTACAAAGTTAAACAGGCCGAAATGGACCGAAAGGCTACGGGTGAGCAGATCAGCCAGGTAGAGCAGCAACTTCACCTGCAAACCAGAACGGCCGGTAACAACCTGCAGTCCGCCATCCAGACTTACCGGGCTTCCAAAAGCCAGACGGCATTATCCCAACAGTATTACCAGGATCAGCAAAAGCTCTATCGGGAGGGCCAGCTCCTTTACATCGAACTCCTCGACGCACAGAACCGGCTCATCGGAGACCAGTTGCAGCAAAGTATTTCTTATCTCAATGTCCGCACCCGCGCCGCTGAACTGGAACGGGCGAAGGCAAGCTATTTATTCTCAAACTAAAAAATGAAATGAAAACTACACTCCATCCAGGCATATGGGCAGTGGTGGTGGCCGCAATGCTGGCTGCGTCCTGCAAGGAAGAAAAGAAACAGGAACGGACCGACGACACAATTCCGGTCAGAATAATCAGCTCGGCCGCACTCACACAGGCTCAGGCCGTGGAAACATCGGGTTTGCTGGCGTCGGAAAACGAAGCAAGATTGTCGTTCAAAGTAGGGGGCATTATCCGCGATGTGCTGGTAAAAGAAGGCGACCGTGTCCGCAAAGGCCAGCTTCTCGCCACATTGAACACAACAGAAATAGCGGCGCAGATGAGCCAGGCAGAGGAAAACTTCCTGAAAGCCAGGAGGGACGCCCAGCGCGTGCAGAACCTGTACCGCGATAGCGTGAGCACCAAGGAACAACTCGAAAATAGCCAAACGGCTTTGGTTATCGCCGAGAAGCAGCTGGATGTCGTCAAATTTAATCTTTCGCAATCAAAAATCATCTCCACCACCGACGGTGTAGTCATCCAGAAATTGCAGAATGCAGGCGAGCAGGTGCAGGGCGGCACGCCGGTATTGTTTGTGAGCAGCACCAGCAGCCAGGACTGGATCATCCGCTGCGGCCTGACCGACAAGGATTGGGCCCGTTTGAAAGGAGGCGAAACGGCAGATGTTTCATTCGATGCCTATCCGCAGCGCTTTAACGGCACTGTCAAGACCCTGGCGCAGGCCAGCGACGCGGCCTCGGGTCTTTACCAGGTGGAGATACGGCTGGGTAGGTCCGCCGCGAAGCTGGCAAGCGGGCTATTTGCCAAAGTAAGCATTTATCCAAAAGAAAAGACCAGTATGGTTGCTGTTCCCGTCGACGCATTGATCGAGGGAGATGATGACAGCGCATTCGTGTTTGTGGCCAATGGCAACAAGGCGCAAAAGAAGAAGGTGAAGATCGCATTTCTAGAAGGCGACAAGGCTTTCATCCTCGCAGGAGTGGATGCGGGCGCACAGGTGATACGCGAGGGATCGGCCTACCTGGCAGATGGTTCGGTGATTAAAGTAGTTCAATAACATTTAACGGGAGAAATGATGAAACTACCTGAATTTGCAGTCAAGAACTATCAGTTTACGCTGGTGGCGTTTCTGGGTGTGCTGGCCCTGGGGCTTTACTCGCTCTTCACAATGCCGCGGAGCGAAGATCCCGACATCCATCCACCGCAATTTACCGTCGTGGTCGTGTATCCGGGAGCCAATCCCAAGGATATGGAACAGCTGGTGGTGGACCCGATGGAGAAAAAGATCAACGAACTCGACGATATGAAGCACGTCGTCACGGATATCCGCGATGGGCTCGCCGTAATGCAGGTGATGTACAAATACAGCGCCGACCCGGACGACAAGTACCAGGAGGTGGTCCGCGAGATTAATGCACTGCGTTCGCAGCTTCCCGCCGACGTGGCCGATATCCGGATCAACAAGCAAATCCCCTCGGACGTCAGCATTTACCAGTACGCGTTGATCAGTGAGAATGCGACCTATGCCCAGTTGAAGAAGTATTCGAAAGAATTCAAGGAGCAACTCGAAAAGGTCAAGACTTTGAAAAAAGTAGAATACGCCGGCATTCCGGAACCGGAGGTCAAAGTAAGCCTCAACCTGCAAAAGATCGCGCAGCAGCAACTGACGCAAGATCAGATCGTGGGCGCTTTGCAGAGCGAAGGCGTGAATATCCCGGGTGGAAGTATCAGCATGGCCACCAAAAAGCTGAATATCAAGACCAGCGGCAGTTATCGTACGCTGGATGAAGTGGCCAATACCGTTGTTTCGCGCTCCAATGGCAAAATTGTTTACCTCAAAGACGTAGCAGAGGTTAAGATGGGGTATGAGGACGAGACGCACGTAACCCGGCTGAACGGCTTTCGGTGCAGCTTCGTGAACGCAAGCCAGAAAGAAGGTGAAAACATTATTGCCGTGCAGGCCCAGGTGGAACCCGTCGTCGCGGCATTTGAAAAACAACTGCCGGCCAACATTGAACTGGTCAAGGTTTTTGATCAGGCCAAAAGTGTCGATACCCGCCTGTCGCATTTCGCCCGGGATTTTGGTATCGCCATTCTGCTGGTGTTGCTGACATTGCTGCCATTGGGCACGCGCGCTTCGGTGGTCGTGATGATTTCGATTCCGCTGTCACTGGCGATCGGACTGACGATGATGAACCTCTTTGGGTACAACATCAACCAGCTCAGCATTGTAGGAATGATCGTGGCATTGGGCATCCTGGTCGACGATAGTATTGTGGTCGTGGAAAATATCGAACGTTACCTGCGCATGGGTTACGGGCGGGTACAGGCGGCCATTCAGGCGTCGTCCCAGATCGGCCTGGCGGTGGTAGGCTGCACGATCCTGCTGATCTTCGCATTCCTGCCTTTGGTGTTCCTGCCCGAAGGGGCGGGGGATTTTATAAGAAGCCTGCCTATGTCGGTGATCACAACGGTGTTTGCATCGATGATCGTTTCGCTGACCGTGGTACCCTTCCTGTCGAGCGTGATCCTGAAACCGCATCAGAGCGAAGATGGTAACTGGCTCTTGCGCGGGATGAAAAAGGGGATTCATAAAACCTACGGCAGCGTGCTCGACAAGGCATTGCATTGGCCTAAAACGACGTTACTCATCGCCGGTCTCATTTTTGCCGGATCGATAGCCCTGGTTCCGCTGATCGGTAACAGCCTTTTCCCAAAATCGGAAAAGCCGATGTTCCTGATCGACATCGAAACGCCTCAGGGGACCAACCTGAAAAAGACCAACGAGATCGCGCGCTACGTCGAAGGTATTTTGAAGCAAGAGCCGCTGATCACCTCTTTCGCGACCAACGTAGGCAAGGGTAACCCAAGGGTTTATTACAATGTGATCCAGCGGAACGAGAGTGAGAATTTTGCCGAAATTTTTGTGCAGGTGGAAGGTTTGGAAACCGAAGAAAAGGTAGCCGTGATCGAAAAGCTGAGAAAAAAGCTGGAACGCTACCCGGGAGCCGAGATCAAGGTGAAGGACTTCGAGCAAGGCCCGCTGATCGAGGCACCGCTGGCTTACCGCATTTATGGTGAAAACCTGGATGATCTGCGTAAAACTGCTTTTGGCATTGCTGATCTGCTGGCTAAAACGGAAGGTACTATTTATGTCAACAACCCATTGCAGGTTCAGCCAACCGACCTGCGGGTACAGGTCAACAAAGCCAAGGCCGGTACTTTGGGTATTTCATCGGCGGACATCGACAGAACGGTGCGCCTAGGTGCGGCAGGGCTGAATGTGGCGACTTACCGGGAAGATGTGGGGAAAGCAGATAGCTATAATATCAACGTGTCGGTGCCCCGTAATGCGGCGATCCAGGATTACAGCGTGTTCGACAAACTGTACGTCACGTCGGCTGCGGGAGTAAGTATTCCTTTGAAAAATGTGGCCACCATCGGGCTCGAAAGCTCACCCAACCAGATCCGGCATTACGACAAGGATCGTTATGTGACGGTCTCTGCATTCGTAAAGCCGGGCTATAATGTGCAGCAGATCAACGAGCAGGTCACTCAGAAGCTGAACAGTTTCAAGTTTGAGAAAGGGCAGCATTTCACCGTAGCGGGAGAGAAGGAGAGCCAGGAAGAAAGTTTCGGTGGCCTGGGATTGATCATACTCGTCACGGTGTTCGGATTCCTGGGCGTGTTGATCCTCGAATTCAAGACATTCAAAAGCATTCTGATCGTACTGTCGGTGATACCGCTGGGCATTGTGGGCGGGTTGGCGATGCTCTTCCTGACCGGCGAAACGCTGTCTTTCACGGCGACGATCGGATTTATCGCACTGGTGGGGATCGAAGTAAAAAACTCGCTGCTGGTGGTGGACTTCACCAATCAGCTCCGCGAGCAGGGTAAGGGCATCGAAGAAGCGATTATCGAGGCCGGAGAGATCCGTTTCGTGCCGATACTCCTGACTTCCATGACCGCCATCGGCGGCCTGTTGCCACTCGTCATCGAATATAGTGCATTGTATTCGCCGCTTGCGCTCGTACTCATCGGTGGTTTGATCAGCTCCACACTGCTATCCCGTCTGGTAACACCGGTGATGTACAAGCTCCTGCCACCGAAGATAGCGCAGAAAGAGGAGGTAGCGGAAGCGATGGTCATGGCTGAGTATTGAAGTAACCCCGTTCCGTCACCACTTTTTTGTCGCTCTTTTGTCGCTTTTTTGTCACCCTGAGCGGAGTCGAAGGGCTTTTGCGAGAAGCCCTTCGACCGCAGCGGCGGCCGCTCCGCTCAGGGTGACAAAGAAGGGTGATGAATCGGTTACAAAGAAGATGCCAAAGGATTGACAAAAAACTGAGAAAACCAGCGTGATGAACAGGCACGCCACAAGCATACTACATTCACTCGCTTTCACAGTATTAGATTAACCTCCTCACAATCTTTTCAGTATTGAAACTAACACACTGTCTTCATGAAATCTTATTACGTCTACATTCTGGAATGTGCAGATGGCAGCTACTACACCGGTGTCACAAACAATTTTGAAAGGCGTCTTGCCGAACACAATGGCGGCATCGACCCCGGTTGCTACACTTTTACAAGACGCCCCGTAGAAATGGTTTTTTGTTATGAGTTCAAGAATGTAAACCAGGCGATCGCTTTTGAAAAGCAGGTCAAAGGTTGGAGCAGAAAGAAGAAAGAAGCGATCATCGCCGGTCAATGGGATGATCTGAAGATACTGGCGGCATGTAACAATGAGAGTCACTACCAGTTACGGGAGGAATAGAAGCCGCTTCTTGTGAGGATTGTGGTTTAATTAAATCTAGCCGGGGCTGTTACTAGACTGTCAAGCTGGTTTGTAGCACTGGTTTTGCGTTTTTTTGTCGCGTTTCGCCGTCATTTTATCGCCCATTGTTGCTTTTTTGTCACCTGATGCTACCTTTTTGTCACCCTGAGCGGAGTCGAAGGGCTTCTCGCAAAAGCCCTTCGACTTCGCTCAGGGTGACAAAAAAGAGCTACAAAAAAGAGCTACAAAAAAGAGCTACAAAAAAGAGCTACAAAAAAGAGCTACA